>CACZQB010000021.1 GCA_902783255.1 Oscillospiraceae bacterium | reverse complement strand
GAGTGAATGACAGTCCGGCGGACTGTCAGAGCCGAAGCGGGACCGAGCCCGCAGGCGAGATGCCAATTCCATCACGCCGGCAAATAACGGTCGTTTTTTTCTGAACGGTATTATACCATATTTCCGCCGTAAAATCAAGAGATAAAATCGGCTGTAAAAAAATATTTGATTTTTACCCGAAAATCTTCTTCAAAACAGCATCTGTTTTTCCGTTAAAGAAGGTAATACCGATAAATAAGTCTTAAAACATGAGAGATTTACGTATTTTATTCTCATATTTCGTCCGAACGCCCATTTTTATCCGATCTCTATTGATTTTTGTCTTCCGAAATGGTATAATATACGTAATTATCATACCCTTTTACGCAAACAACCAACTGCGTATTACCGGAGGAAACAATGAAAAAAATCGTCGGTACCGTTATTACGGTATGTATCGTTCTTTTGCTGATTGCTCTTTGCATTGTTTTCAGAGGAGCCGATTTTGATGAAAATCAGATCTCAACGCTGAAAATTCTGCTTATTATTTGCGGATGCAGCGCAGCATATTGCTTTGTAACGGGTGAGATCACAAAAAATTACTCTCAGATGGACAAGCTGTGGAGTATTTTGCCGATAGCGTATTTATGGATAATCGCCGCAAAAGGCGGATTTGACCTCAGGCTTTCAGTCTATGCGCTCATCGTTACCGCATGGGGCATACGCCTTACCGTAAACTTCGCAAGAAAAGGCGCGTACCGTTTGAAATTCTGGGAAGGAAATGAAGATTACCGATGGTCCATAGTAAAAAATCATCCCGTTTTCAGCAAAGGCTTTGCGTGGACTCTTTTCGATCTTTTTTTTATCAGCATATATCAGAACGCACTGGTTCTTGCTATCTGCCTGCCTGCTGTCGCGTGCATGGGTTCTGCGAACTCTTTCGGTACTATCGATATCATCGCCGCAGGGCTTGCGGTTACGTTTTTTGTTCTTGAAACCGTATCCGACGAATATCAGTGGCAATTTCATCAGCAAAAGAAAAAGCTGCTTGAGAAAGGTAAAACGCTCGACGAGATCCCATTGCCGTATTCCCTCGGCTTCAACACACTCGGTCCATGGTCGAGAATGAGGCATCCGAATTATCTGGGTGAGCAGGGTATATGGCTGAGCCTTTATATTTTCGCGATAGGGTCTGGCGCTGCGCAAAACGGAATATTCAACATCTCGTTTATCGGTCCGCTGCTTCTGATACTTCTTTTCATAGGCAGTTCGACGCTCGGTGAAAAAATATCGTCGCAAAAGTATCCGCAATACAAAAGCTATATAAATCAGGTATGCAAATATATTCCCATAAAAAAGTTCGATCCCTGCAATCAGTAAAATAGTCACTAACATCAATATTCATACAGAATAAACAACGGAGGCTCTTATTATGAAAATTTACAGCGTCACTCCCACCGCCTTCTGCGGCAAGGTATCACCACTTCTTTTCGGCAACAATCTTGAGCATACACGGTCGAGCGTATTCACAGGTCTTTCGGCGCAAAAGCTCAGAAACAGAAAATTTTCAGGCAAACCATCCGTAATGGAAGGCGTTGCGAGCGAGTGGTTTTTGATAGGAGAAAAAACGTATGCCATTCTCGGCGCGCCGTATGCGCATCACGACAAAGAGCATTATCATATGCACAGAAGCCTTGAAACTTCAGCACAGCAGCTTATGTGCTGCGATGCCGAAAAAGAGGGCGGTTTCGGGCAGTACGGTATAGATATTTCAGATAAAGAAACATATCTTTTCGCATTTGTAGCGAAATGCGAAGAAGATGTTGAGGTAACGGTCAGTCTGCAAGACAGATATGGCAAAAAGACTTATGCCGAAAAAAAGATTTCGGTATCGCGCGGCGACGAATGGAAAAGATACGAAACTGAATTTTCCGTAAGCGAAAGCGATCCTGACGCTTCGCTGCGGCTTGTTTTCAAAAAACGTGTCTGTCTGTGCATAGGCAGTATGTCTCTTATGAACAGAAACAATTTCCACGGCATGAGAAAAGACGTTATAGCTCTCATGAAAGAAATGGGAATTTCAATTCTTCGCTGGCCCGGCGGAAACTTTGCCGGCGAATACAACTGGTTTGACGGACTTCTGCCCGCAGACGAACGCTCTCCCCTGCTGTCGAGCCTCGGTCTTGAAACTCAGCCTCACTCGCTCGGTTTTGACGGTCACGAAATAAATACGGACGACTTTATTGCGCTTTGCCGCGAAATAGGCGCAGAACCTTTCATCACCATAAATCCCACATGGTGCACTCCCGAAGAAAACGCCGCATGGGTGGAATACTGCAACGGAGACGAAACAACGAAATACGGCAAGATCAGAGCGGAAAGAGGCTATAAAGAACCTTACAACGTAAAATACTGGTCTTTGGGCAACGAATTCGGCTACGGACATATGGAAGGAGACAACACGGCAAAAGGGTATGCGCGGCTTGCAAGAAAACAGGCTGAAAAAATGCTTGAAGTCTGCCCGGATCTTATTCTCTGTTCTTCAGGTCCGCATCCCAATAAAGAATGGATAGACGATTCCGCAATTCCGATGTCGGATATAGTAAAATACGTTTCTTATCACACATATTCGCATGAACCCATATACACAAAGATGGCAAATGTCGAAAAAGAATATCTGTCAGGGCTCGAAAATATCGAAAACACGAAAAAAGGAATAAAATCGGTTCGCGAATATCTCGGCAGCGCAGATGTGAAGATTTCTTTTGACGAGTGGAACCTCTGGTATGCGTGGTACAGAAAATCGAGCATCCCCGACGGAATACATGCCGCAATGATGCTTACGATGATAATCGGTCAGGCTCATTTTTCGGATATAGGGATAGCGTGCAATTTTGAGGCGGTAAACGAAGGCGCGATAAAAGTATATCCGCACAGCGCGGAATTTACCGCCACGGGCAAAATGATAAAGCTTATGACCGAGCATATAAACGGAAACCTTATTTATTCCGACGATCATGTAACGGTAACCGAAAAAGACGGAATAAAAACGGTGACCGCGATAAATCCGTCGTGCCGGGAAGATGTGTGCATCGATCTGCATATTCCGGGCAAATGCGTAATGGCAGAGGTATACGAAGGCAAAGAGCTCATGCCTGTTTCGGACTTCGAAACGAGAAAACTTGCCGTTTCGGAAAAATGCAACGGATTTTCCGCAATTCTCAAACCGCTTTCGGTCGCAATAATAAAAATACACTGACAATTTTACAAATTCGGGAGGTATAAAAATGAAATTATTTGCAAGGATAACCGCTTTTCTTCTTGTTTTAATTCTGATTCTTTCCTCCTGTCAGGCAGAGGAAACCGAAATCGTTCCGGATTACGATGAAAATTCTCTCTCCTCGGTCAATCTGAACGGCACGGTGGTAAACTGGGGATGGTCGGGTTCTGCGGACAGCACTTTCGGTTTTATGAACGGAACATCGCTTGCGGACATCGCGGCAAAACGGCAGAAGGATGTTGAAAATGAATTCAACTGCAAGCTGAATATCATCTATTCGGATGGCGGAAACGAAAACACCGTAATGATGGCGGCGCTTTCGGGAGAATCAATTTACGATCTTGCCACAGGCGGCTCCTACGGCTATTGCGAATGCGTCAGGGCAGGCTATTTCCTCGGTCTTTCCCCATTGATAGACGTGACGAATACCGATAAATGGGGCACGCCCAACATGCTTCACCACATGATCTGGAAAAACGATGTATTCGGAGTTGTTCCCTATGCGTGGCCCGAGCTTCTTTATACGACATTCGGCTACCCCATCGCGGTAAACGAAGCGCTCATTACGCAATACGGCCACACTGATCCGAGAGAATATGTTGAGGACGGAACGTGGACGTGGGACAGATTTGAAGAGGTCCTTCACGCCTATACAGTAAAAGAGAGCGGCAGAACAATATACGGAATGGCGACGCACTCGCCGTATTTTTCGGTAATGATGTTTCTGTCAAACGGCACAGCAATGTCGGACTATATTAACGGCAAGGCGGTTTGCGGAACGTTTACCGATGCGGGATATACTGCGCTTGTCCGCGCGCAGAAAATATACCTTGAAACCTGCAAAGACTGTTTTCACCCTGACGATGCGTGGGGAGGCGTGGGCGTTGATCTTTTCGTCAACGGTGAGATCGTTATGCTGACCCTTCCCACATCGGAGCTTTTCGGAAATTCCTCGTGTCTTCTTTACCGCATCGGCGATGTTGGAATCCTGCCGTATCCTCTCGGTCCCGAAGCAACGCCCGGCGTTTACGCGAGCGATTACTCAAATCTTGCCTATACCACCGGGATCCCCGTCAGTGCAAAGGATTCCGCCGTTTCTGCTCTGATTCTCAGTGCCGTTTTCGAACCTTTTGACGAATACAAAACGAAGAACGATATTATAGAATATATGGCTTCTCAGGTATTCTTTGACGAAAGAGACGCCCGTGTTTTCTTCAATATGCTCACAAACACCCAATACGGATATTTCCGTGAAGGCGGCAGAGGAATAATAGAAAACGCCTGCAAGTCCGATACTCCGGTAAGGCAGCTGATCGATTCAAACGAAAGCAGATACGAGCAGATCATAGAGGATTATATGATACATCATTACGAGGGCATAATCGCCGTATACGGCGAGCCTTCTGACTGACATTACGGCAAAGCAGCATATAGAATCTCCCGGGATACTCTGTTTTTGTATCCCGGGAGTTTTTTTCTTGTATTACAGTATATTTTCGGCGCTATTCCGTGCGGAGAGCAACAACGGGATCTTTTTTGGCGGCGCTTCTTGACGGGATTATGCCCGAAATAAGCGTAAGGACAACGCTTATCGCAACAAGAACGATCGCCGCGGGAATGGGCAGAACGGCTTTAAGAGTTGCTATGCCCGTAAGAGAATAGAGAATGAAATTGAGCGGTATGCAGAGAAGATATGTTACCAGCACACCTATTAGCCCGGCGGTAAAGCCTATTATGACAGTTTCGGCATTGAAAAGTCCGGAAACGTCTTTTTTCGATGCGCCGATCGCTCTCAGAATGCCTATTTCTTTCGTTCTTTCCTGAACGGAAATTAGCGTTATAACACCTATCATTATCGAAGAAACGATAAGCGAGATGGCAACGAAGGCAATGAGAACATACGTTATCGCGTTAATTATTGTTGAAACGGAAGACATCATCAGTCCCACATAATCAACATAATGTATTTTTTTGAGGTCGTCAAGAGTGCTGTTGTATTCTGCAATGCTGTCTTCAATTATATCCTTGTCCGCAAATGTGGAGGCGTAAAGATTTACGGAAGACGGACTGTCAAGATAAACACAGCCGAGAGTTATAAGATTTTCTTCATATGTTTTATTCGAAAAAACGAGGACTTT
Organism: Oscillospiraceae bacterium; assembly: GCA_902783255.1. Lineage (GTDB taxonomy): Bacteria > Bacillota > Clostridia > Oscillospirales > UBA644 > HGM12619. Next base: position 123,606 of record CACZQB010000021.1, on the reverse strand, counting down.
GTCGTGATATACGGCGCATTGTTCGGTCGTGTATCCGGGAGCGGCAATATCGAGCGCGGCGGCAAGCTGCTCGGAAGTCATGCCCGAAAGACTCTGTCTGACCTGTGCGGATATGCGTTCTGCGGACTGAGCCCTTACGGAATCTTCAAAAAGCCCGAAAAGATCGTCGTCGCTCATCTGAGAAAGATAATCTTCAATTTCAGACTGCGACATGCTCATCTGCTCTGTCATGGAAGAAACAAGCATAGACTCAATGCTTTCTCTCGTCACCCCGCTCATCACCGAATCGACTGCCGCGTCAAGCTGTTCGTCTGTGGGGATAGCCATTATTTCAACGTATGCCGCAGCTTTCTTTTCGGTATTGAGATCCGCTATATAATTGCGAAACGATTCTTCCTTTTCTTCGTCCGTCATTCTGCCGTTGTTTTCCCTGAAAGGCAGTCCGGTAAAAATATCGGTATCCGGAGATGCCGCCTGCGCCTTTACGGGGTCTGATTCATGCGCTTTTTCGATAATATACTCGGTCAGCATGGATGTGTAGCCTATTGAACCGGAAAGCATTGACGCTGCAGCATTCTCATCGGGACGGATTATGCCGGTAACTTTAAGCGGAAGACCCTTATCGTAAAGATAGCGAAGACCCGCGTCGGTGTCTCTCAGGTCAACGTATGTTCCACTGAATTCATCGTAAGTGTAGCAGTCGCTGCTTAAAACAACCCTGTATTCCTTGCCGCATATATCTTCATAAGACCAGCTCTGCAAAGAAGTATCTATCTGGGTTCCTTTTGAAACGGCGTCGAAAATTTCGTCCATTTCCGCTTCGGACTTAAAGCCGAGCGCGAAAAGAGAAAGATCGTCTATTTCGTTGTTTTCGTCAAGGACCACAACTATTTCGTTATATTCATCGGGCCATGTGCCGTATACAAGCTCATACTGTCCTTCAAGAACCGGATTTATTGCGCGGCCGTTATCGCCCGAAAGCATTTCCTGCCAGAGTCTTGATCTTGTGGTTGACTGACCCGGCATAAAAAGCGAAAGCGCCGAGTTGCCTGCGGTGATCGAAGATGCAGACTGGCGTGAAGACGCTCTTGAGGAGCCGTAATTTTTTGCAAGCGCCTGCGAAAACAGCTTTCCGGTATCCGAAACGGTTATTTCGCCGTCAAGATTTTTTGTGTATACAGTCAGATCAACATCATAAGTATACCGTATCCCGCTCAGCGCATCCGAAAGTACGTTATCTTCATCCGCTTTTTTCTCTTCTATATACTTTTTGAACGATTTAAGGTCATTTTCGGTCGTTTCTATATTGTTTATGGCGTTGAGCATATCAAAAAGCGCAGATTTTGAGTATACCGCGTCTTTTTCGTGATTTTTGCTCTCGTCGTTTACAGCGCCCATAAAAGTGCGCATAAGAGTGCTCAGATCTATCGTTGTGGCTTCAATGCTGATGGGGTAGGACGATAATGTATCTTCCTGAACCGCGCTGATATATGATGTCATTCCGTGTGAAGCTGCAAAAATAAGCGCTATGCCGATAATACCTATTGAGCCGGCAAATGCGGTAAGGACTGTTCTTCCTTTTTTCGTAAAGAGATTTTTCAAAGAAAGACCGAATGATGTTGCGAAAGACATCGACGGTTTTTTTGTTTTTTTACAGGAAGCGTTTTTTTCCGCATCGGCTTTTTCAAGCTCTGCTTTTTCCTCCGGTGTGATCGGCTTTGAATCGTTTATTATCATGCCGTCAAGCATACGGACTATGCGCGTTGAATACTGTTCGGCAAGCTCCGCATTATGCGTTACCATAACAACAAGGCGATTTTCGGATACTTTTTTAAGTATCTGCATGACCTGGACGCTTGTTTCGGAATCGAGCGCGCCTGTAGGTTCATCGGCAAGGATTATATCGGGATTGTTTACAAGAGCCCTTGCGATCGCAACGCGCTGCATCTGTCCGCCCGACATTTCGTTTGGACGTTTGCGCAGCTGATCGCCGAGCCCGACCTCTTCAAGCGCTTTTTTTGCGCGCTGTCTGCGTTCGGATTTCGAAACACCCGACAAAGTAAGCGCAAGCTCAACATTCTGCAGCACGGTCTGATGCGGAATAAGGTTGTATGTCTGAAAAACAAAACCGACCGAATGGTTGCGGTAGCTGTCCCAGTCTCTGTCCTTATAGTTTTTTGTCGAAACTCCGTTTATAATAAGATCGCCGTCCGAGTATTTGTCCAGTCCTCCGAGAATATTGAGCATCGTTGTTTTGCCGCAGCCCGACGGACCGAGGATCGAAATAAACTCGCTTTCGCGGAAAGAAAGATCTATTCCTTTGAGAGCGTGGACAGTGCCTCCGCCGAGATCATAGTCTTTTTTTATATTTTTAAGTTGAAGCATCGCAATATCCTTTTTTAATGTAATTTGGAAATACAGAGAGAATAATAAACGAATTTATGTAATTTTCGGTGTCAAAAAAACGGAGCATATAAATACAAAATCGTAATTTTTAATGGAAAACGCCGACGACCGCGCTTTACGAAAAAAACGGATGTTTTGCATGATGTTGCAAAGCATCCGTATTATTCTGTATCAGAGCGCGGAGGATAATAAGCCGAGTTTTGTATTTACGCGTATCATCTATCTCGAACACGGATTGCTCCGTATCTCCAGCTTCCTTCAAGACGCGACGGGAGGCGCTGAAAAGCATATGCTTTTCCGTCTTATACCGGAATTGCTCCGAATAGGGTTTACACTGTCAGAAGACGTTGCCGTCTTCCCGGTGAGCTCTTGCCTCACCTTTTCACCGTGACGGGTTGCCCCGACGTTATTTTCTGTTGCACTTTCCCGGAGGTTGCCCTCGGCGGACGTTATCCGTTATTCTTTCCCGTTGGAGCTCGGACTTTCCTCAGAAAAAGCGTCATGCTTTTTCCGCGATCGCGTGTCCTCCGCGCCGGATATCATTCTTCGTCAAATCTGTGTTCGCGGTTGTATGATTTTTTCGCCGTTTCTTTCAGTTTGCCCGATTTAAGAAGACTTTCGCGGCGTTTGCCGTAAAGCCATCCTTTTATGTTTTTTGACGCGATAAGTATGCAGAATGCCCAGAGAACTATGCCTATCACAATGAATATCCAGCCGTTTGACTGCATCTGCCCTGAAAAATACAGCATTATAAGAAAAACAAAAAATCCGATACCGATAACTACTATCGAACCTGTTTTAAGTTCTTCACCAGGTTTTGCGTATTTTTCTTCAAGCGTTTTCTTTTCTTTCATATATAAAACCCCTTTTCATTCTGATCATGCGGTATGTTGATCAGTGTTTAAAATGTCTCTGACCCGTAAATACCATTGCGATGCCGTATTCGTTGCATTTCTTTATGGAATCTTCGTCTCTTATCGATCCGCCCGGCTGGATTATTGCGGTTATGCCTGCTTTGTGAGCGGCTTCAACACAGTCGTCAAACGGGAAGAAGGCGTCTGACGCAAGAACCGAGCCTTTTGCCTTGTCTCCGGCATATTTTACGGCGAGCTCAAGCGCCGTTATGCGGTTCGTCTGACCGGGGCCTACGCCGACGGTCATATTTTCTTTTGCGAGAACTATCGCATTGGATTTTGTATGTTTTACTACAGTCCAGCCGAAATCGAGCGCTTTCATCTCGTCTTCGGTGGGCGCTCTGTCTGTTACGCATTTAAGCTCTCCGCCGTAAAGCGAGCAGTCAAGCTCCTGAACGAGAAGTCCCCCGGCAACTTTTTTCATATCAAGCATATCGGGAGTGTTTCTCTTTGTTATTGCGGGAAGCTTCATTATTCTGAGATTCGGTTTCGCCGAAAGAATTTTTATCGCTTCATCGGTAAAATCGGGAGCAATAACTATCTCAAGGAATATCTCGTGCATTTTCTCGGCGGTCTTTGCGTCTACCATTGCGTTTACGGCGACTATGCCTCCGAATATAGATACGGGATCGGCGTTATACGCGTTCATATAAGCGTCATAAACCGTTTCGCCCACACCTACTCCGCATGGATTTGCATGTTTTACCGCAACTACAGCAGTTTTGCCCTCAAACTCTTTGAGAAGGTCGAGAGCGCCGTTCGTATCGTTGATATTATTGTATGAAAGCTCCTTGCCCGAAAGCTGTTCGGCTGCGGCAAGAGTGCCCTCGTAGTGACCTATCTGTTTGTAGAAAGCCGCGTTCTGATGCGGATTTTCGCCGTAACGCATGCTCTGAACTTTTTCAAAAGTGAGTGTAAGATTATCTGCAAAAGGAGATTTACCGAGCTGTTTTCTGAAATAATCGGCGATAAGCGCATCGTAAGCAGCCGTATGCTCAAATACTTTGAGAGCCAGCTCCTTTTTCGCCTCAAGACTTATTCCGCCGTTTTTAAGCTGTTCGATAACCGCAGAGTAGTCGGCGGGATCGACTATAACGGCAACGTCGGGATGATTTTTTGCCGCCGCACGGATCATTGTGGGACCGCCGATATCAATGTTTTCAACCGCCTCTTCGAAAGTTGTGCCTTCCTTGAGTATGGTCTTCTTGAAAGGATAAAGGTTTATGGCTATGATATCTATCGGTTCAACGCCGAGTTCCTTTATCTGTTTCATATGCTCCGGATTGCTTCTCATTGCAAGAATGCCCGCGTGGATCATGGGGTGAAGCGTTTTTACACGACCGTCAAGACATTCCGGAAAACCCGTAACATCGCTTACGTTCGTTACAGCAACGCCGTTTTCGCGCAGCGCCGTCGCCGTCCCGCCGGTAGAAAGGATCTCATAGCCGAGAGACACAAGTTCTTTTGCAAAATCGACTATTCCCGTTTTATCGGAAACGCTGAGTAATGCTCTCTTCATAGAATTTACCTCGTTTGTATATTTTTAACAATTTTGCGATTTGAAATTGGAAAAAGATCGTTAAAACCTACAGTCTTGAAAATCAGGGTCCGCAGAGCGGCTGAAAACTTGACATCACATAATATTTATGGTATAATTATAATCCGCACCTTGTTCGGATCCTCACATTTTTCGGGGTTCCGAATGCGGCGGATCGCGATGCAAGACGACCGGTCCGACAACCGATGCATAAGCCATTATAACATACATCGGAGAAAAAATCAAGTGGTTTTTAAAATTTACAAATATAAAACGGAGGATGATAGCGTATGACCCCAACGGTCGATCCCAAGACAGTCGGAGCTCATTACGAGCAACTCGGAAACAACACGAGAGTTAACTTCGCAAAGATCAAAGAAGCGCAGGAAATTCCCAATCTTATCGACATTCAGCTCAACAGCTACAAGTGGTTTGTCGAAGAAGGAATCCAGTCTGTTCTCAAAGAATCTTCGCATATCGAGGACCATACCGGAACGATTGTTCTCGACTACATTGACTACAAGCTTGAAAATACGCCGAAGTATTCCATTGGAGAATGCAAGGAGCGTGACGCAACTTACGCAGCTCCTCTGAAAGTTCTCTGCCGTCTCACAAACACGCAGACGGGCGACATAAAGGAAACGGAAATTTTCTTCGGAGACTTTCCTCTCATGACCGAAACCGGAACTTTTATTATCAACGGAGCCGAGCGTGTCGTAGTTTCACAGCTTGTCCGTTCGCCGGGTGTATATTTCGCATGCGATATGGACAAAGCCGGAAATAAACTGTTCAGCGGAACGATCATGCCGAACAGAGGTCCGTGGGTCGAATTTGAAAGCGACGCGAACGACGTTATCTACGTCAGAGTGGACAAGGGCAAGAAGGTCCCCGTCACAACGCTCATACGCGCATTCGGCATAGATACCGACGAGATGATAAAGGAAACTTTCGGCGAAGACCCGAGAGTGCTTTCAACTCTCGAAAAAGATACGTCCACAAATCGTCCTACAGCTCTTCTTGAACTTTACAAAAAGCTCCGTCCGGGCGAACCCGCAACGGTAGACGGCGCGGTAGCGCATATAGACAATCTGTTCTTCAGCGAAAGAACTTACGATCTTACCCGCGTAGGACGTTACAAATACAACAAAAAGCTCGCTCTGGGCAACAGAATAACCGGCAAAATTCTTACAAGACCCGTTTCCGATCCGCGAACAGGCGAGATAATCGCGGAACCCGACGGAAAACCGCTCACAAGAGAGCAGGCGCTCAGAATCGAAGCAAGCGGCGCTTTTGAAGTATATCTCAACATAGAAGAAAAAGAATTCCGCGTATTTTCGAACAATATGGTCGATATGAAAAACTTCGTTTCGTTCGACCCGAAGGAAATAGGCGTTCGAGAATGGGTCAAATTCCCCGTTCTGTGCGAAATACTCGACAGTTGTGAAACGGAAAAAGAGATCAAGGAAGCGGCAAAAGACCGCCTTTCCGAACTAACTCCCAACACGATCTGCAACGAAGACCTCTTTTCTGCCGTAAACTATCTGCTCGGTCTTTACTACGGCATAGGCTCCACCGACGATATAGACCATCTCGGCAACCGCCGTATCCGCTGCGTAGGCGAGCTGCTTCAGAATCAGCTCCGCATCGGCTTTACCAGAATGGAAAGAGCCGTAAGAGAAAGAATGAATATGCAGAATGTTTCGGAAGCAACCCCCACATCTCTGCTCAATTCAAGACCCGTTATTGCCGCTATCCGCGAATTTTTCGGATCTTCTCCCCTTTCGCAGTTTATGGATCAGTCGAACCCGCTCGCAGAGATCACCCATAAAAGAAGACTTTCCGCACTCGGTCCCGGCGGTCTTACCCGTGACCGCGCCGGATTTGACGTTCGTGACGTTCATTATTCGCATTACGGACGCATGTGCCCCGTTGAAACCCCTGAAGGTCCGAACATCGGTCTTATCTCATATCTCGCTTCTTTTGCGAGGATCAACGAATACGGCTTCATAGAAGCTCCGTATCACCCGATAGACAAAGAAACAGGCGTTATTTCGGAAGAAGTAGTATATATGACTGCCGACACCGAAGATAATTATATAGTTGCGCAGGCAAACGAGCCGCGTGACGAAATGAACAGACTTCTCCGTCCGAAAGTCGCGGTCCGCCACAGAGAGAACATTTCAGAAGTTGAAAGAGAAAAAGTAGATTTTATAGATATTTCTCCGAAACAGGTCGTTTCCGTTGCAACGTCAATGATCCCCTTCCTTGAAAACGACGACGCCATCCGCGCACTGATGGGCGCGAACATGCAGCGTCAGGCGGTTCCTCTTCTCAAAACGGAATCTCCGATAGTCGGAACAGGCATGGAATACCGCGCTGCAGTAGACAGCGGCGTATGCGTTATTTCAAAATGCAACGGCATCGTAACTTACGTTTCCGCCACCGAGATCAGGATAAAAAGAGATGATGACGACGAAACTGAAGTATATCCGATAATCAAATTCCTCCGTTCGAACCAGGGCACATGTATAAACCAGCGCCCGATAGTATCCGTAGGTCAGATAATCAAAAAAGGCGATGTTATTGCAGACGGTCCCGCAACATCCAACGGCGAACTTGCCCTCGGCAAAAACATGCTTATCGGCTTTATGACCTGGGAAGGCTACAACTACGAGGACGCCGTTCTTCTTAACGAAAAACTCGTTAAAGAAGATACGTTCACTTCAATTCACGTTGAAGAATATGAAATAGACGCAAAAGAAACAAAACTCGGTCCAGAAGAGATCACAAACGATATCCCCGGCGTTTCGAAAGACCTGCTTGCGGATCTTGACGATCGCGGAATAATCCGTATAGGCGCGGAAGTAAGAGCAGGCGACATTCTTGTAGGCAAAGTATCACCGAAAGGCGACGCCGAACAGACTGCCGAAGAACGCCTCCTCAGAGCGATATTCGGTGAAAAATCAAGAGAAGTAAGAGACGCAAGTCTTAAAGTTCCTCACGGAGAAAACGGTATCGTTGTTGACGTAAAAGTATTCACAAGAGAAAATTCTTCTGAACTTTCACCTTCCACGAACATGATAGTCCGCGTATATATCGCACAGAGAAGAAAGATCTCAGTAGGCGATAAAATGGCGGGTCGTCACGGTAACAAAGGTGTTGTTTCAAGGATCCTTCCGCAGGAGGATATGCCGTTTTTGCCGGACGGAACACCGCTTGACATAGTTCTTAACCCGCTCGGCGTTCCTTCTCGTATGAATATCGGTCAGGTCCTTGAAGTCCACCTCGGCTATGCCGCAAAAGCGCTCGGCTGGAAAATAGAAACTCCTGTTTTTGACGGCGTAAAGGAATCTGACATATCCAAATGTCTCGAACTTGCCGGTCACGACAAAACAGGCAAAACCGTTCTTTACGACGGCAGAACAGGCGAACTTTTCGACGGTGAGGTCACCGTAGGATACATGTATTACCTCAAGCTGCATCACCTTGTTGACGATAAGATCCACGCGCGTTCCACCGGTCCGTATTCCCTCGTTACACAGCAGCCTCTCGGCGGTAAAGCTCAGTTTGGCGGACAGCGTTTCGGCGAAATGGAAGTTTGGGCGCTCGAAGCTTACGGTTCGGCGTATACTCTTCAGGAAATGCTTACCGTTAAATCGGATGATGTTGTGGGCAGAGTAAAAACATTCGAATCGATAGTCAAGGGCAAAAACGTTCCCGAACCGGGAATACCCGAAAGCTTCAAGGTTCTCGTAAAAGAACTTCAGTCGCTCGGGCTTGACATCAAAGTTCTTGCTAAAGACCAGCATGAAATAGATCTCACCACCTCTTACGATGACGACGGAGAAAGCACCTTCGATCAGGCGGAGGCAAGAGAAGTTATGAACTCCGACGGCGAACTCGACTTCCCCGCAGCCGACTATATCCTTTCCGAAATAGACGGCGAAAACGATGTTCATGACGATTTTGAAGATGAAGATTACTACGCTGATTTCGACGATGAAGAAGAAAACGACGGCAAAAAAAGCCGCAAAAAAAAGAATGCTGAAAACGACGACGAAGAATTCGGCAACCTTGTTGAAAGCATAGTTGAAGATAATGAAAATGGAGGAAAAAGTGAATGAGCGCTGAAAAAGAAACATCAATAAACAACAGTTACTCCTCCGGAATGGAATTCAATTCATTTGAATCTATAAGAATAGGGCTTGCTTCTCCCGAAAAGATCCGTTCGTGGTCTCACGGTGAAGTAAAAAAGCCCGAAACGATCAATTACAGAACACTTAAACCCGAAAGAGACGGACTTTTCTGCGAGCGTATCTTCGGTCCCACAAAGGACTGGGAATGTCATTGCGGAAAATACAAACGTTTCAGATATAAAGGCAAAGTCTGCGAACGCTGCGGCGTTGAAATAACAAAATCAAAAGTCCGCCGCGAAAGAATGGGACATATAGAGCTTGCCGCTCCCGTTTCCCACATATGGTATTTCAAAGGTATCCCCTCGCGTCTCGGTCAGATGCTCGACATCCAGCCCCGTCAGCTCGAAAGCGTGCTGTATTTCGGCGCATATATCGTTCTTGACGACGGCGGAATACCCGAAATAAAGAAAAAACAGACTCTTACCGAAAAAGAATACCTCGATCTGTACGAAAAATACGGCGATGACTTCAGAGTAGGCATGGGCGCGGAAGCGATAAAGGAACTTCTCGTTGAAATAGACCTTGACAAGCTTTCCGAAGAACTCAAAGCCGAAATGAAAGAGTCAAACGGTCAGAAGAAGATAAAGCTTCTCAAGAGATTTGAGGTCGTTGAATCATTCAGAACATCCGGCAACCGTCCCGAATGGATGATCCTTGACGTTATCCCCGTAATCCCTCCTGAAATCAGACCGATGGTCCAGCTTGACGGCGGCAGATTTGCAACAAGCGATCTTAACGATCTTTACAGACGTGTAATAAACAGAAACAACCGTCTCCGCAAGCTTCTTGAGCTTTCCGCTCCCGCAATAATCATAAGAAACGAAAAACGTATGCTTCAGGAAGCCGTAGACGCTCTTATTGATAACGGCAGACGAGGAAAACCCGTAAGCGGCCCGAACAACAGGGCGCTGAAATCGCTTTCGGATATTCTCAAGGGCAAACAGGGTCGTTTCCGTCAGAACCTTCTCGGTAAACGTGTTGACTACTCAGGTCGTTCCGTTATCGTTGTAGGACCGGAGCTGAAAATTTATCAGTGCGGTCTGCCGAAAGAAATGGCTCTCGAGCTTTTCAAGCCGTTTGTAATGAAGAGACTTTCAGAGCTTGGCATCGTTCAGAACATAAAGAGTGCGAAAAAGATGGTCGAAAGATCGGAGGCTCCGGTATGGGACGCGCTTGAAACCGTAATAAAGGAATATCCCGTTCTTCTTAACCGTGCGCCCACACTTCACAGACTCGGTATTCAGGCTTTCGAGCCGGTCCTTGTTGAAGGACGCGCTCTCAAACTCCATCCGCTCGTATGTACCGCGTTCAACGCCGACTTCGACGGAGACCAGATGGCAGTTCACGTTCCCCTTTCCGCAGAGGCGCAGGCAGAAGCGAGATTCCTTATGCTTTCCGCAAACAACCTGCTCCGTCCTCAGGACGGTATGCCCGTTGCAGTTCCCTCTCAGGATATGATCCTCGGTTCGTATTATCTTACAATAATAAAATATGACGAACCGGGCATTACAGAGGTAAAGGAAGACGACGAGGAGCAGGAAGGCATAGGTATTATAACTGCGAAACCTGACAAATCGGACGTTGAAAAGAAATACAGAGTAAAGATATTCAAAGATTTTGACGAAGCGCTCATGGCATACGATGCAGGCGCAGTCGGTCTGCACGCTCCGATCAAAGTAAGGATCCGCAAAGAATATAAAGGCAATATCGAAACAAGACTTATCAATGCGACAGTCGGTCAGATCATTTTCAACCGTCCCATTCCTCAGGATCTCGGCTTTGTAAACAGAGAAGATCCCGAAAAGATATTCGATCTTGAAATAACAAGCGTTGCGAAAAAATCCGAGCTCAAAAAGATCATAGACCGCTGCATAAAAGTGCACGGAATAACAAAAACAGCCGAAGTTCTTGATATGATCAAGGCTCAGGGCTACAAATATTCCACAAAAGGCGCGATAACTATCTCAGTCAGCGATATGGAAATTCCTCCCGAAAAGGCGGAACTCGTTCATAAAGCCGACGTTGAAGTCGAAAAAATCACAAAACACTTCAGAAGAGGTCTCATTTCGGACGACGAACGTTACGCTCAGGTCGTAAACGTATGGAACAGTACCACAAACGAAGTTACAAAGGCGCTTCAGCAAAACCTCAGTGCGTTCAACCCGATAAACATGATGGCTGTATCAGGCGCCCGCGGCTCGATCGACCAGATCAGACAGCTTTGCGGTATGCGCGGACTTATGGCAAACACAACAGGTCGAACGGTCGATGTTCCCATCAGAGCAAACTTCCGTGAAGGACTTACCGTTCTTGAATATTTCGTTTCATCTAAAGGCGCAAGAAAAGGTCAGGCAGATACCGCGCTCAGAACCGCCGACTCAGGTTACCTTACAAGAAGACTTGTTGACGTTTCACAGGATGTTATCGTGCGCGAAGACGACTGCGGCTCAACAGACGGCATAGTAGTCCGCGATATCCGAGACGGCGATGAAATCCTCGAAAGTTTCCAGAGCAGACTTATCGGCAGATTCCCGGTTGAAGACGTTATCGATCCGAAAACCGGTGAGATCATCTGTCCGAACACAAGATATATACGCGACGCCGACGCAAAGCGCATTGTTGCGGCGGGATACAAGGAACTCAAGCTCCGCTCCGTTCTTACATGCGAATGCCGCTACGGCGTATGCGCAAAATGCTACGGTATGAACCTTGCAACATCCGAAACGGTAAACGTAGGCGAAGCAGTCGGAATAATAGCCGCTCAGTCTATCGGTGAACCCGGTACTCAGCTTACGATGAGAACGTTCCATACAGGCGGCGTTGCCGGCAGCTCGGATATCACACAGGGTCTTCCGCGTGTTCAGGAACTTTTCGAAGCGCGCCATCCGAAGAGACTCGCGATACTTTCCGAAACAAACGGCGAGCTTTCGTTCCAGGAAATGAAACATGCAAGATATGCCGTTATCAAAAACGACGAAACAGGCGAGGTATGTCAGTATCTGATTCCCTACAGCGCTCGTCTTAAAGTAAAAGAAGGCGATTTCATTCGCAAGGGCGACGAGCTTACCGAAGGCGCTCAGGATCCGCAGGATATTCTGAGAGTAAAGTCGGAAGCAGCCGTTGAAGAGTATATCACTCAGGAAATTCAGAAAGTTTACCACAGCCAGGCCGTTGATATCAACGATAAGCATATTGAGATCATCATTCGTCAGATGATGAGAAAAGTCCGCATCACAGAACCGGGAGACACAGGCTTCATGCTTGGCTCGGTCGTTGACAGAGCAGAGGTCAAAGACGTTAACCGCAAACTTCTCGCCGCAAACCCCGACGCTGTTCCCGCAGAGTATCAGACAATGCTTTTAGGTATCACAAAATCCGCGCTTGCAACCGAAAGTTTCCTTTCCGCAGCATCGTTCCAGGAAACAACGAAGATCCTTACCGACGCCGCGATCAAAGGCAAGACCGATATGCTCGTAGGTCTTAAAGAAAACGTAATTATCGGTAAACTTATCCCGGCAGGCACAGGTCTTGAAAGATACAGAAACGTTGAAATAACGGAACTCGACGGTTCGGAAAACGCCGGTTGACTTAAAATCACCGATTGTTCGGAAAAAATTAAGAATTAAGGCTTGAAAAAAGTCGTATTATATGATATACTAACAACTGTTCACGGCAGAAAAAAGATAGGGAAATTATGCACTTTTTTCTGCTGTGCACTGTAAAAATATGATTATATTATTTCATTAATATAAAATAGTGAAGAAAAGGAGGAAAAATATGCCTACATTTAACCAGCTCGTTCGTAAAGGAAGACAGACTCTCACCGTAAAGTCTACCGCACCTGCGCTTCAGAAAGGCCTCAACTCTCTTAAGAAGATACCGACCGAACAGTCGAACCCGCAGAAGAGAGGCGTTTGCATTTCTGTTGGCACAAAAACACCGAAGAAGCCTAACTCGGCTCTCCGTAAAATAGCAAGAGTCCGTCTTACAAACACAGCGGAAGTAACGACATACATTCCCGGTATCGGTCACAACCTTCAGGAACACAGCGTAGTGCTCATCAGAGGCGGCCGTGTAAGAGATCTCCCGGGCGTTCGTTATCACATCATTCGCGGCACACTCGATACTCAGGGTGTAAACGGAAGAATGCAGTCCCGTTCAAAATACGGAGCTAAACGTCCGAAGGCAGCGAAAAAATAATTCATAACGGCAAAAAGCCGCAAGTTACTCGGATTTTTCATCAGCGAAAGCTTTTATATATAAATATATTCAGGCTGAGCGCTGACGGAAGAAAAAATGCTTTCGAGTACCGATGAACTCATTTATCAATAATGAAGGAGGGAAGTAAAGTGCCCAGAAGAGGAAACATACCCAAGCGTGAGGTTCTCCCCGATCCTATTTACGGCAGCCAGCTCGTTTCGAAGCTCGTCAACAGCGTTATGTATGACGGTAAAAAAGGCGTTGCTCAGAAAATAGTTTACGAAGCATTCGATATCGTAAAAGAAAAGACCGGCAAAAACCCGCTTGAAGTTTACGAGCAGGCCATGGAAAATATAATGCCTGTTCTCGAAGTCAAGGCTAAGCGTGTCGGCGGTTCCAACTACCAGGTACCTATGGAGGTTCGTCCCGAAAGAAGAGTTACCCTTGGTCTGCGTTGGCTCACCACATACGCGCGTTCTCGTAACGAACGCACAATGAAAGAAAGACTTGCAAACGAAATCCTCGATGCCATCAACAATCAGGGCGGAGCTTTCAAGAAGAAAGAAGATACCCACAAGATGGCAGAAGCAAACAAGGCGTTTGCACATTTCAGATGGTAATGGTAAAAATCTCATTTTCGAAAGGAAACCTAAATGCCCAGACAATATCCCATTGAGCTTTACCGCAATATCGGCATAATGGCTCATATCGACGCGGGCAAAACAACGACCACCGAGCGAATCCTCTATTACACCGGCGTTAACCATAAACTCGGTGAAACACATGAAGGAACTGCCACCATGGACTTCATGGCGCAAGAGCAGGAGAGAGGTATTACCATCACTTCGGCGGCAACTACCGCATATTGGAAAGGTCACAGACTCAACATCATTGACACTCCCGGTCATGTTGATTTCACTGTAGAAGTTGAAAGATCTCTGAGAGTTCTTGATGGATCCGTAACCGTTTTCTGTGCAAAAGGCGGCGTTGAACCCCAGTCTGAAACAGTTTGGAGACAAGCTGACAAATATAAAGTTCCCCGTATGGCTTACGTTAACAAGATGGACATTATGGGTGCGGATTTTTACCGTGTTGTAAAAATGATGCACGACCGTCTTAAATGCAATGCCGTTCCCATTCAGCTCCCGATAGGCTCCCAGGAATCTTTCCGCGGCGTTATCGACCTTGTAGAGATGACTGCAGACGTTTATTACGACGATATGGGCAACGATATGCGCGTTGAGTCCATTCCCGAAGACATGCGCGATCTTGCGGAAGAATACAGAACCAAAATGATCGAGGCGTGTGCCGAGGAAGACGAAGCCGTAATGGAAAAATACCTTGAAGGCGAAGAAATAACCGAAGAAGAGATTAAAAGATGTCTGCGTGCCGGCACGATCGCAAACAGAATTGTTCCCGTTACATGCGGTACATCATACAGAAACAAAGGCGTTCAGAAGCTTCTTGACGCTATTGTGGCTTATATGCCGTCTCCGGTCGATATTCCCGCAATCAAAGGCATAAATCCCGATACGGGCGAAGAAGACGAGCGCAAGGCAAGCGATGCCGAGCCGTTTTCAGCTCTCGCATTCAAGATAATGACTGACCCGTTTGTAGGAAAGCTCTGCTTTTTCAGAATTTACTCCGGCAAAATAAGCGCCGGCGCAACCGTGAAAAACGCAACAAAGGGCAACCGCGAACGTCTCGGCCGCATTCTTCTGATGCATGCAAATCACAGAGAGGATCTTGAGGAGGCTTACGCCGGCGATATAGTTGCCGCAGTCGGACTCAAAAACACCACAACAGGCGATTCGCTTTGTGTAGAAGATAAACCCATTATTCTCGAATCCATGGAATTCCCCGAACCGGTAATCCGTGTTGCCATTGAACCTAAAACCAAAGCAGGTCAGGAAAAAATGAGCATTGCTCTTGCAAAACTTGCCGAGGAAGACCCGACGTTCAAGACATACACTGATGAAGAAACGGGACAGACCATCATAGCGGGTATGGGTGAGCTTCATCTCGAAATAATCGTAGACAGAATGCTGCGTGAATTCAAAGTTGAAGCAAACGTAGGCAAACCTCAGGTCGCTTATAAAGAAGCTATAAGAAAAACCGTTGATCAGGATACGAAATACGCACGTCAGTCGGGCGGTAAAGGTCAGTACGGTCATGTTAAGATCATCGTTGAACCTAACGAACCCGGCAAGGGCTATGAGTTTATAAACAAAGTAGTCGGCGGCTCCGTACCGAAAGAGTATATCCCGGCGGTAGACGCAGGTATCCAGGGCGCAATGCAGTCCGGCGTGCTTGCGGGATATCCCGTAGTTGACTGTAAAGTCACTCTTTACGACGGATCGTATCACGAAGTTGACTCTTCGGAAATGGCATTCAAGATCGCCGGATCGATGGCATTCAAAGACGCCATGAAAAAAGCGGACCCGGTTATTATGGAACCGATAATGAAGGTTGTTGTTACAACGCCCGACGAATATCTCGGTGACGTTATCGGAGACCTGAACTCCCGCAGAGGACAGATCCAGAGTCTGGATGTTATAGCAGGCGGACAGCAGGTCACGGCATTTGTTCCCCTCGGAGAAATGTTCGGCTATGCTACCGATATGAGATCCAAAACTCAGGGTCGCGGCTCTTACACAATGGAACCGAGCCATTATGCCGAAGTTCCGAAGAGCGTTCAGGAAGCAATAATGAAAAAGTAAACTAAAATAATCTTATCAATAGGAGGATCAATCTAATGGCAAAGGCTAAATTTGAAAGAACAAAACCCCATGTTAACATTGGTACCATCGGACACGTTGACCATGGTAAAACCACACTTACCGCTGCTATCACAAAGTATCTCTCTCTCAAAGGCTACGCTAAATTCGAAGCATACGATATGATCGATAAAGCGCCCGAAGAAAGAGAAAGAGGAATCACCATCAATACAGCTCACGTTGAGTATGAAACAGACACTCGTCACTATGCTCACGTTGACTGCCCGGGCCACGCCGACTATATCAAAAACATGATCACCGGTGCTGCTCAGATGGACGGCGCTATCCTCGTTGTTGCTGCATCCGACGGCGTTATGGCTCAGACAAGTGAGCACATCCTTCTCGCCCGTCAGGTTGGCGTTCCCGCAATCGTTGTTTTCATGAACAAGGTTGACCAGGTTGACGACCCCGAACTTCTCGAAATCGTTGATATGGATATTCGTGAACTTCTCAACAAATACGATTTCCCCGGCGACGACACTGCTATCATTCAGGGTTCAGCTCTCAAAGCTCTTGAAAGCGACTCCAAAGATATCAACGCTCCCGAATACAAATGCATTCAGGAACTCATGGACGCAGTTGACACTCATATTCCCACACCCGAAAGAAACGACAATCTCCCGTTCCTTATGCCTATCGAAGACGTTATGACCATCACCGGTCGTGGCACAGTTGTTACCGGCCGTGTTGAAAGAGGCGTTCTTAAGATGTCTGAGGAAGTTGAAATCGTTGGTATCAAAGAAGAAACACGTAAATCCGTTGTTACCAGTATCGAAATGTTCAGAAAACTCCTCGACTTTGCAGAAGCAGGCGACAATATCGGTTGCCTTCTCCGTGGTATTCAGAGAACTGACGTTCAGAGAGGTCAGGTTCTTGCTAAACCCGGTTCTATCCATCCTCATACAAAGTTCGTAGGCGAAGTTTACGTTCTTACCGCTAAAGAAGGCGGACGTCATAAACCGTTCGTTTCCAACTACAGACCTCAGTTCTATTTCAGAACAACCGACGTTACCGGTGTTATCACCCTTAACGAAGGCGTTGATATGTGCATGCCGGGCGAAAACGTTACTATCAACGTTGCCCTCATCACTCCCATCGCTATCGAACCCGGTCTTCGTTTCGCTATCCGCGAAGGCGGCAAGACTGTTGGTTCCGGTATCGTTGCAAAGATCTCCGAATAATCGGAAATCACATAAAAAGGCAGGGGATTTTCTCCTGCCTTTTATTTTTCCTTAAGACTTGACAAAGTTGAGCAAAAGATATATAATACCCATATATCTCTGATCATCCCTCATGAAAGGAATAAATTTATGAAGATCGTTACAGCCGTTTTTGTTGTTTCTCTCGGCTATCCGAATGAAAACGCAAAAAAAATGACTGATATTATGGACAGCAACGAAGGGGATATTTATCTTTTTCCCGCATATTCTCTCACAGGTTCTTCTGCGGGAGAGCTTTATGATTTCCCCGAATTTAAGGAACAGACAGAGGCGGCGCTGGACTCTCTGTGCCAATACAGCGAAAAAACAGGCAAAATAATCGTTACTTCTGTTCCGTATCATGAAAATGTTATAATAAAAGACGGTATACTCGCAAAAAAGAGTCATTTTGAGCTTGAAGGAAAAACCGTAGCCGTATCGGAAAACGGAAACGAAACTTTCGACGTGCTGCTCCTCCCCACCATTATGCCGGGATATCCCTGCATTCAGAACGATATAATCGAATACTGCAACCGTGCTTCCGGAGCAAAAAGCTGCATTGTTGCCGTTGCCAACGGCGGATTCGGCGAAAGCTCCGCAGATAATGTATACAAAGGCTTCTGCGGCGTCTTCAATAAGGGCATAACCGTTTCGTTTATGTCTCAGGATAAGCCCGAAACTATAGTCGCTACCGCAGATCACACAAAAGATACCGGACTTATATATACAAGACAGAAGGTTGCAGACTACAAAATACCTTATTACGGCAAAAACGACAAAAAACGCTATCTCGAAGAGCTTTTTTCTCTTCAAACACAGGCTCTTTACATGCGCCTTGTTAATACCGGTATAAAAAAGGTAGTTGTAAACGTTTCGGGCGGACTTGACTCTACCACGGCGCTGCTTGTTGCCGAAAACACATTCAAAATGCTCGGTCTTCCAGCATCAGATATAACGGGTCTTACTCTGCCGTGTTTTTCCACTTCCGAAAGAACAAACGGCAATGCAAAAAAACTGATGGATCTCCTCGGCGTAACTTCGCGAGAGATAAGCATAAAAGAAGCTGTCCTTCAGCATTTAAGGGATATCGGTCACGACACAGTAACAGACGATGTTACATACGAAAACGCACAGGCAAGAGAGCGTGCGCAGATACTTTTTGATGTAGCGAACCAGCAAAATGCGCTTGCCCTCGGCACAGGCGACCTTTCTGAAGCGGCTCTCGGTTTTACTACCTATGCAGGAGACATGCTAAGCCATTACAATGTTAACGCAACGGTGCCGAAAACCGTTATGCGTGAGCTTGTAACACATATTGCAAAAAAACGCGGCGGAGAGCTTGAAAAAACTCTTCTAGATATTGTCGACACTCCCGTTTCTCCCGAGCTTAAAGACGGACAGAAAACAGAAGATATTCTCGGACCGTATATTCTGCATGATTTTATCATTTACTACTTTGCAAAGCACAAATTCCCGCGTTCGGAAATACAGAAATACATGCTTGCAACGTTTGACGAATATGACGACGATACAATAAACGCAGCGCTCGATACTTTCTATTCAAGATATTATAAAAGCCAGTTCAAGCGCTCTTCCGCAAGCGAAGGCGCAAATCTTATCGGATTTACGCTTCCCTATATGCCGGCAGATATGAAACCTTTGAAATAATAAAGATCCCCTTTTGACTATTCAGAAACGATTGATATGTCTTGAAAGCACGCCTTAAATCAGTTTTTCAAAAAAAACCGTTTGCGTTGACAGCATACCGGAGTTATTTGACAGCATTCCCAATAATATTAATTTACAAAAGGAGAAAAAGCTATGAAGTACGAAATTAAGGGCACGCCGCTTCCTGTGTTAATAATGACACTGGATGCAGGAGAAAAGATCAAGACCGACAAGGGCGCGATGAGCTGGATGTCTCCCAATATGGAAATGTCCACCAATGCCGGCGGCAGTATCGGAAAGGCTTTCGGAAGAATGTTCTCCGGAGAGTCGATGTTCCAGAACATTTACACCTGTACGGGTGGATCCGGACTGTTTGCGGCAGCGTCAAGCTTTCCGGGAGAGATACTTCCGGTAATGATAAGTCCCGGAAACACTATTATAGCGCAGAAGTCCGCTTTTCTTGCAAGCGAAGAAGGTGTTGAAATGTCTGTTCACTTCCAAAAGAAAACAGGAGCAGGTTTTTTTGGCGGTGAAGGTTTCATACTTCAGAAATTCACAGGAAACGGAATGGTATTTCTTGAAATAGACGGAAGCGTGCAGGAATATGATCTTGCCCCCGGGCAGAAAATAATTGTGGACACCGGTAATCTCGCAGCAATGCAGCAAACGGTCCAGATAGATATCCAGACGGTAAAAGGTATAGGAAACGCTCTCTTTGGCGGAGAAGGTCTCTTTAATACCGTTCTTACAGGACCGGGAAAAATATGGCTGCAAACAATGCCGAGAAATACAATGGCGGATGCGCTCAGACCGTTCATACCGTCTTCCCGCAACTGACAGAAATATCGGATTTTTCCCTTCTATCGGTTGACCTCTTTGAATCATGCGACTATTGTGTGGTTTTTCATTTATGCAAAAAGCCCCTTTGCAAAAAGCAAAGGGGCTTCCTTTTAAAAAACTATTTTTTGTATCTTCTGCCCGTTTTTTCGAGGAAAAGACGAAGAGCAAGAGTCCAGTCGGTTTGAATAATATCAAATTTTCTGTCTGCAAGCCAGCCCCAGCCGTATTCGGGATCACATGCAATCGCTGTATCGTCGGAATGCCGTGCGGAAAGCTGCGCATGATAATCGTATATTATTGAATTTACCCAAACAAGTTTGCGGTCCGCATGCATTTTTTCTATAAATTCTTCGCTGCAAAGCTCGCTTTCTTCGGAAGAGAACAGAACTTCTGCTCCTATATAGTTGATCTTTCTTTTTTTCAGCTCTTCATGGGTGCCGTCATTTTTGGAAATAAGCGCAAGATATGCTATATCGGGCGCATATTGTTCAATGATATCAAGCATTTCTTTTGAAGGACCGGTTTTGACAACGATCTGATCCTTCATATTGTGTTTTCTTATAAGCTCGGATATTTTCTGAGGATGATCCCAGAATTTATCAACGTTGATAAAGCATTTGTTTTTATAGCGTTCAAAAATCTCGTCAAGCGTGCAAAGTCCGCATTCCGTGGATGCGCGGTCGTAGTTTACATAACGCAGCTGACGTATTTCATCGTCATGCATTTCGGGGATACGGCAGCTTTTGCCGAGATGCGCGCCTTCCATGCCGGGATGAAAGCTGAAAAGCGTGCCGTCCGCGCTTAAACTTGCGTCAATTTCTATCATATCCGCGCCCTGCGCTACTGCAGCATCGTATGCCGCTATTGTGTTGCACGGTATGTTCCCGCCGCTCACGCCGCGGTGCGCCGTTATTATTATTCTTTCCTGAGCTGCCTGATACAGATCCATAATCTCACCTTTTCTGAAAAACAGACCGGCTTTACGCCGGTCTGCGTTTTTTATTTTTATTCTTCTTCTTCGTCTTTCTTTGCTTCTTCGATTATCTGCTGAGCTACATTGTCAGGTGCGATCTGATAAGAATCAAATTCAAGATCGAAGGAGCCGCGACCGCGTGTCATTGAACGGAGGTCTGTAGCGTAAGATGCCATTTCGGACATCGGAACAGTTGCCTGAACTTCCTGCATACCTCTTTCCTCAGCGGGAGCCATACCGATGATCGAACCTCTGCGCTTGCTTACGTCGCCCATAATATCGCCCATGAGGCTGTCGGGAATAAGAACTTTGAGTTTTCCTATCGGTTCAAGGATCTTCGGTTTTGCCTGTTTGAGTCCTTCTTTGTATGCGATCGAGGCAGCCATCTTGAATGACATTTCCGAAGAGTCAACGGGATGGTATGAGCCGTCAACAAGTGTCGCTTTAAGACCTACAACGGGGTAACCAGCAAGAACGCCCTTCTGAGCGCATTCGCGAAGTCCTTTTTCAACAGCCGGGAAGAAGTTCCTCGGAACTGCGCCGCCGAATACGTTTTCTTCAAAGAGAAGTTCCTCGCCGTCATACGGTTCAAATTCAATCCATACATCGCCGTACTGACCGTGACCGCCGGACTGTTTTTTATGTTTACCCTGAACTCTTACTTTCTGGCTGATCTTTTCTCTGTAAGGAACTTTGGGTTCTTTAAGATCAACGCCGACATTGAATTTTGATTTGAGTTTGCTTACTATAACGTCAAGATGAGTATCGCCCATACCGCTGATAACCTGTTCGTGGGTTTCTGCATTGTTGACATACGAGAATGTGGGATCTTCTTCTGCAAGTCTCTGGAGACCGAGAGATATCTTTTCTTCGTCGCCTTTTGCCTTGGGAAGGATCGCTCTTGAGAAGCAGGGCTTCGGATATTCTATAGGTTTAACTTCAACATTTGCGCCTGCTGTGCAGAGAACATCACCTGTTCCGGTCGCTACGAGTTTGTTTACAACACCTATATCGCCGCAGCAAAGACCGTCAACTTCTGTCTGATTTTTGCCTTTGATCGTAAAGATACGGCCGAGTTTTTCGTTTGATCCGCTGCGTGGGTTTGTAAGAGTGATGCCTGCGTTGATATTGCCGGAAAGCACTTTAAAGAACGACATTTTTCCGACGAACGGGTCGGCGATCGTTTTGAATACGAAAAGTGCGGGATCGGATGCAGAGTTGTCTTTCGGAGAAGGAACATAGTGCGCAATGAAATCAAGCAGAGATGGGATGCCTTCGAATGTCATGGAAGAACCGCAGAGAACCGGAACGAGTGTTTCGGACTTAAGACCGATCTCAACACCTTTTCTGATTTCGTCTTTGGTGAATTCTCCGCCATCGAAGAATTTTTCCATCAGGTCTTCATCTGTAGCGGCTATCGCCTCGTTAAGGACGTCTTTAAGTTTTGATATTTCGCCTGCGGCATCTCCGGGAACGGGAACATCAACAAGCTTGCCCCCCTCGGATTTACGGCATACTTCATCTATGAGATTGTAATAACCTGCCGCCTTACCGTTGCTGACAAGAGGAATGTTTATAGCGCACATACCAGCGCCGAATTTTTCCTGAAGTTCTTCAAAAACTTTTTCAAAGTTTGCGTTTTCTTCGTCAGCCTTCGTTATGAAAAACATTACGGGAACGCCTTTTGCTTTTGCGAGCTTGAATGCTTTTTCGGTTCCGACGTTTACGCCGTCTTTTGCGGAAACAACGATAAGAGCTGTTTCAACTGCGCTGAGAGCCTGACGGACTTCGCCTTCAAAGTCGAAATAACCGGGAGTATCAAGAATATTGATTTTAGTATTTTTCCATTCAACGGGCGCAAGTGCGGTAGAAATAGATATCTTTCTCTTTATTTCTTCCGGGTCAAAGTCGCAAACAGTGTTTCCGTCAGCGGTCTTTCCGAGACGGTCAGTTCCTTTGGTGTAGAAAAGCAGGGCTTCAGCAAGAGAAGTCTTTCCGTCTCCACCGTGACCCATAAGACAAATATTTCTGATCTGAGATGCGGTATATTGCATGTTATCTATATCTCCTTTCGCCCGAGTTTATCCGAGCTTATAATTTTCATATTATCGCACTGCCGATCACAACAGTCCACTTAATAATTATATAACAATTTACAATAAAATGCAATAGTAAAATTACATAAAAAAACGATTTTCGTTAAATTTTTTTTGAACAAACCGTCCAAAAACCCACATTTATTCTGTCTCCGGCAGAATACCGCGCATATTTCCGTCGTCTGCGTAGCTTGCATCTCCGTCCACATATCTGCGGATATATTTTATGTTGGTTCCGTCAAAAGCGGTCGTCAGATTGTTTGTAATATTGCCGAGCAGAAATGCGCCTCCGGAACTTGCTTCAACATGATATGTGCAGTTGTTGTCGAGAAGCAGCGAACCTATGACCGAAACATTTGCTCCGTCTGTATAAACCGCGCTTTTACCGAGACTGCAGAATACCGAAGACTGAACGGAAACGTCTCCGCTTCTTAAAAACACTCCGGCAGTAACATCTCCCGCTCCGAGCAGGTTATATACGTTCACCTTGCCTCTGTTTCCGTAAAAAGTTGTTATATGATACGCATTTGTTGAAAAGACCTTCGGTCTTGAAACCGCATTGATAACTGATGCATACGGATACCTGCCCACTGCGACCGTGGCGTAAACATCACGTGAAAAAACATTCAGAGCACAAAAAACGGGGTCTACGGGAACGATAAGCACTTCCGGAGCTTCGATATCAATAACATAATCTGCGTTTTCCGTTGATATGTTGCGGAAAACTATGCTTTCGCCGCCCGAAACATATGCGCCGGAATAGTGCGACTGAAGATACGAAACGATTTCGTCGGATGTGGCAAATTCTTTTGAAAAAGATATATTGTCGGCATAAACATCGGCGCATTCATCGAGTTTTATACCGTTTACAAGCGTTGTGCCGTATATATTTTTCATCGTCGCCGAGCTGCACGACGTAAGCGAAATGCCGTATGCGGGTCTGACAAGGCAGATATCGTGAAGATAAATGTCTTTTCTGTTTTCCGCAAAAACGGCAGTGCCGGACGGAGCCTCTTCAGCAGTAAAATCCGGCATGCGATAGTAATAAAAGGTTACGCCGCAGATCTCCGTTGAGTCTTCAAGCGTAAAATACGCAGATTTGTCTCCGGCGTTTTTTTCGGTAATAAAGATCGTTGACGTTATAGGATCCGTTCCGGAACCGACGCCCATAATACGCACGCCTTCTTTTACGCGCACTTCATTGCTCAGCCGGTACTGACCTGCGGGAACGAATACCGTGCCTCCGCCGTTCACATAAGCATAGTTTACGGCAGACTGTATAGCGTTATAGTTATCGATATTCGACTCTGAAAGCCCGTAATCTTTTGCGTAAAATACCCTGTCCCTTATTTCGGGAACAGAAGCTGATGACCCGACATATTTCTTTTCGATAACGTCAAAATCGTATTCATTTTCGGTGGAAATAACGAAAAGCTCCGGATCGGCAGATGAAGGAGCAGCCGAAAGGTAGCATGAGGCGAGGATCCCCACTGATTTATCAGAAAGTAACACAGGATCTTTGCCCGCATTGAAAGAAGAATTTGCGGATGTGAAAATAATATCGGAAACATTCAGTGCAGCATTGCGCCATCCTACAAACTTACAGTTCACAAACGAAAGTCTTCCGCTGCCCTCGCTTTTTACCGAATATGTCGGCTGCCCGGGGAAAGTGCATGAATTGAATACGACAGCAGAATCAAATGCTGTGCCGATCTTTACAGCCGTGGAGTTGAGAAGGTTGGATGTGCCGAATGTGCATAGTGCAAACGCCGCGCCGCAATCGGGCAAACGGCCTATCGATACGGGGGTAAGTGTATTGGAGATATTCAGAAGTGAAATAAGCGGCGCTTTGTCGCTTTCTTCGGGGATATCTATGCTCAGCCCAACTTTTGCCGTATCTACAGTAATATCGGTAAGGCTCATATCGCACGGACATGAAAGCGTTACGGCGGAAAGATTTGAATAAATCTCGTTATTCAGCGCTTCTATATCGAAATTATCCGGTTTTACGGTCATTTCGTCGTTTATCCAGTATACGGGAGAAACGGAAAAACCGCTTACGGTCAGTTTTTCACGGCAGTTTAAAACGCGCAGAGCATTATTGATCGCGGTCATATATATGTTTTCGACCGTGAAATGTTCGCAGTCGGCAGAATCCGCCGTAATGCCGTTATATGCGTTAAGAACGGCGATATTTTTTACAGCCGCGTTTTTCCCCGTCGCATGGCGGACCGTGTATGCATATTTGCTCAGATCTTCAAATGTCTGTCCCTCATACCACACGGTAAGATCGGAAAGAACGGAATTATCGTGAAGAATAAAGAGAGAAGCGTCGTGAAGCATATCAGACCCTTCAACTATTATTACCGTGCCCTCGGATACGCCCTTTTTCGATGTGGGAGAAACAAAATCTCCTATCAGAGAAACGTTATCGGGTATATTTATGGGACGCGAAACACGGTATTTGCCCTTGGCGATATACACTTTTCCTCCGCCTGCTGCCGCAGCCTTGTCAAGCGCTGCCTGAATAGCCGAAGAATCGTCAAAAACACCGTCGGCAACAGCGCCTGAAAGCGAAACAAAGAAATTTACGGCATTGTATTCCGTTTCTTTATAAAGGCTTTTTACGGCAGACCACTCGCCGTTTGCAAAGGCTCTTTGCTCTTCGGTTTTGGTCTCCGGTTTTGGCGCGGGAACTTCAGGCGGACGATACGGCGCGCAGGATGAAAGAAGAAAAAGCGCCGCAAAAAGAATTATTACGAATTTTTTCATAACCGTTCAAATCATAAAAGAAAATCAAACTCAAAATCGTATACGCAAACCGTGTCGCCGTCTTTTACGCCGGCGGCAAGAAGCTTGTCTATAACGCCTGAAATGCGCAAAACGCGCTGAAAATACTGCAGAGATTCCTCGTCCGAAAAATTAACGGACCGCATGATGCGCAAAAGCCACTCTCCCTCAACGAACCATACGTCGCCCTCGCGCTCGATCTTTATATCTTCTGCTGTTTCGGGCACTTTCGGCTGCGCAACATACTCAGGCTCATAAACCGTAACAGGCGGAAGTGTTTTGAGCTTTGCGGAAAGAGCGTTTACAAGCTCTTTTGTTCCTTCGCCTATCGCTGCGGACATCTCATAAAGTTCAAGTCCTTTTTCGGCGATATATCTTCTGAATTTTTCGGCTGACTCTTCATTCGATACAGAATCTATCTTGTTTGCCGCAACGATCATCGGGCGCGAGGCGAGCGCTTCGGAAAACTCTGCAAGTTCAGCATTTATTTTTTCAAAATCCTCTATCGGATCTCTTCCCTCGCAGCCTGAAATATCGACGACATGCACAAGAATTCTGCATCTTTCTATATGCCGCAGAAATTCGTGGCCAAGCCCAGCGCCTTTTGCCGCTCCCTCTATAAGACCGGGTATATCTGCCATAACAAAGCTGTCTTCCCCGTCATGACCGACAACTCCGAGATTGGGAACGAGCGTTGTGAAATGGTAATCAGCGATTTTCGGACGCGCCGCTGAAACAACGGAAAGAAGCGTTGATTTGCCGACGTTCGGAAAACCAATAAGTCCTACGTCCGCAATAAGTTTCAGTTCAAGGAGAACTTCCTTTTCTTCGCCCGGTATTCCCGCTCTTGCAAAGCGCGGGCACTGTCTCGTGGGCGTTGCGAAATGCCTGTTGCCCCAGCCGCCTTTTCCGCCTTTGCAGAGAATATACGGCTCATCGTCCGACATGTCTTTTATCACAAGTCCGCTTTCCGGATCTTTTACGAGAGTACCTTTCGGGACCTTGATAATAAGGTCCGGCGCGCTTTTGCCGTACATTTTTGACGCTTTTCCGTTTTCACCGTTCTGCGCCGTGAATTTTCTGCGGAAGCGAAGATCCGAAAGAGTATTGAGATTGTTGTCCGTCTGAAGAACGATATCTCCGCCTTTGCCTCCGTCGCCTCCGTCGGGACCGCCCGCGGCAACATACTTTTCCCTGCGGAAAGATACCGCACCATTGCCGCCGTCTCCCGCGCGGACATAAATTTTCGCACTGTCTATAAACATATCTGTTCCTTTATTATGATGAAAAAAACGGGAGATGATTTTCGCTTGTAAAATCATCTCCGCAGTCTGTTTACCGGTTATTCTTCAATTGACTGAACCGAAACTTTTCTCTTTTCTTTGTTGGTTCCGTAGCGAGTAAAGCTGACTTTACCGTCGATGAGAGCGAACAGGGTATCATCGGAACCGATACCTACGTTTGTTCCCGGATGGATCTTGGTGCCTCTCTGTCTTACGAGAATATTTCCCGCAAGAACGTACTGACCGTCACCCTTTTTAACGCCGAGACGTTTGGATTTCGAATCGCGGCCGTTTTTTGTTGAGCCAACGCCTTTTTTATGAGCCATAATTACACCTCTTCCTCAATTATTTAACAACGGCTGTTACCGTGATCTTTGTGTAGGGCTGTCTGTGACCGCCTCTCTTGCGGTAACCCTTTTTGGATTTGTACTTGAAGATCCTTATCTTCTTTCCTTTTCCGTTCTTTTCTGCTTTTGCTTCTACTTTTGCGCCTTTAACGAAAGGATCGCCTACGGTAACGTTTCCGTCGTCTCCGATAAGAAGAACCTCATCGAAAGTTACGGCAGAACCTGCTTCAACGTCAAGCTTTTCGATAAAAAGAACGTCGCCTTCGGACGCTTTATACTGCTTGCCGCCGGTTGTGAATACTGCGTACATTTTTATACCTCATTATTTAAGTCTCGCTATCAAGGCAACGGTAAACCGTTTTAGTGGCCTTTTTTATGCGGCTATTCAATATACCATAAAAGAAAGCGTATGTCAACAAGATAGTATGATTGTTCAACAAAAGTTCAAATACAAGCACTCTTTATTCTCATATTACCGTCGTTTTTCCGAATAAACGCACGACCGCTTCCGCGATTCCGGAATATTCGGGCAGAGCATACCAGTCTTTTTGAGAAGTTATTTCCGCCGCGATATTCTGCGCGTCGGCAACTGCCGGCATATCGGCAAGAGACGCGAGTTTAAGTCCCGTAAGTCCGTGCTGGCGCGCGCCGAAAAGGTCGCCGGGACCTCTGAGCTCAAGATCCTGTCTGCTTATTTCGAAACCGTCGTTTGTTTTGCAGAAGTTTGAGAGTCTTTCAAGCGTTACCCCCTGCATATCGGTAACAAGAAAGCACCAGCTTTTTTTAGAGCCTCTGCCGACGCGGCCGCGAAGCTGATGAAGTTGAGAAAGACCGAATTTTTCGGCGTTTTCTATGATCATAACGGTCGCATTCGGAACGTTTATGCCGACTTCGATAACTGTTGTTGACACAAGCACGCTTATTTCGCCCGAAGCAAATCGTTTGAGAACGTCGTCCTTTTCTTTTGGCGGCATTTTGCCGTGAAGATATGCGATATTTATATAACGAAGGTATTTTTCGGCAAGCTGCTCCGAAAATTCGACTACCGAAGCTGTTTCACTCTCGTCGTTTTCCTCTATGAGCGGACATACAACATACGCCTGACGACCTTTCAGGACCTCCTCGCGAAGGAATGAATACATTTTTTCATGCGATGCGGTATTCACGACAAACGACGACACCTTCTGACGTCCTGCCGGAAGCTCGTCTATAACGGAAACGTCAAGGTCTCCGTAAACAATAAGCGCCATCGTTCTCGGTATGGGAGTTGCCGACATTATGAGCGTATGCGGATTTTCGCCTTTCTGAGTAAGCATGGTCCTCTGATTTACGCCGAAACGGTGCTGCTCGTCAACGATAACGAGGGAAAGTCCACGAAAAACAACATCTTTCTGAATCAGGGCGTGAGTGCCTATAAGAACGCTTATTTCTCCGCTTTCCATCCCCTCTTTTATCTTTCTTCTTTCCGCAGCGCCGGTAGAACCGGTAAGAAGCGCCGTTTTTATGCCGAGTTTTTCAAACATGGGCGAAAGACTGTGATAATGCTGCACCGCAAGCACTTCCGTTGGCGCCATAAGAGCCGATTGCCTTCCGCACATCGCAGCATAATACATACAAGCAGCCGCAACCGCAGTTTTTCCGCTGCCAACATCGCCCTGAACGAGCCTTGCCATCGCCGACGCCTTTTGCATATCGCCAACGCACTCTGCAATGACCCTTTTCTGAGCGCCGGTCAGTTCATAAGGCAAAGCGCGGTAAAAAACGGACATATCAACGGAAGAATCAAGAGGGAAAGACACGCGTTTTCTGTTTTTTCTTTTAAGAACGCCGAGACCGAGAATAAAGTTGAGAAGTTCATCGATCACAAATCTGCGTCTCGCCTGCTGCGCCTGAACGGGATCGGACGGAAAATGTATTTTTTCGTATGCCTCTTTAAGCGGCATAAGCCCGTATTTTTCAATGATCTTTTCAGGCAGAGTTTCTTTAATGTCGGAAAGGCAGCTGTCAAGCGCCGAGCGCGCGCATGAACGCAGCATTTTTTGCGTGACATTTGCGCTCAGCGGATATACCGGAAAGATCGCCGCGTTATCCGCCTGTTCTATAACGGGATTTTTGACCGTTTTAAAAAACCCTATCGCCTCGCCTTTGCCGTAAAAAATATATTCTTTTCCTCTGACGATACTTTCAGCGGCGTATTTACGGTTAAAAAGCGTGATCTTCATCGAGTCTTTCCCGTCTGTGGCAAGAAAAGAATAGACGGAAAGCCTTCCCTGACTGCCCGTGCGTTTGACGCTCACATCCGTGGTGACCGTTGCGCGGACGGCAACCGGCTGTCCGTCTGTAATATCGCTTATAGGAACGGTGTTTGCCATATCAACATACGCCCTCGGGTAGTAGCCGAGCATATCGGCTACCGTATTTATGCCGAGTTTACGAAGGGTCTCGGCTCTTTTCGGGCCGACACCCTTTATATATGTTATATCACTGTTCAGACCTTTTTCCATTTTACGCCGTCTTTTGTATCCTCCAAAATGATCCCTCTGGCTTTCAGGCTGTCGCGTATTTCGTCGGCGCGGGCAAAATTGCGGTCTTTTCGCGCCTGCTGGCGTTCGGCGATAAGATTTTCGATTTCCGCTTCAAGACCCGCATCCGTATTTTCATATAAAAGGCCGAGCGTGCCTGCAAGAGTCATAAAGCGATCTTTCAGTTCGCAGTAAAACTCTTTTGAGAATTTTTCATCCGAAACGGTTATATTAATTTCTTTTGCAAACTCAAAAAGAACCGACAGCGCATTTGCGGTGTTGAGGTCGTCATCCATATTCTCTTCAAAACGGACTCTGAACACGTCAAAACCGTCAAGCTTTTCTTTTTCATTTTCCGAAAGCGGCATATCGGCGGCGGAAGCTGCGAGGAAATCAAGATTGTTTACGCAGTTGTAAAGTCTTTCAAGAGACGCTTTTGCCGCAACTATGAGTTCAGGTTCGTAATTTATTGGCGTTCTGTAATGAGCGGAAATGACGAAATACCGCAGCGGTTCGTAACCGTAAACGGAAGCAAGATCTCTGACGGTAAAGAAATTGTTCTTGGATTTGCTCATCTTTTCGTTGTTTACGTTTACAAAGCCGACGTGAAACCACATTTTCGAGAAAGTGCAGCCGTTTGCACATTCGGACTGTGCGATCTCGTTTGTGTGGTGCGGGAATTTAAGATCGCTGCCGCCGCAGTGAATATCTATCGTGTCGCCGAGATACCTTTTTGCCATCGCACTGCATTCTATATGCCAGCCCGGTCTGCCGTTGCCCCATTCAGATGGCCAGGACGGTTCGCCCGGCTTTGCGGCTTTCCAGAGCGCAAAATCAAGAGCATCTTCCTTGCGTTCGTCAACACTTATTCTTGCTCCTGCCTCAAGGTCCGAAAGAGACTGTCCGAGAAGCTTGCCGTAGTCAGCAAAACTGTGGACGCGGAAATACACGTCGCCGTCAAGAACATACGCGTGACCTTTTTCAACAAGCGTATGCACGATCTGTTTTATCTGTTCGATATTTTCGGTTGCAAGAGGATGATATGTGGCGCGCTGAATGTTGAGACCGTCAGCATCGGTAAAATATTCTTTTATGTATTTTTTCGAAATATCCGAATATTCAACGCCTTCTTCATTTGCCCTGTTTATTATTTTATCGTCGATATCCGTAAAATTCTGAACAAAGCGAACATCATAGCCCTTATACTGAAGATAACGGCGCAGAACGTCGTATACCGTGAACGCTCTTCCGTTGCCGATATGGAAATAATTGTATACGGTAGGTCCGCACGCATAAATGCGAATGATATTGTCTTTTGACGGAACGGGTTCTTTTTTACCCGTCATTGAGTTGAAAAGAAGCATATTTTCTCTCCCTGATCAATCTTTGATATACTGTTTCATAGCATTGTAATACGGTATTGCTGAGATTGCGCTGTATGCCGCCGTAAGCCACAGTAAAATCTGCGGTATAAGCAGATTGCAGACGGACTGACCGAGAACAACTGTCGGCTCACCGAGAAGTGTTTCGGGCAAGAGCGCAGCAAAAACGAACATTATGCCTATCGTTATGCCCTGCATGGTAGTTTTTATTTTTCCCCAGTAATTAGCAGCCACAACAACTCCCTTGCCTGCCGCGGCAAGACGAAGCCCCGTAACGACGAGCTCTCTGCAAAGAATTATTATTACAGGAACACTTGACAGCACGCCAAGCTCCGCAAATGCGATAAGAACGCTTAAAACGAGGAATTTATCGGCAATGGGATCGAGAAATTTGCCGAAATTTGTTACGGCATCGTATTTCCTCGCTATTTTGCCGTCTATAAGGTCTGAAATGATCGCTATGCCGAACGCGATACCGCTTATACAGAACCGTGTTTTTACCGGCAGCGACGCGGAAAGCGGATTTTCAAGAAGAAAAAGAAGTATGAAAGGAACAAGCAGCATTCTGAACCAGCAAATAATATTCGGTATCTTTTTTATCATCTCACATTATCGCCTTTCCGTAAAAATCATATGAATCGTAAAGATCAAGTCTTACTTTATAAAAGCTGCCTTCCTCTGCCGGATCGTCGGACGCGAAATAGATCTTTCCGTCCACATCGGGAGCCTGAAAATACGCTCTGCCCGAAAAAAGTTCTTTTTCTTCGTCGTATCCGTCGCAAAGAACATCGAATGTTTTGCCTATAAACTCTTTGTTTATGCTTTCAAGGAGCGTATTCTGGATATCCATTATTATTTCCGCCCTGCGGCGCTTCGTTTCTTCGTCGATCTGTCCGTGCATTCTTCCCGCTTTCGTGCCGTCTTCGCGGGAATAAGTAAACACGCCGAGATTGTTGAAGCGAGACTCTTTTACGAAATTGCAAAGGATCTCAAAATCCTCCTCCGTTTCGTGCGGAAAACCCGTGATAAACGTTGTTCTCAGCGATACTCCGTCAACGCGGCTTTTCAGCTTTGAAACAAGCGCTTTCAGCTCGCCGTCGCTCATAGGTCTGTTCATGAGCTTAAGAATATGTTCCGACGCATGCTGCAAAGGGATATCCATATATTTAACAAGCTTTTCTTCCGTTTCGAAAAGCGTTATTATTTCGTCTGTTATTTCTTCGGGACGGAAATAAAGTATCCGTATCCACTTTACCGTTTCTATTTTCGCGATCCGTTTTACGATACGGCAAAGATCGGGATGCGCAGTGGTGTCCTGAGCAATAAGATTTATTTCAACTGCGCCGTTTGCGGCAAGAGCTTCGGCTTCGGCAACTACATCCGCATATTTTCTCGGCATAAACTCTCCGCGCAGCATCGGAATAACGCAGTACGAACAGTGGTTTGAGCATCCTTCCGCAATTTTGAGATATACCGAATAGTTTGAAGACGACAAAACTCTCTGCCCCGTCGGAGGGATCTTATCGAGAGAACGGTAATGCTCGTATTTTTTTTCGCTGCTTTTCTTTACCGCTTCGGTTATTTTGTCAAAGCTCTTCGTTCCCAGAACGGCGTCTACCTCGGGAATGGAATTTATTATTTCCGTTCTGTATCTTTCCGCAAGACAGCCGGTAACAATAAGTTTTTTGCACTTTCCCGTCGTTTTTTTCTGCGCCGCCGCAAGAATGTTTTCTATGCTTTCCTCTTTTGCTTTATCTATGAATGCGCATGTATGCACTATTATAACGTCGCACTCGTCTTCATCGGCACAGATCTCGCAGCCTTCGCGCTGGAGAGCGGCAAGCATGATTTCGGCGTCTATTCTGTTTTTTTCGCAGCCGAGCGCAATAAGGCCGACTTTCGGATTTTCCGTCAATGGATCATTCCTCATTTTCACAGTATTTTTCATATGCGGCGCGAACGGTCTCATATTCATAACCCTTCGCTATAAAGCGGTTGAAAAGCTTTTTCTGCGCTGCTCTGTCTTCGGGAAAACCGCCTTTGAGTATCCTTTTCATTTCTCTTAAAACGGCGTTTATTCCGTCAGACTCGCTGTATGTTTCTTCAAGTACAGCTTCTGCGTCATCGCCCGATATTCCCGCGCGTTTCAGCTCAAAAAGCAGCTGCTTTTTGCCTGCTTTGCCTTTTTTTCTTTCTATCATCCGTTCGGCATAACGCTTATCGTTGATATATCCGCGGTCTTCAATATATTCCGCAGCCTGCATTGCATCAGAAGGATCGTAACCTTTCGTTTCGAGACGTTTTGCAAGCTCTTTTTTTGAAAAATCGCGGTGTTCGAGAAGATACAGAGAATGACGGATGGCTTTTCTCACGTCCGCCGCTTTTCTGAGCGTTTCGAGCTCTTCCTTTTCAAGCTTTCTGCCTACAAAAACATCGTTATCAGCCAGAAATGCGGCATCTGCAGAAAAGGAGAACTCTTTGTTTACAAAAACCGAAAGCAGCGTTCCTTTCTGCTGAGGCGCGATATCGGTTATTTCAAACATCTTTATTATTCAAAATCTTCCGCGGAAACATCGATAGACGGCTTTGCGGAAGCGGCGGGTTTAGTTTTTACTACCTCCGAAAGGTCTTCGCCCGTGTTTTTAAGAGTTGCGGTGATCTTGTTTTCAAGCTCTGCGCGGAGCTCCGCGTTGTTTTTTATAAGTTCGCGGCAGTTATCTCTGCCCTGGCCGAGACGGGTGCCTTCATAAGAGAACCATGCGCCCGATTTTTGTATAATGTCCAGTTTTACCGCGATATCGAGTATCTCCCCGTCACGCGAGATACCTTTGCCGTAAAGGATATCAAATTCGGCTTCCTTGAACGGCGGCGCGACCTTGTTTTTAACTACCTTCACGCGCGTTCTGGAACCTATCACGTCTCCGCCGGATTTAAGGTTTTCTATTCTTCTTACGTCAAGACGGACAGACGAATAAAATTTCAGCGCCCTGCCTCCCGTTGTTGTTTCGGGATTGCCGTATACTACGCCAACTTTTTCACGGAGCTGGTTTATGAAAACGACCACGCACATTGATTTTGATATCGCGCCCGCAAGCTTTCTGAGCGCCTGTGACATCAGCCTTGCCTGAAGTCCCACATGAGAGTCGCCCATATCGCCTTCTATTTCCTGGCGTGGAACGAGCGCCGCTACGGAGTCGATGATTATTATGTCGATCGCGCCGGAACGGACGAGCGTTTCGGTTATTTCAAGCGCCTGCTCGCCGTTATCCGGCTGAGAAACGAGCAGAGAATCAATATCAACGCCCAGGTTTTTCGCATATTCGGGGTCAAGCGCATGCTCGGCGTCTATAAAAGCCGCAGTGCCTCCGGCTTTCTGGCTTTCGGCGACCATATGAAGCGCAACGGTCGTTTTACCCGAGCTTTCGGGACCGAAGATCTCAACTATCCTGCCCTTCGGCACGCCGCCTATCCCGAGCGCCATATCAAGCGAGAACGAACCTGTGGATATCGAGTCAACGTTCATAGCCGCATTCTGTCCGAGAAGCATTACGGAACCTTTGCCGTATTGTTTTTCTATCTGCGCAAGCGCCGTATCAAGCGCTTTTTTTCTGCCTTCGTCCATAAAAACCTCCAGCGATATTAAATGAATTGATTAATTATTTGTTTTATTTGCTTTTGACTTTATTATATATCATTTTCCGTGAAAAGTCAATAACTTTATCAAAAATCGTGATATTTTTTAAATATTTACACATGTGATTCCGTTAAGGAGCATATTGTATGTCGAAAACGTCTGAAATTCCTCCGCATTATGAGATTCCGCAGAAAACGTGCGGCATGCGTTGACAACAACGATTATTTTAGGTTTGAGATCTCTTTCGTTAAAATACGAGCGCAGTGAAAGAGCAAGCTGCATGATATCTATGTCGGTAAGAGCTCCGGCAAGTATGTAATTGTCAAGCGTATCGGAGTTTGCGGCGAACCATTTAAGAAACCCCGTGCAGAACATTGCGTTTGCGCAGTTTTTTACAACGATCTCGGCGTTGGACGCAAAAGAGTCGAGTTCAGCAAGGATCTGGCATTCGTCGTCTTCGGTGCAGTGTTCGGGAAATATGCGAAGCTCCGTGCTTTTTTTTGAATGATAGTCAACGGCAAATACTTTTCTTGAGTGAAGCAGGTATTCGTTTACGCGCACAAGCTGAGGAATTGCAGAAGAAAAATGAGGAGACCAGAGCCCGCCTTTGCGGAAAATGCCCTCCGATGTGTTTATGTTGATTATTGCCGTGCGATCCGGATCGAGAAGAAGCTTACGTATATTAAGCGTTCTTTCCGTAACTATCCTTTCAAAATTGCCGGTAAAAATACCCATTTCAGCCCTTGCACCTGTCTATAAACGCATTCCTGTCTTTTTCACGGAATACCGATGTTCCCATTACCGCAAGCGTAACGCCCGATGACGATACAAGACCGATATTTGACGCCGTAATTCCTCCGTCTGCCTCTATATCAACTCTGAGAGCGCGCCTTCTCAGCTCGCTGCGCAGTTTTCTTGCCTTATCGAGGCATTCCTCTTTCAGCGACTGTCCGCCGAATCCGGGTTCAACGGTCATTATAAGAACGGCTGACAGTCTGTCCAGATAAGGAAATACAACTTCGACCGGCGTTTTCGGTTTGAGCGCGATTACGGGTCTGACATGCAGTGATTCCATAAGTGTTATAAGTTTTGAAATATCTTCGTCCACCTCATAGTGAACGCTTATAAACTCCGCTCCCGCCTTTGCAAACGGCTCGATGAACACAGACGGATTTGAGACCATGAGATGAACATCAAGCGGAACATCCGTTATTTTATGCACAGCGTCGGCAATGGGGATACCGAATGTGATATTAGGCACAAAATGTCCGTCCATAACGTCTATATGGATATAATCTGAGTGCGAGACGGATGCGACCTCGTCCTCAAATCGCGCTGCGTTGCACGAAAGAAGCGAAGTTGATATTTTTATGCTCTTTTTTACGGCGTAAAACTCGTCGGGGACTGCGCCTGCCGAGGAAAAAAGCGACGGTTCTGCCTGCAAAAGTTTTAATGTGAATGCCGTGCAGCGCTCAGCATCAATTATCAGGCATTCACTTTCGGCAAATACGCCTTTTCTCGCGATGCCTTTTGCAAGAAGCGGTTCTTCGATCTTGCCGTAATTTTCAGAGACATCCCCCGCTGTGCTGTAAAAGCGTTTTATGTTTCTGTCTGCATATGTGCCGTCGGGCATTTTAATTTTTACGGGAAGATAATCGGGCGAAAGTCTGTCGGGAACGCACGCCCATTCTTCAATGCCGCGAATGAAGGACGAGCCTTTCAGTCCGCATCCGATACAGAGGATTTTGGCGTGTTCGCGGACAAGACGTCCTATGCATCCGTCTTTCGGGCACGGAGTTTCGGCGGCATCGTCGCTTTTAACATATTCTGCGGCATTTCTGCCTGACGCAGCAACGGAATATGTAGGATGAAGCGAACGGTATACACCTTCGCGTTTCAGAAAGAGGTACGCCGCGCTTCCCGTGCACGGAGGCTCCGTTTCCGGATCGTAAATGTAATGGTCTGCGTTTACCGTCGCGTATGTATGCGTAGGAAAAACAAGCAGTCCGTCCGAAAAATATTCATTGAGAGCGTCAAGGACCGTTTCGGTCCCGCCCTCTATATCTCCTTTTATGTCGTCCGCGGAAACAAAAACAGTATCCCACGGGAAAAGATTCATTTCGGCAAGTTGCCTTTTCAGATCCTCTTTGTTGAACATCACAGCTTAATCCTTATGATTTGTTTTTTTTCAGTATCGGTGTATACCGCATTGATCACGGGATCCTTGTCTTCCTGTTCGAGCGGAACGAACGCACGGGTGAGAAACCTTGCTACAGCCTGATTTTTCTTTGCGCCGAGCACGGAATCGGAAGAACCGGTCATACCCACATCTGTGATATATGCCGTTCCTCCGGGCAAAAAACGTTCGTCCGCGGTCTGAACATGCGTATGGGTCCCGAAAACGCAGCCGACGCGTCCGTCAAGATAGCAGCCGAGCGCATTTTTTTCGCTTGTCGCCTCGGCATGAAAATCGATTATGATAAACGAGTCGGGGTAATCCTTTATTATTTTATCCGCAGCGTAAAATGCGTTGTCGGTGGGGTCAAGATCGATCTGACCCGCCAGAGCGGCGACCGCAACCGGTCCTTTCGGCGTTTTCACCTCTGCAACACCCTTGCCCGGACTTGCCGCAGGATAGTTTGCGGGCCGGACAATATACGGGCAGTCGTCAAGAAATCCATATACGCTCTGCTGCCGGAAGGCGTGATTGCCGAGAGTAATAACGTCTATTCCTGCAAAATGCAGCGCTTCCGCTTCGGACTGGGTGATCCCGTTTTTCTGGTTTATGTTTTCGCCGTTTGCGACCACTATATCGGCAGGATAAAGAGACGAGAGTTTTTTCATGTTTGCCTTCAGATATTCCGCTCCCGCTTTTCCGACGATATCGCCTATAAACAATACTTTCATTTTTCGAACGGTTTTATATGCGGCCGTAAACCGCTTTTTCTGTCTTTCGTTTATTATACACTACTTTTGAGAAAAAATCAAGGACTTACTATTGACAAATAAAAAAAATCCCGTATAATATCAGTATAAATATTTATAGAATACAGGATGAGGGTTCGAATTGTCAGAAAAAAGAGGGATCGCCGCCGTAATAGTTGCCGCGGGAAATTCGGAACGATTCGGAAAAAACAAGCTCGACGGGTTTATCTGCGGCATACCGTGCATCGCGCTTACGCTTTTGGCGTTTGAAAAATCCGAAGAAACGCTGCAGACGGTAGTGGTGACTAAAAAAGAAAATATCGAAAAAATACTTCTTCTGAAAAAATTATACGGGCTGAAAAAGCTTTTTGCGGTAACTGAGGGCGGAGATTGCAGACAGGAATCCGCCGCAAAAGGCGCTGCCGCAACAGATCCGGCCATAGATTTTATAGCCGTCCACGATGGAGCAAGGCCTCTTGTTTTGCCTGAAGATATAGACAGAGTGGCAAAAGAGGCATATTCGCACGGCGCCGCGGCAGCGGTAATAAGGCAAACAAATACCGTTAAGACTGTTGAAGGCGGATTTATCATGAAAACAATACCGAGAGAAGATACCGTGATGTCCGTTACGCCTCAGATCTTTTCGAGAGAAATATACGGCAGGATAACAGACGAGTTTCGCGACAGATTCAAAGAATTCACCGATGATTCCGCAATGGCTGAAAAGCTCGGCATAAAAGTTAAAGCCGTATTCTGCAGCGACAGCAACATAAAGATCACCACGCCAAACGACATTATCATCGCGAACGCGCTTTTATCCGAAATTCTGAAGAAAAGAGATATGCAATAAGTGGAGACTGCTGTCAGATTTTTTGAAGATTACGGCATATTCATGATAGTGATCTTTGCTTTCACCGAATATCTGAATATTCCTGCGATACCCGGCGGAGTCATTCTTCCTGCGGCAGGCGTTACGGCAAAGCTCGGATATGCTGATTTCTGGGTAACGCTTATCGCCATTTCCGTTGCGGGACTTATTGCGGAGCTTATCATATACGGCATTTCATATGTTTTTTCGGACGGCATAAAACGGTTTTGCATGAAAAGGAAAAAGACCGCATCCGTATATAAAAAAACGACGGATATTCTTGACAAGCACGGCGCATGGGGGCTTTTTCTCGCGCGGCTCATACCGATCTTCCGCTCATTTGTTTCAATACCGGCAGGGCTTCTTGGAATGGATATAAAGCGCTTCATACCGATCTCTCTTGCCGGAAATATCGGTTATGTTTTATGGAATATGGCGCTCGGATACTTTCTTGCGTCGGTTCTGATATCTTGAAACAACGGATTTTTGTTGAATATCAACAAATTTCCGTTTGTTTTTTATGTAAAATATCAAAAAATTCTTCAACCCCCTTTTCAAAACGATAAAAGTATGTTATAATATAATGTATACCTGATAAAATACGGCTAATATGCCTTTATGAGAGACAGAATATGAAAAACAGCACTCCGAAAGGAAAAACAACGGGAAGAAACCCCGCAAGAAACAGACCGGCAAAAGCCGTCCGTTCCGAAAACAGAAGGGACTCACAGAAAAACGAAGACGCCGAAAACATGGTTTACGGCAGAAATTCCGTAATGGAAACTATACGCTCGGGCAGAACGATAGACAAACTGTTTGTACAGAAGGGCGAAAGAGAAGGCTCTGTTGTTCGCGTGATCGCTATGGCGAGAGAAAACGGAATAACCGTTGTTGAGGCTGAAAAAGCGAAGCTCGACAGCATGACAAGATCGTCGTCGCATCAGGGAGTTGTGGCGATCACGACCGATTTTTCATACTGCGAGCCGGAGGATATTCTCGCTTATGCAGAGGAGAAAGGCGAAAAACCGTTCATTCTTCTCATAGACGGAATAAACGACCCGAGAAATCTCGGAGCGATAATACGAACGGCTGACGCTGCGGGCGTTCACGGCATAATACTTCCCAAAAGAGGCGCGTGCGGACTGACGGCTACCGTATACAAAACGGCGGCGGGAGCATGCGAATACATGAAAATAGCAAGAGTTGTAAATATTTCCGCTGCCATAGAATTTCTGAAGGAAAACAATATCTGGATATACGGCACGGACGGCGAAGCTGAAAGCGATATTTACGACACAGACCTTACGGGAGCCGCGGCAATAGTTCTCGGCGACGAAGGAACGGGGCTGTCAAGACTTGTGAAAGAAAGATGCGACCGCCTTGTAAGCATTCCCATGGCGGGCAATATCACATCGCTGAATATTTCCGTTGCGGCGGGCATTGCAATGTATGAAAAAGTCCGACAGGACAGACAGAAAACATGATCGGTAAAAATCTGAAAAAATCGGAGTTGTTATTTTGAAAGACAGTTATTTTCAGGAACAATACAGCATAGCGCAGACATCAAAAGACGCGTTTCTCGTTAAGACGCTCGTTGCCTCGTTTTCCGCTCTCCTGACCGCAGTTCTCGCTGCGGTGGGTCTTTCGCCGCTTGTAAACGGGATAGCCGGGCTTGCGCTGTCTGTGATCGTGTTTATATTCTGCGCGAGAGAGATGGCGGACGGCCTTGTTTCGATTTTCGGATTTCATCCGTCAAACGACTCTTTTTCGTCTGTTGCCATCATAGCGGCGGCTTTTCATTCGTTCACGCTGTTTTTCTCGCCGCAAAACGTTGTTTTAAGAATTTTCACGCCGGTTATTTTCGCTTCCGTTGCGATCTCAATGTTTATGAAATATCTGTTTATCTGCGAAATAATCAGCAATCTCAATCTTATAAAAAACAATAAAACTTATGTTGTCACTACCGAAAACGTTGATCTCAGAAAAAGACTGATCGACCGCATATGCGTCGTAAATCCGGTAGTGAATTTTCCGAATGTTGTTGAAACAACATATTCGGGCGACCCGTCGGAAGAAAAAATACGCCTTTTTGTGCCGATAGTATGCGGCGCCGTATTTTTTATTTCCGTGATAATCGGCATTTTTTCCGGATTCGGCGCTTTTGCCGCATCACTTGCCGCGCTGTTTGCGGCAGCATCGTCGTTCACTTCCGAAATGGCGTTTGTTCTTCCGTATATAGCAGAGCAGAAACGGCTCAGAAAAATGGGCAGCGTGCTGCTCGGTTATCACTCGGTAGACGCGATGCGCGACGTTGAAACGCTCGTTGTTTCAGACAAAGATCTTTTCCCGGGCAGATACACAAAAATGGAGCGGTTCCGCTTTCGCGACAAAGAAAGAATGGCGGATGCCGTTGAGTTTACCGCAGCGCTCCTCCTTTGCGCAGATACTCCGTTTGCAAAAACTTTCGCCGCATCCACAGGCTGCAACATAAGCCGTCTGCCCGAAGTTGACGACTGGCAGTATATGAAAAATTACGGGATACTCGGCCATATTTACGGAGACGAGGTGCTTGTAGGCAACAGAAACATGCTTCTTTCATATGAGATCCTTCCTCTTGCTCAGGAAACAGAAGCGTCGCTCACGTCCACAAACAGAAGCATCCTTTATACCGCAATAAACGGCGTGCTTGTATCATACACCGTTTTCAGTTACGCACCCGACCCCGAAATGAAGCATGCCGCCGAAACGGTGGGCGAAGATTTCTCGATAATCGCGATGACAAACGACTGCACTATCACAGAAGCAGCGGTCCAGAAGCTTTACGGACTGCACAACACAAAAATACTTATTCCCGACGCAACGGAAAGAGACATTATATCGGAGGCGTCAAAAACGACAGAGGAAGCGGAAGCTTTGCCGGATATGATATCGACCAGAAACGCCATTGGCATACTTTCTTCCGTAAGAAAAGCGAAAAAGCTTGCAGCTGCCGTAAACATAAGCGTGTTTGTAAAAACCGCATCGATCGTTTTCGGTCTTGTTCTTACCGCGGCGGCATTTTTCATCAACCCGTTGCTGCCCGGCTCGCTCTGGCTTTTTATTTTCAATCTTATCTGGACTCTGCCGGTGCTTTTTATTACGTTCGTTAAAAAATAGCGGCTCAATGCCGACAGTTAAAAATACAATTATTTCCATCTAAAATTATTCGGAGGTTATTTATGTCAGGTCATTCCAAATGGAAAAACATTATGCATAAAAAGGAGAAGACGGATAAACAGAGAGCCGGCATCTTCACGAAAATAGGAAGAGAGATAGTTCTCGCCGTAAAAGCGGGCGGTCCCGATCCCGAATCAAACGGCCGCCTGAAAGACGTTATTCTGAAAGCAAAGGCGAACAACGTTCCCAACGACAATATTGAAAGAAGCATAAAGAAAGCCGCAGGCGACGGCGAAAACCTTAACTATGAAGAGATCACATACGAAGGTTACGGTCCCGCAGGTATCGCGGTAATAGTTGAAGCCGTTACCGAAAACAGAAACAGAACGGCGGCTGACGTGCGCCATTATTTTGATAAGTTCGGCGGAAATCTCGGTCAGACGGGTTCCGTAAACTGGCTGTTTACGAAAAAAGGCGTTATAGTTATAGATAAGGAAGATTATTCCGAAGAAAAGCTTATGGAAGACGTTGTTGATCTGGATGTTGACGACTACGTCGTTGAGGAAGAGGTATACGAGATCTATACCGATCCCGACAAACTCAGCAACGTTTGCGAAGAGCTCGAAAAGAAAGGATATAAATTCCTTTCCGCCGAAGCGGAACAGGTTCCTTCAAACTACATTACACTTACAGACGAAGATCAGATAAAAAATATGCAGAAGCTTCTTGACCATCTTGAAGAAAACGACGATGTTCAGAACGTATGGCATAACTGGGACGAACAGTGATCTTTGCCGGAAAGAGATGAGAACCCGCATATGAAAGCTCCGCAAAAGATAGTTCTGGCATCCGCCTCACCGAGAAGAAAAGAGATACTCGGTTCACTCGGCGTCGATTTTACTGTCTGCGTATCGGATGCGGACGAAAACAGCGATATTTCGGATCCGGAAGCTCTCGTGCGTTTTCTGTCCTTAAAAAAAGCCGAAAACGTAATAAAAAAGCACCCCGACGCGATAGTTATCGGGGCAGATACAATTGTTTATCTTGAAGGCGAAGGCATAATGGGCAAGCCGAAAAACGCTTCGGACGCTCACCGCATGATCTCCGCGCTTTCGGGCAGAGTAAACGAGGTATATACCGGCGTTACAGTGGCAGACGCGGATAAAACGGAAACATTTGCGGTAAAAACGCTTGTTTCTTTCAAAAAGCTGACCGAAGACGAGATACAGGAATATGTTGCAAAAGAAGAATGTCTCGACAAGGCGGGCTCATATGCCATTCAGGGCATGGCGTGCGTTTTTATAGACAGGATAGAAGGCGATTATTTCAACGTTGTGGGGCTTCCCGTCTCTCCGCTTTACGATATTCTTAAAAAGAAGGGCGTGAAATTTTGGGCGCATACGACATAGGCATAGACCTGGGCACGAGCAATACGCGGTTTTACAGCAAAACAAAAGGTTTTCTGCTCAACGAGCCTTCCGTTATTGCGATGGAAAGCTTTTCAAACAAGCTCATGGCAGTAGGCGAAGAGGCAAGACAGATGCTCGGTCGCACCCCCGATACCGTTACGGCGATAAGGCCGCTTGCCGAAGGGGTTATAGCGAATTTCGACAGAACGTCCATAATGCTTTCGGCTTTCGTCAGCAGAATAAAACGCCCGTTCACGCCGATCCGCGCCGTTGTAACGGTGCCGTATCAGACAACGGCTGTGGAAAGACGCGCCGTTGAAGACGCGGTCACATCGGCAAAAGTAAAAAAAGTTCATCTGATAGACGATCCGCTTGCGGCTGCAATCGGGCTCAACCTGCCGCTTTTTGAGCCGAGCGGACATATGATAGTCGATATAGGCGGAGGCACGACTGAAATTTCGGTCGTTTCTCTCGGCGGCGTTGTTGCGGAAACTTCATGTCAGTTCAGCGGCACTCAGATGGATAAAGACATAGTTTCATACGTAAGGAAAACATACAATATTCTCATAGGAGATCAGATCGCCGAAGAAATAAAAATAAAACTCGGTTCCGCGGTGGAACGGGAAACCGTTGATTTTATGACCGTCAGCGGCAGAGACCTTATTGACGGGCTTCCGCTCAACCTCACGATCTCGTCTGACGAGGTATATATTGCGATAAAAGATTCTTTGAACGGGATAATAGACGCGATAAAAACAACTCTTGAACGTGTTGATCCGGAGCTTGCGGCGGATATAATCCAAAACGGAATAACGCTCATTGGCGGCGGATCTCAGCTGCCGGGCTGGAGCGAATTCGTATACACCGAGACCGGCGTATCTTCCGATGTTGCGGTAAACGCTCTTGACTGCGTTGCCATAGGAGCGGGGCGCGCCGCGGGGATGCTTGACAAGCTGAAAATTTCATCAACGATAGACTGAAAAATGCGAAAGCCGATCTGAGGCAGAGGAACGGAGGTGTCGGGATGCGCGATTTTTTCCGCGGGAAATTTTTTATGGTCCTTCTTTTTACAGCGGCTTTTTTACTCGGATTCATGCTCAACATGATCCTTGACGGCGGCGTCACTGCGCCGAGAGATCTTATCGGAACGATCGCGTCGCCGTTTGCTTCATTCGGAACATGGGTAAAAAACGGAGTTACCGATTTTTTTGAAACATTCACGGAATATTCCTCTCTCAAAAAGGAGAAGGAGCAGCTGATAAAGCGTGTGACCGAGCTTGAAACGGAGCTTGCCGGAACTTACAACGAAAAAGTGGAAACCGATCGTCTGCGCGCTCTTGCGTCCGTTACTGAAACTGCGCCGGAACTTAAATTTATAGCGGCAGATGTTGTTTTGTCTTCTGCGGACGGGCTTGGCTCTACTTTTTCCGTAAATAAAGGAACGCTTGACGGTATACAGCTCAATTCCGTTGCAGTTGCCGCAGGAGGTCTTGTGGGCAAAGTTACGGCGGTAGGTCTCAACTGGGCAACAGTTACCGCGATCACAGATCCTTCAATGTCGGTAGGGGCAACGATAAAAAGAAGTGAAGCCACGGGCGTAACTGAGGGAGACACTGCGCTTCGCGCAAAGGGCTGCTGCAAACTTTCGTATCTTACAGCAGAGGCCTCCGTTGTGCGCGGAGACCTTGTTTTCACGTCCGGACTCGGCGGCGTATTTCCGTCGGGTATATATATAGGCACGGTATCTCAGATAGAATCTGAAGAAAACGGGCTTGCGC
This sequence comes from Oscillospiraceae bacterium, assembly GCA_902783255.1. Lineage (GTDB taxonomy): Bacteria > Bacillota > Clostridia > Oscillospirales > UBA644 > HGM12619. The sequence goes on along the minus strand of CACZQB010000021.1, from coordinate 78,706 downwards.
AGAATGCCACGATAGAAGTCGGCGCCGATCTGACGTCTCTTCGCAGGATATACATAACGGACGGAGCGTGGAACGGCGAATGAGAAGCAGAATCATAGGATACACGCTTGTTTTCATTGTTTTTCTTTTTTTTGATACGGCATTCGTTCCTTTAAAAATAGTCGGAGTAGGCACGTGTTTTCTGCTCTCGGCAACAGTATGCCTCGGAATTTTCGAAAAGGAGCGTTTCGGCGCGCTTTTCGGGCTTTTTTCAGGTCTTTTTCTCGATTTCGCAACAGCAGCCGTCTTCGGATTGAATGCGATTGCTTTTATGGTGATCGGTTTTATTTCAGGCGTGTTTGCGCAGAGCAGACTTTCGGTCTCTTTTTTCGGCGCTCTGCTCCTTACGGGTGTTTCCGCCGCGTTATACGCCGTTTTGCCGGCGATCCTTTACTCGTTTTTTGAGTCGCAGCCGGTAACGGACGTCCTTTTATACTCAGCGCTTCCGAAATTTGCGCTTTCAGTCCCGCCGGTGATGATCACGTTTCCGCTTATCAAGCTTCTGAACAGGTTTTTTGTGCGGCGCGAAGAAAGGCGGAACGTATGGTAGAAAAAACTCCGCGTATTTTCAAGATATTCGCTTTTTTTCTTATAATAGTCGGATTTTTTGTCCTTCAGCTGATAAAACTGCAGCTTGTAGACGGAAAAGAATATCTTGAAGCGTCCAAAAACAGCGTTATAACCAAAACGCGCGTCCGCTCGTCAAGAGGCGAAATACTCGACAGGTTCTGCAGACCGATAGTTCAGAACAGCACGGTCATGGACGTTGAGTTCAACAGAAGTCTTATAAAGGATATGAACAAGACCGTAAATGCGGTGATAAACATATTCGAAAAAACGGGAGACACCTACAACGATTCTTTTCCCGTCTCAAAGACCGAACCGTATATTTATTACGAAGATTATCTTGCCTCTCAAAGCCGTGTTTCAGCATTTTCCTCATGGCTGAAAAGCAAAAAAATAGATCAGAACATGACTGCCGAAGATACTCTTGCGGCGCTTGTGAAATATTATAAACTTAACGATTATCCGATCGAACGCGCAAGGAACATAATCGCTGTCCGCTATGAATCCGACAGAAACAGTTCAGGATACTTTTTTACTTTTGCAGACAATGTAAGCCTCGAAACCGTTACGATGGTAAAGGAAAGAAGCTCCGAGATTCCCGGAGTTACGGTGGAAATGGACAGCGAAAGATCGTTTGTCAACGAAAGGTTCGCGTCGCATATCATCGGTTATACCGGCAAAATATCCGCAGAAGAGTATGAAGCGAAAAAAAATGACGGATATTACATCAATGATACTCTCGGCAAAGAAGGCATAGAAAAAATTGCCGAAGAATGGCTTCGCGGAACGGACGGATATAAATACGCACAAACAGACAAATCGGGAAACGTTGTAGACATTATAAAGGATATCGAACCGCAGGCGGGCTACGACGTGATCATCACACTTGATACCGATATGCAGAAAATCACGGAATCGTCGCTTGAAAAAGTCATCAGGGAGCTGAAAGCCCAGAACGGCGAAGAGGCGGCGAACTCAGGCGCAGCGATATTTATGGACGTCCATTCGGGCGAGATATTATCTATGGCGTCTTACCCTACATACAATCTTGCCACATACAACCGTGATTTTCCCACGCTCGTCAACGATCCTTCAAAACCTTACGTCAACAGAGCGATCTCCGGTCTTTTTCCGCCGGGATCGACATATAAAATGGTAACGGGAGTAGCGGGTCTCGAAGAGGGCGTAATAACAACAAAAACAACTTACCGCTGCACCGGGCGCTACACTTATTACGAAACTTATCAGCCCTCGTGCTTTGCAAACACAGCGCACGGAGATGTGACGATATACACCGCATTTAAACGGTCGTGCAACGGATATTTCTTTGATGTTGGAAGACTTTTGACGATCGACAGGCTGAGCAGATACGGCGAGCTTTTCGGTTTCGGACAGAAAACGGGGATAGATCTTCCGGGCGAAAGCCGCGGTGTGCTGGCAAACAAGGAATATCTGCAGTCTATGGGCGAAACGTGGCAGGCGGCAGATACGATACTTACGGCTATCGGTCAGTCTTACACAACGGCAACGCCGCTTCAGCTTGTAAATTACGTGGCAACGCTCGCAAACGGCGGCACACGCTACCAGCCGCACATAATAAAAGCCGTAAGGAACAAAACAACGGGCGAGATAATAAGCGAAACAAAAAAAACGGTCCTGCAGCGTTTTGAAATCAATCAATCGACCGTAAAAGCCGTTCTTGAGGGCATGCGTATGACAGCCATGGAACAGGGCGGCTCGGCATATGCCGGTTTTGAAAATTTTAAAGTTACAACTCTTGCCGTAAAAACGGGAACGGCGGAAACAACGGGGATACCGACATCGCTTATGGTAGGCGTAGCGCCTGCCGAAGATCCTCAGATAGCTTTTGCAATAGTTATCGAAAACGGAGGACTGAGCGCGTCGCCGATAAACGCGGAGCTTGTAAAAGATGTTCTGACATATTATTTTTCACACGAAGAGCGGTTTATTGCCGCAAATAACGAAGGAGAGCTTATAAGCTGACAAAAAAAGGAGGCTGCCATGAGCAGGCTTACAGTAATTGCGTCGGGCAAGGGCGGCGTGGGCAAAACCACGCTTGCGGCAAATCTTGCGGCATGCCTTGCCGACAGAGGGAAAAAGGTTCTTGCCGTAGACTGCGACGTCTGCCTTAAAAACCTCGATATCGTGTTCGGACTGAGCGACAGCCATATTTGGGATATTTCGGATGTTTTTGCCGGCAGATGCGGTCTTGAAGACGCCTTAGTAAAAACGGACGGCAACAGAAGTCTGTATGTTCTCCCTGCGCCTCTCCGCACGCCCGAAGATCCGCATGCGCTTACCGAATTCATTCTTAAAACGGTAAAGGAGATACTTTGCTCAGGGCAATACGACCATGTGATCCTCGACTGTCCGTCGGGCGCGGGGCGGGGAATAGAAGATTATTTCTTTAAAAACGCCAATGTTATCGTTGTTGCAACACCGGATGTGACTTCTATCCACGATGCTCAGGCGATCGCCGCGGCGGCATACGCAAAAGGCGCAAGCGTATCGCTTGTTGTAAACAGGATAAACGCAAAAGCCGTTGAAGAAAAAAAAGCGCCTGACATAGACGAAATGATAGACACCGTGGGAATACGTCTTTTCGGGCTGATCCCCGAAGACAAAAAAACATCCGAGGCGCTTAACTCCGGAGTTCTTACGGTCGACACAAAACGCGCCCGCTCAAAAAAAGCGTACGAAAACATAGCCGCCCGGACGGACGGAGTATTTACGGAGCTTTATAAGTTCTGGTAATTCGGGGAAAGGAAAAGACATATGAATATAGCATTTATGGCGCACGACAAACGCAAGGAGCTGCTTGTTCAGTTCTGCGTTGAAAACTGCAGCGTGCTGTCGCAGCATAAACTCTGCGCGACCGCGGCAACAGGCAAGCTCATAGCGGATGCGACCGGACTTGACATAACCCGTCTTATGAGCGGCAGTCACGGGGGAAATGAACAGATAGCTGCGCGGATATCAAACAAAGAAATCGATCTTCTTTTCTTTTTCCGCTATCCGGTATACAGCGAATCCGAAAAACCGGAGGAGCTTGCGCTGCTGCGGCTCTGCGATCTTTACAACATACCCGTTGCAACAAACATAAAAACGGCGGAAATACTCGTAAAGTCCCTCGAAAGAGGCGATTTTGACTGGAGAGACACTTCCATGACAACAAGACGAAGAAAAAGCAATTTAATATACTGATTTCCCGGAGGGAACAAAATGGCAATAATAAAAGCGCCGAGAGGCACAAACGACGTTCTGCCCTCAGACTCATATAAATGGCGTTATGTTGAGTCGGTAGCAGACAAAACAGCAGCCAGCGCAGGCTACAAGGAGATCCGTTTTCCCACTTTTGAAGAAACGGAGCTTTTTACCAGAGGCGTGGGCGACACTACGGATATAGTCCAGAAAGAAATGTATACTTTTGAGGATAAGGGCGGCAGATCCATGACGCTGCGTCCTGAGGGAACTGCATCAGCGGTCCGTCTATCTCTTGAAAACGGACTTCTCGGAGGAGCTCTTCCTCTCAAATTATATTATAAAATCAACGTTTTTCGTTATGATAAACCTCAGGCGGGCAGATACAGAGAATTTAATCAGATAGGCATGGAACTTTACGGCGCGAAATCGCCGTTTGCCGATGCGGAGCTTATATCTCTCGCAAAGCTTTTTCTGAACAATCTCGGAATAGAAGGCGTTTTGCTCAAAATCAACTCAATAGGCTGTTCCAAATGCCGCGCCGACTACCAGGAGGCTCTTCGCAGCTATTTTACGGCTCACATAGACGAGCTTTGCGACACATGCAAAAGCAGACTGCAAAGAAATCCCATGCGTATACTTGACTGCAAAAGCCCTCAGGATATCCTTCTGGCGAAAAACGCGCCGAAAATAACGGATTATCTGTGCGATGAATGCAAAGAACATTATTCTGCGGTAAAAGACGCTCTTTCTTCTGTGGGAACAGAATTTGAAGAAGACAGCGGACTTGTAAGAGGGCTTGACTACTACACAAAAACCGTTTTTGAATTCATAGACAAAAATACCTCTCTTGCCGTTGCCGCAGGCGGAAGATACGACGGACTTATTGAAGAGCTGGGCGGAAAGCCCACGCCCGGAATAGGCTTTGCGTGCGGAGTCGAAAGACTGTTTCCGCTGATCCCGAATTTCGGAACGGATACCGTTCCGGATATCTATATCGCCTCGATAGGTCCCTCGGCGGCAAAAGCGGCGTTTGAAATCGCAAAAAAACTGCGTGAAAACGGTGTTTTTGTTGAAACCGACCTTATGGAAAGATCTGTAAAGGCGCAAATGAAATATGCCGACAAAACCGGCGCGAAATATACTGCGGTCCTCGGCGACGAAGAGCTCGAAAAAGGCGAGGCTGAACTGAGAAACATGAAGGACGGTTCGGCTTGCAGAGTGAATATACGCAATATCGGGGAATTGACCGCCATATTGAAAAACGAAATTCACATTTGTGACTAATAAGCATATTAAAATAAATAAAGATACGTTAAGAAGGTTATATGATATGTATATCAACAGAACAGACTATTGCGGAAATTTCAGCATAAAAGATGAGGGAAAAACCATAACCGTTGCAGGCTGGGTTCAGAGACGCCGTGTTCTCGGCGGACTGATATTTATCGATCTGCGCGACAGGACCGGATTTTTACAGCTCACATTCAACGAGCAAAGCTCAAAAGAGCTTTTTGATACCGCATATACGCTGCGTTCAGAAGATGTTATCTGCGCTACGGGAACAGTTTGCGCAAGAGGCGAGGGCGCGGTTAACAAAAATCTTGCAACAGGCGAAATAGAAGTTGCCGTTACCGACCTTAAAATTCTCGGTAAAAGCGAAACTCCTCCGTTTGAGATCGTAAGAAATTCAAACGTAAACGAAGAGCTCCGCCTTAAATACAGATATCTCGACTTAAGACGTCCCGATCTGATGAGCAATCTTCTTTTCAGAAACAAGATCGCAAAAATAACGAGAGATTATTTTTACGAAAACGGCTTCATTGAAATAGAAACGCCGATGCTTATAAAATCAACTCCCGAGGGCGCAAGAGACTATCTTGTTCCGTCAAGAGTGCATCCGGGCAATTTCTACGCTCTTCCTCAGTCTCCGCAGCTTTACAAACAGCTTTCGATGGTTGCGGGTTTTGACCGTTACATTCAGATAGCGCGGTGTTTCAGGGATGAAGATCTGCGTGCTGACAGACAACCCGAATTCACGCAGATAGATATGGAAATGTCTTTTGTAGACGTTGAAGACGTGCTGAAAGTCGGCGAAGGATTTATGCAGAAAATCTTCAAAGAGGCTCTCGGCGTTGATATCCCGCTTCCGCTGAAAAGGCTCACATACGCCGAAGCGATGTCTAAATACGGTTCGGATAAACCCGACACGCGTTTCGGTATGGAAATCCACGACCTTTCGCCGATCGTCAAAAACTGCGGTTTTTCAGTATTCACCGGTGCGATCTCAGGCGGCGGCACCGTTCGCGCGATAAAAGCCGAAAACTCCGCTCATAAGCTCACAAGAAAAGAAATAGACAAGCTTACGGAATACGCAAAAGGCTGCGGCGCAAAAGGACTTGCGTGGATACGCCTTACGGAAGATGGAACTTCCTGCTCGTTTGCGAAATTTATGACTGAAGATGAACTGAACGCCGTAATCAGCGAAATGGACGCGAAAACGGGCGACGTTGTAATGATAATAGCAGATACAAACACGTCTCACGTTCTTTCTCAGCTTGGTATGCTCAGAACAGAAACTGCAAAACGCCTCGGCATAAAACCTGAAGGCTGGGATCTTATGTGGATCACCGAAATGCCGTTTTTTGAATACGATGAAGAGCTCGGCACATTTGTTGCGATGCACCATCCGTTCACCGCGCCGCTCGACGAATGTCTCGAATATCTCGAAACGGACAAAGCAAAAGTCCGCGCAAAAGCATACGACCTTGTGCTCAACGGCATTGAGCTTTCAAGCGGTTCGATAAGAATTACGGATCCCGTGCTTCAGAAGAGGATATTCGCTCTTCTCGGTCTTTCGGATGAAGAGGCATACAGAAAATTCGGATATCTTACCGACGCATTCAAATACGGAGCTCCTCCGCACGGCGGTATGGGGCTGGGTCTCGACAGACTCTGCATGCAGCTTCTCGGCGCAGAAAGTCTCAGAGACGTAATAGCGTTCCCGAAAGTTCAGAACGCATCCGAACTTATGACAGACTGCCCGTCTGCTGCAGACGCAAAACAGCTTGACGAGCTGCATCTGAAAATCAAGGAATAATATTTTACGAAATAATATATAAAGGAAGTATATCATGATAACGGTTTCGGGCTTAACGAAGCGTTACGGAAACAAAATTGCCGTAAACAATATAAGCTTCACCATAAACCAGGGCGATATCGTCGGTATCCTCGGTCCAAACGGAGCGGGAAAAACCACAACGATGAACATGATTACCGGCTATATATCGTCACATGCGGGCAAGATCTCCGTGGACGGGCACGATTTGCTGGAAGAGCCGTCGAAAGCAAAGGCAAGCATAGGCTATCTCCCAGAAATCCCGCCTCTTTACCACGATATGACCGTTAGGGAATATCTGAGTTTTGTTTACGACCTTAAAGGCTGTTCAAAAAAAGAAAACATCAAGAAAAAGAAAGAGCATCTTGCCGAGGTATGCGAGGTAGTAAAGATAACCGGCGTATACAACCGTTTGATAAAAAACCTTTCAAAAGGTTACAAACAGCGTGTAGGACTTGCTCAGGCGCTCATAGGCGACCCTCCGATACTTATTCTTGACGAGCCTACCGCCGGTCTTGACCCGAAAGAGATAGTTGAGATCCGAAATCTTATAAAACGCCTCGGCTCAAGAAGGACAGTGCTTCTTTCTTCTCATATACTTTCCGAAGTTCAGGCGATCTGCGAGAGGATCATAATAATGAACGAAGGCTTCATAGTTATGGACGCTCTTGCCGACGATCTTACGATGCGCATGGGCGCAAACAGCCGTTACGGCGTCCGTCTTGCCGCTCCGGAAGACGCAGACGTTATAGGCGTTCTCGGCGCGCTGCCCGGCGTAGCGAAAATCGAATATGTGGGCTCATTTGAAAAGGGCACGATAGATTTCATTATCGAGGCTGAAAAGAAAACCGATATACGCAGGCTTCTTTTCGAAGAATGCGCAAAAAGAAACTGGTATATCCTTATGATAACGCCGCTGGGAATGTCGCTTGAAGACATATTCATTCAGCTTGTTTCTCAAAACGACGAACAGCGCGCTCTTGAAGCAAAAAACAGGGAGAAAGAGAAAAACGCGAGATCCGCTCCCAATAATAACGCCGAAGAGAAAAAGGACGGAAAAATCGGCGAGGTAAAGGACGGTGATAAGAATGACGGCAATTATTAAAAGAGAACTCGTTTCTTTTTTCAAAAACCCTATCGGCTGGTTTGTTATTGCGATCTACACTTTTCTTTCCGCCATACTTTTCACGCTTTTCGTAATATGGCAAAACACGAGTTATCTGGGCGATTATTTCGGCTTCTGGCTGTTTTTTGTCGATATGATAGTTGTCGGCATCCTTTCGATGCGGTTTTTCTCCGAAGAAAAGAAAAACAAGACCGATCAGCTGCTTTTAACATCGCCTATAAGCCTTTATCAGCTCGTTTTAGGCAAATTTTTCGGCGCTCTTATAATTTTTCTTACATGCACGTGCGTAAACTTCTTTTATGTGCTTGTAATAGACATTTTCGGCACGGTAGACTACGGCTGTCTTTTTACGAACCTTATCGGAACGGTTCTTGTGATTTCTTCCATGATAGCTATAGGACTTTTTGTTTCCGCATTGACCGAAAGCACGATCGCCGCTGCGGCAGCAACGATAGCAATACTGTTTTTCATGTTTGTTATCGACTTTTTTGCGATGTTTTTCCCGACATGGCTTGCCGATATACTCATGCACGGCAACATTTACGCGCAGTTTGACGATTTTACAAACGGCATACTCAATCTGCCGCCGATAATCTATTATCTTTCCGTAACCGTGATATTCCTTTTTCTTGCGGTAAGAATGATAGAAAGACGCCGCTGGAGCTGAGGAGGTGTAAAGAATGACTAACGAACAGGATTTCATAAACGACAACGGACAGGAAAACATAGAAACCCCTGATAAAGCTGAGGTCACAGAGGATGTGTCTTTTCCCTCGGACAAACAATCGCAAAACGCCGAAGGGACAGCATCGAAGATTGAAGCAGAAGACGTAACGGAAAAGATCTCCGCCGAAAACAGCGCTTCTTTTGCATCTTTAGGCGGACACGTTTCTGCGGCAAAGGTGCCCAGAATAAATAAAAACAGAATAAAGTTCGGTTCTCTTTCAACGCTTTTCACGATTATTTTTATTGCGGTCGTGATCGCAATAAACGTGTTTGTATCGCTTGCGGCGCAAAGATTCAATCTTAAAATAGACCTTACAAGCGAAAAAGTGTTTACTCTCGACCAGGAAACGAAAGATTTTCTTGCGGAACTCAAATCTCCCGTTGAAGTAATAATTCTCGGGGATGAAACAACATACCGCTCGGCAACATCCACATCAGGAGCGATCGCGCCCACAAGATACGTTGTTGAAACGGTAGACAATTATGTCCGTGAAAGCGAATATGTATCGGTCCATTTTGTAGATCCGAGATACAACCCGAACTTTTTCAAATCAAGGAACATTACCCTTGACGACGGAACGGATACGGCAGACAACATATTCCTTGTTGTTTATTCGCCGGAAACTCAGCGTTACCGTTTCATAAAAGATACGATATTCGAAAATCTTATGTATGTCGGCCTTGAAAGACGTCTTACCGCGGGTATGCTTTACACCACTGTGGAGGATATTCAGACCGTAGCCATCATAAAAGGCCACGGCGAAGGCACGCTGCCGTATTTTCAGGAAACGCTCAAAGACAACGGATTTGACGTTAAGTATATTACGATACAGGATTTTGACGAGATCCCCGATTTCGTATCAGTTCTCGTTGTCAATAATCCCACAAGAAATTACAGTGATGACGATATAAACAAAATTGACGCATGGCTTTCAAACAACGAAGATCTGGGACATCACCTTATGGTATTCACAGACCTGAACATGCCGAAAAACCCGAAGCTTGAAGAATATCTCGTTGAATGGGGTCTTTCGCTCGGTACCGAAAACATTTTCGACTACTCAAACAGCTATGCGTTCACCAACGCATCGTATCCGCTGCTTAAAGTAAAATATGCGGACGATGCGAAAACGCTTGCCGAAGACCTTGCAAGAGAAGGCTATTATCAGTTTGTTCAGCTCGGGGCCGCGCGCGCGGTAAACCGTATTTTCGACAGCAAGGACTCAAGAAAAACTTACGGCGTTATCGACACTTTCCCGACCGCGTTTTCACGTTATACCGCCTCAACAAAGCTCTCACCCAACGACTGGAAGAATTTTACATATGACGAAGAAAGCGATACCGTAGGTCCGTTTTATCTCAGCGCGATCTCGCGTCAGACACGGTATGAGGGCATGACGGAGTTTTCATCGAGCGTATACCTTTGCGGTTCAACGTCGTTCGTTGACGACTATTTCGTAAGCAACATAGACGGAAACAATCAGCAGACAGCGGAATTTATGATAAAGCTCTGCAAATTCCTCGTAGCTTCCAAAAAATCTTACGATACCGATATTCTTCCCGCTCAGCTTATTTTTGATACTCTTGCATTTGAAACAACAACGCAGGTCATCATTACTGTTCTCGGCATAGTGCTCGTTCTTCCGCTGATATTCTCGATAATCGGCATTATCGTATGGAGGAAGCGTAAGTTCTTATGACGAAAAAAAGGATCATCGGCATTATTGCCGCCGTGCTTGTTGCCGCTGCCGTTATAGGCGCCGCAATATTCATAACGACGTTTGACCTGCTGCCCGAAGAAAAAGATCCCTCAACAGACCTGAACATAAAATACGCGCGTGAAAGTCTTGTTATTTACTCATGCGTGCTTGACGATCTGAAAGACATACACGTCACAAACCCAACAGGCGAGTTCACAATAAGCCGTGACGAAAAAGGAGATCTGAATTTTCTTGGAAGAGAAGGCGCTCCGCTTTTGCCGTATTCTTCCGAAGGACTTTACACAAGCGTTGCAAAAGTAACCTGCGAAGCTCTTATAGAAGCCGAAACGGAACATCTTGAATATTACGGCCTTGACGATCCGCAGGTACACGTGTATATCGAAAAGAAAGACGGCAGCGTAACGGAGCTTCAGATCGGCGACGCCGCGCCGCAGGGCGGAGGATATTATATAAGAAACGCGTCGAACACGGACGTATTTCTTGCGCAAACGTATTTTTCAGAAAGATTCCTGAGAAATCACGTTCAGTATTACCAGAAAAAAATCAGCAAAGAGTTCCTTTACACGGGCTTCCAGTCTCTTCTTATAGACTATCCCGAAAATTCGGAAAAAGATGATATTTACGTCCGCCAGACTACCGACGATGAGGCGAAAGACATCAGATTTGCCGGCGGTATGGTGCTTGAAGAGCCGTTTTTATGGGGCGGCGATTCTACGCCTATACAGGGCATCGTTGAAATTCTCTCATCGCTTGAAGCGGAAGATATTATCACAGACACTCTCGATGAATCTTTGCAGCAGCAATACGGTTTCGGCAATCCAACAAAAGTTGTTATAGAGGCGTGGGTAGATACGCAAAACTACGTAAGCGAAGTTACGGGGCTTGAAAACCCGTATTACGGCGCTACGGAGGACGGTTCGGATCTGCTTATACAGTGCGAATATCTGCTTGGCAATATCGACGGACGGACTCTTTACGTTATGTATGACGGCGAACCCGTAATTTACGGCGTTGATATGGATAAATTTGCGTTTACGGACTACTCTATAGACGTTTACTGCCAGCGCACGATAAATCTCAGATACATCAACGATCTGAACGGCATTACAATAGAGTCTAACGGCGACGTTTACGACTTTTCGATCACAGACCCCGACAAAGGCGAGGAAATGGTGGTAACTCTGAACGGTTCAGAAAATATAGATCCGAATCTTTTCAGAAGTTTTTACGTTACCATAATCAGCGTTACGCACGATGGTATGGCTTACGAGCCGGACGAAGACGCCGAAGCGGAGCTTAAAATAACATATCACGCCATCGACGGCGACGATATGGAAATTGAGTTTATTCCCATAGAGTCGAGAAAATACGTATTCAAGCTTGACGGAGAAGGACGATTTTTTGTATACGTAACAAAAGTAAACAAAATAAAATCGGACCTCAATAAGCTTTTGAACGGCGAAGAGATAAGAAATTACTGATAAAATCCCCCATAAGGAGAAGAGAATATGAAAATAGAGAACCTCGAAGAGATGAAGGTGTTCTGGCACACAACGTCTCACATCATGGCGCAGGCGGTAAAAAGACTTTATCCCGAAACAAAGCTCACTATCGGTCCTGCAATAGACACGGGTTTTTATTACGATTTTGACAGCGAAATATCGTTCACCCCCGAAATCCTCGAAAAAATCGAGGCGGAGATGAAAAAAATCGTAAAAGAAAACCTCAAAATAGAACGGTTCGTTCTTCCGAGAAAAGAAGCTCTCGAACTGATGAAAAACGAGCCTTACAAGATCGAGCTTATAAACGATCTGCCCGAAGACGAAGAGATAAGCTTTTACAAACAGGGTGAATTTATCGATCTTTGCGCGGGTCCGCATCTGCCGTATGTCAGCAAAGTAAAGCATTTCAAGCTCACCAGCTGCACAGGCGCTTACTGGAGAGGCGATTCTTCAAAAAAGATGCTTCAGCGCATATACGGAATATCCTTCCCCAACAAAGAAGATCTTGAAGAATACCTTAAACAGCTCGAAGAGGCAAAACTGCGCGATCACCGCAGAATAGGCCACGATCTTCAGCTTTTCATGACCGACGAGCTTGTCGGAAAAGGCATGCCGATGTTCCTTCCCAAGGGCTACACGCTCTGGAGGATACTTGAAAACTACATCCGCGATAAGGAAATCTCACAGGGTTATCAGCACGTTCTTACACCGTGCGTAGGAACGGTAGAGCTGTATAAAACTTCCGGTCACTGGGATCATTACAAAGACAATATGTTCCCCGCGATGAAGGTTGACGATGAAACATACGTTCTTCGTCCCATGAACTGCCCGCACCACATGCGCATTTACGCAAATTCGCAGCATTCATACAGAAACCTGCCCGTCCGTATAGGCGAGATAGCGCACGACTTCAGATATGAGGCTTCAGGCACACTAAAGGGAATAGAAAGAGGCCGCCACTTCTGTCAGAACGACGCGCATCTTTTCGTAACGCCCGATCAGATAAAGGACGAGGTTGAAAAGGTAGTTAATCTTATATTCGAAACATACCGCGATTTCGGCATCAAGGATTACAGAATGGTCCTTTCTCTGCGCGATCCCGCAGACAAGAAAAAATATCACGATGACGACGAAATGTGGAACACCGCGGAAAACGCTCTGCGTCAGGTTCTCGATCAGCTCGGTCTCAACTACACCGAAGAGATAGGCGAAGCGGCGTTTTACGGACCGAAGCTCGACGTTCAGGTCATGCCCGCAGTCGGCGCGGAGATAACGCTTTCTACATGTCAGCTCGACTTCTGTCTGCCCGCAAAATTCAACCTAACATACATTGATAAGGACGGCGCGGAGCATACGCCCGTTGTTATCCACCGCGCGATACTCGGCTCTCTTGACCGCTTTATGGCGTATCTCATAGAAGAAACGATGGGCGCTTTCCCGACGTGGCTCGCTCCCGTTCAGGTCAAGATCATTCCGATCGCAGACAGACATCAGCCTTACGCAAACGAGGTATGCAAAAAGCTCGAAGAATGCGGCATAAGGGTCGAAGTAGATGAAAGAAGCGAAAAAGTAGGCTACAAGATCCGCGAAGCGCAGATGGAAAAGGTTCCGTTCATGCTCGTTACGGGCGATAAGGAACAGGAAGACGGCACAGTCTCCGTCCGCGTAAGAAAAGACGGCGACAAAGGCTCAATGACGATCCCCGACTTCATCTCCCTCATCAAAGAACATATCGACACTAAAATGATAGACTGAAAAACGTAAAAAAATGACCGGGAAGCCGAAATCGGTTTTCCCGGTTTATTTTTTCAGTAATATTATTCTGTCGTGAGAGTGGAAAGGCAGTATCCGTCGCCGTCCTTTTTAAGTGTGGCGGTAAGCTTTACTGTTTTGCCGTCAAGCGTTTTTACCTCGAATTTAACAGTCGTTTCGCTTTCCTTTTTGCAAACAACGTCCGCTGCGGGTCCTGCATAGCCGAAAGGAGCGCGGTTTATTACAGCAGGTTCACCATCCGCAGGTCTTGTTTCACAAACAGACATATCTTTGCAAAGTGTATCAAGCGTAAAAAAATCACCTTTTTTAAGCGCCGAGGTTATAAGATCGATGAGAAGTTCCTCCGAAAAGCTTCCGTTCAGCGTTTTTTCATCGGGGACTATACGGAAATCTTCCGTATACGGGAAAAGGCTGTAATCTTCCGCCGCGCATTCCGCAAACTCAAAAGCGTATTTTGCCGTTGCAACCATAACGAAACGGCCCCCCGTCTTGCGGACATAGCAGGTATATCCTATGCAGCTGCCCTCACGGACAAAATATACGTCGCTGTCTTTTACCGCCTGCGAAACAATAAAGCCGTCTTCCGTTTCAATTACCCTTGTTATTCCGTCAATTATGGAATACGGGTCGGTTTCAAGGACAGGATCTGCCTCGAGCGTATCAAACCGTTTTTTTCTGAATAAAAAGTTTACGGAATCCGCATCGCCTTCGCGCAAAGCTCTGAGATATAAATCAATAAATGCTATTGCATCGGGGCACCGCGCAACTATTTCATCGGTAAGCCATGAAGAATAGAATTCTTCATCCACGTCTGCCTGTTCCGAAACGGGATTTTCGGGTGTATGATTTTGACACGCAGAAAAAACAAACAATACCGCAAAAACTGCCATAATAACGCCAAAAAGCCTGTATTTCACTCAGACCCCTCCTTATATGCTTTTATCATTTTAATTATATCAAAAAAAAAAAAACAAATGTCAAGTCCGCGTTAAAAGATCAATAATATCTCTTTCTGCGGACTTTTCGCTGCTTATTTTATCGGATCTCCCACGGCTTTAGCTGACCGTCTCGGGTATTTTTCGGGCGTATTTTTTATTTTCTTTATTACAACGATATTTCTATCGTCAGTGCCGAATATTTCCGCATCGCCGCCGCCCAGAACGGCGATCGCTTTTTCCGCCTCTTCAAGCTCCGTTTTTGCCGTTACGGATTTAAGCGCGAGCATATATCCGCCCTCCCGCACAAGCGGAATGCAGAATTCGGCAAGAACGCTCGTTTTTGCTACGGCGCGGGAAAAAACAACGTCGAATTTTTCACGCATATATCCTCTTGCGGCGTCTTCGGCGCGCGAGTGAACTGTTTTGCAGTTTTCAAGACCAAGCTTCCGGATAACTGCGTCAAGAAAAGTCAGGCGTTTTTGCAAAGAATCCAAAAGCGTCATTTCGATATCATCCCTCATGATCGCTATTGGAACGCCGGGAAAGCCTGCGCCTGTTCCGACGTCAACGCATTTTGCGCCTTCTTTGATAAACTCTGTTTTAAGCGGCAAAAGGCTGTCTGTAAAATGTCTTGAAACGATCTCCTTTTCGTCCTTTACGGCGGTAAGATTCATTATTTTCGACCATTCAGCAAGCATATCGCAGTATTCCGCAAACATTTCCGCTTTTTTATCGCTTATCTCAAAGCCTGCTTCGCGAAATTTTTCGATTATATATTCTTTATTCATTGCGCATTCTGTTTTTCGTATTCTTCAACGGTTTTTATTATTTCGTCGGGTCCTTTTCTGAAAACGTGTCCGTGTATGCCGAGCTTTTGCGCCGCTTCAACATTCACCTCAACGTCGTCAAAAAACAGGCACTCCTCGGCTTTAAGACCGAATTTTTCGAGCATGCAAAGATATATTCCCGGATCAGGCTTGAGCAAATGAACATCGGAGGAAACGAACATACCGTCCATAAGATCGAAGGCGGGGCTGTTTTTTCTGTATTTATATACTTTCAGCGACGCGTTTGTGAGCATATAAAGCTTATAGCCGCGTTTTTTGAGCAAAAGTATCTGTTCGTATGAGCCTTCTACGGGCAGAAAATAGTTTTCCCACTCCGCCATAACTTTTCTGCAAAGCTTATGATATTTTTCCGGGACGCGCGAACAGATGCTTTCTATCGCCTGCTCTTCGGTCATAACGCCCTTGTCAAGCGACACCCATTCTCTGTTTGAAAAAACCTCTCTGCAAAGAAAATCAAGTTCCTCGGGGTCAGATGTGAAAAACGAGGCGATCCTTCTCGGGGTGTAGTCAAGAATGACGTTGCCCATATCGAAAATCAGATTTTTTATCATGTTATGCGTTCTTTCCGTGGCAGTTTTTATATTTTTTTCCGCTTCCGCACGGACACGGATCGTTTCTGCCGACTTTTTCTGACGCTTTTTTAATGATCGGCTTCGGTTTTTCGCCGCCTGCGTTAACGTTTTTTGCCTCGTCTATCGTTGCCACACGCTCGCGTTTTATCTCCTTTTTCACAAGGCGCAGCCTCAGACAGTCCCGAACGGTATCAAACTTGATCTGATTTACCATTTCGTCAAACATATCAAAGCTTTCGAATTTATATTCCGTCAGCGGATTTCTGTTGCCGTAAGAACGCAGCGCAACACCCTGACGGAGGTCGTCCATGGCGTCAAGATGATCCATCCAGTATCTGTCAACTGTGCGGAGCAGCACAAAACGCTCGATATCGCGCATTTTTTCGGGAGTGTTTTCCGTTTCGCTTCTTGTATACGCCTCGTTCAGTCTTTCTTCAAGCAGTGAAATAATATCCTGTTTTTTAAGTCTGTCAAAATCGGCGGAGGTGAACGAAAGATCGTTTTTTGTGAGCAGCATGCCGTCAAAACGTTCGTGAAGTCCCTCAAAATCCCAGTTGTCGGCAACTTCGGCGGCAAGACACTGCTGCGCGGCGTTCTGAATTATATCTTCACCCATTTTCAGAATATACGAGCGGAGATTTTCGCCGTCAAGCACTTTTCTGCGCTGATCGTAAATAATGGTTCTTTGCTGGTTTATAACATCGTCGTATTCGAGAGTGCGTTTTCTGCGCTGGAAGTTTACGCTTTCAACTTTTTTCTGCGCATTTTCGATCGTGTTTGAAAGAATTTTCGCGTCTATCGGCTGATCTTCGGGAATATTCAGCATTTCGGCTATCGTTGCAACTCTTTCGCCGCCGAAAAGCCGCATAAGATCGTCTTCAAGCGAAAGATAAAAACGGCTTTCGCCCACGTCGCCCTGTCTGCCGGCACGTCCGCGCAGCTGATTGTCTATACGCCTCGATTCGTGGCGTTCCGTACCTATAATAAAAAGTCCGCCTGCCGCCTTTACCTCTTCCGCCTCTTTTTCGGTTTCGGGACGGAACTGCGCATAAAGCTCGGCATATCTGTTTTTCGCCGCGAGAATATTTTCGTCTGTCGTTTCGGAAAAACCTGTTGACGCGGCAATGTATTCGTGGTCTATGCCCTCTTTTGCCATCTGCGCTTTCGCCATATATTCGGCGTTGCCGCCAAGAATGATATCGGTGCCTCGGCCTGCCATATTAGTTGAAATGGTAACGGCGCCTTTTTTGCCCGCCTGAGCTACTATCATAGCCTCTTTGTCGTGGAATTTGGCGTTGAGAACATTATGCGGAATACCTTCGCGTTTGAGAAGTTTGCTCAGGAGCTCGGATTTTTCTATCGTGATCGTGCCCACAAGCACGGGCTGTCCCTTTTCGTGGCATTCTTTTATCTGACGTATTACCGCCGCATATTTGCCCGCCTCGGTTTTGTATATCTGATCGTTATGATCTTTTCTTATCATCGGCAGGTTTGTAGGTATTTCTATAACGTCAAGATGATAAATATCGTTGAATTCCTGCTCCTCGGTAAGCGCCGTACCGGTCATGCCCGAAAGCTTCGAATAAATTCTGAAATAGTTCTGAAACGTTATCGTGGCAAGAGTTTTCGACTCGTTTTCGATTTTTACGCCCTCTTTTGCCTCGATCGACTGATGAAGGCCGTTTGAATAGCGGCGGCCGTACATAAGTCTGCCCGTAAACTCGTCAACTATGATAACTTCGCCGTCTTTTACAACATAGTCAACATCTCTCTGCATTGTTCCCCACGCTTTGAGCGCCTGATTAACAAAATGCTGTATTTCAACATTGTCGGGGTCTGCCCAGTTTTCAACATTGAAAACACGCTGCGCCTTTTCCATACCGCTGTTTGTGAGAACCGCGTTTTTATGCTTTTCTTCAACGATATAGTCCGCGTCAACGTCATCGTAGCTTTCTTTCGATTCCATTTCTTTTATCCTGAACGGACGCAGCCTTGAAACGAATGCGGAGGCTTTCTGATACATCTCTCCGCTTTCTTCTCCGTGGCCCGAAATGATAAGCGGCGTTCTCGCCTCGTCAATAAGAATTGAGTCCACCTCGTCCACTATCGCGAAATTATGTCCGCGCTGAACCATTTCTTCTTTGTAAAGCACCATATTGTCTCGCAGATAGTCAAAGCCGAACTCGTTGTTTGTGCCGTATGTGATATCGCAGAGATACGCCTCTTTTCTGTCCTGAGGTTCTACCTCGTGAGCGATAAGACCGACCGAAAGCCCCATAAAGCGGTGTATCTTGCCCATCCACTCGCTGTCGCGGCGCGCAAGATAATCGTTTACGGTAACAACATGGACGCCTTTGCCCGTAAGCGCATTCAGATATGAAGGAAAGACGGCGGCAAGAGTTTTGCCTTCGCCGGTTTTCATTTCGGCGATCCTGCCCTGATGAAGAACTGTGCCGCCTATAAGCTGAGTATCAAACGCTCTCTGACCTATTACCCTTACCGCAGCCTCTCTTACCGCTGCGAATGCTTCACAATGTATATCGTCAAGCGTTTCTCCGTTTGCAAGACGAGCCTTGAACTCGTCCGTTTTCGCTCTCAGCTCATCATCCGAAAGTGCCTTGAACGAAGGCTCAAGCTCGTTGATTTTAGCTATGCGAGCGTTTATTTTTTTCAGCTCACGCTGACTGTATGACGCAAAAATATTAAAAAGACCCATTTGTCCCTCCGTATTGTTCGAGCGTATGAGTATGCCGTAACTTCCATTATACATATTATTATAGCACAATTTTATTAAAAAAGCTATATTTATACGCAATAACTCTTGAATTCTTTGTGATTTTGTTGTAAAATAAGAAAAAGATTTCAATCGGGAGAACAAAGATGGTAACAAAAATCGGCAGCGTAGGGCTTTGGGGCCTTGACGGATACAAAGTTGAGATAGAAACAGACTCCCGTCCCGCTCAGGACCCCGTTATAGATATCGTGGGACTGCCCGACACGGCGATAAAAGAAGCGAAAGACAGAATTATTTCCGCTGTTTCAAACTGCGGTTACAGAATCCCTTCGGCAAATATAATAATGAATCTCGCGCCTGCGGACGTAAAAAAAGAAGGCACCGTTTTCGACCTTCCGATGCTTTTGGGCATTCTTTCGTCAACGGGACAGATCCCGGCGCCCGATGAAAACACGGCATTTTTCGGCGAGCTTTCGCTTTCAGGCGAAATACGCAGAGGCAGAGGCGTGCTTGCGGCTGTAATAGCGGCAAAGGAGCTTGGATTCAAGGCGATATTCGTGCCCGAAAAAAACGCCTCGGAAGGCGCGGTAGTTGAAGGAATAGATGTTTTTGCCGCAAAAGACGTGCTCTCGGTTATCGATCACATAGAAGGCAAAAGACTGCTTTCGCCCGAAAAAAGCTCGATAGCAGAGCTTATGAAAAACGCCGGCGACGATACGAACGATTTTGCGTATATCGTCGGACAGCAAACCGCAAAACGCGCGAGCGAAATTGCCGCTGCGGGCGGACATAATATTCTGTTTATAGGTCCTCCGGGTTCGGGCAAAAGCATGATAGCAAAAAGCCTGCCTTCAATTTTGCCCGACATGACTTTCGACGAGATCATCGAAACGTCAAAAATATACTCCATTGCCGGCAAACTCACCGAAAAAGAACCTCTTTGCGTAAAACGCCCGTTTGTGCGATCAACGCAGAACGTTTCCATACCCGGTCTTACGGGAGGAGGAGCAACGCCCGCTCCGGGTCTTATTTCGCTTGCGAATAACGGCGTTCTTTTTCTTGACGAGGTAGCCGAGTTTTCACAGAAAACGCTTGAAACGCTGCGTCAGCCGCTTGAAGACAATATAATCACCGTAAACAGAGTTAAAAAAAGCCTCGTTTTTCCGTCGTCATTCATGCTTGTTTGCGCAATGAACCCGTGTCCGTGCGGCTATTACGGACATCCTACCGTGCCGTGCAAATGCAAAGAAGCGCAGATAGAAAAATATCTGAGCAGAATTTCGGGGCCGCTTCTTGACAGAATAGATCTTCAGGTCGCTCTGCCGCCCGTTACGGTAAGCGATATTTCCGAAAGAAAAACGCTTGCCGAGTCTTCCGCGGAAATAAAAAAAAGAGTCGACGCTGCAAGAAAAAGACAGACCGAAAGGATCGGCAAATACGGTTTCACATGCAACGCAAAGCTTTCGCCAAAAGCGATAAGAGAAACGTGTGTCCTTTCGCCTGCAGCCACCGCAGCGCTGAACAGAATAATGGAAAAAACGTCCGTTTCGATGCGCTCATACGATAAGATCATCAAGATCGCGCAAACGATAGCGGACCTTGCCGCAAGCGATATCATCCTGCCGGAGCATATTGCCGAGGCGTCGTATTTCAGAACTCTCGATAAAAAATACAAAAAGTGATAATTCCGACTTTTGCTCTTTTTACCCGTGTTTTTCCACAGAAGCTGTGGAAAACCCTGTTGAAAACGTTGAAAACTATGATAATTTCACATATTTTTACGCTGTTCAACATTTTTTCGCTAAAAAAAACGTTTTGTTGATTTTTCATAAATTTTGATTATTTTCAGATTAAATTTTTGGAGCGTGTAAAATGACACTGCCTCAGATCATCGAAATTTTAGCTAAAAATAAAATTCTTATAAATTTCTTTTCGGAAAGCGGCTGTGATTTATCACTGACAGAGAAAATTTCATGCGACTCCCGCGACATAGAAAAAAACACCCTCTTTTTTGTTAAGGGCGTTAATTTCAGACGGGAATTTCTGATTTCCGCAATAGAAAAAGGAGCGGTCGCATACGTTTCCGAAAAAGACCTGAATGTTGACATCCCTCTTTTTCTCGTTTCGGACGTTCGAAAAGCAATGTCCGCAGTTGCAAGAGCGTTTTACGGCGATATGACGGATCATTACCCTCTTGTGGGAATTACCGGAAC
Source organism: Oscillospiraceae bacterium (assembly GCA_902783255.1). GTDB lineage: Bacteria > Bacillota > Clostridia > Oscillospirales > UBA644 > HGM12619. The sequence continues at coordinate 57,607 of CACZQB010000021.1, read as the reverse complement.
AAAGGGCAAGACATCCACTCTGTATATGCTTGAAAGCATTCTTCTCGAAAAATACGGAAAAGTCGGCGTGATATCGACAAATGAGGCAAGGTGCGGCGAAAAAACGTGGGAAAAGACGGGAACAACGCCCGAAGCCTTCGAGCTTTTCTCGATCCTTGACGGTTTCAGAAAAGAAAATGCGAAAGCCGCGGTAATGGAAGTTTCTTCTCAGGCGCTCAAATACGACAGAGTCAGCGGACTTACGTTTTCTGTCGGCGCTTTTTTAAATCTGTCACCGGACCATATAAGTCCCACGGAACATTCTTCGTTCGAGGACTACAAAGAGGCGAAAAAAAAGCTGTTTTCTCTTTGCAGAAAATCGGTTATTAATATTGACAACAGTTATTCGCAGGAATTTCTTTTAGCGGCAAAAAATACCGAAACAATCACTTTTTCCTGTCTCGGCAACGCCGATATTTACGCATACGGAATTTCTCAGAATAAAAACGGTTCGTCATTTTCCGTCGGAGGAAAAATCAGTATCGAAAACGTTATAATAAATATGCCCGGAAAATTCAATATCTCAAATGCGCTCTGCGCCGCCGCATGTGCGTATGCGCTCGGCATTTCCGGAAAAGACATCAAAAACGGTCTTGAAAAGGCTCATGCGAAAGGACGTCTTGAGATATACGAAAAAAACGGCATAACGGTAGTTGTGGACTATGCGCACAACAAATCGTCTTTTGAAGCGCTGTTTGAATACGCAAGATCGTTTTATCCCGATTCAAAAATAATATTCCTTTTTGGCTGCATAGGCGACAGAGCTCTTGACAGAAGAGCAGAGATCCCCTCGGTTGCGGCAAAAAACGCGGATCTTATCGTTTATACAACGGACGATCCGGGCACGGAAAGCCCTGAAGGGATATTCAGAGAAATCGAACCGCAGTTCAAAGAGCGTGGCACGCCGTATGTTTTTATTGAAGACAGACAGGCTGCCGTGGAGTTCGCCATTACCTCCGCAAAGCCGGGCGACGTTGTTATCCTTGCCGGCAAGGGGGGAGAAACGACTCAGCTTGTCAACGGAAAATACGTTCCCTATATCGGCGATATGCAGGCGGCAAAAAAGAAGCTCGGATAAGCCTGTGCGCTCGCAGTTCCCGCATACAGACAATAAGTTAGCCGCCGCGCCAATGCGCAGCGGCTCTGTTTTTTATGTTTTATTCGCCCACAAGTGCAAGCTCGCCGTCAAGCTCGATCTTTATTACCGTTGCGAAGCGGTGCTGCTGATCGCGCGCAAGGTTTATCCAGAGCTGACCGGCAGAGTAACGGTATTGAAGAGTTTCGTTTGAATGAAGAACGGATATGCGGTTTATCTGATTTTTAATGCCCTTCACGCAGAGATATTCGTCGGGTCTGTCGTAGGAAATGAGATAAAGCGTTTTTCTGTCCTTTGAAACGGTGCTGCCGCCGAGGAAATAGCGGTAGTCTATGCCTTTGTCTGTGCCGTAGACCGCCTCTTTGTTGTCTTCGATCCATGAACCGAGATCGAGTAAGATCTGCTCCTGTCTCGGGTCGATGGTGCCGTCCGCCTTCGGTCCGACATCGAGAAGGAGATTTCCGCCCATCGTAAGGCAGTCGCAGAAAATGCGGATTATCATTCTTGATGTTTTATAATCGTTATCGTGTTTTCTGTATCCCCAGTTGTTGTTAGTCGTCATGCAGAATTCCCACGGACGCGCGGGAGCGATGACCGGTGCGCCCTGTTCGGGAGTGTCGTAGTCGCCGTAGCCCTGAAGACGTGAATTTATGACGAGCTCGGGATTTATGCCGTGCAGATATTCTCTCATTTCGGCGGCTTTCCACTGCTTTGCGCTGCGCTCCCAGTCGCCGTCGAACCAGATAAGATCGACTTTGCCGTAATTTGTGAGTATCTCGCGCAGCTGATCTCTGTCAAACTGCAAAAATTCCTCCCACTTTGCGGGATCTTCGGGTGCGCCCATCGGGCAGCCGTAAATATCGTTTTTATTGTAGTTTTCGGGGCTCTGACCTTCGGGGTAAACGCTTCTGTAACGCGGATCTGACCAGTCGAGGAGCGAATAGTAAAGACCTACCTTCATTCCCTCGTCCCTTACCGCCTTAACGTAAGGCGCGATAAGGTCTCTTTTTGCGGGTGTTTTTTTAACAACGCTCAGATCGCTGTATTTCGTATCAAAAAGCGCAACGCCGTCATGGTGTTTCGACGTTAAAACAACGTAATTCGCGCCCGCCTTCTTAAAAAGCTTCGCCCATTTTGCGGGATCGTAGTTTGACGCGGTAAACTGTTCGCACTGCTGCATATACCGCTCGTATGAAACGTCGCCGTTGTGAAAAGACCACGATTCGGACCAGTTGCCGTCGCAGTAAATTCCGTAATGAATGAAAATGCCGAGTTTTGCGTCCTTGAACCATTGCTGCATCATAATAATTTCTCCCTGTATGTTTTTATTTTACGGGTTCGCTCGAAACCCGGTAATAAGTTCCGTTTTCCGAAAGAGCAAAAACATGTTTGTATCTTACGCCGTATAGTCGTATATACCTTATAAAATCGCTCATCAGCTCCATAAAAGCGTCCCATTTAAAAGTTATCTTTGTCAGTCTGCACTCCTGTCACGATATCGAGTCTTGAACTGATAAGTATTGACAAATTAATGAAAAAATGTTATAATGTGTTTGTAAATAATTTACATAAAAACACTAATTCAAGTAAATGAGTATGATTTATGATCTGCATTAAGAAATATGTATCGTTGTTCATTGCAATATGTCTGATGATGGCGGTTCGTTTGGTTCTCTTGACACTAAAAATCTCGCATACATGAATAATTTCACTATAATTAATATGTATGTCGCACCATAAGCCTGACAGGAGGATAAGTATGAATAGAAAAAATGCTGCATATATATTAAACGTGACTTTTATTAGTCTTCTATTAATCCTTTTCCTGATCGGCTGCGAAAGATTTAATTCCGATGATTATCACGATAATGCTATCGACGAACATGACGCATCAATGAGCGCCTCAACAACCGAAGAATCACCGTCAAACGACAAACCCGATGATATACCGGAACAAAACGATAACGAAAACACGGATCCAAAACACGAAGGAGTCGTTGACTATTCGCAAATGAGCGATGAAGAAATAATCGCCTTATTCATGAAATCTTGGGAAGAACAGAATACGGAAGTGATGGATGATCTGTCAAATCTCTCAAAACTTTATGCAAATGGTTTTAGTTTTCAAAAATATGGATATAACATGTTATTCTGTTGGGCTGCCGGTATTTCGACGGGCTTGAACGGGAGGCCGGAATCAGTATGCACACATGGATGTGAGAACTTTTCGCATAAAATATACAACCTAAATATACGACAAAGTTATTTCGGAGATTATGGTATAGAACCCGATCGACTTGAATCGAAATATAAGCATTACAAAGATGTTTATTTTGTTTCATTTACCATGGACGAAAACAATATAATCAATCATCTTGAGGTCTGTACGGATTCAGCGCCCAAAGACCAGAATAAAACTGAATTCTGCATTTTCTTCAGAATGATCAATGACAAGGAAAAAGGACACCGGGTCATAGCGAACAAAGGTTGGGTTGCTGATAAGCTTGGAAGATGATTTCCAAAACAGCCTGTTGAACAGCATTATTGCTCTTTTGGAATTATTCTTTAAAAAGATAAGCTCGTGTAATTATAACGATATGATCCTTTTTCGGGGCAGATTTTTTTGCTGCGCTTTTTCTGCAAGAATCTGCCCCCTTGTTTTTGTCGGTATTTTATTTCACGGGTTCGCTCGAAACCCGGTAATAAGTTCCGTTTTCCGAAAGAGCAAAAACATGTTTGTATCTTACGCCGTATTCTTCAACCGTTTTTGTAAAATCGTTATATATTTTTCCGTCGATCTCATCCGTTTTATCGGCGCTTGAATAAAGGGTGCGGTTTGCGCTGTCGTAATAAACATATTTATCGTAAACGACAAATTCATCGCCGTTATTTTCATATCCGTCCAAAACGGTATATTCACAGATACCCTCTGTGTTTTCTTCCGAAAATGCGTAATAACACCTGTTCTCGGCGGAATATTCGAGTATCCGCAAGGTGTTTGTGACCGTTTTGCCGTGGCGAATTTCCGCCTTTCCTCCGAAAACGGCGTTTACACAGTATTCAAAAAGCTCTTCGGGTATAATGATAGCCGTTTCAGTAAGCCCGTCGCCTATACCGAGAAAATCGGGCATTCCGGAAATTATTTCTTTTAGCCCTTTTCCGCCGTAAAGCAGGCGGGAAGCGGCGCACGCTCTGATATATTCTTCGCTCAGCGACGAAATATCCGTCTTTTCGTTTCTGTAAACACCCAAAAAGCCGTCGTTTCTGTTGAGCGGCATTATTAAGCCGTGCAGCACTTTTGCAAGCTCTTTGTCCGTAATTTCCTCAAACGGAATATCACAGGAGTATTTTTTTGCGGTATCGATTTTTTTCGCTTCTTCATCGGCATTTTCGCGGATGTAAAAGCTGTTTTGCGGGTAGTTTTCAAGAAGGACCGTTTTTCCGCTTTCGATATTCAGTCCGTACCATTCGCGGCGAAGCCCCTCGCCGTAATAGCCGTAAGATAACGCCGCCGTTTCGTCAAAATCAGTCGATGAAAGCAGATCGTTTTCACGGATATGATCCGCCCATTCCTTTGAGCGGACGGAATATTCGATATAATTCAGCGATCGCGGTATATAATCGCAAAGCTCATCGTTTTCAAGAAGCAGCTGCGGCTGCCTGCCTTTGCGGTATAAAAATATCGCGTTTTCCTGTCTGTAAAAAAGGTTGTTTTCGTCTGCCCATATATCGAAAATCTCTTTTTCAGACTCAAATACGGTTTTTTCTGATTTATCGGCAATTTTTACTGCCGTAACGGAATTATCTTTTACACAATAAAGCCATTCGCCGTTTGCAAAGCACTCTGATATGCCTTCGCCGTAAAATTCCGCCGTCTGCCCCGTCAAGATGTTTTCAGCGAACACTTTTCCGTTTTCGACATAAAAGAAGCAGCCGTCATATCCGTAACCGATACGGGAAACGGTAAACTCAGGTGTTTTGTCCGTCATCTGCCGTTCATCGCAGGATGATAAGAGAAGCAAAGAAAATAATATTGTTAAAACCAAGGAAAAAGCAATGTTTACTATTTTCATTTTCAATGCTCCTTTTTTATTTTATAATTTATTTTATAATATTTCCCCGTTTTTGTCAACATAAAAAGTGTAAGTTGCAAAATTTAAAGCGTATGTTGCGGTTTTTTGAGGGATATGGCGCCGTTATTCCGAAAAAATCAGATCTTTTTCTTCCGTTGTCAGCGCGCGGGACTCTCCCGCAGAGAGAGACGTATCGAGCAAAAGTCCGCCGATCTTCAGTCTTTTAAGATATAAAACGGCGTTGCCCGTCAATAAAAACAGCCGTTTTACCTCGTGGAACTTACCTTCGCTCACGGTAACGAGCGCCGTTTTGCCCTCGCCTTTTTCAAGAATAGCGGGGGCGAATTTTTCGCCGTTTTTCAACTCAAACCCGTTCGCGAAAGCCGCTGTATCCGCAGTCATAACTTCTCTTTCAAGTTCGGCAAAATAGAGCTTTTCGATATTTTTTTTGGGTGAGACCACCAAATGCGCAAAATCGCCGTCGTTTGTGATAAGAAGAAGCCCTTCCGTGTCTTTGTCAAGCCGTCCCACGGTAAAAAGCCCTTTGCGGTAAAACTCTTTCGGCACAAGAGATAAAACGCTTCTTTCGCCGCCGTTTTCGCAGACGTATCCGGCAGGCTTATTCATCATAAGATATATATATTTTTCGGTGTTTATCTCTTTTCCGTCAACCGTGATCACGGCGTTTTCGTCTGTTTTTTCGGACGGAGACGTTATTTTTTTGCCGTTCGCAAAAACCCGTCCTTCCGCAATCGCTTTTCTTGCTTCGCTTCGGGTGAACATACCCGAATCGGAAAGAATACCGTCTGCTCTTTTCATTTTTACCCCTCTTTTTCTTTTCTTTTATTCATTATACATCCACTACTTGAAAATAATATGAAATTTAGCCCTTACCTCTTGATTTTTGCCGAAAAAAGTGTATAATAGTATTCAAGGCGGGTCCTGCGTGACTTTGCGTGCGAACCATGTCAGGCGGGGAACCGAGCAGCATTAAGCACATACAAAGGGCACAGCAGGTAACCCGTCTTATTTTATTTGTGAGACTGAATTATGCAAAAAACAGCTTTATACAGAAAATACCGTCCTCTTACTTTTGCAGAGGTCTACGGTCAGGACCATATCACAACTCCGCTTCGCCGCCAGATCGCAAGCGGGGCGCCGGGTCATGCATATCTTTTTACGGGAACCCGCGGAACGGGCAAAACATCGTGTGCAAAAATATTTTCGCGCGCCGTAAACTGTCTTGATCCGAAAGACGGCGAGCCGTGCAACGAATGCGCTGTCTGCAAAGGCATACTTGACGGCAGCATATTCGACGTTTACGAGATAGACGCCGCTTCAAACACCGGCGTTGACAATATACGCGACATAAGAGACGATATTTCGTTTGCGCCGATCTCGACCAGATACAAGGTATATATAATCGACGAGGTTCACATGCTTTCACAGGGGGCGTTCAACGCGCTTCTCAAAACGCTTGAAGAGCCGCCGGAACACGTTATATTTATTCTTGCCACAACAGAACCGCATAAAGTGCCTGCAACGATCCTTTCAAGGTGCCAGAGATTTGATTTTTTCCGTCTGAATATAAAAAAATTAACGTATATTCTTGAGTCCGTGCTTGAAAAGGAAGGAAAAAAGCTTGATAAAACATCTCTTGCGCTTGTTGCCGAGCTTGCGGACGGTTCGGTAAGAGACGCTCTTTCGATCCTTGACCGCGTTCTTGAGCTTGACACGACCGAGCAGATCGAACGCGCCCTTGGCGTGCTTGGCAGATCGAAGCTGTATGCCTCCGCGGAATATATCGCAAAAGGCGACAGCGACGCGCTTTTTGCGCTTTGCGACGAAATGTATTCCTCTTCTGTCGATATGATGCTGTTTCTTGACGAACTGACCGAGCTTTTCAGACGTATTCTTATTGCAAAAACAACATCGAAGCCCGAAAATTCTCTTGATGTTTCCGAAGACGAACTTGAAAGACTGAAAGCCGCGTCCCCGCTTTTCACCGCTGAATTTGCAATTTACGCCATGCGGACGATAAGACAGTCAAGGCTTGCGATAACAAGAGGCGCAGATGCGAGATCGGAAGCGGAAATATGCCTTCTTATGCTTGCCGCGCCACGCCTTTCGGATGATACCGATGCGCTTTTTGCGCGCATTTCAGCGCTTGAAAAAAAAGTCGAAAACTTAAAATACATACCGCCTGAAACACCGCCTGAAAAAACGGAAAACAAGTCTTCGGGCAAACAAAAGACAGAAAAGGCGGAAGAAGAAAGAAAGATCGAACCGCCGAAAGAGGAAAAAGCAAAAATCGAGCCCGCGCCCGTCCCTCAAAAAACCGAAGAAACGGCGCAGAGGTCCGAAAAAGCGAATGACGAAGGCGAATGGCGTGAGCTTCAGACTCTTGACACCATTGCAGAGCATATTCCCGATATGACAACGAGATACCTGCTTAAAGAATACGCAAAAGCGGTCTACAGGGGCAACGAAGTTGTTATAATTACCGAAAAGCCGGAAGACGTTGAAGATCTGAAAAAAAATATCGATAAGATCCGCGCCGCATTTGTTGCCGATCACAAGGAAGGCAGAGATATACGTATAGAACGCGGCAAAGACACCGTAAAATATGTAGGCGAAATGTATGCTTACAATAATGTTGAAACAAACCCAATGTTTAATTTTCAGTAAGGAGAACTCATAATGAAAGTAAGAATTCCAAACCAGGGCGGCGGAAATCCGCAGGCGATGATGAGGCAGATACAGAAGCTTCAGGAAGATATGAAAACAAAGCAGGACGAGCTTGACGCGCGCGAATATGATATCTCGTCGGGCGGCGGCATGGTAAAAATAAAAATTCTCGGAACAAAGGAAGTAACCGAGGTAAAAATCGATCCTTCCGTTATCACAGGCGAAGCGGAAGACACCGAAATGCTTGAAGATATGCTCGTTGCAGCAATAAACGAAGCAATTGAAACAGTTGAAAGGACAAATGAAGAAGAAATGCAGAAGCTCACCGGAGCGGCAAATCTTCCGAATATTCCCGGTCTTTCATGAGCAGAATAGTATCTCTTGATATTCTTACGGACTGTTTTCGCGCATTGCCGGGCGTAGGGTCTAAAATGGCGGCAAGGCTTGCGATGCATGTGCTGAAAATGCCGCAGGAAAAAGTGGAACACTTTGCGAACGCACTGCTTAACGCAAAGCAGAAGGTCCACAACTGCCCGGTCTGCAAAAATCTTACAGATGAAGACTTATGCACGGTATGCTCCGACGAGAAGCGGGACAGAAGCGTTATTTGCGTTGTTGAAAACCCCACAGACGTTATTGCGATAGAAAAATCAAAGGAATTTCACGGACTTTATCATGTCCTTCACGGCACGATCTCGCCTATGGAAGGCATCGGACCCGACGATATATATATAAAAGAGCTTATCGCCCGCCTTGAAGACGGCGCAGTAAAAGAAGTAATTCTTGCCACGAACCCCGACGTAGAGGGAGATACGACGGCGATATATATTTCGCGCCTTATAAAGCCTCTCGGAGTAAAAACAACCAGACTGGCGTTCGGTATTCCCGTTGGCGGAGATCTTGAATACACCGACGAGCTTACCCTTTCAACGGCGATCGAAAACAGAAGGGACCTTTGATGAATAACGAAACAGAGCAGCTGTCGCGGCGCGATGCCGCGGCATATTCGCCGCTTACGCTTGCGTATCTCGGCGATGCGGTATACGAGCTTCTTGTGCGTGAAAAGCTTTTGCGCGAAGGCAACAGACCGAACGGAACGCTGCACGCCGAAGCAACGGCATATGTAAGCTCAAAAGGACAGAGCGATGCTTTTCTGAAAATAGAACCGTATCTGAATGAAGACGAACTTGCAATATTCAGACGCGGCAGAAACGCGCATTCAGTTCCGAATAAAAATAATGATTACGACGAATACCGCAGAGCCACAGGTCTTGAGGCGGTGTTCGGTTATTTACGCCTTTGCGGCGACAATGACCGCATTCATGAACTTTTTGCAATGATCACGGGGGAAAAAGGGGAGAATGACAAAACAGACTGTTAAAGAGCTGATGAACGACATAATATCAGTTATTCTCGGCAGTTTTATCTATTCCGTAGCCGTAAACACATTCACGCTGCCGAATCTTATCGTTCCGGGCGGAGTGATCGGTATAGCTACGGTGATCCACTCGTTTACAAACTGGCCGGTGGGCGTAATGTCGCTCGCGCTGACGCTTCCGCTGTTTCTTGCGTCGCTGAAAGTTCTCGGAACAAAGGCTACCGCGAAAATACTCGGCGCTTCGGTCATATTTTTTCTTATGACGGATATTACGGCGCCGTTTTTGCCGCATTATACAGACAATATTCTTGTTGCGGCGATCTTCGGCGGCGTTATAGGCGGTCTTGGTCTCGGCATAATGGTGGTAAGAGGCATCACAACGGGCGGCACTGATCTGCTTGCGCAGATAATTTCGCATTTTTTTCACGCGCTGTCTTACGGTATGACGCTTACGGCAGTTGACGCGGTCATAGTTATTGTTGCTGCAATCGTTTTTCGTGATATGAATTCAATGCTTTACGCCGCAATAACGATTTACATTACCGGTATTGTGATAGACAAAGTCAGCAACGGTTTTGACAGCGCAAAACTTCTGCAGATAATTACGGAATATCCCACGGAGCTTTCCGAAAAAATAATGACTCAGATGGACAGAGGCGTAACGCTCATAAAATCACGCGGCGCATATACAGGCAAAGACAGAGAAATGGTCTTTATAGTAGTAAAACGGTTTGAGGTGCAAAGACTTAAAAAAATGGTAAAAGAGCTTGATCCGCGCGCATTTATTATTATCGGCGACGTTTCGGAAGTCCTTGGCGAAGGCTTTGAAAAAAAAGAGAACAGATCCTGAAATATAATAACATCTTTACCGGAGAAAGTCAAGAAATAAGGAGAGACGAAAACGTTTCTCCTTTTATTTTTATGCTATAAATGATTTTTAATTGCAAACAGGGAGATTTTTGTGCCGGACGAAAAGACCGCCCGACGGAATACGAAAGGTATTTCGAGGGAGGACGACGACGTATAGCGCAAAAATATCCTGTTTGCCTCAGGGAAGAATGTTTCCGGCAGCCTTATACAATGCATACCATTCCTCTCTTGAAAGCGTTATATCCGCAGCGGTGGCATAATCGCGAACACGGAAGGGTGTGGTGGTGCCGATGATCGTCTGAATTTTTGCGGGATGGCGCATGATCCAGGCAACGGCAACGGCGGAAGGCGAAACGCCTTTTTCGGAGGCAATGAGATCAAGGGTCTTGTTGAGTTCGGGGTATTTAGGACTTCCGATAAAAACTCCACCGAAAAATCCGAACATTACGGGCGACCACGCCTGAATGGTGATGTCGTGCAGTCTGCAGTAGTCAAGCACTCCGCCGTCTCTGTTTACGGAGTTTTCGTGCTTCATATTCACGGTAAGTCCGCAATCTATCATACCGGTATGGGCAAGAGAAAACTGAAGCTGATTTGCGATGATCTTTTGCGGGATATATTTCTGCAAAAGCGCAATTTGCGAGGGATTTTGATTTGAAACGCCGAAAAATCTGACTTTTCCGCTCTTTTCAAGCTCGCAAAACGCTTCCGCGACCTCTTCCGGCTCCATGAGGGCATCGGGACGGTGAAGCAAAAGCACGTCAAGATAATCTGTTTTAAGACGTTTGAGACTTCCTTCAACGGAAGAGACGATATGTTCTTTTGAAAAATCGAAAAATCCTTTTCTGATGCCGCATTTCGACTGGATCATCACTTCGTCTCTTTTGCCGTGGAACGCTTCGCCGAATATTTCCTCGCTTTTGCCGCCGCCGTAAATATCGGCGTGATCAAAAAAGTTTATTCCGCATTCAAGCGCCGCAGAAATCAAAGATTCGACATCCTTTTTTTCTTTTCCGCTTATTCTCATACAGCCGAGAGCTATTGCGGACGCGTTTATTTTTCCGAGTCCGCCTAAATCGATATACTTCATTTTGCCGCCTCTTTTCTTAATTATATACAAAAACGCGAAGAACCGAGAACAGTCTGATCCTTCGCGTTTATTTTTATTTCTGTTATGCGCGGTTTACCTTGCCGGAGCGCAGACAGGATGTGCAAACATAAACATGTTTTACGGTTCCGTCTACAACGGCTTTAACACGGCGAACATTGGGTTTCCAGGGTCTGTTGCTGCGTCTGTGCGAGTGCGAGACCTTGTTTCCGAAAACTACGCCTTTACCGCAGAAATCACATTTTGCCATGATTTTACACCTCCGTATGAAATGACATATAAGTAGTAATTATTGGTTCAGTATCCCAGTTCCGTATAACGCTCGTCTATGCGTTTTACTTCTTCCGGACCGCCGGGGAAGTTTACGCTCTTGTAAACAGAATGTGAAAGTCCTTTCGCAACGGGTTTTTCAGCCGTATCGGCGCAAACTGCCCAGAGCATATACGCTGCGGCAACAACGGCATTAAGTATCGCCGCGCCTGCCTCGGTGGATGTCGGTCCGGATTTTTGCGCAAAACCTTCAAACGAAACGGCGGCGTCGCCTATGTCCCCACAATTGTCGAGAACAGGCGAACATACCTCAAAAAGCCGTTTGCCGCATGAGCGGCGCGAAGAGACCGATTCTGAATATTTCACGTTGGTAAGACATACAACAAAAACGCCGCGTTTTTTTGCTTCAAGAGCCATATCAATGCTTACGGCGTTTCTGCCGGTTACGGAATGGATAAGAAGGAGGTCGCCCTGAGTAAGATTTTTTACGCGAGATCAACGTTTTTCCGTATCTCTCGATACGCTCGACATCGGATGTGAGCGTACGGGAACAACGTCCAGCTCAAGGCCGGGCGCAAAAATCGGATTTACGGTAACAAGCCCGCCGGAGCGGTAAAAAAGCTCCTTTGCAGGCAGTCCCGCATGTACGCAGCCAACGGCGCAGATCATGTGCTTTGAAAGGGTCGTTTCGACCATTTTTTTCGGCGCATTCTCTTATTGCGCACGACTGCGTCGCTTTGATCCCGCGGAGGATACTTTCAAGTTTTTCGAAATACTTGTCGGAATACTTGTTTCCCACGTCAGGCGACAGCCATATCAGTCAAGAGATGATTATTTGAGTTCAACGGTAGCGCCGGCATCTTCAAGAGTTTTCTTGAGAGCTTCAGCTTCGTCTGCAGAAACTTTTTCTTTGATAGCTTTGGGAGCGCCGTCAACGAGTTCCTTAGCTTCCTTAAGACCGAGACCGGTGATCTCTTTAACAGCTTTGATAACTGCCATTTTGCTTGCGCCTGCATCCATAAGCATAACGTTGAATTCAGTCTGAGCTGCGGGAGCTGCTGCTTCAGCGGGAGCTGTTGCTACTGTTGCAACGGGTGCTGCGGATACGCCGAATTCTTCTTCGATCGCTTTTACGAGATCAGCGAGTTCAAGAATTGTAAGGGATTTGATATCTTCTAAGATTTTAAGTGACTTTTCTGTAGCCATTTTAATTTTCCTCCTGGTTTTTTCAGAAATTGATTTTTTTTTACGCCGTCAGGCGATTATTCTGCGGCAGGGGCTTCTTCTCCGCCGTTCTCTTTGTCGATTTTTGCCTGAAGTACATATGCAAGGCCGTAAAGGGGACCCTGGATACTTCCGAGAAGCTTTGCGATAAGACCTTCTTTTGAAGGAATTTTAGAAAGCTCGATAACACCGTTTGCATCAAGAACTTCACCGTCGATGAAGCCTGCTTTTACAACGAGAGCTTCGTGCTTTTTTGCGAAATCGCAGATGATCTTTGCGGGAGCCGTGAAGTCCTCGCTTGTTGCGAGAGCGGTGGTTCCGTTAAAAACGTCTGACAGCGCGTCGTATCCGACATTTTTTGCAGCCATTCTCGTAAGAGTGTTCTTAACTACGCTGTATTCAACGTTGTTTTTGCGAAGCTCTTTACGAAGCGCGGTGTCGTCTGCAACGTTCAGACCCGAATAGCTTACGATAACGCCCGATTTAGCGTTTTTTATACGGTCGGTAAGCTCTGAAACGATCTGCTTTTTCTCTTCAAGTATTTTGTTGCTCGGCATTGTTTTGTCACCTCCCAAATGTAACTTATGCCGTGGTGTCTCCTGTCAGACCAAAAGAAAAGCTCTTTCAAAACAGCACTGTCTTGAAAGAGCGGATAATTCCATAAAAATGAAAATTAAATTCTCTTCCTCGACAGGCACATATTAAGACGGTAAACCGTCGCCTGTTGTCTCAGGAAACCTGCCCGCATTGCGAGCTTAATCATTATATCGTTTTTTACGCTTTTTGTCAAGCGCGATCGGGCATTATTTTATGAATTTTTTGTTAAATACGCAAATATCACTTATTTTATAACGATATTTATCATTCTGCCGGGAACGAAGATCTCTTTGACTACTGTGTGTCCGTCAAGATAGCCCTTTATCTTTTCGTCCGCGTTTGCCGCAGCGATGGCGGTATCTTTATCCGCATCTGCGGGAATAACGACGGTGCCTCTGAGCTTACCGTTTATCTGAACCGGGATTTCAACGGTATCGGCAACTGTTTTTGCTTCGTCATAATCGATCCATTTTCCGTTTGCGAGCATACCCTCGCCGCCGATATTTTCCCACAGTTCTTCCGAAATATGAGGAGCGAACGGAGAAAGCAGAGTTAAAAATGCTTTCATTTCGGCGCGGTTTATCGTTTTTGCATCGTATATTTCATTAAGAAGAGTCATAAGCGCGGCGATCGCGGTGTTGAACTTCATCGCTTCGATATCTTCCGAAACCTTCTTTATCGTTTTATGGAACGACATTTCGAGCTTCTGCGAAAATTCGTCGCCGTCGCAAAGCATGGAGGTAAGACCGTAAATTCTGTCAAGAAATCTCTTGCAGCCCTTTACGCCGTTTTCGGACCACGGTGCGGTCGAAGCGTAATCGCCCATGAAAAGAACGTAAACTCTTAAAACGTCAGCGCCGTATTCATCAACAACATCGTTAGGATCAACGACATTTCCTTTCGATTTGGACATCTTTTCGCCGTCGGGACCGAGAATAAGACCCTGCGCGGTGCGTTTCGCATAAGGTTCTGCCGTCGGGACTTCGCCTATATCGTAAAGGAATCTGTGCCAGAAACGGGAATAGATCATATGACGGGTTACGTGTTCCATACCGCCGTTATACCAGTCAACGGGCAGCCAGTATTTCAGAGCTTCTTTCGACGCGAACTCTTTATCGTTGTGAGGATCGCAGTATCTGAGGAAATACCACGAAGAGCCTGCCCACTGAGGCATTGTATCAGTTTCGCGTTTTGCGTCGCCGCCGCATTTCGGGCATTTGCAGTTTACAAAAGAATCTATCGACGCAAGCGGGCTTTCGCCTCCGACGCCGGGAGCGAAATCTTTAACTTCGGGCAGTCTGAGCGGAAGCTCTTCATACGGAACGCCGACCATACCGCAGTGCGGACAGTGGATTATCGGTATCGGTTCGCCCCAGTATCTCTGTCTGTTGAACGCCCAGTCTTTCATTTTATACTGAACGCCTTTTTCGCCGAGTCCTTTTTCGCCAAGGTATTCAAGCATCTTTGCAATCGCTTCTTTTTTAGTCTGAATACCGTTGAGGAAGCCGGAGTTTACCATTTCGCCGTCGCCGGTATAAGCGCCCTCTTCAATATTGCCGCCTTTTATTACCTCTATAATGTCTATGCCGAATTTTTTCGCAAAATCGTAGTCTCTTTCGTCATGGGCGGGAACAGCCATTATCGCGCCGGTGCCGTAGCCCATCATTACGTAGTCCGAAATATATACCGGTATTTTTTTGCCGTTTGCGGGATTGACGGCAAAAAGTCCGTCAAGAACAACGCCTGTTTTGTCTTTTACAAGCTGCGTGCGCTCAAATTCCGTCTTTTTTGCGCATTCCGCGCGATATTCTTCGACCTGAGCTATATTTTTTATCATGCTGCGGTGTTTGTCTATAAGCGGATGTTCGGGAGCGATTACCATAAAAGTTGCGCCGAACATCGTATCGCAGCGCGTGGTGTAAATGCGTATTATATCATCCGTATCTGCAAGAGCGAAATTAACGAAAGCGCCCTCGGAACGGCCTATCCAGTTTTCCTGCTGAAGTCTGATATACGGCAGATAATCAACAGAATCAAGACCGGAAAGCAGCTTATCGGCATATTCGGTTATGCGCAGATACCAAACGTCTTTTGATTTCTGCACTACATCACTGTGGCATATATCGCATTTGCCGCCCTGAGAGTCTTCGTTGGAAAGCACGACTTTGCAGCTCGGACAGTAGTTGACAAGCGTTTTTGCCCTGAAAACAAGGCCGTTGTCAAACATTTTGCGGAAAATCCACTGAGTCCATTTATAATATTTTTCATCGGTCGTATCAACAACTCTCGTCCAGTCGAAAGAAAAACCTACTCTTTTGAGCTGTGACGTGAATTTTTTGATGTTCCGGTCGGTGACTTCGCGCGGATGTATGCCCGTTTTTATTGCGTAGTTTTCGGTCGGAAGACCGAAAGCGTCAAAACCGATTGGAAAAAGAACGTTGTAGCCCTGCATGCGGCGTTTTCTCGAAATGACTTCAAGACCGGAATACGCCTTGATATGTCCTACATGCATTCCCGCGCCGGAGGGATACGGAAATTCTATGAGAGCATAAAATTTCGGCATGGTGTAATCGTTTTTTGCCTCAAATACGTGAGAGTCTTCCCACTTTTTTTGCCATTTTTTTTCAATGGCGGAAAAATCGTATCCCATTTTATTCTTCGTCCTTCTTCTCAAGGTAGTTTTTCAGTTCCATTTCCGTTCCGTCTTTCCAGAAACGCTCAAGATCGTAAAACTTGCGCGCGTCTTTTGTATAAACGTGAACGATAACGTCGTAATAGTCAAGCAGTATCCAGCCGCCTTCGGGTTTTCCCTCGCGGTGACCGAGTTTATATCCGTTCTGTTCCATCTGATACTCGCATTCATCCGCAAGAGTGCGTACCTGCGTGGTGGATGTGCCGTTGCAGATAACGAAATATGAGGCGAGAGTGGTGATCTCTTCTATTTTTATTACTTTAATATCTACCGCACCCTTTGAATCGAGAGCGTTTACGGCTTTTTTTACCATTTGTTCTATCATTTCTGATCTCCCTTCTTTTATCTGAAACCGTTTTTTGTATATTCGTCAAACATTTCAAGAGTGTCTTTATGTATATTTTCGCCTTTTTTCTTTTTATCTTCAATTATCCAGCGCATGGCTTCAAAAAGCGCCCTGTCAAGATCTTTTACGGCAAGATCACGGTAATACTCAACGTCGGGGTAATTTCTTGTAGGTTCAACGAGATCCGAAACGTAAATGATCTTTTCAAGAAGATTTATGCCTTTTTTGCCGGTTGTATGGTATCTTGCGGCGGAAATTATTTCTTCGTCGTCAATACCGATAACGTTTTTTATATACCATGCTCCGGTAACGGCGTGAATGACCTGAGGAGAAAGCAGATCATCCGTTGTGAGAGGAATACCGTTTTCTTTGCAGAAATCGATCTGTTCGGACGGACCGAGATTTTTCGTTACGTCATGCAAAAGTCCCGCGATCTCGGCTTTTTCGGGATCTGCGCCGTTTTTTTCGGCAAGCATTCTTGCAGTTTTCGCAACTCCGAGAGAATGAAGATATCTTTTTTCGGAAAGTCTTTGCCTCAAAAGCGTTTTCAATCCGTAATTCTTATATCCGTAAAGCCCTTTATTTTCAATGTATTCCGCTACGCTGTGGGGGACATACGAACGAAAATCTTTTCCCGTTTCGATCATTTCGCGTATTTTCGTTGAGGAAATTATATCGGGTTCGAACTCGTAAACATCTGTTTTTGCGCCGTATTTTTCGCGAAGGAATTCCGACTGTTTTTCAAGCGCCGGAATATCGTCTCCCGTTCTTGTGAACGCGGCGACCGAGCACAGAGAAAGAATTTTTTCGGCTTTATGCCATGTATGAAGAGATAAAAACATGTCCGAACCGGTATAAAGGACAAAAGAATCGTCCGGAAATTTTTCGGCGAGCCATAAAAGGGTGTTTACGGTATAGCTTTTGCCGCCTTTTTTTATCTCGTAATCGCAGATTTTCGCCTGCGGCACGTTTTCAAACGCCAGCAGGACCATTTCAAGCCGGTCCTTATCGGAAGTCATACCCGCATTTTTGTGCGGCGGCACGCCTGTGGGAATAACGAATACCCTGTCTGTTCCGCACCTTTTTATGAATTCCTTCAATGCGGATACGTGACCGTTATGCGGAGGATCGAATGTGCCGCCGAATATGCCCGTGATCATTTCGGAAGCTCGATCTTCGGCTTCTTGGACCGTCTGTATAAAACAGCTTTCGAGCCTATCGTGCATATAACCTCGGCACCGCACGCCGCGGCTATCTCTTCGGCGGCCTCACGGGGCGAAAGCTCGCAGTTTTCGAGACATTTCAGCTTTATAAGCTCCCTTGCTTCAAGTGCGTCGTCCGCCTGCTTTATTATATTGTCGTTCATTCCGCCTTTGCCTATATGCAGTATCGCGTCCTGTTTTGACGCGAGCGAGCGGAGGTATGCGCGCTGTTTGCCTGTCATTTTTATCCTTTCCGGTCACTTTCCGTCAGTTTCTTTCTGAGCTCCGCAAGTGCGTGAGCCCTGTGGCTTATTTTGTTTTTTATTTCTCCGTCAAGCTCCGCAAATGTTTTTCCGTATTCTTCAACAAGGAAATACGGATCGTAGCCAAAGCCGTTGCTGCCTCGCGGATCACGCGTTATAACTCCCGGACATCTGCCCTCGGCAACAACTTTTTTTCCGTCCGGCCACACTATAGCCACAGCGCTTACAAAAACCGCGCGCCTGTCGGTAATACCGTCCATTTTGCGGATCAGTTTTTCGTTGTTTTTTTCGTCCGACGCGTTTTCGTGCTCGCCGTCCTTACACGCGTATCTTGCAGAATACACGCCCGGTTCGCCGTTCAGCGCATAAACGCAAAGTCCGCTGTCGTCGGCTATTGCCGGAGCGTTTGACGCTTTGCTTGCCGCTTCAGCCTTTATTACCGCGTTTTCGGCAAACGTTTTTCCCGTTTCCTCGGGATCGGACGTTATGCCCGCCTCAGAAAGAGATACGGGATTAAAAATATCGCCGAGAATCTGCTTTATTTCGCGTATTTTGTTTTTATTGTTTGAAGCTACTATAAGTGTTTTTTCCATATTATTTAAAGTATTCAACGCCTGCCTCGAAGATCTTCATATCTTTTCTGCCGTAAATGTTTATCGCGATATTGTTTCCGCGGCGTTCGCTGTGACCCATTTTGCCGAAAATCTTGCCGTCGGGAGAGAATATGCCCTCTATCGCGTCTACGGAAGTGTTGGGGTTGTATTTTATATCCATTGTGGGATCGCCCGACTTGTCAACATACTGTGTGGCGATCTGTCCGTTCGCCGCAAGGACTGAAAGCATTTCGGGCGTTGCAACAAATCTTCCTTCGCCGTGAGATACGGGAACGGTGTAGATGTCGCCGAGCGCGCAGTTGTTCATCCATGGCGATTTTACGGAAGATACTCTTGTGTCAACATAAAGCGACTGATGTCTGCCTATCGAGTTGAAGGTGAGAGTAGGCGACGTTTCGTCTATATCTCTGATTTCGCCGTAGGGCACAAGACCGAGCTTTATAAGCGCCTGAAAACCGTTGCATATGCCGAGAACAAGGAAATCGTCTGTTTTTATGCGGCTGTTCACAAGCTCTTTTATGCGCTCGTTTCTGAAAAACGTCGCTATGAATTTGCCCGACCCCTCAGGCTCGTCGCCTCCCGAAAAGCCGCCGGGAATCATAAGGATCTGAGCGGAACGCAAAGCTCTTTCAAGCCTTTCAACGCTCGCCGAGATATCGAGCGACGTGCGATTTCTTATAAGCAGTATCTCCGCTTCGGCTCCCGCGGTTTCAAACGCTCTCGCAGAGTCGTATTCGCAGTTGGTGCCGGGGAATGCGGGAATAACGACTTTCGGTCTTGCCACTTTTATCGCCGGCGCTTTTGCGGAACGTGTTTCGCAGACGTATTTTTTCGCCGTGCCCTTCGCCTCTCTGCATTCAAGCGGGAATACGTCTTCAAGAACTGATCTCCATGTTCTTACAAGGCTTTCGAGAAATACGCTTTCGCCTTTATACGTTATGCATTTCGTATCGTTTACCCTGCCCACTTTTTTGAATCCGCTCATCGGGGTATCGGTTTCAAAAACAAATCCGCCGTAATACGGTGTGAAGAGCGTTTCCTCGTCAATGCCGGAAGAAATAGCGACGCCCTTTGAATTGCCCGCTGCCATTTTGAACACAGCCTCGGCTATACCGCCCGATGTGATCGCGGAGCACGCTTTGCAGAAATCGCAGTTCACAACGGCGTGCATTAGCGCGAAGTTTTCTTTGAGAGCGGCAAATTTGGGCAGTCCGCTCTTTGTATATTCGGGAATACATGCGTAAATATAACCGTTTTCGGTTTTAAATTCGTTAGATTTTATTTTGTCGGCGTCCGCAACAGATACCGCAAAAGAAACGAGAGTAGGCGGAACGTCTATATTTTCAAATGTGCCCGACATTGAATCCTTGCCGCCTATCGCGGCAATGCCGAGTCCTACCTGTGCGGTCAGAGCGCCGAGCAAGGCTTCAAACGGCTTGCCCCAGCGTTCCGGATCGTTTTTCGTGCTTTCAAAATATTCCTGCAGAGAAAGCCACATCCTGTCTGCGGAGCAGCCCGCAGCTATAAGCTTTGCCGCGCTTTCGACTATCGCGTATACCGCGCCTTTGAAAGGACTTTCCGACGACAGATACGGATCGAACCCGTAAGCCATTACCGACGCCGTGCCGCTTTCTCCTTTAAGACACGGTATTTTTGCCGCCATTGCCTGAGAGGGAGTAAGCTGATTTACTCCGCCGAAGGGCCATAAAACGCTTCTTGCTCCTATCGAGCCGTCAAAACGCTCTACAAGACCTTTCTGACAGCATACGTTCAAGGACGATACAAGAGAGTTCATTCTTTCTGCAAAGCTCGAAAAATCGGGAGCTTTATGCGTAATTTCCTTTTGCGGAACGGCGACGTCGGTATGTTTTTCCGCGCCGTTTGAATTAAGAAAATCACGGGAAATATTTACCGTCTCTTTGCCGTTCCAACGCATTACGAGCCTGTTTTTATCGGTTACGACAGCAATGACGACGGCGTTCAGATTTTCTTCAGCCGCATATTTTATGAATGTGTCGGCGTCGTTTTTATCAACAACGACCGCCATTCTCTCCTGAGATTCAGAGATCGCAAGCTCGGTGCCGTCAAGTCCTTCATATTTTTTCGGAACCTTGTTCAGATCTATATCAAGACCGTCCGCAAGTTCGCCTACGGCGACCGAAACGCCGCCCGCGCCGAAATCGTTGCAGCGTTTTATGAGCTTTGTGACTTCGGGTCTTCTGAACATTTTCTGTATTTTAAGCTCTTCTACGGGATTGCCCTTCTGGACCTCCGCGCCGCATTCAGTGATAGAGTCAAGCGTATGCTGTTTTGACGAGCCGGTGGCTCCGCCGCATCCGTCTCTGCCTGTAGCGCCGCCCAGAAGAATTATAAGATCGCCCGCTTTCGGACGTTCGCGGACTACGTTTGCCTCTTCAACGGCGCCTATTACCGCGCCTATCTCCATTCTTTTCGCAACGTAACCCTCATGGTAAAACTCGTTTACTATACCCGTTGCAAGACCTATCTGATTGCCGTAAGAGCTGTATCCCGCAGCGGCAGTCGTGGTGATCTTTCTCTGCGGAAGCTTGCCTTTCAGCGTTTTTTCAAACGGAACGCGCGGATCCGCGGCGCCCGTAACTCTCATCGCCTGATAAACGTACGCTCTGCCCGAAAGCGGATCTCTTATCGCTCCGCCCAGACATGTTGCCGCGCCGCCGAAAGGCTCGATCTCTGTAGGATGGTTGTGCGTTTCGTTTTTGAACATGAGAAGAGTGTCTTTTTCAACTCCGTCGATTTTCGCCTTGACCTTTACCGAACATGCGTTTATTTCTTCGGACTCGTCAAGATCTCGGAGAATTCCGCGTTTTTTCAGCAGTTTTCCGCCTATGGTGGCTATATCCATAAGACAAACGGGTTTTTTTGTGCCGAGCTCCTCACGGTATGAAAGGTATTTGTTGTATGCATCGAGAACATACGGGATATCTATTTTCGCATTGTCTATAACGGTCGAAAACGTGGTATGACGGCAGTGATCGGACCAGTATGTGTCTATCATGCGTATTTCCGTTACGGTAGGATCTCTTTCCTCCGTGTGCTTAAAATAATCGCGAAGAAAAACTATGTCGTCCGTATCCATCGCAAGACCGTAACCGCGTCTGAATTTTTCCAGATCCTCGCGGTCAAGAGAAGTGAAGCCGTGAAGAATGGCTACCTCGGTCGGAATATCGTATTCCGTTTCGAGCGTAAGCGGCTTTTCAAAAGAAGCTTCTCTTGATTCAACGGGGTTTATGAGGTATCTCTTTATTTTTTCAAAGCCCTCATCGGTGATATTGCCCGTTATCGCGTATACTTTTCCGCTTCTTACTGTGGGGCGTTCACTGCCGGTAAGAAGAGAGAAACACTGAGCGCACGAATCTGCGCGGACATCGAACTGTCCCGGAAGATATTCGGCGGCAAAAACCTTTTCGCCGTTTTCGAACGCGGGCAGCGTATCGTAGATATCGTCTACGTTCGGTTCTGAAAAAATCAGTCTTTTTGCTCTTTCGAAATCTTCCGCCGAAACGCCTTCAACATCGTATCTGTTGAAAATGCGCACGCTTTTCACGTCTTCGCCGAGTGTTCTTGCGAGGTCGGACGCCAGCGCGCCGGCTTCTACCGCAAATTCTTTTTTCTTTTCGGAATAAATTCTGTAAACCATCTTTTTCTCCGCATTTTTTATTTTTATACAGTTATCTGAATTTTACTTTATCCTTTATTATAGCATATTTCCGTTATTAATTCAATAGGAGAAAACGGAAAATTTCACACAATGACACCTGTTGCCGCACCGTTTTTCACATCCGTTATTTTTACGGGAAGAATGAGGTTTTCGATGTTTTTATCTGATAATACCTTCACCTCAACGTATTCCGGCGTATAGCCCGAATAAACGCCGTTTTCTTCCGTTTCAAAAAGAACGTATTTTACGGTGCCTATCAGTTTTTTTCTGTATTTTTCCTCATTTTCGGCGCATACGGCGATCATTTTTCTGCAGCGCAGGTCCCTTATCTCCTTAGGCACTCTGTTTTCCATTTTCGCGGCGGCTGTCCCCTTTCTTTCGGAATACGGAAAAACATGGACTTTCGAAAATTCCGCTTTTTTCGCGAATTCAAGAGAAATCTCGAAATCCTCGTCCGTTTCGCCGGGAAATCCCGTTATGATGTCTGTCGTTACGGAGCAGTCGTCAAAAGTGTTTCTGAGCATTTTTACCGCCGAGAGAAATTCTTCAGGCGTATAATGTCTGTTCATGGCGCGGAGCGTCTTTTCACAGCCGCTCTGCAAAGACAGATGGAAATGGTGGCAAAGATTTTTAACGCCGCTCAGCCTTTTTACGTTTTCTTCCGTAATAAAAACGGGTTCCAGTGAGCCAAGCCTTACGCGCTGCGGACCGTCTTCGGTATCAAGACGGCAAAGAAGATCGCAAAGATCGAATTTTCCGGTTTCTTTGCCGTAATTATCAAGATGTATGCCGGCAAGAACTATTTCCTTGCAGCCTTCTTTTACAAGCTCTTTTGCCTCCGCCACAGCCTCGTTTATATCTTTTGAGCGGAGCCTGCCTCGAGTATACGGAATAACGCAGTATGTGCAGAAATTGTTGCAGCCGTCCTGGATCTTAAGAACGCCCCTTGTTTTTTCGGTTTTTGCGGCTTTCGTTTTCTCAATTTGCTTTTCTTTTGAAATATCACCTATTTCGACTATTCTTTCGCCGGTCTTCATAAACTGCGAAACAAGTTCGAATATCCTGCCTTTTTCTCTGTTGCCGGTGATTATGTCCGCCTCGGGAAGACTTTCGGCAAAATTCGCGTCCGAATGCGCAGCGCAGCCGCATACGACCGTTACGCCGTACGGATTTTTTCGTTTTGCGCGTCTTATTGCCTGCCTGGATTTGCGAACGCTTTCCTCTGTCACCGCGCACGTATTGACGCAGTAGACGTCGCAGTTTTCCCCGTCTTTTGAAAGGACTGCTCCGTTTTCGATAAAAGAACGTGCTATTGCGCTGCTTTCGTATTGATTGACTTTGCAGCCGAGAGTGTAAACATAAAAAGTCATATATACTCCGTATTATTTATTAACGCAAAAAAAGACTGATTTTTTCGCTTATTTTTCATCATAAAACCTTGACTTACGCTGAATAATCTGTTATACTTTATCAGAATTACCGGCTGTTGCCGGGAGTTTCAGAAAAGGAGACAAAAATCATGACGATACTTCTTGATTCCGTCGAAAAAGTTAAAAAATTCGTAGACCTTGCCGCAAAGATTCCGTGCGACATCGACCTGAAATCCGGTCGTTACACGGTTGACGCAAAATCGATAATGGGCATTTTCAGCCTTGATCTTAAAAAACCGCTTACTCTTGTTGTTTTTTCTCCCGAATACGAAGACAAGACTAATATTTTCGCCGAATTTGAGTATAAGGAAGAATGATCACTTCCGAAAGGAGAAAAAAAATGAAAATATCCGAGTTAAAATACGTAAGACCAGATATTGAAGCGATCAAAGCCCGTTCTGCCGAGCTTTTTGAAGCGTTTGACAACGCGTCGTCTGCCGAAGAACAGCTGAAAATATATAACGAGTATATATCCATCGGCGAAAACGTCTCAACACAGTCTTCTCTTGCGTATATCCGCTTTACTCTTGACACGAGAGACACTTTTTATTCAGGCGAAATAGAGTGGATGAATGAAAACGCACCCGCTCTCGAAGAGCTGAATCTTATATTCAGAAGAAAGATGCTCGGATCAAAATTCCGCCCGGAGCTCGAAAAGGCTCTTTCACCGAAGATATTCAAAGATTACGAAATAGCGATGAAAGCGTTTTCGCCCGTGATCGCGGAAGACTGCGTTGAAGAGGCCAAACTGCAAACAGAATACAAAAAACTTCTTTCGTCTGCAAAAATACCGTTTGCCGGCGGAGAATACAATATACCGCAGCTCGGAAAATTCAAAGAAAGCCCCGACAGAGAAACAAGAAAAGCCGCTTTTTGCGCTCAGGGCGAGTGGATGAAGAAAAACGCCGATAAATTTGACGATATTTTCGACCGTATGGTAAAAGTCCGCGACCGCATGGCAAAAAAGATGGGATACATAAATTATGTTGAGCTCGGCTATTACCGCATGGGCAGAGACTGTTACTCTCCCGAAGATATTGCCGCTTTCCGCGAGCAGGTCCTTAACGACTGGGTGCCGTTTGTATGCGAAAGAAAAGCGGAGCAGGCTGAAAACCTCGGCATAGACAGGATAATGCTTTATGACGATCCTATAACCTTCAAAGACGGCAACCCCGAACCGAAAGGCTCGCCCGAAGAGATTTTCGAAAACGGCAGAAAGATGTATAAAGAAATGTCGCCTCTTACGGGTGAATTTATAGACTTTATGCTTGATCACGATCTTTTTGACGTTATCGCAAGAGAGGGAAAATCCGGCGGAGGCTACTGCATAGATCTGCCCGAATACAAAATGCCGTTTATTTTCGCGAATTTCAACGGAACATACGGAGATATAGACGTGCTTACGCACGAAGCGGGTCACGCGATAGCCGCATATAAGGCGATGAACGGAGAGCTGCCCGTTGAATTGCGTTCTTTCGGCATGGAGACCGCAGAGGTCCATTCCATGTCCATGGAATTTTTCGCCTGGAAATGGATGCCGCTGTTTTTCGGCGAAAAATCCGAAGAATACTGCGCTATGCATCTTAACAACGCTATCTCGTTTATTCCTTACGGCACAATGGTCGATTATTTTCAGCAGTGCGTATACGAAAACCCGGAAATGACACCGAATCAGAGAAAAGAGCTCTGGCTTTCGCTCGAATCGAAATTCCGTCCGTATATGTCGTCGGAAGGAATAGCGTATATGGAAGAAGGCGGCCGCTGGCAGTATCAGAGCCATATTTACGAACGTCCGTTCTATTATATCGACTACTGTCTTGCTCAGACCGTTGCATTTGATTTTCTTATTGCGATGCTCAATAACTACAAAGACACTTTTGCCCGCTACGACCGGTTCGTTTCCGCGGCAGGCTCAAAATATTTTACGGAGCTTGTTGCCGACGCGGGCTTCATGTCGCCTTTCAGAAACGGCGCGCTCAAGCATATAACCGACGAGCTGAAAAAATTCGCGGAAAAGGAGAATATGTAAATGAACGATGAATTTTTAGCAAAGATCAAAGAGCTCGGAGTTCATGAATACGGAATTATACCGGTCGAAAAAGTCCCTTTCGAGCATGAAGTACGTGAAATGTGCGCCGCAAACAGATGCGGTGCATATGCGAAAACGTGGTGCTGCCCTCCCGGATGCGGAACGGAAGAGGAGTGCAAAGAGCGCTGCATGAAATATAAATACGTCCTTGTTTTCTCAACAAAAACAGATCTTGAAGACTCTTTTGATTTTGAGGGAATGACAGAAGCGATGGTCCGCCACCGCGCCGTATCGAAACAGGTCAGAACTCTTTTCAGGGAAATGTTCGGAGACGACTTTTTCGCGCTTTCTTCGGAAGGCTGCGGAAACTGCGAAAAATGCACTTATCCCGACGCTCCGTGCCGTTTTCCCAAAGATATGATGCCTTCGGTCGAAAGCCACGGCATTATGGTCTACAAAGAAGCTGCCGAGGCGGGGATACACTATATCAACGGAGCAAATACCGTTACATATTTTTCGAATATCTTTTTTAACTGATACAGCACATCGTCCGCCGGATACCGGCGGGCGGTTTTATATACAGAATGATACCACACGCCCGAAAAAATGTCAATACCGAAAAAAACGCATAAAACCATGCAATCTTTGATTTTTTTTTTAAATTTGTAAAAACGCCTTGATTTTTGCAAAACGATATATTATAATAAATACACATTTATGAGATAAATATTTATGCGGAATGCAGTAAGAAGAAGGAAAAAGAGAAGGAAAGCGGGAGGAGAACATTATGTCAGGTCAGCCGATATCTATGTTTGATATTCAAAACAATTATTTTCCGATCGGGATCATAGCGATGGAAAGCGCAAAAGAGCTTGGGGAAAAAATAGACAGACACCTCATGTCCTGGTATTACGACGCAAAACCGGAAGCGAAAGACGATGAAAACACAAGAAAATCACTGCTGCTGAAAGCGGCGTGTCCGAGATTCAATACGGGCGACGCAAAGGCGATACTCGGCGAATCGGTTCGCGGATACGATATTTATATCGTTACCGACGTGGGAAACTACAACTGCAAATACAACATGTACGGTTTTGAAGCTCCGATGTCTCCCGACGACCATTTTCAGGACCTCAAGCGTATAATTTCCGCTATCGGCGGCAAAGCTCAGAGAATAACCGTTATCATGCCCACATTATACGGTGGAAGACAGCACAAAAGAAGCGCCAGAGAGTCTCTTGATGCGGCTCACGCATTGCAGGAACTTCAGAGCATGGGCGTTTCAAATGTTATAACGTTCGACGCGCACGACCCGAGAGTTCAGAATGCGGTTCCGCTTATGGGCTTTGACAACGGCATGCCCAATTATCAGGTCCTGAAAGCTCTGCTGAGAAAAGTTGACGATCTTAAAATAGATAAGGACCACCTTATGGTAGTTTCACCCGACGAAGGCGCAATGCAGAGGAATATTTTCTATTCTTCCATAATGGGGCTCGATCTCGGTATGTTTTACAAACGCCGCGACTACTCGCGTATAGTAAACGGCAGAAACCCGATAGTTGCGCATGAATACCTCGGCGCCGCTATCGAAGGCAAGGACGTTTTTGTTTCGGATGATATCATAGCTTCGGGCGACTCTCTTCTGGGACTTGCCGAAGATCTTAAAAAAGAAGGCGCAAGAAGAATATTCCTTTCCGCGACATACGGTCTTTTCACAGCGGGTCTCGACAGATTCGACAAAGCATACCGCGACGGACTTTTCGATCTTCTTCTTTCAACGAACCTCACCTTCCAGAGACCTGACCTTCTCGAAAAGCCGTGGTATCTGAGTGTTGACGTTTCAAAATATGTTGCGTATTTCATTCAGGCAACGCACCAGAACAGATCCGTAACAACGATCCTGAATTCGCACGAAAAAATACATACGCTGCTTTCGAAATATATTGCGGCACAAAAAGAAAAGGACGCAGAATGCACACTTTTTTCTCAGTCATAAACAGAATGAAATATATAAACCGCTGGGGACTTATGAGAAATATCGAGAAGGAAAACCTTCAGCAGCATTCTCATGAAACAGCGGTGCTTGCTCACGCTCTCGCAACAATCGCAAACGAGAGATTTGATGCCGGCATAAATGCTGACAGAGCCGCGGTGCTTGCTCTTTACCACGATGCTTCCGAAATAGTTACGGGCGATCTGCCTACTCCTATAAAATACGGAACGCCCGAACTGAGAAACAGTTATGCGAAAATAGAGGAGCAAGCAAAGAATATTCTTATAAACAGACTTCCTGATTATCTTAAACCTGTATACACAGATATTCTCGACTCCGAATCCGCTCCGGAATGGCCTTATGTTAAAACGGCAGATACTCTTTCGGCATATATAAAATGCGTTACCGAAATAAAAGCGGGGAATACCGAGTTTTCGGCGGCGGAAAAGAATATTTACAAAAAACTTGAAAAAAACCCGCTTCCTGCGCTCCATGTATTTATGGAAGAATTTCTTCCCGCATACGGCAGAACGCTCGACGAATCGTGAAAAATCTTTATAAACAACGAAAAACCCCGATCATTTCGGGGTTTTTCGTTACTTAGCAGAAAGGATAGCCAAAAAATGAATAAGTATGAAAAAATCGTATAATCTTTAAATATCGTCTTCGTCGTGACGGTAATTATATTTGCGGAGACTGTCGTTGAGGCTGTCCGCATTCTTTTTATCAATAAAATAAAGGATTATTGTTGCCGGCACAGCCGCTATTATGCACCCTGCTATGCCGTAAAGCAGCACGGGCACGGAATCTATGATACCCATTATCCACGATGTTCCCATAAGCACGGCGGTCATGACCACAAAAAACGAGATGCGCTTCAAAAGCAGCTTTTCGCGAAAAACGGGGATCCAGTCGAAGACCGTATCGGTCACCGTAAGCAGCGCCGAAAACAAAACCGACCACCAAAGCATCGTATAATCTTTTTGCGGAAGAATAATATCAAGAATAAGAATGGGTATAAGCATTATGCCCAGAATAAAGAAGAATGTCCGAAAAAACGTTCTGATTTTTTCTAAAACGGCTTTTTTCATTTCTCAACTGCCTCCGACGCCGAGTTTTTCACGGATCTGCGCAACATACTGCCGCGAAATGACTATTTTTTCTTCATTTATAAGACGGGCTATAAGCCTTCCGTTTGTTTCTGTTTGGATGCTGGCGACTTTTCTGAGATTAACTATAAAACTTTTGCTCACCCGCACAAACGGGGTATTGCTGAACCGTTCTTCGACCTCGTATAATTTGAGATTCGTTTCGTAAACGTCGTTTGCGGTATAAAAAAACATTTTTTTGTCTGTTGTTTCAAAATAAAAAACGTCCGAAAGGCTTATAAAATACGTCGCGTTGTCTTTTTTCCCGCTTATCGTGTTTGCAAACAAGCGTATGGTGGAAATAAGACTGTCAAGGTTCGGATCGACTGCATTGCACTTTATCGTTATTTCCGGTTCAATATATCTGTCGTCCTGTTCGATATGTATCTTCAATGCAGTCACCTCCCTTTGTTGCGGTAAAAGTATAAACCAAAATCTCTTTTTCGTCAATCCCTTTTGGAGTAAGTTGCAATTTTAACGATATAAGTTGCAAAAAAACACAGACAACCTCGCTCAGATCGTAAATTGTATCACAAATCGTGATACATCGATTGTCTTTTCAGGATCGAAGCGCCTTAACAGAATTATTTTACCATAAAACACGCAAAATTGCAATAGAAAGACGAATTTTTTTGTTTCGTTATTGTATTTTTCACATAAATATGCTATACTTATATTTACAAACAAAACACAGCACACAAGGAGAACACAAGTTGAAAAAACATATTTCTTTGCTGATTTCTCTGCTTATTATTTTTTCCGTTTTTCTTTCAGGGTGCGACAGAGGATATTATGTTCCTTCTCCCGTTGCTCCCGCGGATATTTACAAGCCCGAAAATGTTTCGGAACTCAAACCGGCAGAAGTAATATCCACGGTTGGCATAACGCTTTTTTCATGGCAGATACCGTCGCCCGAATATGCTGAAAAGTACTGTTCCAAAATAAAAGAATGCGGATTTGACTGCGTTGAAATAGTTGTATTATGGAGCGATATCGAGCCTGAACAGGGCAAATTTCAGTTTACGCAAAGTGACGCTGTAATCGATGTTTTCAAAAACGCGGGACTGAAAATAAGCCTCAGCCTGCTTTTTTGGAGCGAACAGCTTGAATGGAAAGATACACTTGAATATCAACAGACGGCAGACGGCGAAATTTACCGTTACGACGACATAAGAGGCTCTTTTCTTGCCCTCAACAGTCAGAGCAATCTTGAAATAATGGCAAACACACTCGGCTATTTTGCCGCGCATTTTTCCGACAGATACGCCGACTGTCTCACAAGCTGGTCGATCCGCACAGACTGTTTTGCGAAAATGGAATATTCCTCGCTTGTTGATCTTGACTATTCTCCGTCGGCAATAAGCGCATTTATCGATTTTCTCAGAGGCAAATATACTGCAATAGAAAACCTCAACGCGAAATTTGAAAAAAACTTTGAATCGTTTGAAAGCCTTGAAAACCTGAAAAGAAGCGATTTTCGTGATATTTTTGAATATGACTGGAAGCTTTTCAAGCAGCAGACGCTTATTGACACGGCAAATATTTCAACCGAGATTTTCCGCATCGCAGACCCGTCCGTTCCCGTCACACTGCAGCTGAGCAGCTTCTGGGATACGTCCGCGGCATTTTACAGAGGATTTTTCGATCCTTACATTGTTTCACGTGAAACAACTGCAGATATCATTCAGATCGTTGACGCCCCGGCGTGGCCTCACGATTTTTCGGTAGACCTTCTCACATCGCTTTCCGGGAAGAAGATCTGCATGGAAACAGACGGATCGTGGCAGGGAGAAGACACTTTCAAGGAATACCTTAAACAGGTCGAAATGTCTGCAAGGTCGGGAGTTACTGCTATACAGACGGTAAACTGGGAGCTTGAAGATCTTGAAAAATACGGTGCAACATATCTCTCAAAATTCAAAGAATTATATTCAAACGCAGAACCGAGAAAAGATTATGACGAAACAGACGTGATTTTTGTAAACACGCTCGATTTTCTGCTTAAAGCTCCTCCGCAGGACCTGCACGACCTTTATTATTACGCATATAAAAATATGACCGGCTCTTCCGGCAAAAAAGTCCGTTTTATAACAGATACTCAGCTCATCGAGGATCCGTCGCTGATCGAAGGTATAAAAAAAGTCCATCTCGGTCAGCTTGACACCGTTATGCATATGAATGATGAAGCAGGAAGGATCCTTGCGGAAAGCAGCGCGATAATTGTTGACGACAGAAACGAGCAGCCGAACTTTATAAACGAGTTTGAACAGCCGCTAAACGAAGACATACAGGTTAAATTACGCGAAAAGCTGAAAAACAGCTGATCAGAAAATGTTTCACGTGAAACATTTCGTAATAAAGATAAAATTTCAATACAGTCTTGATTTTTGAACAGAAAAGTGATATAATCAGGAAAGTCTCAGAACGGGGAGGGGACGAATTGGGAAAAATAATCGCAGTTGCAAATCAGAAAGGCGGAGTAGGCAAAACAACTACCGCCGTAAATCTCGCGTCATGCATTGCGGAAAAAAACGACCTGAAAGTGCTGCTTGTAGATTTTGATCCTCAGGGAAACGCGACGACCGGATGCGGAATAAACAAAAGGAAGACCGAAGTATCGGTTTACGATATAGTAGTTGCCGAAAACTGTGATGAAAAGCTTTTTATGTCGGCAGTGCAGAAAACTCCGTTCAAAAATCTGTCGGTAATTCCGTCGTCAATAGGTCTTGCAGGCGCAGAGATATCGCTTGTTGGAGAAGAAAAGAGAGAGGGAAAGCTGAAAAAAGCACTGTCTTTTGCAAAAGATTACGATTATATCTTTATTGATTGTCCTCCGTCTCTCGGACTTTTAACGCTGAATTCGTTTACTGCGGCAGACAGCGTGCTGATACCGATACAGTGCGAATTTTTCGCTCTCGAAGGTCTTTCACAGCTCACAAATACGATAAAACAGGTAAAAAGGCTTTATAACCCGTCACTTGATATAGAAGGCGTGCTTGTTACGATGTATGACGGCAGACTTAATCTGACGGCGCAGGTATTATCGGAAGTCAAGAAATTTTTTGCGAATAAGATGTTTTCAACAATTATTCCGAGAAATATCCGCATAACCGAAGCGCCGAGCCACGGAAAGCCGGTAAATTACTATGATAAAGGCGCAAAAGGCACGGCGGCATATTATCAGCTTGCCGAGGAAATAATCAGAAGGAACGGACAGAAAAGATGAAAAAACAAACAGGTCTCGGCCGCGGTCTCGAAGATCTTTTTGCCGAAAACTCAATAGACGTTACGGCGGAAGAAGGACAGATAATAAATGTTTCCGTTTCAGATGTCGAGCCGAACAGGGAACAGCCGAGAAAGTATTTTGACAAAGAAAAAATCGCAGAACTTTCTTCTTCCATAGCGGAACACGGGCTTTTACAACCGATAATCGTCAGAAAAAACGGCGATAGATACGTTATTATTTCGGGAGAAAGACGGTGGAGAGCGTCCCGAATGGCAGGATTGAAAGAAGTGCCCGTGATCGTAAAGGAAACTGACGACAAAACGGCTCTGGAGCTTGCATTGATAGAAAATCTTCAAAGAGAAGATCTGAATGCGGTGGAAGAAGCAAAGGGATATAAAATTCTGGCGGAAGAATATTCACTTACCCAGGAACAGATCGCCAAAAGAGTGGGAAAATCAAGGCCTGCAGTCGCTAACGCAATGAGGATACTCTCGCTTCCCGACGAGATACTCGATCTTGTTCTTGCAGGAAAAATCAGCTCAGGTCATGCCCGCGCGCTGTTGCCGCTTACGGAAAAATATCCGAAAGAAAAACTGCTTCTGCTCGCAAAAGAGATCGTTGAAAAGGATATCCCGGTAAGAAAAATCGAAAATCTCGCTAAAATGCCCGAAACAAAGGGCGAAAAGAAGCAGAGAAAAAACGATATATATTATGCGGAGCTCGAAGACGGCATTTCAAGAAAACTCGGCAGAAAAGCAAAAATAGTTCCCTCAAAAAAGGGTGGAACGATAACTCTGGAATATTATGACGACGACGATTTTGACACATTGCTTGCAATGCTTGACATAAAATAAAAAGGAGAATGAAAAATGATAGATATAAAATTTTTAAGGGCAAACCCGGACATTGTAAAAGAAAACATCAAAAAGAAATTTCAGGACCAGAAGCTTCCGCTTGTAGACAAGGTAATAGAACTTGATGCACAATATCGCGACGCAAAGGCAAAAGGCGATGCGCTGAGGGCGAAAAGAAACTCCGTAAGCAAACAGATAGGCGCGCTTATGGCTCAGGGCAAAAAGGACGAAGCGGAAGAAGTGAAAAAAGAGGTTGCCGCAATAGCAGACGAGCTTGAACGCCTTTCTGCGCTCGAACCCGAACTTGAAGCGAAGATCCGCGAAATAATGCTCGTAATACCTAATATAATCGATCCGTCCGTACCTATCGGCAAAGACGACAGTGAAAACGTTGAAGTTGAAAGATTCGGAGAGCCTGTCGTTCCCGATTTCGAGATCCCTTATCACGTAGACATTATGGAAAGCCTGAACGGAATCGACCTTGACAGCGCAAGAAAAACGAGCGGAAACGGTTTTTATTATCTTTGCGGCGATATTGCCCGTCTTCATTCGTCGATCCTTTCGTATGCCCGCGATTTTATGATAGACAGAGGATTCACATACTATATTCCGCCGTTCATGATCCGCTCAAGCGTTGTTACAGGTGTTATGAGCTTTACAGAAATGGAAAACATGATGTATAAGATCGAAGGCGAAGACCTCTATCTCATAGGCACAAGCGAGCACTCGATGATAGGCAAGTTTATCGACTCATTTACCGATGAAGACAAGCTTCCTCTAACCCTCACAAGCTATTCTCCGTGTTTCAGAAAAGAAGTTGGGGCGCACGGCATCGAAGAAAGAGGCGTATACAGGATACATCAGTTTGAAAAACAGGAAATGGTAGTTGTCTGCAAACCAGAAGACAGCCCGATGTGGTTTAACAAACTCTGGCAAAACAGCGTGGATTTCTTCCGCTCTCTCGATATTCCCGTAAGAACGCTTGAATGCTGCTCAGGCGACCTTGCAGACCTTAAAGTAAAGAGCCTTGATGTTGAGGCATGGTCTCCGCGTCAGAAAAAATATTTCGAAGTCGGCTCATGCTCAAATCTCGGCGACGCACAGGCAAGAAGACTGAATATAAAGATCAGAGGCAAAGACGGCACATACCTTGCTCACACGTTGAACAACACGGTCGTCGCTCCTCCCAGAATGCTTATTGCTTTTCTCGAAAACAATCTGCAAAAAGACGGCACCGTCCGCATTCCCGAACCGCTCAGACCGTATATGGGCGGAAAAGATTGCCTGAAAAAATAATCGATAAAACAGAAAAGGCAGATATGAAAAATCATATCTGCCTTATATTTTGCTATTTTTCTGCCTTTTCGGAGATTTTAACGGGCTGTGCTGCGATTTTCTTCAATTTTATCGGAAATTCTCGCAAAATCTTCAATTCCCAGCGTTTCACCGCGAACTGATACAGGAATAGAGAGCGAGGAAAGAATCGATTCCGCTTCAATTTTAGTTATAGAAAAGCCTGCGGATAAATTATTCACAAGCGTTTTTCTTCGCATTGCAAAAGCGGAGCGGATAACGCCGAAAAACGTTTCTTTGTTTTTTACTGCGATCCTCTCCCTTTCGGGTATCACGTCAAGGCGGATCACCGCAGAGTCAACTTTCGGAGCAGGGTAAAATGATCCTGCGGAAACATTGAAAAGAAGCTTCGGTTTTGTGTAATACATGACCGCTGCCGTGACCGCGCCGTAATCGGGTGAGCCGGGGGGCGAAACAAAGCGTTTCGCAAGCTCTTTTTGTACCATGACGGTAACGGACCGCACCGGAGCGGAGCTTTCGAGGATTTTCATAATAATGGGCGTTGTGATGTAATACGGCAGATTTGCACAGATATGCGCCTCCGTATATCCGTATTTTTCGCACAGCGCGGCAATATCAACATCGAGGATATCGCTGTTTATTATTTCAAGATTATCAAATTCCGAAAGCGTTTCCGAAAGAACTGGAAGCAGAGATCTGTCGATCTCGACTGCCGCCACAAATTTTGCGCGTTCGCAGAGTTCTTTTGTAAGACATCCGAAGCCCGGTCCGATCTCGATCACGAATTTACCGTTTATATCCGCGCCTTCCGCCGTTTTTTTGGGGATCGCCGCATTTACAAGAAAGTTCTGACCGAGCGTTTTTGAAAATTCAAATCCGTATTTATCGCAAAGATAACGGATGACAGAAAGAGATGTAAGATCCATCAATTTCCGCGTCCGGGACGGAAAACGGCTATGCCGGTTATGAGCGCGCCTGTCAGCCCTGCTATAAGAACCGTCACCCAGGGCACGGTAAAATCAATAATGCCTCCGCGGCGTGTTTCGATGTGAAGATCCATGTTTTTCTCCTTATGCGTTTTCACCGTTTTTGATATATCTGAGGTATGCGTCGATAAATCCGTCGAGAGCACCGTCCATAACGGCGTTTACGTTGCCCACTTCATAGTTCGTTCTGTGGTCTTTTACAAGAGTATACGGCATAAATACGTAGGATCTTATCTGAGAACCCCACGCGATCTGCATCTGATCGCCCTTGATATCTTCTATTTTGTCGAGATGTTCACGCTCTTTTATTTCAAGGAGCTTTGATTTCAGCATTTTGAGCGCCTGCTCTTTATTCTGCTTTTGAGAACGCTCGTTCTGACAGCCCACAACTATTCCCGTCGGGATATGCGTTATCCTTATTGCCGAGTCGGTCTTGTTTATGTGCTGACCGCCCGCGCCGGACGCTCTGTGAGCTTCAACTTTGATATCTTCTTCGCGTATCTCTATATTTTTGTCGTCCGTGATCTCGGGCATTACCTCGACCGAGGCGAAAGACGTGTGCCTTCTGCCTGAAGCGTCGAACGGCGAA
This sequence comes from Oscillospiraceae bacterium, assembly GCA_902783255.1. GTDB lineage: Bacteria > Bacillota > Clostridia > Oscillospirales > UBA644 > HGM12619. Next base: position 21,878 of record CACZQB010000021.1, on the reverse strand, counting down.
ATTCTTACAAGACGGTGAACGCCCGCTTCGGACTTAAGATAGCCGTAAGCGTTGGGTCCTTCAATAACTACCGTCGCGCTTTTTATGCCGGCTTCTTCGCCGTCAAGGATATCTATCGTTTTTACTTTATAATTATGCTGTTCGCCGAATCTGCAATACATGCGGTAAAGCATAAGCGCCCAGTCCTGCGCTTCGGTTCCGCCTGCGCCGGCATGAAGGGTAAGGATTGCGTTGTTCGCGTCGTATTCGCCGTTCAGAAGAGTTTCAAGCGTTTGTTTTTCAAACTCTTTTTCTATCATTCGAGCGGTTTCGCCCATCTCGTTTTCATATTCTTCAACGCCCTCGTCCTGCGCCATTTCGGCAAGCGTTTCGGCGTCGTCGATAAGTCCGACAAGATATTTATAGCGGTTCAGTTTGTCTTTTATCGTTTTCTGTTCAACAAGCAGCTTTTGCGACCTCTCCATATCGTTCCAGAAATCAGGCGCGGCTACAAGCGTTTCTATCTGCGAAAGCCTTGCTTCAAGTTCGTCTGTTTTCATTGCCGAAGCAAGATCTTTTGCCTGCTTTTTATAATCTTCGATCTTAAGTTTGTATTCGTCAAGTATTATCATATGTCTGCCCCCTTCTTAAAGAATTACACCGATCATTTGCCTACGCAAAAACGCGAAAAAATGTTTTCTATAATCTCTTCCGAAACCGTTTTTCCGGTCATTTCACCGAGTGCCGATATTGCGCCTTCAATATCGCAAAGAAGCGCATCGGGAGTTGTGCCTATATTTTCAACGGCGTGCTGAAGCTCGTTTTTTGCCGCGGAAAGACACTCAAACTGTCTTAAATTAGCCGGTATTTCACTGCTTTCCGCCTCATGTGAAAGCGGAAAAAGACTCGCAATTGCGTTTTCAAGCGTTTCTATGCCGTCTCCGGTTTTTGCGCTTACATAAACGGCGCTGTCAAAACCCTGCGGTATCTCGGGTCTTTTATCGGTAATGTCGGTTTTGTTGAACACAGCTATTTTTTTTGCGGCCGCATTGGCGATCTTACCGGGGATCTCAACAGTTTTTTCGGTTATATCGAAAACGCTGAGTATAAGCTGCGCTTCGTCAAGTTTTCCTTCCGTCTTTTCAACGCCAATCTTTTCCGCTTCATTTTCCGCGTCGCGAAGTCCGGCAGTGTCGAAAAGACGGAGTTTCACGCCGCCTATCTGTGCGCTTTCTTCTATAACGTCGCGAGTCGTTCCCGCGGCGGACGTTACTATGCACCTGTCTTCACCAAGAAGCCTGTTCATAAGCATGCTTTTGCCCACATTCGGTTTGCCTGCAATAACTGTTTTTACACCGTCCTTTATAAGCTTGCCCGAATCATATGAATTTATCATCTTTTCAAGCTCCGAATACGTATAAAGAACGGTTTTTCTCATTTCTTCGGCGTCCGTATCTTCTATATCGTCATCGGGATAATCTATAAAAGCCAGAAGACGTGCTGAAATTTCGAGAAGTCCGTCCCTCAGTGAGTTTATTTTTTCCGAAAGTCTGCCTTTAAGTCTGCCTATGGCCATTGACGCCTCGGCTTTCGTTTCACTGTCTATAAGATCTATTATTGCCTCTGCTTTCAGCAGATCGAGTTTTCCGTTCAGAAAAGCCCGTTTTGTAAATTCACCGTTTTTTGCCTGCCTTGCCCCGTTTTTGAAAAGGAGACGAAGGATCCGGGAACAGTTGTATACGCCGCCGTGACACGATATTTCTACCGTATCCTCGCCGGTAAAGCTTGACGGAGAAAAAAATACCGAAACAAGAACATCGTCAACGGTCTGTGCGCCGTCGACGATATTTCCGTGTATTACCGAAGACGAACGCACGGTCCGCAAAGGACGGGAAAATATTTTTTCGGCTATTTCCACCGCATTCTCGCCCGACATGCGTATTACGCCTAATGCCGCCTTATACGGTGCGGTCGACAGCGCGGCGATCGTTTCGTTTTTCATAATTATTTATCCGTTTCGGTTTTTTCGGGTCTTGCAGCTCTCTTTTCGCCGGCGCGAAGCTCTACCGTGGGTTCACTCGGCGCCGCTGCTGCAGACGGTTCTTCCCTTCTTTGTTGTCTGGGACGGTCGGAATACTGCTTTTTATACGGTCTTTTGCCGTAATTTTCGGTCTTTTCCGTTTTCGGCGCTCTCTTTTCGCCTTCTACGAGCGTTATTTCGTTCGAAGCGGTTTTATCTGAGTCGGACTTCTGCTTTCCGCCGTTCTTCTTACCGTAGTTTTTTCCGCCCTGCTGTTTTCTTCCTTCACCCTGGTATGAAATAACAACTTTTCTGTTCGGCTCGCTGCCTACGGAATACGTGGTGATGTTTTCTTCGTTCTGAAGATATGTATGAATGATCCTTCTCTGAAATGCGCTCATCGGATTAAGCGTAACGCGTCTTTGTGTTTTAAGGACCTGTTTTGCGGTTTTTGCGGCGAGCGCTTCGAGACGCTGCTTTATTTCTTCACGGTAATTGTTGATATTTAAAGTAACTTTGTATTTCGTATCGCTGTCACGGTTGAGCGAAAGAGCTATGATCCACTGCAACGCTTCCATTTCTTCGCCCTGTCTGCGCGTGAAAATATCGGCGGCATCGCCGTCTATGGTTATTCCTATATTGTCTCCGTCTACGGAGATGCTCGTTTTGCAGCCCTCAAGACCAACTATCCTGAAAAGGCCCGTAAGGTATTCTTCTACTCTGTCTTCAACAGATACTTCGTAATTTACAACTATCTTTGCGGGAATGGCGCCTATTCCGAGAAATCCTTTTTTCGGCAGCACCTCTATCTCGTAAGAAAACATATCGCTGGACATACCGAGTTCTTTTGCCGCAGTTTCAACGGCAGCCTCGATCGTTTTGCCCGTAAATGTCTTTTTCACTTTTTTTCCTTTCAGCAGCGCGGAGCGCACTATTCGGTCTTCTGATCGTCTTCGGATACTGTAATTGCATCCTCATTTTCGCGCTCTTTTTCCATTCGCTTCATTTTTTCGATTTGATTGTAGTTAAGTTTCTTTTCTTTCTGAGGCTTTTCTTCTTTTTTGGGAGGTTTTACTATCGCTCTGAGAAGGAATATCTGTCCGATAGACAGAACGTTGGATGCGATCCAGTAAATACCTACGCCGGTCTGGAACGAAAATGCGAGCCATAATGAGAGAAGCGGCATGGTATACATAAGAAGGTTAAGGCCGTTTTTCTGTCCGTCGGGAGTAGGCTGCGCATTGAGTTTCTGCGTAAGGAAGCTCAGAAGGAAAGACGTGATGCCGGAAATTATCGGCAGCAATATCGCCCATGTGAAAATTGAACCTGCGGCGGCTATATATTCGCTCGGCGTCATACCGAGGTCAAGTCCGAGGAAATTAAGGTTAAGTGTTGATATTTCGGTTATAAATCCGCTGTCGGGATATTTTGCCGCATATTCTTCGAGCCCGGATTTTACGGTATTGAAAACGTTGCTGTCGTTGAGCACCTGAGCAACGCGGATCTCGTTTGTCTGAAGCCATTTCGATACGGCGTCAAGGCTTGCTGTATCCGTATTTCCCAAAGCTTCGGTTATTTTTGTTACTCCGCTGGCGTTAAGAATGTTGACTATCGCAAAATTCGTGATCTTATTAAGTCCCACAATATATGTGAGAGGACGGCGGATAGCGTTCCACAAACCGAGGATTATAGGGAGCTGTATAAGCGTGGGAAGACAGCCCGACATCGGGTTGTATCCTTCTTCGGAATAAAGCTGCTGCAGTTCCTCGGAATACTTCGGGTTTTTTGTGTCTCCCTTGTATTTTTGCTGCAGAGCGTTGACTTTCGGCTGAACCGACTGCATTTTCAGTCTGCCTTTTTCTCCCTTTATGCCGAGCGGAAGCATTAACAGTTTGGCAATGAATGCAAATAAAATTATAGCAAGTCCGTAATTGTTGACAAGCATATAACAAAGTTTGAATATCCACGCAAGAGGGACATAAATAATATCTAAAATACTTTCCATTTACTCAGCTTATTTCTCCTTGATTTTTCGGGAACAGGGTCGTAGCCTCCCCTGCTGAACGGGTTACAGCGCAGAATTCTCCATAACGCAAGAAAAGACCCCCTGATAAAACCGTGAATCCTGAATGCTTCGATCGCATACTCCGAACAGGTCGGAGTAAACCGGCAACACGGGGGGGTAAACGGCGAGATATTCTTCCGGTAAATTTTAATCAGCGCTACAGCCGCCCTGGCAGGGATCTGACTGATTTTCATTTTTCTCCTGTTTTTCCGCGATGATGCCCGCTTTTTCGAATGCGCGCAGCATATCGCATTTTACTTCATCCATCAGAACGAACGGGGTTTTCGATCGTGCAACAAGCACTATATCGCAGTTTTTTTCGAGCTTTTCTTCAAGCAGCCTGTATGCTTCTCTCATAACTCGTCTTGCTCGGTTTCTCTGCACTGCGTTTCCGATTTTTTTTGCGGTTGTGAGACCCAATTGATTTATTGACTGTCTGTTTTTCCGATAGTATACAACAACTGTCGGTGTCGCAACAGACGCGCCTTTTCTGTAAAGATATCGAAATACCCTGTCGTCCTTGATAGATTTCGTATATTTCATTGTAACCGATTACAGCGAGAGCTGTTTTCTGCCTCTCGCGCGTCTTCTCGCGAGAACTTTTCTGCCGTTGGCGGTTTTCATTCTTTTACGGAATCCGTGAACCTTGCTTCTCTGCCTTTTTTTGGGCTGATATGTTCTTAACATCTTACCGAACCTCCTTTTCCGGGGTCTTCACATATACTCTTTTCTGTCTTAAGGGCAGATTTCGAGTGTCAATATATTATAATACAATTCAACTGGAATTGTCAATAGTAAATATTTGTTTTTTAAATTTTTTTCGAAAATTATTGCGAATGTGAAAAATGCACTTGATTAATCTCCGTCTTTATGCTATAATGATTTATATTATTATATATATTATTATAGCGACCTCGTTTATGACGGCCGTTAACATACAACAGGAGATTACAGTTATGAAAGCCTTTGAAAACTTATGGGCGGCAGCCGTGGAGCGTCTTTCAGAACATATAAGCAAACAGGCGATGGATCTCTGGATCCGTCCGATAATTCCCGTTTCATATGTTGATTTCTGCGCGGTTCTTCTTGTTGATTCGTCGTTTCAGAGAGATATTATAATGTCCAAATACAAGGACCTGATAAATTCCGTGCTTTCGGATATGGTAGGGTTTGAAATGTCTATCAACGTTATCACACCCGAAGAACGCGGTCCTTCGTATTCTCAGAAACGTCCCGAAAAGCCGAAAGTTGAAATAGAAAGCCTTGTTGAGCCTATCTATCCCGAATATACATTCAACACTTTCGTTGTGGGAGAATCAAACAAACATGCCTATGCCGCATGCAGCGCAGTTGCAAAAAATCCCGCAAAAGCGTATAATCCGCTTTTTATCTACGGCAATACGGGACTTGGCAAAACTCACCTTCTGAAAGCGATAAGAAACGAGATCGCCGTTAATTTTCCTTCATATAAAACAATTTATATTACGGGCGAGGAATTTACGAACGAGCTTATCGAAAACATCAGAAACAAAACGATGCCCGAATTTAAAAACAAATACAGAAGTATAGACGTTCTTTTTGTTGACGATATTCAGTTTATCGCAAACAAGGATTCAACACAGGAAGAGTTTTTCCATACTTTCAACGCCCTTTACGAGGCAAACAAACAGATCGTTCTCGCGTCCGACCGTCCGCCGAGAGATATAGCGCTGCTTGAAAACAGACTTCGCTCGCGCTTCGAAATGGGTATTATAACCGATATATATCTGCCCGAATACGAGCTGAAGGTCGCGATAATAAAACAGAAAGCCACAACATACGGTCTCGATCTTCCCGACGATGTTGTAGACTTTATCGCAATGAAGATAAAAAACAACATCCGTCAGATAGAAGGCGTCCTTAAAAAAATAATGGCGTTCCAGCTTATCTCAAACCTTCCGCCGTCGATCTCAGTAGCAAGCAGCGCCGTAAAGGATATTACGAGCGAAAACGAGCCGACACCGGTAGTTTTCGATAAAGTAATAAAGGAAATAAGCCGCGAATTCAATGTTTCGGAAGAAGACATACTCAGCAAAAAACGCATGGAGGCGATCACTTTTGCAAGACAGATCGCAATGTATGTTATGAGAGAAGTTACCGATCTTTCTCTTCCCGAAATAGGTCAGACATTCAACGGCAGAGATCATTCTACCGTCCACCACGCGATCCATAAAATAGACGAAAAAATAAAAACAAATCCGGCATTGAAATCACGGATAGATTCCGTTATAAAAAACGTGAAGGAACTTTGAGTTTTCAACAGTATTATAAACACGAATAAACAGAAAAAACAGGAGAAAGAAAAAATTATCCACAGTTTAAAACAAAAATTATCCCGTATATCAACAGTATTCACATCCGTGAATTCATGCACGGTAATACGATAATTATCCACACTCCGTCAAAAACCGCAAATCTCTTTTTACTGACGGAAAAAAACAGGTTTTCCACCGTTTGAGCAGACACTACATACTATTACAAAAAAATAATTCTTAATCTGTTTTATATAAAACCGATAGAAAGTGAGGACACTATGAATTTTTCATGCGACAGAACGATGCTTTATGAAACTTTCAGTATAGTATCACGAAGCATTCCCGCAAAAAACGCGCTTCCGGTGCTTTCATGTTTTCTTATAAATGCATCCGAAGACGGAAATATAACCGTTTCGGGTTTTGATATGGATCTCGGTATCACCACTACCGTTACGGGCGAGGTATCCGTTCCCGGAACAGTGGCTGTGGATGCAAAAATGCTCCTCGATATCATAAGAAGCATGGGACCAGATTTCATTAACTTTGCTGAAAACGACAATAAGACCATAACCGTAAAGGGCGGAAAAACAGAATATATCCTTCCTGTTATGGATCCCGAAACATTTCCCGAAAGACCTTCGGCAATCGGCTGCGAATATATCACTGTAGATCAGAAAATGCTTCATTCAGTAATAAGACAAACAGTATTTGCTGTTTCTCAAAGCGATGTAAAAGGCGTATATACGGGAGCATTTTTCAATATCCACGACGGAATTCTTGAAGCGGTATGCACGGACTCTTTCCGTTTTGCAATGAGAAAAGAAAAATATGCGTGCGACAGAGACATATCTTTTCTGTGCCAGGGCAGAGTGCTCAACGAACTTATAAAAATAATGAAAAACGATGACGGAGAAGTAAAAATAGGTCTTACCGGCCGTCATATAGTATTTGAATTTGACGATACCGTTATGATATCCAGACTTGTTGACGGCGCATATCTCAATTATTCCACGCTTATTCCGAAATCATTCAAGTATACGGTAAAAATTAAGACGGAAGAAATGAAAAAAGCCATAGAGAGAGCTTCGGTGCTGATAAATGAAAAAATGAAAGCGCCCGTAAGAATAAGTCTTGAAACAAACAGGATATTCATTACATGCAAAACTCCGGACGGACACAGTTTTGACGATGAGATAATCACTGAAACAAACGGCGGTCCGCTTGAAATAGGCGTAAACAACAGAAACCTTCTCACCGTGCTTTCTGCATGCGAAAGCGAAGAAGTTCTTATGAATTTCAACTCGGCACTTTCTCCGATAGGGTTTATGCCCGTTGAAGGCGATTCGTTCATGTTTCTGATTGCTCCTATGAGGCTAAACACAAAATAACAGATGGTTTTAAGATCTCTTGAGCTGAAAAATTTCAGAAATATAAGATCCGCATCCGTGAGTTTTGAAGACGGCGTAAATATTCTTTACGGCAACAATGCGCAGGGAAAAACGAATATTATCGAGGCGATAAGGTTTTTTACAGAGTGCCGTTCGTTTCGCGGCGCGTCGGACAGAGACATAATCCTGTCGGGCGAAAGCAAAGCTGAGATAACGGTGGTTTTTGATAAAGACGGAAGAGAACAGACGGCACAGATAAGATTTGACTCCGAAAAAAGAAGAGAGCTTTATCTGAACGGCGCGAAACTGGCTCCGAAGGAGTTTATCGGCAGCTTCAACTCGGTGCTGTTTTATCCTGAACAGTTATCGCTTATAAAAAGCGGACCGGAAAACAGAAGAAGGTTTGCTGATATTTCGATCTGTCAGTTAAGACCGGTATATTATTCTCTTCTTTCCCGATTCACACGAACGCTGCAGCAAAGAAATGCGCTTCTCAAAACCGACGATACGCGCACGCTTGACATATGGGACGAAAGATTTGCGAAATTATCTTTTCTCGTAACGAAAACAAGGGAAAATTTTATTGACAGGCTTCAGACCTTTTCCGGAATATCCGTAAATGAGATATCCGGAGGAAAAGAGAAGCTTTCGATTAAATACGTTCCGTCCTTTTATGCGGAAAACGAAAGCGAACTTTATTCGGAGCTTGAAAAAAACAGAGAAAAAGACGCAGAACTCGGCTATACGTCCGTCGGGGCGCATAAAGATGATTTTGAAACGTATCTGAACGGTAAAAACGTGAAAATTTACGGTTCGCAGGGTCAGCAGAGGTCGTGCGTGATGTCTTTCAAGCTTGCGGAAGCCGAAATTACGGGAGATACGCGCGGTGAATACCCGCTTATTCTTCTTGACGACGTTTTTTCGGAACTTGACTCTGAAAGACGGAATTACATCACCGGAAAAATAATGGGAAAGCAGGTCATAATAACGTCATGCGATCCCGTAACGGCAATAGACAAAGCAAAAAAGATATATGTTGAAGCCGGAAATATAATCGGCTGAAAGGAAAAACATGTATATTTATATCGGAGCCGACTATCTTGTAAACGAAGATGAAATAGTCGGGGTATTTGATATAGAGACCACGACCGTGTCGGGTATAACGAGAGACTATCTTACAGCCGCGCAGAAAAGCGGCAGAATAAGAGACGTTTCTTCCGAAATACCAAAAACGTTTGTTGTTTGCAGGTCCGAAGACGGATTTACGGTTTATCTGTCGCAGTATTCCACCGCAACAATAAACAGACGGCGGATATTCGGCGGTAAAAACAAAAACACATAACGGCAAAATATGAAAATCCCGAAAGGAAAAAAAATCAAATGGCGGAAAACACCGAATCGGTAATCAATAACGAAATGACTGCAGGAGAGACTTACGACGAAAGTCAGATCCAGGTAATGGAAGGTCTTGAGGCGGTAAGAAAAAGACCGGGCATGTATATCGGCTCAACCTCGGTAAGAGGTCTGTGCCACCTTGTATACGAAATCGTAGACAACGCAATAGACGAAGCTCTTGCGGGCTATTGCAAAAATATTCATGTTACGATAGAAAAAGGAAATATCGTTACGGTTGAAGACGACGGACGCGGAATACCTACCGGCATACATCCGAAAATGGGCATTTCAACGCTTGAGGTCGTATATACTATCCTTCATGCCGGCGGAAAATTCGGCGGCAGCGGATACAAGATATCGGGCGGTCTTCACGGCGTGGGCGCGTCGGTCGTAAACGCGCTTTCAGACTGGCTGACTGTAGAGGTATACAACGGAAAAGAGATACATTTTCAGAGCTATAAATACGGCAAGCCCGACGCTCCCGTAGCGGTAACGGGCACGACAGAAAAACACGGCACAAAATGCCGTTTCCATGCCGATCCGTCGATATTTGAAACGACGGAATACGAATATGAAACTCTTTTGCAGCGTATGAGAGAGCAGGCGTTTTTAACCGCGGGCGTAAGAATCGTTTTTACGGACGAACGCGGCGACGAACCTGTTGTGAACGATATGCATTATGAGGGCGGCATAAAAGACTTTGTGCGCTACATAAACGAGAAAAAATCAAACGAGGTATTGCACGATACGATATATCTTGCCGCAAAAAGCGGCGACAATCTTGCGGAAGTGGCACTTCAATACAGCACGTCTTATAACGAGCTTATCCTTTCTTTCGCAAACAATATCCACACCGTTGACGGAGGTATGCACGAGCAGGGCTTCAAACAGGCGCTTACAAAAGTAATAAACGATTACGGCAGAAAATATAAATTTCTCAAAGATGCCGATGCAAATCTTATGGGCGAAGACGTCCGCGAAGGACTGACGGCGGTAATTTCTGTAAAACTGCCCGAACCTCAGTTTGAAGGACAAACAAAAACAAAGCTCGGCAACTCGGAAATGAGAAGCGTGGTAGATGCGCTTATAACCGATAAGCTTACCGCATACCTCGAAGAAAATCCCGCGATCGCAAGAACCGTTATGGAAAAGGCGATGACGGCGCAAAGAGCGAGAGAGGCAGCAAAGAGGGCAAGAGATCTTACTAGAAGAAAATCGCTTCTCGCCTCAGCTTCTCTTCCCGGCAAGCTTGCCGACTGTCAGGAAAGAGATCCGGAACTTACCGAAATATATATCGTCGAAGGTGACTCTGCGGGAGGCTCGGCAAAAGACGGCAGAGAAAGACGTTTTCAGGCTATTCTGCCGCTTTGGGGCAAAATGCTCAACGTTGAAAAGGCGAGAGTTGATAAAATATACGAAAACGATAAGCTGTCGCCCGTAATTCTTGCTCTCGGCACCGGTATAGGAGCGGATTTTGACATCACAAAGCTGCGTTACGGCAAAGTAATAATAATGGCAGATGCCGATGTTGACGGTTCGCATATCCGCACTCTTCTTCTTACTTTCTTTTACCGCTATATGCGTCCGCTCGTCGAGCAGGGTCACGTATATCTCGCTCAGGCGCCGCTTTACAAGGTAACGAAGGGCAAAAACGAATATTACGCAAACAACGACGAAGAGCTTGACAAACTGCTTGCGGAAGTCGGACAGGACTGCAAGATATTCAGATACAAAGGTCTCGGTGAAATGAACCCCGAACAGCTCTGGGAAACGACCATGAATCCTAAAAACAGAACGATACTCAAGGTAAACCTTGAAGACGCGGTTCTTGCGGACGAGATATTCACCGTTCTTATGGGCGATAAGGTCGAACCGAGACGCGAATTTATAGAAGCAAACGCAAAATACGTTGAAAATCTTGATATCTGATCGAATAAGGCAGAAATAACATACAGGAGAATTACTTATGGCAAAAACCTCCGCGCCGCTCCCGCCGGACGATATAAGGGAGATGTTTGAAAATCAGAACGTTATAGACGTTGAGATACGCAAGGAAATGAAAACGGCATTTATGGAATACGCCATGTCCGTTATCGTTGCAAGAGCGCTTCCCGACGTGCGCGACGGTCTGAAACCCATTCACAGACGAATTATCTACACAATGTTTGAAGACAATCTTACGCCGGATAAGCCTTTCCATAAATCGGCAGCAACCGTCGGCGACGTTATGGCAAAATACCATCCGCACGGCGACGCTTCGATATACGACGCTCTTGTGCGTATGGCTCAGCCGTTTTCGCTGAGATATCCGCTCGTTCAGGGTCAGGGAAACTTCGGCAACATAGACGGAGACCCGCCTGCCGCACAGCGTTACACAGAGGCAAGAATGTCCAGGATGGCGACCGAGCTTGTGCGTGATATAGAAAAAGAAACAGTAACGTTTACGCCGAGCTACGACGGCAGAAACAACGAACCTACGGTATTGCCTACGCGCTTTCCGCAGCTGCTCGTAAACGGGGCGACCGGTATCGCGGTAGGTATGGCAACGTCTATCCCTCCGCATAATCTTCGCGAGGTAATAAACGCCACGATAGCGTTGCTTGACGATCCGCAGATAGGTATTGAGGGTCTTTTGCAGTATATAGAAGGACCCGATTTCCCCACAGGCGGCATAGTTCTGGGCAGAAGCGGACTTCGCGCGGCATACTTTACCGGCAGAGGCAAGATCACCGTCCGCGCAAGAACCGAGATCGAAACGGTAAGAGACAGAGAAAGGATCGTTGTTACCGAGCTGCCGTATATGGTAAACAAATCCCGTCTTCTTTCTGATATCGCAGACCATGTAAACGCAAAGCGCATCGAGGGCATATACGACCTGAGAGACGAGTCTGACAGAAACGGTATGTCTATCGTAATAGAGCTGAAAAAAGACGCGAATGCGCAGGTAGTGCTCAATCAGCTTTTCAAAAACACTCAGCTTCAGGATACGTATTCCGCAATAATGATCGCACTTGTCGATCAGCAGCCGAAAGTGCTCAATTTAAAGCAGATACTTGAAAATTACGTATCTTACCAGGAAGAGATAATCACAAAGCGCACGCAATACGATCTCAAAAAGGCTCTTGAACGCGCTCATATCCTTGAAGGACTGCTCAAAGCGCTTGACCATATAGACGAGGTAATAAGAATAATCCGCGCGTCCAAAACGATCGCGGACGCAAAAGCGGCGCTTATGGAAGCATTTGATTTTTCGGATATTCAGGCTCAGCGTATAGTTGATATGCGTTTAGGTCAGCTGACGGGACTTGAAAGAGACAGACTGCTTGAAGAATATAACGATCTTGAAATAAAAATCGCCGATTACAGAGATATCCTCGCATCCGAAACGCGCGTAAAGGGCATAATCAAAACCGAGCTTGCCGAAATACGCGATAAATACGGCGACGACAGAAGAACGACTATCGAAGAGGTAGACGACGAAATAGATATCGAAGATCTCATCGAAGAAAAAACGTGCGTTTATACTCTTACAAACAAGGGATACATAAAACGTCTTTCGGAAGAAAACTATAAAGTTCAGCGCAGAGGCGGAAAAGGCGTTACGGCGCTCACAACGAGAGAAGAGGATGTTGTTGAAGAGATATTTACGTGTTCAACGCACGACAGAATAATGTTCTTCACGACAAACGGCAGAGTTTACAGTCTTAAAGGCTACGAAATACCGGAATCGAACCGTCAGGCAAAGGGTATGAACATCGTAAATCTTCTTCAGCTTTCCGACGGCGAAAAAGTAACGGCAATGATACCCATGAAGCGGCTTGACGAAGACGGATATTTCACGATGATAACGCAATACGGTATTTCAAAGCGTTGCAGAGTCAGCGATTTCAGGAATATCCGCAAGGCGGGTCTTAACGCGGTAGACCTTGACGAAGGCGATATGCTCGTTACAGTCCGTCTTACAGACGGCGAAAGAGATATCATTGTTGCCACAAGCGCAGGCATGGCGATAAGATATTCCGAAAACGACGTTCGCGTAATGGGCAGAACGGCGCGCGGCGTAAGAGTTGTAAAGCTCGGCGAAGGCGAAAAGGTCGTAGGCGCCGCCGTTGTAAAAGAGGGACAGACTCTTGTGACCGTAACGGAAAACGGCTACGGCAAGAGAACGTCGTTTGACGCGTTCAACGCTCAGAGCCGCGGCGGCAAAGGCGTTCGCGTTCATAAGATCAGCGAAAAAACAGGCGCGCTCACAAGCGTTCGCAGCGTAAACGATGATGACGATATGGTCATAATCTCTTCGGACGGTATAATCATACGCGTGCATATTGCGGATATACCGGTATACGGCAGAGCATCGGCAGGCGTTCACGTAATGCGCATAAACGGCGAAACAAAGGTTATTGCCACTGCGATAATCAACGCCGCGGATGACGACGGAGAAGTTACACAAATCACCGAAGCGGTCGAAGAAGCGGAAGACGAGACCGACGATGAAATCAGCGAAAACAAAGAATAATTTTAACCGTAAGGGAAATGAAAATATGAAAAGCACAGAAAAAACAATGGAAAAGATCGTTGCTCTCTGCAAAAACAGGGGCTTTGTGTATGCCGGTTCGGAAATATACGGCGGTCTTGCAAACGCGTGGGACTACGGTCCGCTCGGCGTCGAAATGAAAAACAATGTAAAAAAGGCATGGTGGAAGAGATTTGTGCAGGAGTCGCCGCATAACGTCGGTCTTGACTCCGCGATCCTCATGAACCCGAGAGTATGGGTAGCGTCAGGACATGTTGTAAACTTCAACGATCCTCTTATCGACTGCAAGGCGTGCAAAATGCGCCACAGAGCAGACAAGCTTATCGAAGACTGGAACGCTGAGCACGGCATTTCGATGACTGTTGAAGCGCTCACAAACGAACAGATGACGGAATATATCCGTGAGCATTCAATCCCCTGCCCCGGATGCGGCAAAAGCGAGTTTACCGAAATAAGAAAATTCAATATGATGTTCAAAACGTTTCAGGGCGTTACGGAAGACTCTTCGACCGAAATTTACCTCCGTCCCGAAACGGCGCAGGGCATATTCGTAAATTTCAAAAACATTCAGCGCACAACGAGAAGAAAGATCCCGTTCGGCGTAGGTCAGATAGGAAAATCGTTCAGAAACGAGATCACGCCCGGCAATTTTACATTCAGAACGCGTGAATTCGAACAGATGGAGCTTGAATTTTTCTGCAAACCCGGCACAGACCTTGAATGGTTCGACTACTGGCGCTCGCAGTGCCGCAGTTTCCTGCTCGATCTGGGCATGACGGAAGAAAATCTCCGTCTTCGCGACCATGAAAAGGAAGAGCTTTCGCATTATTCAAGGGCAACTACCGACTTTGAGTTCCTCTTCCCGTTCGGCTGGGGCGAGCTGTGGGGCATTGCGGACAGAACGGATTTCGACCTTACCGCACATTCGAAAGAGTCCGGCGAATCGCTTGAATATTTCGATCAGGAATCAAACGAGAGGTATATTCCCTACGTTATCGAACCGTCTCTCGGCGCGGACAGAGTTATGCTTGCGTTCCTTTGCGACGCATATGACGAGGAAAATATTTCTTCGGACCCCGAAAAACCGGACGTTCGCACGGTGCTTCACCTGCATCCCGCCCTCGCGCCCGTAAAAGCAGCAGTTCTGCCGCTTTCAAAGAAACTCGGAGACGGCGCGGAAAAAGTATTCGCTTCGCTTTCGAAATATTTCAATATCGAATACGACGACGCAGGCTCTATCGGCAAGAGATACAGACGCTTTGACGAGATCGGCACGCCTTTCTGCCTCACTTACGACTTCGACTCGGAAACCGACGGCTGCGTGACCGTCCGCGACCGCGACACGATGCAGCAGGAACGCGTAAAGATCGACGAACTCAAAGAGTATATCGAAAAACGGCTGGAATTTTGAGAGAAATATAACTGAATAGATAATTATCTCCCGCTCACTTGTGAGCGGGAGAGTTTTATTATTCCATAGCCAAAATACACTTATTGTATGTAGACTTTTTGTCTACTTACAAATATAATAATATATACAAGGGGATGAAAGCGAAAATGGATATAATAAAAGTCTTTGGAATGAATTTACGGAAATATAGAACATCAAAAAATTTATCTCAAGAAAAATTTGCTGAAATGTGTGGATTACATCGAACATATATTAGCGATATAGAATGTTTTAGACGAAGCATATCTCTTGATAATATTCAAAAAATTGCGGATGCACTTGAAATCGAAACATATAAATTATTCATAGAAGAAGGAAAATAACAATGAGAACGAAAATAAAAGAAATAGTAATTGATGAATTTTCTATAATAGCTAAAAAAATAGAAAATGATTTTTCCAAAAACTTTGATCGTAAAGCAAACAATTTTCTGTTATGTCAAATGACACCGCGACAAATAGCATATATGGTCTTTGTGAGCAGTTTTGAATCAAAAAGTGGAACTGCAGTTGAAAAATGCGCAAAAAGGATAGCAAAATTGACATATGGAGAGGAAAATGTTCCGACAATAGTTAATCCAAGAAATTTGACTCATTATATTAATCCAAATACAATCTCTGGGCAGATAGTAATAACTGATGTTGATACACAAAATGGAAATTTACATGGTGAAATTGCATCATTTAGAGCAAATAATGTAGCCAAAGGAGAAGAAAAAAGTAAAGTAACACATGAAAAATGTCAAGAGGTATTACTACCACTTTCAAATAAATATCGAACAGCTCAAATATATACTAAGCCTGTCGATTTAGCGTTTTTTGATGGAACAACATGGAACATAATTGAGCTTAAAGCTGGCGGAGATTTAGACAGTTCGAATGCACCTGCAAATGTTGAAAAGTTATTAACTATTTATGTCGATATGGGCATAGAAAACTGCAAGGCATATTTTGCTACATTGTATAATAAAGATGGCG
Organism: Oscillospiraceae bacterium; assembly: GCA_902783255.1. GTDB lineage: Bacteria > Bacillota > Clostridia > Oscillospirales > UBA644 > HGM12619. The sequence goes on along the minus strand of CACZQB010000021.1, from coordinate 5,776 downwards.
AGGGAAGAAACTGGACAGGCGGAATCAAAAAGCATTTAAATTATCCTTCTATGTTTTTAATAGGATCTAAATTTTGGGAAAAAATTCTTCCAGAAAGTATTTGTTTTGCTGATTTTATAGGAATATATAAAGAAGCACTGGAGGAAATAAATCTAAACACACGAATTAATAACATAATAAATCAAACAATTGGAGAATAAATGGAAAAATTAATAAATGTGGATTGTTTAGAATTCATGAAAACTATTCCTAATCACTCTATAGACTTAATCCTCACCGATCCACCATATAATATAGCTAAATATTCAACGGGAAACATCCCCCTTCCAGGAAGAGATGCATTAAACAATGATATCGCTGATTGGGATAATATTCCATTAGAACCCAAAGAGCTATTATTTGATTTTAAGAGAATTATAAAACCAAAAGGGAATATTTTTGTATTTACAAGCTATAATTTAATAGGGAAATGGCACGAAACATTTGATAGTGAGTTTGATACGTTTCAATTTTTCATTTGGCATAAAACAAATCCCGCTCCTAAAATATATAAAAATGGCTTTCTAAATAGTTGTGAAATGATTATATGTCTATGGAATAAAGGGCACAAATGGAATTTTACAACGCAAAACGAAATGCACAATTTTTTTGAATCATCGATTTGTATGCCGCCAGAGAGGTTGAGTAATCCAAAACATCCAGCACAAAAACCGATTAAGTTACTTTCTCATATTATAAATATAGCCTCTAACCCAGGGGATATTGTTTTTGACCCTTTTATGGGTGTCGGTTCAACGGGTGTAGCAGCAAAAAAAAGTGGTCGTCGTTTTATTGGATGTGAAATAGATCAAATCTATTATAATGCAGCACGTAAACGTATAGAAGAAATTAATGACTAATCATCTTCTTCAAGTTAATAATCAAACCAATCGCCCTTATCCAAAAATATGGATTAGGGCGAATTTTATAGCGAAGATATATTCGTTATTATTAAATGTTCAACATTGCGTTCATTTCTGCTTCTAACATTATAAGTGTATGTTTTATCAAAACATAAAATGTTGAAATAATTATTATAAAGCGAATAAATAAAGTCTGTATTTTTTATTATTAATATAAATTTTGCTTTTGTTTTCTTAAGAGCTTCTGCAAGTCTTTGTTGATCATGTTGGGTAAATGCTCTGCCTTCATAGTCAGAAAAATCTGTATCATATGGAGGGTCTAAAAACATAAAGTCATTCTCATCAATATCAACAGAAGAGAAAAAATCTTCAAAGTCCTTGCAGTATATTTGTGTGTTAGAAAAAAGAGCTTCTGTTTTAGAGTTAAAAATATCAAATACTTTTCCTTTGAAATCTTTTCTGTTATATGACATTCCTCCATATGGGATGTTGAATTCTCCTTTGCTGTTATATCGGAACATTGAGCCATAACAATACTCTCGGATGAAGTAAAAATTAGCGCAACGGTATTGAATACTTACTTTTTTGTTGCGACCAAGAAGAATATCATTATAAACATTTCTAAAATACATATATGTTCCGCTTGTAAATCCAGTAATCAAGTTTTCTTTTAAGTCAGAGGCGGTGAAAGGATTCTTTATTTCATTTTTTTTAGTTCTTTGCATTTTATCAATAACATTATAATAAACTTGGCTTTTATATTCAGATAAATCTAAAATCAAGTCTTCTACAATAGCGGCATCATAATGAGAACATAAAAAATCGATAAACTTGTCTAATTCTCTGTTTTCATATGTAAAATTCTGACTTTTTATTAAAAAGTAAATATCAAGAATGTTTTCATAAAAATTATCGCACACTTCTAGAAGTTTATCAAGCAATGAACAATACAATAAAAGAAACTTTTTGAATTCTTTGTCTTGATTTTTTGTTAATTTATAAAAGTCAATTAGGTTTGGTGAAATGTCGTTTATCAATGCAAAATGTGGTTGGAGGTAAAAAAACATAGCTCCTCCTCCAAAAAAAGGTTCAATATAGCGATTATATTGAGGGATCAAGTGATCGATGAATTTTATCTCATGAGATTTTCCGCCAGGCCATTTTATTAAAGTGTTTAAACTGTTCATTTTTTCTCCATTAATAATTCAATGATTAATGCTAATGTCATTTTTCCATTCTTGCCACGCCGGATTTTCTTGCGGCTTCTGCGACTGCTTTTGCGACTGCGGGAGCGACGCGCGGGTCGAACGGAAGGGGAAGGATATATTCTGGGGAGAGTTCGTCCGGGGAGACAAGGTCCGAAAGCGCCTGAGCCGCGGCGAGCTTCATTTGTTCGTTTATATCGCTTGCGCGCACGTCAAGAGCGCCTCTGAAAATGCCGGGGAAGGCGAGAACGTTGTTTATCTGGTTGGGAAAATCCGAGCGTCCCGTTCCGACAACGGCGGCGCCGGCGGCAACGGCAAGATCAGGCATAATTTCGGGTACCGGGTTTGCCATCGGGAAGAGCAGCGGATCTTTTGCCATAGATCTTACCATATCGGGAGTTACGGTATTGGGCGCGGAAACGCCGATAAAGAGGTCTGCGCCCCTTATAACGTCCGCAAGAGTGCCGCGCTTATGTTCTTTGTTCGTGATCTTCGCAATTTCCTGCTGAGCGGGATTCATCCATTCCTCGCCCTCGCATAAAGCGCCTTTTCTCGCGCATAAGGTGATGTTTTTAAGTCCTTTTGACATAAGCAGCTTCGCTATCGCGATTCCTGCCGCGCCTGCGCCGTTCATTACCGCGCGGATCTCTGAAATATCCTTTTTTACAAGTCTGAGCGCATTAAGGACTGCCGCAAGCACAACTACAGCCGTGCCGTGCTGATCGTCGTGAAAAATGGGGATCGAGCAGCGTTCCTTGAGCTTTTTTTCTATTTCAAAGCAGCGGGGAGCCGCAATATCTTCAAGGTTTATTCCGCCGAAGCTGCCCTCAAGAAGAGCGACGGTGTTTACGATTTCGTCAACATCCTTGCTTTTTACGCAGAGGGGGATCGCGTCAACGCCGCCGAAGGTCTTGAAAAGAACACATTTTCCTTCCATTACAGGCATACCCGCTTCGGGACCTATGTCGCCCAGACCGAGCACCGCAGTGCCGTCCGTAACAACGGCAACAAGGTTTCCTCTGCCGGTAAGAAGATATGATTTTTCGGGGTCTTTCTGAATTTCAAGGCATGCCTGAGCAACGCCGGGGGTGTAGGCGAGCGAAAGGTCGTCTTTCGTTTTTATTGTCATTTTGGGGACTGTTTCGAGCTTGCCTTTCCACTCATAATGCTTTTTCAAAGATTCTTCTGCGTAATTCACGGTTTTATGTTTCCTTTCGGTTTATATCATTTTTTCGGGGTTTACCGCTTCGTCAAATTCGGCTGCGGTCAGAAATCCGAGGCGGAGAGCCTCTTCGCGTAGCGTTGTGCCGTTTTTGTTCGCTTCCTTTGCCACTTTCGCGGCGTTATCGTAGCCGATTTTCGGTGAAAGCGCTGTAACGAGCATAAGCGAGCGGCGGACGTTTTCTTCCATTTTTGCTTTGTTTGCGGTAAGTCCCGCAAGGCAGTTTTTCGTAAACGACCGCACAGCGTCCGAAAGCAGAGTAACGGACTGCAAAAAATCATACGCGATCACGGGCATATATACGTTGAGCTGAAAATTGCCCTGAGAGGCGGCAATGCCCACGGAAACGTCGTTGCCCATGACCTGAGCGGCTACCATAGTGAGCGCTTCGCACTGCGTGGGATTTACCTTGCCGGGCATGATCGACGAGCCGGGTTCGTTTTCGGGGATCTTTATTTCGCCAATGCCGCATCTCGGTCCGGAAGCGAGCCAGCGGATGTCGTTTGCGATCTTCATAAGGTCTGAGGCGAGTGTTCTGAGAGCACCGTGACAAAACGCTATATCGTCTTTTGACGAGAGAGCGTGAAATTTGTTTTTTGCCGAAACGAACGGGATACCCGTTATTTTTGCGATCTTTTTTACAGCCTCTTCAGCAAAGCCTTCGGGACTGTTGAGCCCTGTGCCTACCGCGGTCCCGCCGAGAGCGAGAGACAAAAGTCCGTTAAGAGATGAACATACAGATTCCCTGCACCGCTGAACCATCCCCCGCCATCCGCTTATTTCCTGCGAAAAAGCGATCGGCACAGCATCCTGCAAATGGGTGCGGCCAACGGTTATTATGCCTTCGTTCTCGCTTTCAAGCCTTAAAAACTCACCGATCATGCCGTCAAGCGCCGGTATCAGCTTTTCCTTTACGCTTTTTACCGCCGCAATATGGAGCGCGGAGGGGAAAGTATCGTTTGAAGACTGCGACATATTCACATGGTCGTTTGGGTGAAGCAGTTTTTTGCCCGCAACGGCGTTTCCTCTGTTTGCGATGACCTCGTTTACGTTCATGTTCGTCTGAGTTCCGCTGCCTGTCTGCCATACCGAAAGCGGAAAATCATCGTAAAGTCCGCCCGCAAGTATTTCGTCGCATACGCTTTCGATTATCTTTTCTTTTTCGCCGTCAAGCTTGCCGGACTCGAAATTAGTCTGAGCGCAGGCTTTTTTTATTATCACAAGCGCGTTTATAATTTCACGGGGCATTTTTTCTTCGCCTATGCGGAAATTCTGAAGGCTTCGCTGTGTCTGCGCGCCGTAAAAGCTGTCGCGCGGCACCTGAACGGGACCCATGCTGTCGTATTCTGTTCGTGTATCCATAAAAATCTCCTGAGGAGTAAATAAATCAGATCGAGCTAAATTCAGAGCGCCGATATCAGTCTATCGTAAAATGCTTCGGCAGTCCGTGCTCGGTGGGAACGGCAACTTCGCCCTCTATAAGCGGGGCAAGATACGTTAAAAGCTCGTCGGTAACGTTGCAGCCGCGGGGAACGATATATTTTACGGGTATCGTTTTAATATGGTTTGCCACTTTTGAAACGGAGCAGAAGCCTACCGAAACGGAATACGAGCCGTCGGCGTTGTTATCCCTCTCAAAATATGCGAAATCGCCCGAATTGCCCGCCGCAACGTGTTCTGCGCAGCAAGCGCCCACAAGCACGCTCTCTTCGATATCGGTTTTTGAAAGACAGTGACCGGCGCATCTTTGCGGCAGACTCAGCTCAATAGAGCGGCATTTGCAGCCGATCTTTGCGCGCACGTGAGTTTCAAGCACTTTTGCCGCGCCTGCGAGATATTTATGACCGAAAATGTCTACCGAGCCGCTCTGCGCGCTTTCGCCCACATATCTGCCGTCGGCAAGCTTTATGCCTTCCGATACCGCAACAACAACGTTGGGCTTTTTTTCGAAAACGGCTTTTACGTCCTCAATAAATCTGTCAAAATCAAAAAGCGTTTCGGCAACATAAACAAGGTCCGCGCAGGACTGTCCGAAAATTCTCGGCAAGGCGGCGCCTGCGGCAAGCCAGCCGGCGTCTCTGCCCATTATTTCAACTATCGTTACGGCCTTTACCGTGTAAATCGAGCAGTCTCTCGCTATCTCTTCAACGGTAGTGGCGATATATTTGAGCGCAGAGGGGTATCCGGGCGTGTGGTCGGTGATAACAATATCGTTATCTATCGTTTTGGGAACGCCAACAATATATATTTCGTAAAAATTGTTTTTTGCGTATCTTGAAAGCTTGTCGGCGGTATCCATTGAATCGTTGCCGCCGATATAGATGAAAAACCGTATGCCGTAAGTGCGAAAAACGTTGAAGATATCGGCGTATACGGGGTCGTTAAGATCTGACGGAAGTTTTTTTCTGCACGAACCGAGCGCTGCGGCGGGAGTGCATTCAAGAGCG
>CACZQB010000020.1 GCA_902783255.1 Oscillospiraceae bacterium | reverse complement strand
TGCCGGGTTTGCGCTCGTTGCTCCTGCTATTGAAGTTGTTGTTCCGAGAATATCGGTTATTTTTACGGACTGTTCGGGAACCATTGTAATCGTCTTAGAAACAGGCTTGGAGTTCATTACAATTATGGTGAAGTCTTTGCGGATAAGCTGGCTCGTTCCGGCAAGGGCGTATGTTACCTGCGTTGTCATCGATGTTCCGACAGCTACGTTTTCACCTACGGTAATCGTTCCGTTTGAGGCGATCTTCATAACATATGAATTATCCCATTGTCCGGATGCGGAGGATGATACAACACTGTTTTCGGTCCATGTGGGAGCAAGACCGTTGAGGAACTGACCCGATGCACCGATATCAGCGTTTGTGGGTGTGTATGTCGATCCCTGCATTACGCTTATGATGCCTCTGTTCTGGTCTACTGAACCCGGAGTTGTTGATGAGTTGTGCAGCGGGAACATATCGGGAAGGAATGTGTAGTATAGGAGATATATTGCGTCGTCGCTGTCTACTGCGCCGTTTCCGTCAAAGTCACAGTTCTGATTTACGGGGAACTGATCGGGAAGAAAAGTATAATACAGAAGATGGATTGCGTCATCGCTTGTAACGAATCCGTTGCCGTCAACGTCGCCGATTTTTGTTTCAAGAACCGTTACAGTGCCGTTTACAACGGATATCTCGACATTTTCTTCGCTGCCCTGCAGCAACTTTTTCTTCGCCTGAATGTTGCAGCTGACTGAATAATCTCCGACAGGTGCATTCTCTTTGATTTTCAGCGTCAATTCAAAAATTATGCCGTTAGCATCTCTGTTATCGGAAAAAGCGACCGCACCGATTTGATTTGCGGCGTCCCAGTCATTAATTTCTGTGTTTGCCACTTTCCATTCTCCGCCAATTATTTCAAACACGGAGGAATTTAGTGTGAAATCCGAAAGTGAGACAGATTTTATCAGTTCGGTGTTTTCAAGAACAAAATCGAGCGTAAATGTGTTGTCTGAAGAATAAACAGTCTTGCTCTCGATCGACAGTTTTGCATCCAGCGATGCTGTTTCAGAGAACCAGACATATTCTCCGCCTGTGGAAACGAATTCGGCGTAATTTCCGTTTCCTGAAATGATTTCTGTTGTTCCAGCTTTTCTCCAACCTTGGACAGCAGCTGTCCATGTACCGTTGTTCAGTCCCATATCCTGACGAACTCCGAAACCGTAAGGCAAAATAAGGCGTGAAAGCGAGCCGCAATATGTAAACATATTGTAATCCGATATGGCAAAAGACAAATCGAAACCTGACAGATTAAGGTAGGTCAGAGCGCTGCAGCTGATGAACAAACACTCAACATTTGTAACTTTCGATGTATCAAAACCGGATACATCAAGAACCTTAAGGTTATAGCAACATGAAAACATACTGCCCATAGCGGTCACATTAGATGTATCAAATCCGGATACGTCAAGAGTTGTGATGGCATTGCAATCTGAAAACATACCACTCATGTCGGTCACGCTAGATGTATCAAACCCGGAGACATCAAGAGTTGTGATTGCTTTGCAACCTGAAAACATACTTCCCATATTAATTACATTAGATGTATCAAAACCCGAAACATCAAGACTTGTAAGGCTGCTGCAACCGGAGAACATACCGCCCATAGATGTAACATTCGATGTGTCAAAACCGGATATATCAAGGTTTTTGAGTCTGGAGCACAAGCTGAACATATAACCCATGTTAGTAACGCTTGACGTATCGACTTTCGAGAAATCCATTTTTACACATGCCGAATAGTTTGAAAATGCTGAAGAAAAATCGCCCGTAAAGCGAACGCCTTCAGATGCTGTGATCTCGGTAACATTGTTTTTATACGGGAAATTCCAGAAAAACGATCTGTCAAAGTCTCCAGATTTCAGACGCAAAACACAGTTTGAATATTCATACTGATCCTGTGTGACTTCCGCAGAGGTCGTTATCGGAAAGATGATAAAACATGATATAAGCAACGCAAGGCTGATTATAAAAATAGAGGTTTTTTTCATACATGGTGTCCTTTCTTGCTGAGGGAATAATAAATTGCAATTGGTTATTGAAATTAAATAGCTAAAACATCTAAAGTATGTTTATGGGCTCATTCAGTTTAAGCCTATTTCATTTTTCAATTCAACGGGAACATATCGGGAAGGAATGTGTAGTAAAGCAGATAGATGGCGTCGTCGCTGTTTACTGATCCGTTGCCGTCGAAGTCGCAGTCCTGATTAACGGGGAACATGTCTGGAAGGAAGGTGTAGTAAAGAAGATGAATTGCGTCAGTGCTATTAACAACACCATCTCCGTTAACGTCTCCTTTGATTATTGACGATACAGTTATTGAGCCGTTGACGACAAAGATGCTGATGCTTGCCTCTGTACTGTATTCCGTTTTAGTTGTTGCAGCGACATCGCATCCGATTTCGTATTCACCGTCAGGAGTTCCGTCAAGTACAGAAAATGTAAGTTCAAAAACATTTCCTTCAACGCTCTGATTCTCCTCGAATGCAATAACACCCGAATCGCTTTGAGAATCCCAGTCGCTCAAAGCACAATCCGAAATTTTCCATTCTCTGTTTACCAATTGAAGTGCCGATGTATCATAGTAAAATGAAAGGACGGCAAGAGACTTAATGTCAATGGCATTTTTAAACGATACAGATAGCTTGACAGAATCGTCCCCTATATAATGAGTTTTCTTTTCTATTATCATTTGATAATCTTCATCGGAAGGTATTGAAGGAAGGCCGGAACCACCTGTGCTTAAAACAAGTTCGGGGATAATAAGTTCAGGATACGGATAATTCGGGTTTCCATCCATTGTCCAAACAGTTTCGAAATCATAAGATTTAAAGCTATCAGAACTCCGCATCTGCGAATCTGTCAGAGCATCATTGTCGTTATCTGCAGATAAATAATAACAATATCCAATATAACCGCTAGTTGTTTTTGCGCCGTATATTTTATTTCCTTTCGTAGAATAGCATCTTTCCAACCGCCCTTGCAATCTTCCAACTATTCCACCATTATCTTGCTGTAATCCTTCTGGAAGCTCAATACTGCCTATATTAAAACAGTCGTGTATTATTGTCTTACTATTTGATGCATTGTCGTTACCGACAATACCACCTATATCTCCTTCCCAATAAGCACCAAATGACGAGAGGTGGCCGGAGTTATAGCATTTACCGATTTCTGAATTAACAATAAGACCGGATATTCCTCCCACATCGCTCTTTCCGGTAACACTACCCGTATTATAGCAAAGTGTAATATAAGCATTGTCTAAGCTTCCTGATATTCCCCCGGTAGCATTTTTGGTGGATATAATTGTTCCGTGGTTTTGGCACAGTGTCACATTTGAATTATCAATGGCTCTTCCTATAATTCCGCCGACACTGGCTTGACCGTTTATAATACCATTATTTAAACAACTTGAAATATCGGACGCATCAGCATATCCCACAAGGCCTCCAACGTTAGAATTACCGGACACTGCGCTTGTGTTACTGCAGTTTGTTACAGTGGAATCAGACATGCTTCCAACAAGAGCGCCAAGATAGTCGCTTCCGCTAACATATCCGCCATTGATACTGAGGTTTTTTATCTCTGCACCGTAACAGTATCCGAAAAATCCGCCGTAATTTCCGGAGTTGACATACAACCCGATAATTTTATATCCGTTACCGTCAAAATGTCCATTCATAGCAGTTGAATAGCCGAGGGAACTATTATAACCTAATCCGATTGGAGTCCATTCATATGGAGTTGCACCTTCAACAATACCTGCAACAAGTCCGTTTTCGTCAAAGGTAAAGACTGACTGGTCGTTCATAACGATATCATTCATTAGCTTAATATATCTGCCGCTATAGTTTGTTCCGCTGTTGATATCATTGCGAATCGCTTCAAGATCTTTAAGAGTATAAATAAGATACGGGCTTGTTTCTGTACCATTGCCGGGAATTGCAGCAAGCGAAGGAACAGTAAAAAAGCTCATAACAACAGCAACAACACATATGAACGCTGTTATTTTTTTACATGACATATGAACGGTTTTCATTGTTTTAAATCTCCTTATTATTAATAGGTTCAAATTAAATTTGCGAATTAATGAGTGAGGGAATTGGCTTATCATTTTGTAACATTAGTTACCATGATTTCTATTATATTTGCGTTTTCGCTGTTTGTATATTCAATTGAAAATGCCGATTCTTCCCCTGCTACGTAACCTGCCAAAGACAAAAGATATGAAGTGTCGTTTAAAATAATAGTATTATACAATTCGGGAGTAGCCATAAATGCGATATGTCCGCATTCTGCAAATGACTGGTGAGCAACATTGCGCATTCTCTCTTCGTCAAGCGAGGACAGAACAAAGCCTTTTTAACAAAGTAGTTTGAGGCAAGTGATGTTGCGGCAGGAAGAAGATATAATTATTGATTGTTGTAAATATGATTTTGATATTTTAATATTGCCAAATGGACTTAAATTGGTTTGAGCCAATTATTTTCATTTCAACGGAAAAAGATCCGGGAGGAAGGTGTAATAGAGCAGGTAGATCGCGTCGTCGGAATTGATGTAGCCGTTTCCGTCAAAATCGCAATCCTGATTTGCGGGGAACATATCCGGAAGGAAGGTATGGTAAAGAAGGTATATCGCGTCGTCGCTGTTTATAACTCCGTTACCGTCCGTATCGCCCTTAATAACGGGGGAAACGGTGATTTTGCCATTTGTGACCTTTACGGGAACCTGATCTTCGGCGCCGTATGGGGTTTTGGATCTTGCGATAATATCGCAGCCCACGTAATAGTCGCCTTCTTTTGCGGGATCAATGACTTTAAACGTAAGCTCGAAAATAATTCCGTTTACGTTCTGATTATCGCCAAATGCAACTGCGGCAATGTCGTTGTTATCATCCCAGTCGGCAATAATGCTTTCGTCAACACGCCATTCGCCGCCGACGAGCTCGAAGACAGACGTGTCGTATGTGAAATTAGTAAGAGCTATTTTCACATTCTCTTCGCCTCCTGCAGGCGATTTCTTTTTTGCGGCTATTGTACAAGAGATATCATAATCTCCTGCAGGCGCATCGTCTTTGATTTTGAGAGTCAACTCAAAAATGATTCCGTTAATATCGGTGTCTTCCGCGACGGTTGCTACAGCAGTTTTGTTTGCCGTATTATAGTTAGCAATAACAGCATCCTCAATCTTCCATTGACCGTCAACTATTTCGAATACAGAAGAATCAAATGTAAAAGAGGATAACGAGATCGATTTAAAGCACGCTATTTTCTTTTCACTTCTCAGAAAGATCATTATAGTTCTTCCTCTTACCCTGCTGCTTCCGCTTGTCGGGTTAGGAGTGAAGGGGGTATTTCTCGCGGAACCCATTTCAAATGTGATCGGAGGGACTGCATGTTACCTGACAATGCGATATACGATTTTAAAACGGCTCGATAAACTGGCGACTGACGGCTGATGAGAGTGAAATAATGAATATCGGCGTATTCTCACCCGATTATAACAGAAAATGCTGATCTTCCCTTTTTATGCGTAAAAAAAGACCCCTTCGGGGTCAGTATTATCGATTTTACTCGAACATTGTTTTCTATGATCTGAAAAATGCTCTTTTGCATAACAAATGCTGACGTGTGAACATATGAAAAAAGGACTCCTGAATATCAGGCAGTCCTTTTATTTTGTTCCGCAGGCAAGTTTCATTCGTTTTTCTGTTTTTCAATCTTTTTCCATCCGTCAAGGTTCGAACGTTCAATCGCGCCGAATACGCGCTCCCGTATGCCCTTATAATTCACGTCAATATCATGCACGACCTGTTTTATAGCCTCGCGTTCCGTATTTCCGTCTGCGGGACACGGATTGACAAGCACAGGCAAGTTAAAACGCTTTACAATTCTTTTTACGTCTTTTTCAGGCACGAAAATAAGCGGACGGATAACATTTATATCTTTTCTTGAAAGATATGTGACAGGCTGAAACGTATTCAGACGGGATTCGTGGATAAGACTGAGAAAAAATGTATCTATAACGTCGTCTCTGTGGTGACCGAGGGCAACCTTGTTTGCGCCCGCTTCGATCGCCGCGTCATTCAGACTTCCGCGTCTCATTCTTGAACAAAGAGAGCACGGATTTGATTCTTTGCGTATTTCAAAAATGATTTTTGATATTTCGGTCCTCTTGATTATCAGCTCGATATTCTCATTTTTGCAGAATTCTTCGAGCGGAGAATAATCTATGCCCGTTCCTGTATCGATCACGATGCCGACAACGGAGAACTTTTTCGGATAAAACTCGGAAAGCTTTGAAAGAGCAAGCAAAAGCAGAGTAGAGTCCTTACCGCCAGAACAGCCGACAGCTATTCTGTCACCGTTTTCTATCATGCCGTATTCGTCAACTGCTTTTCTTACAAGTGAAAGAATATGCTGCATCTTATTTACCTATTATCGAAGCGTAAATTTCCTGAATAAACGCTTTTGCCATTGATGAAAAGCCTGAATCATCAGTGGAAAGATTTCCGCCGTTACATGTTATTATTACTGCAGTGTTATCGGTTGGATCAAAAAATATTTCTGCGGTAGCGCCGTATGCGATTCCGCCGTGTCCGTAAAGAACTCTTCCGTCAACTATATCCTTTTTACGTGTAACGCAAAGCCCCGCGCCAACATCTTTATAAAGCGTGCCCTTGGCTTCGGTTGAAAGCATATTTTCAACCGATTCTTCTGAAAGAACGGAAACCGTTCCCAAAGAACCCTTATTAAGCAAAAGCTGAGCTATACGCGACAAACCGGCAGTGCTTATAAAGAGATTGCCGTGTGATATACGGTAATTATCAACGTCGTCAACCGACTCCATTTCGACAGCGAATCCGTCCATCTCCTCAAGAACATAGTTTACCTCATTGCGAAGATAGATCGTCGCTATATTTGAGCGGTTTTCAATTTCGGTTGAATAATAACCGGCATCGATAGCAAGAGGAGTAAAAATATCGGATTTCATAAACTCGTTAAACGACTTGCCCGCAACGGACGATACTATACAGCCCATCATGGCAGATCCGAAATTTGAAAAATCGTAACTGTAACCTGCTTTGTATGAATAAAAATTCTTTTTTGCATTTTCTCCCGTGAGCATATTTTTAAGAAGCTGATATTTAGTCCGTCCGTAAACGACATCGTTATATGCTCCTGAATCGGAAACGCCTGCGGTATGAGTCATCAGCTGACGCAAAGTTATCTCGGAATCGCTTTTGGGATTTTTGACGGGGTATCCGAGATAGTCGCCTATCGGTCTGTCAAGATCAAGCTTGCCACTTTCGCAAAGGGACATTACACCGATCGCTGAAACAAGCTCAGAAACACCTGCAACGCGGATAACGCTATCTGATGTATACGGAATAGCCTCAGAAGTGTCTGTAGCTTTTTGCTGATCGCCGAAAACATAGCTGTGGGTAACTTCGCCGTTTTCTATTACCGCAATAGACATTCCTATGACATTGTATTGTTTGGCAATCGGCAGAAGAGAAGCGGGCATTTCTTCGTCAACGAGAGATATGGGTTCAAGACGCTGAGGCTCGGGCTCTGTTACAACTTCAGGAATCGTTTCAGGTTCGATCACAACTTCAGACCCGGGGTCTGTTGCCGTATCGGGATCGGGAATAAGGAGATCGTTATCCGTAACTATAATATTTTTATCGTCATTTTGAGGCAGACGGATTATTACTACTATAAAAACGATAAGAAATGCAAGTACAAAAAGTCCGAAAAACCGCTTTATATTTCTGATATTCACGCATACACCCCCCCCCGTTCGGAATAAATGGTATATCTAATATTGATCAATTGCTCTGTTATGCAGAGATTATAACACAAAAGGCACGCTGTGTCAAGCGTGCCTATGCGGTAATTATATGTCAAAATTATGAGCTGACTACAAGATTTCTTATCGTTTCTGCGGAGCCGTGTCCGTCGCACGGCATAGGGACGGCATGGATATTCAGGGCATTTTCAACATCTGCAAGCGAAATATCGTCAAGGAACCTGTCGTCGCGCAGCATTGCGTTCGGGATAACGAGCGCATCGCCTAAGGGCTTGTTTTTGAGCTGAGATATTATGTCTGTTCCGGTTATCAGACCGGTTACGGTTATTTTTTCTCCGAAGTAATCGTTTTTTATAAAATGCAGATCGACCGAAAGTCCTGTAAGCTTTTCCCGGATTTTTTCAAAACGCTGCGGCAGAGTGGTTTTAAGTATCATGCCTGAAACAAATGAAAGTCTGCATTTTTTTTCGTTGATGTCAAAGCTGTCAACAGCCGCATCGAATTCTTCCTTAAATGACGAAAGCATTCCCACACCGTTTTCTATCTGTTCAAAGTCACCGTAATAATCGCACGGAGGAACGGGCAGCGCTGCAGTGACGTAGAATTCGTCAGAGCAGTAAAAAATACGTGTTCCGTATTCTTTTTCGCAAATATCTCCTATTGAGTCAACAGTTTTTATTACCTCTGCGCATTCGGCAGCATTGAATGTTTCAAGCGGTTCAAGACCATCTCTGAATTTTGTCAGACCTACAGGGACGATCGAAACGGAAGAGATTGCAGGATAAAGCGATTTCAGATCGGCAAGTGATTTTTTCAGTATTTCGCCGTCGTTAAATCCCTTGCAGAGAACTATCTGACAGCGAAGATTAATTCCTGCGTCAGCAAAGCGCTTAAGAAGAGACATAATGTTTTTTGCGTTCGGATTTTTCATCATTTTTACGCGAACATCGCCGTCGGTCGCATGGACGGAGACATTCAGCGGAGATACGCGAAGATCACAGATCCTGTCGGTTTCCTCGGGGGTGAGGTTTGTAAGCGTAACATAGTTGCCCTGAAGGAGCGAAAGACGAAAATCGTCGTCTTTATAATACATGGTGTCGCGCATGTTTTTCGGCAGCTGATCTATAAAACAGAAAACGCATTTATTTTTGCAGCTTTTATGTGTATCCATCAGAAAAGAATCAAATGTAAGTCCGAGCGCTCCTGTTTTGTTCAGTGCGCTTACCGTATATTCCTTTCCGTTGCGGATTACGCAGAACGAAAGTTTTTCGGCTGCGGTATGATACATATAATCAAGGATATCGTTGATTTTTTTTCCGTTTACGGAAACAAGGATATCCCCTGTTTTCAGCTTGCCGTAAAACGGACTGGTTTTGCTGATTTCAGTAATGTATGCCATATTATCAAACACAAAAAACGGACGGGCGAACCGTTATTTTTCAAAAATAACGATCCTCCCATCTTCATGCGGGCATAACCGGAAAGCGATTACGCGCCTTTCTTTTCTTCTTCCATCTTTATAACTTCTTTGCCGTTGTAGTAGCCGCAGTGGCTGCATACGCGGTGTGCAAGATGGTATTCGCCGCAATGCGAACATTTAACCATTCCGGGCATGTCGAGCTTCCATACGCTGGAACGTCTTTTATGCTTTCTCTGCTTGGAAATTCTTCTCTTGGGAGCAATCATGGTGTATACCCTCCTTTATAGCCGCAGATTGCTGTTAACAAAATGCGAAGTTTAATTTTCATCATAAATTATTTCGTATCCGTCACCTTCAACACCGCCGCAGTCGGGGCTGCAAAGCACCTGCATGGGAACCGCAAGAACAAGCGCGTCGCATACGGTTTTTTCAAGGTCGATATGTCCGTCGGTAAAAGTAACGGAATCGTCTTTGGAACCGTCATCGTCA
>CACZQB010000019.1 GCA_902783255.1 Oscillospiraceae bacterium | reverse complement strand
CAGATAAAGCGGTCGGTTTCTATTTGAATACGAGACCATTCTTCGGGATCGTTCTCGGCAAGATAATTCATTTCATGAATCAATGCAACCGGACTTTTTCCCGAAATCATTTCTTCCATCGGCGTGTGAATATTCATTTGATGATATGTCAAATACGTTTCATTATTTTTCAGGGATAAAGAGAGATTTTCGGTATCGAAAACATTTGAGAATACTCCGATAAATAAGAAAAACGCAGAGAGGAAAAGAATAGTGATAATTGTTATATACAGCCGTTTTGAAAGATTGTTGAAGGGTTCGAAAAAATACAGGTATAATTTATTCATATCTAAACTCTCCGTAAGCCTACGGATATACTTTCCGGACAGTATACCCGTAAACTGTGGCAATTTCAATTATTGTGATGGTTTACCAATGTGTAAGTATTGCTGTGATAATCCATATGGTTTCCTACATAATACGTTGCAGATGCGGAAGAATGAGTCGGATTATATATACCATAATTGACTGTTTCTCCATCGAAATTCGAAAACGCCGTCAAAGTCTTCACGGATTATTTGCCGGCTCGATTTCCGTTTCATTTTGCCGGCGTAAAACGGAAATCGCAATAATCCGAAAAATGGGTTGACTTTGTTTCGCAAATACAGTATAGCATATTATAACTGAGTTGTCAAACAGAAATTAGTTGTGACCATACAACTTTTAATTGGGTCTACGTCCCTTGACATTTTCGAAAATGTATGCTATACTCTCATAAAAGAAGGTGATCGTATTGACTTTTGAAAACATAGTATATTTTATTGACGTTTGCAGGAACAAGTCTTTTTCTAAAACCGCAAGAGAATTATTTGTTTCTCAGCAGGCTATATCAAAATGTATTTCAGTCCTTGAAGAGGAACTTGGTGAAACGTTGTTTACTCGCTCAATTAACGGTGTGGAACTGACTGAAAAAGGAATGTTTCTTTACAACAATTATGCAAAGATCGTTGAGGAATACAAAAAGGCGACAAATAAACTGCCTGCTGTTTTTTCAAAAATAGAGTCCAATGACGTTATTGCCTGTTCACCGATTTTACTTGGGACATTATTTCCTTCTGCAAAAGCAGAATTTGACAGAATATACCCAAATATAAAGCTGACTTTAATTGACAAGCGAGCAGAAGATACAATACAGTATATTCATAACAATCCCGATAAGCTTGGAATAGCAGCATTACCGAGCGGCATGAAGACAGACAAGAGCATAAAACGAACTATTATTAAATCGTTTAAGCTGTTTGTTTATATAAATAAAGACAATCCTCTTTCAAACAAAAAGACGATTAGTTTCAGGGACCTGAAAAACGAAAAGATCATTCTATACAACGGAAGCTCGATTCTCTACGATATAATTAAACGAAAGGAGGCTGCTTACGGTTACAAAGCGAATTATATATATAAAACAGAAGATTTATTTAAGATCGGGAGTATGGTAAACAGTAACGAGGGCATCGCGATAGGTATACGTGCGCATAATCTTGAGCTGTATTCCGACATTCGTTTTATTCCATTTAGAGATGAAGGAACGACTGTTAATATTGAGCTGATTTACAGAAATTACAATAAGCTGAGTGAAACGCTGAAAAAATTCTATGATTTTATGAAAAGTTATTCGGAAAACGAATAATGCACAGTTTCTTTTAAAGTTATTAGTAGAAGCATTGTCAGCACAGATCCGAATAATCTTCCGGCAATATTTCCGTTTCATTATGCTGCGGCGTAAAACGGAAATCGCAATAATCCGAAATGGGTTGACTTTGGTTCTGATTTAAATTTAACATAACTTTACAGGAAAGTCAAGAGACACTATTCAAAAAGTGTCGGTATTGACCGTCACATTATGAAAACTGTCATTACATACAGCCACTTTGAATAAATCATAAACAATCCGAATAAGAATTGACTTTATTTTTTTATTTATTACAGTTATATATTAACATCTGTTTGCTTAATAATGTTTAAGGAGGTGTCGAAAAGTGTTTGTCTGTCTGACGGAAGCCCTGAAAAATATCAGAACGAATTTGATGCTTAATATTGCTATAATTGTTCTGATAGTTGCTGCTATGACTTTTCTGGGGATTGTTACACTTCAGATCCAGATAAGGGACATTACAACAGAAGTTGTTCTGGAACAGGAGGCATTTGTAGAGTTATCACAATACCGTTTTTTGATAGATAAAGAATCATCTCTCAGGCTTGGTCAAAGATATGATATTGTTAGCGGCAAATATATTCCCGAAGAAGAAACTTTTTTATTCTATCCGTTATCAAAAAATCCTGAGATTAATCGCAAATATCTTGAAAATGCAGATAAAGTTTGGGATTTCCTGGAAAATCTTAATTCGTTGCAAGGCGTTTTTTATTATACCATAAAACAAGGATCTTTTCTTTCGGTAGGTCAGCATGATGCTTATGATGGACACTATGTTCCTGATAACACAATAGATTATGCCGTTACTATGATTTTTTTTAATATTGAAAACTTGACTCTGCTGAAAGGCAGACTGCCGAAAGAAGATGATTTTTATGTTGATGAAAACGGCATACAGGTTGTTCCTGTTCTTGTCGGATATAATTTACGAAATCAATTTTCATTGGGGGATATTGTTACGGTTAAAGACAGACTAAAACATTATGACCCAAATGACATTACTATGCGAATAGTGGATATGCCTACTTTTAGCAACGGAATTGTTGTAGGAATTCTTGATAAATCAAATGTAACCACTTCTTCAAACGGAAATAGTCTGTTAAACTTTTCAACAAGCATTATACGGGCAGTTAAAGATCCATCTCCAAACAATTTCCCTGACCTGAAGAACAATGATAATGCATATATTTACGCTGCATTCAACAAATTGATGCTTCTCCCATCTTCTAAATTGTATATCAACAGAACAGATGAAGCTCGGATAGTTGAAGAAATCAATAATGCTCTTAAGGACTCGGGACTGGATGCCTTTTATTCCATTGCACGTTGCGATTCCTACGCCACAATCACCGCTTCGCTCGAAAAAGGAAGAACGGAAACGTATCTGCATGTAGCTTTGCTTGTGGGGATTCTTTGCGTTTTCGGTTTGGGCATACTTATACTTATGCTTAATATAGCAAACGCAAAAGATTATTCGATACATAGACTCGTGGGCGCGACAAAAAACAATGTTGCTCTTATGACGACGGTTCAGATGTTTATATTGCTTATTGTATCAGACGTTCTTATTCATTATCCGTATATTCTTCAGGCGACGGGACTGTTTTTGAACGGTGACAGTATGATATATATTTTCAATACGGGAAAGATATATACAGTAATTGCCGTGATGAATATTATT
>CACZQB010000018.1 GCA_902783255.1 Oscillospiraceae bacterium | reverse complement strand
TTTCAATACGGGAAAGATATATACAGTAATTGCCGTGATGAATATTATTATACTTGCGCTGACATATATTATATCAAGAATATACGCATCGGCAACGGATATTGTAACTTCAATCAAGGATAATGAATAACTCACAACATTATTCCTGCCTATATAATTCAAAATGCGACTATTATACATTTTATACAAAAAAACACAGAAATCAATTTGTTTTTTGTTTAATTATAGACTTGACATAATCACAAAATCATGGTATTATAATTTAAAGGACATTAAATTATTTAATCTCAAAATATGAAAGATCTCAAAATATGAAATGAAAATCGATATGAAAAACAGAAAACTATTTACCGTAACAGCAGTTATTTTTCTTTTAATGGCACTTTCGATTCCTTTTTTAGCCGAATCATTCTACGATCCAGATGGAGGAGAAATCTATGCAACTTCCTGGACATATTGGAACCCTGATCAGCCCGAAATGAGTATGCCGTATCTGGACATCAATACAATGGTACGCGGCATTAACAACACACCCAATTGATAAAGTCACAACATCCTTATATCAATTCGGCAGTCACTTGTGCGATTATTATAATTACAGTGCAGGGAATTTCACAGATTACCATTATCCTGTTTCTGCTTCGGATGCGTATTATTATTCTTCAGAAGTAACATCATGCACATTTGATTGACTATACTAATCAAAACAACTCCCTTTTACCTTTATTTATAACGAGGTGAAAAAATGATTGTATGCCTGACGGAAGCCCTGAAAAATATCAGAACTAATTTTCTGCTCAATGCGGCGATAGTGGTTATGATAGTTTCGATTATGACTTTTCTCGGAATAGTTACGATCCAGGTTCAGATAAACAATCTGACGACTGAAGTTGTATTGGAACAGGAAGCTTTTGTAGAGCTATCTCAATATCATTTTCGGGTTGACGCTGAAAAATCTCAGAGCATGCTTAGCAGAAGGTCTTTTTACAGCGATGATCTTCTTCCGGAAGAAGAAGCTTATTTATATTATCCAATCTCAAAGGACCCGATAATCAACGCCAAATATCTATCCAACAGCGATAAAGTATGGCAGTTTTACCGAACATTAAAAAACATTCCGGGCGTTTATATAGAAGTAATTTCTAACATCGGATATAATCAGAATGGACAGCACGACGCATATAACGGACATTATACTTTTGACTCTACAAAGGAGTATATAGTTACACCCGATTTTTTTGATATTGAAAAGCTGACGCTGCTGAAAGGAAGATTGCCGAAAGAAGACGATTTTTATATCGATGAAGACGGCATACAGGTCGTTCCTCTTCTTGTGGGATATCAGCTTCGAGATTATTTTGAAATAGGAGACCTTGTTACGGTTAAAGATATCCTCGACAGGTACGATTCGACAGACCCAAAGAAGACGATCGTCAAAATGTATCAGTACAGCAAGGGGAAAGTAGTCGGAATTCTTGATAGCTCGAATAATATCACTACGCAAGACGGCGGTCATTTTTATTATATTTACAACAGCATAATCAGAGTTGTAAAAGATTACACTCCCGATACTTTTCCGGAGCTGAAAAGCAATGATGACTTATATATTTATGCATCACACTGTAAAATCAATAATCTTATTTTTGCCAAAATATACATAAACAAGACAAATGAAGAACAGGCGGCAGAAGAGATACGCAAAGCGGTTCACGATGCGGGACTTGACGACCTTTTATATTTAACGAAAAACGATTCTCTCGCCAAAATCACCGCATCGCTCGAAAAAGGAAGAACGGAAACGTATCTGCATGTAGCTTTGCTTGTGGGGATTCTTTGCATTTTCGGTTTGGGCATACTTATACTTATGCTTAATATAGCAAACGAAAAAGATTATTCGATACACAGACTTGTAGGCGCGACAAAAAACAATGTTGCGCTTATGACGACGGTTCAGATGTTTATATTGCTTATTGTATCAGACGTTCTTATTCATTATCCGTATATTCTTCAGGCAACGGGACTGTTTTTGAACGGTGACAGTATGATATATATTTTCAATACGGGAAAGATATATACAGTAATTGCCGTGATGAATATTATT
>CACZQB010000017.1 GCA_902783255.1 Oscillospiraceae bacterium | reverse complement strand
TGCCGGGTTTGCGCTCGTTGCTCCTGCTATTGAAGTTGTTGTTCCGAGAATATCGGTTATTTTTACGGACTGTTCGGGAACCATTGTGTATGTTTTAACCGGGTTGCCTACCGTGATCTGAACGGTAAGGATCTCAGTTCTGACGGTGCCCGAAACTGTGTAAACATGAACGTCTGCCGTGCCGGGACCTACTGCTTCCCAATCGCCGTTGGCGTTTACTTTTACAACATTTGTGAAGGACGTGTCAAATTCATCTCCGCCGTAAAGTGATCTCAGATTTCCTTTATCGCCTACGGTTGCGGAAAGTCTTGCGGTTGCGGTCGTGCTTCCGCTTGTCTGCTTGGAGTTCATTACCATTATAGTGAAGTCTTTGTGAATAAGCTCGCTCGTTCCGGCAAGGGCGTATGTTACCTGCGTTGTCATCGTTGTTCCGATAGCTACGTTTTCACCTACGGTTATCGTTCCGTTTGAGGAGATCTTCATAACGTATGAAGTATCCCACTGTCCGGAAGCGGAGGATGATACAACACTGTTTTCGGTCCATGTGGGAGCAAGACCGTTGAGGAACTGACCCGATGCGCCGATATCAGCGTTTGTAGGTGTGTATGTTGAGCCCTGCATTACGCCTATGGTGCCTCTGGTCTGGTCAACCGAGCCTGTAGAGTTTACGATTACGTCGCATTTCGCCGTAACTTTGCTTGTGGTAAGGTTGCCCTGTGTTCTTGCGGTTACGGTCGCTCTGCCGGGAGCTACCGCTACAACTGTTGCGGTAAGTCCGCTGCCGGTCACTCTTACGATGTTTTCATCGGAGGACATCCATGTTACAGTATCGTCGTTTACCGTCGGTGTTGCGGATACTGCGATAAGCTTGCTGTCACCGGTGAAAAGTGAAACCGATATGGGGTTCATGGTAAGTGTTTTTATAGGAGTTTTTATATTGATCGAAGGAGAAAGGATCGAAACTGTTTTCGGAACATATTCGAATTTGAGAGACGTATCGGAAGAAGATACGAAACCTGTAAGTGTTGCGGTGCCTGTTTCGACCGTGGGAGTGATCGTAAAGCTGTTTTTGGTGTAATCGTTAGCCGTTGCTCTTGAAACAGAAACATTGCTGTTGCTCGGGCTGATAGAATACATCATCGTTGACTGCTGCGCAGATGTGAGCGCGGGTGAGAACGTGAGGTATGCCGAATAGCCTTCGCCCTGGATAAGGTCGCCGTTGGAGGATACCACAACGCTTACTTTTATTGTGGACGGTGTGGTGATCGTGGTTTGTCCGGAAGTATCATAGCCTGTTATGCCGGATGCTACGGAGCAGGTTGCGGTCTTTCCGCTTGAAGTGCTTGCCGTGATGATCGCTGTGCCGTTTGCAAGAGATGCGATGACTGCGGATCTTGAGTCTATCGGATTTACAGATACGATATTCGGGAAATTGCTGGACCATGTGATCGTTTCGCTTGCGTCTGCAGGTGTGACGGTTGCGATCAGAGTAGCCGTTGTGCCTATATTAAGGGTAACTGCTGCGTGTGAAAGAGAAATAGATTCAGCTTCTTTAAGCTTTACGGTTACTTTGCAGCTTGCTGTAATACCGGACTTGCTGCCTTTGATCGTGACGGTAGTTTCGCCGACTGCCACGCCGGTTACAACGCCGTTGGAATCGACTGTGGCGATGCTTTCGTTAGAGCTTGTCCATGTATATGTTTCGGATGCCGCATAAGCCTTCGGATATGCGTCAAATTCGAGTTTGTAAGGTGTGCCGAGGTATACTTCTGCATCGTCTTCGGCAAGAATAATAGAAGTGATTCTCTGTCCGTTGTCAGCGGGCTGTTCGGTCGTCTGACCCGGAGTTTCCGTACCGGGAGTTTCCGTACCCGGAGTTTCTGTGCCCGGAGTATCTGTGCCGGGGGTTTCCGTACCCGGAGTTTCTGTGCCCGGAGTCTGGGATGTGCCGGGGTTGGGATTTGCGCTTTCAGCCATTACGACAACAACGCCGTTTGCGGATTTGCTGCCGACGGTATATGTGATGGTAGCTGTCGCAAAGTAGCTTGAACCGATATTGCCGATAGTGATGTTGCCGTTCTCATCTACTGCCGCAACAGTGGGATCGCTTGATCTCCATGTGCCTTTTTCGGTAGTGTTGGACGGTGTTACGGTCGGTTTGAAACTCCATGGACCTGTCTGACCGACATATACGGTGATAGACTGAACATCAAACTCGACTTTTGTTGCCCTTACGGTGCTGGGAGTTGTAGTTGAGCCGGAGTTTCCTGAAGAAGAACCGGAATTGCCTGAAGATGATCCGGAATTACCCGATGATGTGGAGGATGTGGATGACGTTACGGTTACTTTGCAGGTAGCGACTTTATTTGTTACTTTGTCGTTCAAAGTAGCGGTGATCGTTGTTGTGCCTGCTTTGAGACCGGTTATCGTGCCATTCTGAACGGTTGCGATCGTTTCGTCGGCGCTGGTCCAGATAATATCTGCGGCAATGCCTTCGGGTTTTATCGTTGCAATCAGAGAAGAGGATTTGCCTACCGCAACGGAAACGGAAGATCTGTTGAGAGTAAGACTTTCAAAAACATCTACCGGTGTGTTTACGGTTATTATGCAGTCGGCAGTTTTTGCTCCGTCGTCCGTAACTGCGGTAACGATAGCCGTTCCTGCGCCTACAGCGGTAACAACGCCTGAAGAAACTATTGCTACAGTAGGATCGGAAGTCGTCCAGCTTACCGCTTTGTTTGAAGCGTCGGCAGGAAGAATGGTTGCGGTGAGGACGGTAACTCCGCCGACGTCAAGGGTCTGTTCCATTGCGTTTATGGAAACACCCGTAACGGCGATGTTTGTTTCAAGGACCGTTATTGCGCAGTTAAGAGTAACATCCTGTTTTTCTTTTTCGAAGTGAAGATTTGCCGTAACGGTTGCCTGACCGGCGGAAAGGGCTGTGATAAAGCCGCTTTGTTCTACCGAGACAACTGACGGATTATCTGATGACCATACTGTACTGTACTGCCTGTCACTGTATGTATCGTCATAAATAAGCAGGGCGTAGTTTTCGCCCGCATTAAGGTTTACTGCGGTTTCGGAAAATTTGTATACTTCCTGAAGATTCACGGCTTCTTCGCCGCACGCCGCAAGCATTGCAACAAGCATAGCAGCAGCAATCAGCAGCGCAGTAATTTTATGAAATCTTGATTTCATAATAAACCACCTTTCGAGAATTAAATATTTTGCAGCTGTGTAATTGGATCTCAATATATGAAAGCGCATTTTCAGCGCATATATCATAATATAACATTATTTTTTCGATTTGTCAAGATGTGCGCGGTATTTTCCGCAAAATACGCATAAAAATTCCGCTTTTTCCCATCATTATACGCATTTGGACTGAAATTCCGGAAAAAAGTTCCATAAAATAACGGGAATTTTGATTTTTTTTACCTTTTCATGCTTTCAATTATATATTTCACCTCGTCAAGAGGTCTGTTGACGTCTCTTTTCGATATATACGCACTCCACATCCCTTCGCCGAGCTCCGCAAAAGCGGCGCTGCCGCCCGATATTTTTTCGATATCGAATTCGTCGGTATTATAATTGACTTTAAGCGTATCGTGAAGCTCGTTCGCATACTCCACGCCGGCGATATCGCGCGCCATGATCTCGGTTTTAGGCAGAAATTTTGAAAGTGACACGATCCTGTCTTCGTAGATCACATATGTTCTTTCGGTATTGAGAAAGATATTGAACGCCAAAGTCAAGGCAAATACGGCAGACGTGACGATAAATACCGCGTATTCTCCGCCGTTTGAGATATTGTATATCATTGCCGCGACCGAAATTATGAGCATAACAGCATTGAAAATAAGAGTTCCGTATCTTTTGCGTTTGAGAAAAACAGGATATTCCGTATTTATCACTCCCATTGTTTTTTATAAATATAACACGGATAGCCCGTGAAGTCAAGTCTTCAATATAAATTTATGCGTTATACATTCATAAAATTTTCACGTGCGGCATATTGACTTGAAGGCTGTATTCTGTTATAATTATATGGTATAAGTATTTACAGATTTGAGAAAGAGTGAGAATATTGCCTGACAAAACGGTCGTTTTCGAAAACAGCCCGACATTTTCGGTCCCTAACGAAATAGCCGACAACTATCTCAGAGCGCCGCAGGACGCA
This sequence comes from Oscillospiraceae bacterium, assembly GCA_902783255.1. Lineage (GTDB taxonomy): Bacteria > Bacillota > Clostridia > Oscillospirales > UBA644 > HGM12619. Next base: position 7,836 of record CACZQB010000017.1, on the reverse strand, counting down.
TTGAGACTTATTCTTTTTCTTTTAAGAAACCCGTCAAAATCGTTTCTTGAAAGCGATATATGCTCAGCAACGGGGATAGATGCCGAAAATCTCGGCGAAGCGTTCCGTTACTGGGTCGAAAAAGGTATCCTTTTTAAATCAAAGCAGAAATATACGCTCGCACGTCCGCAGCTCAAGACCTCTGACATACAGCCGTATTCCGCAGAAGAGGTAGCGACCCGCATAAACGGAGACAGCGCCGTCAGATTTCTGTATGAAAAAACAGAGGAGCTTCTGGCGCGTCCGCTGAGCACAACGGACGCATATACCGTTCTTTCTCTTGTTGACTGGATAGGACTTCCGCCCGAAGTTGCCGCCGTATTGCTGCAATACTGCGCCGACAGCGGTAAAAAGTCGATGAGGCAGATAGAAAAGACCGCCGTTATGTGGGCAGACGACGGGATTATCACTTTTGAAAAAGCCGAAGCATATATTGAAGCCGAGAAAGAGAAATCCGAAGCCGCAAAAAAAACGGCGAAGCTTCTCGGAATTTCGGACAGAGCGCTGGGAGAAGAGGAGAAAAAAGTATTCGTTTCGTGGAGAACGGAGCTCGGGTATTCAGACGATATGATCCTTGCCGCATACGAAAGCATGATAAAGAGCATAGGTTCATACAAATATCAGTATATCGATAAAATACTCCGCTCGTGGAAGGCGGAAGGAATAAACGACCCGACGGAGGCTCTCGCAAAAAAGCCCGACGCAAAAAAACGCAGTCAGAAAAAATATACTGCAGAGGCTTCCGCTGATACCGAAAAGACTGTTGACAAAACTTGGGAAATAATGAAAAAGGCGGTGAACGGCGACGATGAACAGGAGTGAACTGTTTAAAAAAACCGACGATATTTTACGCGAAAAAAGTGCCGATTTCCGCGAAAAAGAGCTTGAAAGGATCGCGGCGCTCTACAGAAGACTGCCTCGGCTCAAAGCTATTGAAGATGACCTGAAAAACAATATGTCCCGCTTTACGGCGTTTGCGTTCAGCGGAAACAGAAGCGAAGAGGCGTTCAACGAATTCCGAAAAAAAAGCCTTGATCTGCAAAAAGAAAGAGCCTCTATCCTCGCAGCTGAAGGTCTGCCGGAAGATTCTTTCAAAATACACCCCCGCTGCGAAAAGTGTGAAGACAGGGGATATACCGACAAAGGTTTCTGCGAGTGTTTCAAACGAGAGCTTTCCGCGCTTACGCTTGAGCTTTCCGGACTTTCTTCCGATTACGCAGGCAAAACGCTCGATTCGTTCGATCTTTCATATTATAACAAGCCGGAAGACCGCGAAAAAATGGAGCTTACCCTCGGCTACGCAAAAAAATATGTCCGCAATTTCGCAAACAAAAAAGAAAATCTGCTTTTTATGGGGCGCAGCGGCTCAGGCAAAACGTTTCTTTCATGCGCAATAGGCAAGGCCTGCGCGGAGCAGGGCAATTTTGTGTGCTATGTGACAGCGCAGGACATGATCGCAGATTTTGAATCGGAAAAGTTCGGCAAGAGCGGCAAAACAAAAGATACCGAACGATATTTTGATTCTGACCTTCTTATAATAGACGATCTCGGCTCCGAATTTTCAACGCAATTTTCCGAATCTGTTCTTTACAATGTTATAAATTCCCGCCTGAACAGCGGAAAACCGATGATAATAAGCACAAACTTCCGTCCGCAGGAGCTTTCGGATTATTACCATGAAAGACTCGTTTCAAGGCTCCTGAACGAATTTCTGACGCCTGTTTTTGCAGATGTTGACATTCGCGAGCTTAAAAAACTCGGCAGAAAAAGATGAAAGAGCCTATAATCTGCCCCGTATGCAAACAAACGCTCGAATTCGGCGAAAAAACGGCGTTCTGCAAAAACGGTCATTCATTTGACCGTTCAAAAGAAGGAAGCGTAAATCTGATAATAAACGGTTCGCCGTCTGCGGGCGACGATCCGCTTATGGCTGCGGCAAGAAAACGGTTCCTCGGCGCAGGATATTACTCTCATCTGCTTTCCGCCTTAAAAGACTCTGTTCGAACCTCGGTCTTTGACGGCTGCACTGTCATAGACGCCTGCTGCGGAGAAGGATATTTTACGAACGGACTGCAGAATGAATTCCCCGAATCGCAATTTTACGGTTTCGATCTGTCGAAAAGAGCTCTCAGATATGCCGCAAGAGATTCCCGAAAAGCATTGTTTTTTTCCGCGAACATATCGTCTGTGCCCGTAAAAGACGGAGCCGCGGATATTCTTTTTCACATTTTTGCGCCCGTAAATGAAAAAGAATTTTCAAGGATCCTTGCGCCGGACGGCGTTTTGATACATGTTTTTCCCGGCGAAAACCACCTTATGGGCATAAAACGCCTTCTTTACGAAAAACCGAGAAAAAACGATGAAAATTCCGGATTATCCAACACATTCGAAAAAATATCATCAAAAAAGATTTCAAAAAAGATATTTCTCGACGGACAGTCGCTTCGCGACCTTATCACAATGACGCCCTATTTTTATCGAACTCCGAAAGACAGGATAGACGCGGCGATGGCTGTGAGCGCCGCTTCGACAGAAACTGAGTTCATAATCGAAATCAGAAAAAAAGCACGATAAGATAAAAGGAACTGATATGAACATTATTTCAAAATGTATATCGTCTCTCGAAAAAGTTATGCCCGATACCATGATCGACTCACTTGAAGAGTATGCCGAGGCTACGGCTTTGAAAAACGAGATATTCAATTATCAGATCGCATATACGCTGCCCGGAAAAGGACGTTTGCGTCTGAGCGTTGAAACATCGTCAACGATATCCGATATAACTGTACGCGCAGTCGGGTTCGTGCCGTCTTTGCTGCCCTGTTACGACGATCACGACGGGTATATAATATCGGATAAACCGGGGCTTTTCCCCGATGTTCTCGAAAATATAACTGAAAGCGGCTTTACCGTAAGCGGCAGTCATACATCTGTATTATGGATAACCGTTGACCCGCACAACGCCGTGCCCGCAACGCATCACATAAAGGTAATTTTAAGAAACGGCGAAGAATCGGTATGCGAAACGCTTTTTACGCTGAGAATACTTGACGCAAAACTCGAAGAACAATCTCTCATATACACAAACTGGTTTCACGCGGACTGTCTTTGCGACAGATACGCTGTTCCTGCTTTTTCCGAAAAACACTGGGAAATAATCGCCAATTACATGAAAACAGCAGCAGATCACGGCATGAATATGATCCTTACGCCGATCTTTACTCCTGCGCTTGATACCGCTTTCGGACACGAAAGAACTACCGTGCAGCTTCTTGATGTAAAAAAGGACGGCAGCAGCTATTCTTTCGGATTTGAAAAACTGATACGATGGATCGATACCGCAGAAAAAAACGGCATTGAATTTTTTGAGCTTGCCCCTCTTTACACGCAGTGGGGCGCAGCGCACGCTCCTAAAATAATTGCGGAAGAAAAAGGCGGAACGAAACGCATTTTCGGCTGGGAAACCGATGCGTACGGAAAAGAATATGTTGAATTTCTTTCTCAGCTGCTTCCTTCTCTCGTTGAGTTTTTCAAAAAAAGAAATATGCAAAGCCGCGTATTTTTTCACGTTTCTGACGAACCTTCCGCTGATGATCCCGAAAAATATTATGCCGCCGCGGCGCTGCTCAAAAAATACACCTGCGACGATTTCAATATTATAGACGCTCTTTCGTCTTACAGTTTTTACGAAACCGGCGCGGTAAAAACACCGGTCGTTTCAACGAATCATATCAGACCGTTCATTGAAAACGGCGTAAAGGATCTGTGGTGCTATTATTGCTGCGGGCAGTATAAAGACGTTGCGAACCGGTTTATGGCAATGCCGTCTTTGAGAAACAGGATCCTCGGAGTCCAGCTTTATAAATATGATATCAAGGGCTTTTTGCAATGGGGATATAATTTCTGGAATTCCGTTCTTTCTTATGAAAAGATAGATCCGTATTATGTTACTGACGCAAAAGAGGCATACCCCTCGGGTGACGCGTTTATTGTTTACCCCGGGAATGACGGACATCCTGTCTGCTCGCTGCGGCTTGAGGTTTTTTATGACGGACTTCAGGATTACCGCGCGCTGAAAGCGCTCGAAAAAAAGATAGGCAGAGAAAAAACGATCTCCCTCATTGATTTCGGACTTTCAGATAAAATAGATTTCAACAGTTTTCCGCACTCAAACAGGTGGCTGCTTGATTTAAGGGAAACGGTAAACAGAATTCTTTCAGAGAAATAAATTTCAAAGGTGACTGACATGAACGTATCAGAACTTTTCGGATCTTACGTATTCAACGACGCGGTAATGCGCGAAAGACTGCCCGAAGAAACGTATTTTGCACTCAAAAAAGCCGTAAAAGGCGGCAAGAGCCTTGATATAACCGTTGCGAATACGGTCGCTACCGCAATGAAGGACTGGGCGGTATCAAAGGGCGCAACACATTATACGCACTGGTTTCAGCCCATGACCGGCATAACAGCCGAAAAGCACGACAGCTTTATATCGCCCGTCGGAGACGGAACGGTAATAATGGAGTTTTCGGGAAAAGAGCTTATAAAAGGCGAGTCCGACGCGTCTTCCTTCCCGTCAGGGGGACTCCGGGCAACATTTGAAGCAAGAGGATATACTGCATGGGATCCTACATCATACGCATTTATAAAAGACAATACTCTTTGCATCCCAACGGCGTTTTACTCTTACGGAGGACACGCTCTCGATAAAAAAACGCCGCTTCTGCGCTCAATGGAACTGCTGAACACACAGGCGCTCCGTATCCTGCGTCTTTTCGGAAACACGACCGTTGAAAGAGTTATTACGACCGTAGGCGCCGAGCAGGAGTATTTTCTTGTTGACAAAGAGCTTTTTAACAAAAGAAAAGATCTTGTTTTTACCGGTCGCACTCTTTTCGGAGCAAGACCGCCCAAGGGACAGGAAATGAACGACCATTATTTCGGCGCAATACGTCCGAGAGTTGCGGAATTCATGAAAGACCTCGATACGGAGCTTTGGAAACTCGGCGTTCTCGCAAAAACCGAGCATAACGAAGCGGCGCCGGCTCAACATGAAATAGCTCCGATATTTTCAGACACAAACACTGCCACAGACCACAATCAGATAACGATGGAAATCCTGAAAAACGTGGCTGAGCGGCACGGCATGAAATGTCTTTTGCACGAAAAACCGTTTGCAGGTGTAAACGGCAGCGGAAAACACAATAACTGGTCGATCGCTACCGATACCGGGATAAATCTGCTTGAACCCGGGAAATCACCGCATGAAAACGCGCAGTTTCTTCTGTTTTTATGTTCGGTAATAAAGGCTGTGGACGAATATCAGGATCTTTTGCGTCTGTCCATAGCATCCGCAGGCAACGATCACCGTCTCGGCTCAAACGAAGCGCCGCCTGCCATTATTTCGATATTTCTGGGCGATGAGCTAACTAAAATTCTTGATGCGATAGACAGCGGCAGCAGATACAACAACAAAGAAAACGCCGATATGGAGATCGGTGTTCACGTTCTGCCGCATTTTCCGAAAGACACCACGGACAGAAACAGAACGTCGCCGTTTGCATTTACGGGCAATAAATTCGAATTCAGAATGCTCGGCTCGTCTCTTTCGATTTCCGGCCCGAACATCATTCTGAACACTATCATTGCCGAACAGCTCGAACAGTTTGCGGATGTTCTCGAAAACGCAGACGATTTCACGTCCGAGCTGAACACGCTTATAAGAAAAACGATCAGAGAACATAAAAGGATCATTTTCAACGGCAACGGATATGACGACGCATGGGTAAAAGAAGCGGAAAAACGCGGTCTTCTGAATATAAAAACAACGCCCGAAGCGCTCGACAGATATATTGACGACAAAAATATCGAGCTGTTCACAAAGCACAGAATTTTTACGAAAGAAGAGATATTCTCCCGTCTTGAAATCCTTTACGATAATTATTGCCATACCGTTTCTATAGAAGCGCTGACGATGATAGATATGGCAAAAAAGGATATCATACCTTCCATACTCAAATATGAGGAACATCTGGCAACTCTGGTTGAAATAAAACAGGAAAAAATCGGGATCTTGCCTGAACCCGAAAAAGCAGTTCTTTTAACGCTTTCCAAGCTCTGCAAGGATATTTACGACGAAACGGAATATCTGGAAAAGACAGTCGCCTCGGCAAGAAGCATTACGGACAAAAAAGAACTCTCGTTCTATTATAAAGACAGCATTATTCCCGCAATGGAAACGCTCAGAAAATCAGCCGATGAGGCGGAAACGCTCCTTGGAACGGAATATCTGCCGTATCCCACATACGAAGACCTCCTTTTCGGAGTATAAAAACAGACAGTCATACAGGCATAAAAAGAAGCGGAAAACCCGCTTCTTTTTTGATATTTAAAACGCCATTCTCGCCCAGCCCGGCATATCCGGCTGAGGCAGTCCGAGCATTTCGCGCCCCAGAGCGACATAATAACGGTAAGTTTCGATATCGACCCCGTTCGGAATACGGTGATCAAGCGCGAAAACAGTTCCTCCGTGGAAAAGATTCGGCGCGATGCGGTATTCAAGTTCCTTTCTCACTGCTTCACGACCGAACCGAAGGGCATGTTTATCTATCCCGCCCTTGAAGCAGATCTTATTGCCGTATTTTTTTCTAAGCTCTACAATATCATTGCCGCCAACGGGCTCCATCGGATGGATACAGTTAAGACCGCAGTCTATAAGCTCACCGAGGATGGGTGAAATATCCCCGTCGCTGTCCTGAGAAAAAAGCTTTGCGCCGTATGCTTTCGCGGCTTCCCATACGCGTGAATAATATGGTTTGAAAAACTCGTTGATCTGTGACGGACCAAACAGCGGTCCGGATCTTCCCGCCATATCCTCATGGACGAAAAGACAGTCTATCGGACAGATCTCTCCTACACGCTCGATCACTTTGACGGCAGTGTCGGCAAAAGTTTCGAGCATGTCGGTCAGCATTTCCGGTTCTTCATAGCAGGAGATACACAGCAGCTCCTCACCCATAAGCTCACGCGGCTCATCGAATGCCCCCGGAATACCGATAAGCGTGAGAATACCGTTTTCCCATTCCTTACGCTGTTTTTCCAGCATTTCTCTGTCAATGCGTTTTTCATCGAAGGCATACCAGTGCTTTATTTTAAGCCAGTCGTCAGGCGTTTTAACGGGAAAATCAAGAGGAAGGGCAATCGTTGCTGAACTTTTGATGAGCAATGTGCGACGACCTCTGCCATCGATCGCAAGAGTCTTCTCCGGAGTATCGGAAAGAACTTTCGGTGTAATGTCCGTGATCGGTCCGGTATTACCGGCAAGCCCGCATCTTCTTACATAATCCCACCCGAAAGCTGTCATATTGATCTCGTCCTCAGGTACGCCGGCAGCTCTCCATTCCTGCTCAAGTATATGCAACGGTCCGAAAAGTTCGCAAAACATTTCCCGACCAGTATCTTCGAAAAGACAGTGTGCGATGTATCGCTCTCTGTCCCAGATCATAAAAATACCCCCGAATTCTGATTTCCGTGCTGCGCCAACGACGATTTCGACGAATGCAGTCTTATTCAGCAAAAAAGCAATATGGATCTCTGTTATGCAACAATACGCAACCGTATTATAACACCTCATCGATCAAAAATCAAGAAGTAATGGAAGAAATATGATTATCACTTTTTGTAGGATAGAAAATGTGTTTCGAAAAGACTTCACTGCCGCTCCCCTTCGACCCCCTTTCTGTTTCCATAAAAAAAGAAGCAGTAAACTGCTTCTTTTTGGTGCCGGCGGCGGGGGTC
>CACZQB010000016.1 GCA_902783255.1 Oscillospiraceae bacterium | reverse complement strand
TGTGCTCTGATGCTTTGGAAAATCGTTTTCTATGACGAAAATTATTTATTCTACCATTGCAGATTAGCGGATATTTATTTCTATATTGCGAAAATTCAAGCAGGACGGAAAAACAAAAAAGAAACTTTTGACGCAATCGAAAAAATGCTTTTTCATGCACGTTCATATGATTTGCTTCCTCCGGGAGAGAAGCATTACACAAGCAAATTTATCAACGCAACAACTTCAAATATTGCGAACACATCCAAGAATTACTCTGGATCAAATATTTGCCTTGTTTTAAATCTTATGAATCAAAAAGAATTCGACTTCATTCGCAATGATTCTGATTATCTTGCATTGATCAAAAAATATCAATGCAATGGATGATGAAGACAAATGCAATCTGGGCAGAGCATATACGCATCTTCATTTGAAAATGATAAATGGTTCCAAATCAATAAAGTAACAAATGCAGAACGATGGACTTGTTTCAGATGAATTGTCGTCTGAAGATGAACTCGAGCAGAAGGCTGACGGCCTGTTTATTATTAACCGTGACAACCTTCCGATTAGGGCATGGTATTATCACGCTCATGATTTAAGTAAGAAATATGAATTAAAGTGGTAAAAAAGTCAGATCAATTCGCCGTTTTGGGGCTTTCTACCGGAATTGGACCGGTGCAAGGCCTTTTTGAAGGCTTTTTTTCGCAGAGATAACCCTTCATAAAGCCCATCACGATTGTAAAATCTTTGTGTCTGAAACCACAACTCAATAATTATTTTTTCAGCCGACTGAATTAAAAACTCAGCCGGCTTTTTTTATTGCCAAAATTTAAAGGAGACGAAATATGCTATTCAAATTACAACCCTGTCCGGCAACGAACGCCTGTACTTCTACCGCCAATCACAGCAGCTCGCAGGACAGACCGGACAGATCGGAAAAATCAAATCCATTCCCGAATCTGCTTCATAAGAACCTCTCTGAAAAACATCAATGTATTGCAAAAGTTTCAAGGATAGTATATCCAAAATGCTTCTATTGACAAATCTTTGAATATATGTTATAATATTTTATAAACAATTTCAAAAAAACGCTAATTTGAGTAAAAAAGTATGATTTATGCTGTATTGATACTATTTTTTCTGATTTGAGGAGTTTCTTATTTATGAAAAAGACGATATCATTCCTGCTCTCCCTTATACTGTTCATTTCACTATGCCCGGTATCTTTTTATTCCTATAATGTTGAAATATTTAATACGAAGACAAATGCTCAATCCAATAAGGATGCGATACTAAATAACGCTACATTCAGCAACACTATTTCATATACAGAATACCCTGTGAATATAAGAGCTACATTCAGCAAGCAAACTGGGATGACAACATGCAGAGTTACCTTTAATTCCAGTTTTAAAGGAAATAGAGCATTTGTCCAAATATATTCAGTCGGTAACGATGATAATAATATTTTGTTTTCGGACTATGTTTCTATTGACGATGATATAGTATTTTCTACGTCTAAAACTGAGCATGTCATTTCGATTGGTTGCAATGACTATGTTTATATAGGAGCATTATTGTTGTATGAATCAGGAATACAAGCTGTGTTATATGATATTAATTTTAGCAAATTCAAAATTCTTGATTTTAATCCAAATCTCGCCATTTATAATAGGTTACCGCCCGACTGTATCGATTGTTTAAAAACTGTTTCTGTTGTCCATTCTGATAACATACTTAGCGATGGAAAGCAACAAATTATATATGAAGAATCCACAAGTGATTCTTGTACGTATTATTTCAAAATAGACAATGGTGGATTAGCAAATCTACAGTTTCAGTCTTTCGATCCGAATGCTACATATGAAATAGCTGTTTACTTTCATGCATCACATTACGATAAAAAGGCTGAAGACACCCTTATTATCAAATATACAGTAACTGGAAATTCCAGAATCCTGCCAGTACTTTTGCCTGCAGGTTACAAGTATATAACTATAACAAGATTGTACGATAGTAAAGAATCGAATACAGAAAACATGAACTCAGCATATGGTATAATAATAAATCAGCGAAAATGGGAAAATTGTAGTGAGACATTAAGTCAAAGAAACTATACACAAGGAGATGCTTTGCCTTGTGTCGGAACACCGCCATCATATCTTGCTTCGAACTTATTCTATAGCAAAATATTCTTTAATTGCCCATCATGCAATAGCACACACAATATCAAGACAGAAACAAACTGCTACAACTATGCACTAAATATAGCTCATAACTTTTCAATGAATTTATATTCAAATATATACAAATCAGCCCTGGATAGCTATTGCGGCATCGGTTATGAAATAGGAGAGATGAGCGGATACACGGGTCCTTTATCAACTGAAACAGAACTAAGAACAAAAATGGAAGAAGATGTGTCATTTGAGCAATCTCTTAATGATGAGTTTTACAATGACAATAATACTACAGGATATTTACAAGCAGTAAACTCAACATCTGTAAGTCCTTGTCCGACATATAGATATAAAATAGCTTATTGTTATTTCGTTGATTCTAACAATCATCTTTACTATCATTTTTATAGACAGAATCCTATTGAACTCGGCGGAACATTTGCTAAATGGTCTCATAAGGAAGGCTTTGGAGCATCGGTAACAACTGAAGATGAAGACGGTGATGATATTTATAATCCATATTGGTGTGATAGAGGAGCATATGTAACGTTTGGCAGATACTATGTCGTCAGAAATCCAGCTGTTTCCAGTTGAATTAAGAGGATTTTAACATGAAAAAAATACGGTACTGGCTAATTCTCCTGTCACTATCAGTTGTAATTGCATCCGGATGCGAACACGGTAAAATGGACGGTTTCAGTTATTATGAACTATCGGGATACCTTTCTTCAATAAAAGATCTTTCGCAGATTCAAGGCAGCTATCCGATTCGGTGTGGAGAAAAAGAACTTGTTTTTTCGTATGAAACGGTGGGAAACGGACCGAAAAGCAACGATAACCGAATGCCCTATAACGCGTGGGATCTGAATTCTGTTTTGAAAGAGAAAAGATTGATAACAAAACCGAACGGATCGGAAGAATATTGGTATTACAGCATACTTGACGAAATTGATTATGCCGATAAGTATTTAGGAAACGCTCCCAACAATTTCGCATATACTCTTGAAAAATACGGTTTTAAGTCAATACCGGATTGGCAGGAGTGGATTCAATATAATATTCCCGCAACAGTGAAAAACGATCCAACAATCGGAAGAGGATGTTTTAACGCATACCGATATGATCCCGTGTCAAATGAGTTTACCTATGGATTATATGCGCGTGAGTGCGACGAATCGACGGAAGTATATATAGTATATCAGGAAATATCTCTGTTTTACGGCATATCACACTATTGGGCTCCGTATTTTGTTTCAGAAGAACTTCATGAGAAAATGAAAACAGAGTTTGGCAGTAAATACGATCCGGGAACATATATGAAACTATCCGCCACAGATGCTTTAAGGTGGTTCATGGGAGAATACATAGAAAACCCGCCGCCTGTTTTTGCCAACATGAAAGATGATGTATATGTTCATTGTTTTGACGCAGGCATTGGCAGTTTATGGTGGAAAATCCACGAATCGAACATAAATGATATCTCGCTTTTTATCGATGATATGGATAAAATCGGCATTGATATCGAAAAAATAAAGTGCTATATCATCAAGGTTACTGTACCGCACGAAGGTTCAGTCAATGATATCGTCTGGGAGTTAATAGGCAAGTAAGAGAATAATCCTCACAATGGTGTTTACCTGACTGCTTCGTCGGAGGAAAAACTCTGAAACAACCGGCGGTTTTGCGGAACTTGCACCGCGAGTGCTTGTAAACCACTTCGACAGTATCGCCACAAAAGAACCGGTGGATTTCGGAGATAAGGGATATATCGAGTTCACGGGAGATACGGAGCCGCATTTTACCGGACGGCAGGTATCGTTTTCAGAGTTTACGGACGAAAGGCTGTCCCTGAACGAAAGGCGGGATCAGTCAACCGGCATGTCCATGTGCTGACGGTACTGTAAACTGAAAAAAAGAATAATAAACAAGCGAAGGTCGTTTTGCGTATTCAGAGAGATACACGAAACGGCCCTTTTTCTTTTGCTCTGCATATACGCAAAGCGCCTTGTCTGAAGAAAGGCAGGTGCAAACAGACAAACGAAAATCAGAATATGGGAGGGTTACAACTATGAATGACTGGGAAAGAGACAGAATGAGAGCGGAACGGTATAAACAGATGTACCCGAAAGGTACCCGGATAGAACTCATACAGATGGGAGGTTATGGACAAATGCTGACAGCTTTTCAGCCCTGTATGAGCGAACTTGATGTTTTGTCAACCAAAAAGCCGGACGGCTGGTATGAAAGGCTAAAAACAGGCGCTGGGGTTTGGAATTGCATCTAAATGGTACGCATGCCACATGGCATACGGTCTAAAAAGATGCAATTGCCAGAAAACCCGGTTTTTAACCGGGTTTTCGCCCTTTATAGGGAAAAAACACCATTTTTACATCGATTTTTACGGTTTTCGCCTTTCTGCGTTTGCCTCTGAAAACCCATGAAATAAAAAGATGCAATTCGCCGTTTTGGGGCTTTCTGCCGGAATTGGACCGGTGCAAGGCCTTTTTGAAGGCTTTTTTCCGCAGAGATAACCCTGCTGAAAGCCTGCCACGATTGTAAAATCTTTGTGTCTGAAACCACAACTCAATAATTATTTTTTCAGCAGACTGAATTAAAAACTCAGCCGGCTTTTTTTATTTCCAAAATTGAAAGGAGATCATATGCAAAAAGAAATCGAAACACCGAACTTCAGTAACACATAATACTTAGCACGTCAGATATGATCAAGGGGCTGTCACATTCGCTCACAAATCAAGGAGAAATAAGACAGCCCTTTCTTCTTTGTAACGGATCACTTTTGCACGCCGAAGAGATCCTCCCTGTAAGCAGAGAGGTATTCGATGCAGTATTCGTCTATTCCGAGAAGCGCTTCCGCTGCATAAACGCCGCCTAACAGTTCTCGGTTCAGGGGATCCATGATTGCGCTGTCCATTCCGTTCATCATCGCGCCGATCAGAAACGCGTGATTCAGCGTCTTTCGGCTCGGCAGACCGTGGGAAATGTTGGACAGACCGCTGATGATATGTGCGTCAGGATACTCACTGCGTATTCTGCTGGATGCGCTGATGAAATTCAGGAAGCTGTCAGGCGTGGTGGCGACCGTAAACACAAGTGGATCGAAATACAGACGATCCATGGCGACGCCGTATTCCGCTGCCTTCTTTACAATCCGGTGAAAGCTCTCCATCCGCTTATCCACCGTATCCGGCATACCGGTTTCGTCGAGCAGAAGCGCGATTATCTTCCAGTCGTTTTGTCCGTTGGCCTCTCGGTTTACAGCCGAAAATATCCTGTCGGTTTTGTCCCCTTCGAGGGAGACCGAATTGATGATGCCCGGATTTTTGCAGAGGGGAATGCACGCCAGGATCGTGTCGATATTCGGGCTGTCGAGGCTGAAGCGCACGTCGGGGTGATCGTCCTGAATGAGTTCGATCATCCAGCTGAGAACATCCGCGTCTTCCTCCGGTACACCGGAACAGATATCAAGATAATCCGCACGGGTGTCGAGCTGGCGCGAAGCAAGATCTCTGATGAACGCCCCATCCCGGTTCCGGATCGCCTCTGCCACGGATTTGATGGCTCCGTTAAGTTTTTCTCCAATGATCAGCATAGCATGTCTCCTTGTTATCAAATTATTTTTGTATTTTTGAGTAGGCTTTGTATGTAATTATGCGCGGACGCGCTCATCCAGTTCATTTATGACCGAAGGGATGATCTCAAAGAGATCGCCCTTCACTGCGATATCCGCGAGCTTCATCATTGGCGTTGTGTCGTCAACGTCGATGGCGATAATCGTTTTGCAGGACTGCATCCCGATAAGATGCTGGATTTGTCCGGAGATCCCGCAGGCGATGTAGACGTCCGCCTGTACAGTTGCGCCGGTCTGCCCCACCTGATGCGGGTAGCCTATCCAGCCGTTGTCCACCGCCGCCCGGCTCGCTCCCACCGCGCCGCCGATCCGCTTCGCAAAATCCTCCAGCAGCTGAAACCCCGCTGGCCCTCCCATGGCGCGTCCGCCCGCAACGATGATTTTGGCTTCGCTGAGGTTGACGGAGGACTCCTTTCGCTCGACGACGCGAAGGATTTCCTTGATTCCCGCGGCGTCTTCGGGCACAGTCTCCTCCCGGATGATCTCCCCGGTCCGGTTAAGGTCCGGTACAGGTGCCCGCATGACCTTCGGACGGACCGTCGCCATCTGCGGGCGGTATTCCACGCTTCTGATGGTCGCCATGATGTTGCCGCCGAATGCGGGACGGGTCTGGAGCAGCTCTCCCGTTTCGGGATCAATGGCGAGTGCGGTACAGTCTGCGGTCAACCCCGCCCCGATTTTTCCGGCCAGTCGGGGGATCAGCGCACGTCCCCTGTTCGTGGCGGCTCCGAGCATGATTTCAGGGCGGTATTTCGCCGTAAGACGCTCGAGGATATGGCATTCGAGCTCGTCGTTGAATGCGCCGAGGCGTGGGTCTTCCACAAGGATCACGCGGTCCGCGCCGTATGAGATTAGCGATTCTGCCGCGCCTCCGAGTCCGCTCCCAAGGACGACCGTCCAGACCTCACATGCCCGCTTTGCGGCGAGCTCCCGTGCGATCCCTAAAAGCTCGAACGAAACTGGCAGGACCTCTCCTCCGAGAATCTCGGATATGGTCCAGATGTTCCGGTACTCTTTCTTTTCATATTCGTTTACTTTCATGCTCAGCCCTCCTTATAAGAGTCCGCGCGCCAGCATCTCGCCGACCAACAATTTTGCCGCCTCCGCCGGAGCGCCAGAAATGGTCAAGGTATCTGTGTTCCGAATTGCGGGAGGCTCTGTACGTACCACCCGGGTCGGGGATGCTGCGAGACCGATTTTGTCGGGATCGGCGCCGATGTCCTTATATGTCCAGATGGGGATTTCAATCCGTCTGGCTTCTCTTGCCCTGCGAAGGGTCGGGATGCGAGGAACGTTAATGTCCTTCACTACAGTGATCAGTGCAGGCGTTTGCAGCCTGACGACGTCGTATCCCCTTTCGTTCATCCGGCGGACGGTGAGCGTTCCGTTTTCGATTTCGTCAACCTGCATGACGTTTGCCGCCTGCATAATATTCAACTTTGCTGCGATTCCGGGACCGACCTGAGCGGTATCCCCGTCGATCGCCTGCTTTCCGCACAAGATCAGATCTACCCCGCCGACTATCTCAATGGCTTTTGCCAGCGCGTAGCTTGTCGCCCATGTATCCGAGCCGGCAAACTCCCTGCCGCAGAGCAGAAACGCCCGGTCCGCTCCCATGGAAAGCGCCTCGGTAAGGACGTTCTTCGCGCTCTCGGGACCCATGGACAGTGCGATTACTTCGCCGCCGACCAATTCCCGGATACGTATAGCCTCTTCGAGTGCATACAGATCGAAGGGATTCAGGACCGCTTTCGTCCCCTCGCGGATGATTCGCTTAGTTTCGGGGTCGATCTTCGCGTCGGTCGTCGCGGGAACCTGCTTGACACAGACTACTATTTTCATTTGCTGTTTCTCCTCTCTTCCGCCATTTCCTCGATGGCGGAATACTGCGTTTTGAAGCCGAGGAGGGAGAGATAGAATCCGCACCCCGGATACAGTTTCAGAAGTGTTTCCAGCGTCCCGATCGGATCGAAGGCCGCGTCCTCCGGAATGGGATAGCCAACCACATCCGAAAGCAGGAAGAGCTTTTTCGACATCCACGCCTCTACGATCACAGGCAGATCGGGATATTCCGCGAGCAGACGGTCCACCGCCGCGTTTCGTTCGATGATCGGCTGCGTGATGACGAACGATGCCCCCGCATCAAGTTTTCGTTTCAGCTTTTCAAATTCATGCTCCTCCGGTTCGTACGGGTTGAAGGCGACGCCGACTGCGAATGACGGATAATGCTTCCGGATATACCGCGTCAGATCCACGGAGGTGACGGATGCAGTGCCTTCCGCTTCCGCTTCGGAAGGCTTCAGCTTCGGCAGCCGGGGAGAGCCGTCCCCGCTGATCGCAAGAATCGAATTGATTCCCAGCTTTTCGCATGATTCGAGGATGTCGTCGAGATTTTGTTTCGTGTGGAAGGTGTTGAGATGGATCAGAATCTGATCCGGACGCGCGCGGAGTCCGAGTTCCTCGATGCACTCGTGCCCCTGAAATGCAAGAAGACCCATCGCGTTATCGGTGATAGAGGCTGTGAATCCGCTCTCCATCACTCGCTCGAATTTAGACGCGAAAAGATCAAGATCTTCTTCGAGCTTCTGGGAATCCTGCTTCGGCGGGATGATTTCAATGTGGAACCCGAACGGGTCGCTTCTTGTGAAGATCATACGGAACCTGTGCCGTGCGGCTGCGGCGGGAAATGATTGTCGGGATGAGACGGATGCCGCGGGATTTTCCGTTTCATTTGACGTGCCTCGGACAAATATCTGCCGTAAGAGGTTTCTTTTCGGGAATGGGGTGCTTCAGGTCTGCCGTCAGAAATGACTTCCGTTCAGGCATCGTCTTCCGTCACCTGCGCGTTCGCCTGGTCTGCGCCGACATCCGTTTTGCAGGGACCGGATAAGTGCCGTTCTGAGAGATGAAATCCCAAGCGGCGGCGAGCATGGCAACGGGATAGCGGCGGGCGGCGAAACTACCGGCAGGCATGAGGTGCCCTAATATTCAGACAAAATAAAATGATATGCCTATTCACCTAGTTGGCTACTGGGCGTATTATACAGGAAATCCGCATCTTTGTCAAGTATTCGCGATCCAGACACACAAATTTAACATATTATACCTGCTTGAGCTGTTTGGACTGCTCGAGCCGAAACACAAAAGACTCTTGCTGCATATCGCAAAAGAGCTCGCCCAATAGAACAGGAAAGAAAAACCGGGGCCGATTAACACACCTCGCATTTTTTTGCTCTTGTTTCAGAGCTCGCTTTTAATTTGGGGTGTCAAACTGCGGAAAAACGGCTGTTTTCGGCGAAAATTAGGTGTCAAACTGCCTTTCGCAAACCGAAAAAGGAAGCTATAATATTGGTACATCTCTTTCATGGAAGGTTTTGGCAATGAGCGATTACGGCATAGTTTACTATAAGGATATAGAGAGCCGAAAGATAGAATGGCTCTTGTATCCGTATATCCCGTACGGAAAGATCACCCTTGTTCCGGGTGCCCCTGGAGAAGGCAAAGCCACATTTATTCTCAGTCTTCTTTCTATACTGTCGACAGGCGGAACGCTTCCGAGCTCAGATGTTTCGGTCAGCGGCAACGCCATATATCAGAACACGGAGGACGACAGTGCCAACATCATCAAGCCACGGCTTGAACGGCACGCTGCGGACTGCTCAAAGATATGTTTCATCAGCAAACAGAACGACGCCGTACAAACGCTGCGATGCTTCTCTTCAGCAAAGATTACAGCTAATTTATGGTCAGCAGGCACAATCATTACATAATTCGCCGTTTTGGGGCTTTCTGCCGGAATTGGACCGGTGCAAGGCCTTTTTGAAGACTTTTTCCGCAGATATAACCCTGCTGAAAGCCTACTACGATTGTAAAATCTTTGTGTCTGAAATCACAACTTAATACTTTTCTTTTCAGCCGACTGAATTAAAAACTCATCCGGCTTTTTTTATTGCCAAAATTGAAAGGAGATCATATGCAAAAAGAAATCGAAACACCGAACTTCAGCAATACACCCGGATTTGCTGGTCCTGTCGGCAGGGTCGAATTGCTCGGAGAAAACAATTCGGTTTGTGTGTCAATCGAGTTCGACAGCGAGGAAAAATTCATCCTCTTCATTTTTCATATGACGGTGCATTGTGTTCTTATGAACATCTGCTTCTGCACCGATTATGAAAACTGTACGGGCATTTTATTGTCCGTCTTGACCGAAACCACGAAAAACATTAAAAACGCCTATATGGGAACCCGCCTAATAGGTGGTTTTTTGTCATTGTATATTGACATTTATCATCTGATATGGTATAATTTGTATAACAAAACACACCAAAGGAGGTTGTATTATGCATGCGCCAAAGGGTAAATACGCATGGACTGTCACAGTGGGCGAAAAGGGCCAAATTGTAATTCCAAAACAAGCCAGGGAAATATTCTCCATCCAACCCGGCGACACACTGATTTTGCTGGGCGATGAAAAACGCGGTATTGCTATTCCGCCTAAGAATACATTTGCAGAATTGACAAAGCAGATTTTTGAGGAGGGCGACAAATGACACCGATTCTGACTGTGGAAAATCTTATCAAAACATATCCTGCCTTCCGTTTGGGTCCGGTATCATTTGAGGTAAAGGCAGGCAGCATTATGGGTTTTATCGGACGCAACGGCGCCGGAAAGACAACTACATTAAAATCCATCCTGAACATTGTGCATCCGGATTCCGGCAGCATTCGTTATTTCGGTCACGAGCTTCCCGGGAACGAACGGGTCGTAAAACAGCGCATCGGTTTTGCCGGAGGCGCAGTGGACTACTATCCACGAAAGAAGATTTCCGATATTATAGCGGTGACACGCAATTTTTATGACAATTGGGATGACGTGGCGTATCGGAAATACATGGACATATTTTCCATCGATCCGCAAAAAACGCCTCGTGAACTGTCCGAGGGGATGAAGGTCAAACTTAATCTCGTTATAGCCCTTTCTCACAAGGCAGAGTTGCTTATTTTAGATGAGCCCACTTCCGGCCTTGATCCTATTTCTCGCGAAGAATTGCTGGAGATTTTTACGGCGCTCAAAGAACGCGGCGTAGCCATTTTGTTTTCAACCCATATAACCTCTGATCTCGATAAATGTGCTGATCATATTACTTATATCAGAAAGGGCGGGATCGTTGCTTCCGATACAATGGAATCCTTTATTTCCTGCCATAGAATTCACGGAGAGGGAAGCAATCTCGAAGAAATAATGCTCTGCTGCGAAAAGGAGGATTATCGTGAAAAATTTGCTGAATAAAGAGTTACGATTGTCAGCTCATCTGTTAAGTTATCTGTTTTTAGCTTTCTCATTCATGGCATTAATACCAGGTTACCCCATTTTATTAAGCGCATTTTTTGTCTGCTTTGGGCTTTTTCAGACTTTCCAAAACGGGCGGGAAACAAACGACATTCTTTACAGCGCTCTGCTGCCGATAGACAAGAAGGATGTCGTGAAAGCCCGGTATATCTTTGTTTGTTTAATTCAGATTATAGCGTTCATTTTGATGGCAGTGTTAACCGCGTTGCGGATGATCTTTTTCTCAAGTGCAGCACCATATGCGAACAATGCTATGATGAATTCCAACCCAGTATTTCTCGCTTGGACGCTTCTGATTTTCACTTTGTTCAACACCCTGTTCGTTGGACTGTTCTACAAAACGGCATACAAGTTCGGGAAACCTTTTATATCTTTTATTGTTGCTTCCATGTTGGCTGTTTGCATCGCTGAGATTTCCCATCATCTTCCGGGATTAGAATTTTTGAACACCTCGGATCGCCTGCCGTTGCAGCTTATGCTGATGTTTTTTGCACTGGTGATTTTTGTTATAGCTACGATCATATCCTGCAGAACAGCGCAGCGAAATTTTGATTTACTCGATCTGTAATGATTCTGATTATCTTTCATTAATCAAAGAATATCAATGGCGGTCAATGCGATAAGAGCGGTGGCAAAGAAATAAATGCGGACCACACTTGGGAACGGTTCAAGGCACAAAGAAGACATTAACCGCCAATATTTTGCAAATAAAGGTCGAATCTCGGCTTTAAACCTTGACATACGGTGCGATTCATAGTATAATCAATATGGATTTTTGTATGCAAAATAGAATAAAGAATATCAACGGCGGCAATTTCAAACGTTTTTGAAAAGCCACATTCAGCGCCACAAAAGAATGAAGATACTGAAAACATTTTTATGTTTCGCACTTGCGTCAGTGATTTTAATGTCGGCATGTTCATGCGGCTTTATCATCGGGAATAAAAAACAGACGGCTGTAGTTAAAACACTCAATCCGGATCTGAAATTCGAAGTAAAGCTCAAAGAAATAAAAGCGCCTGATGGATTTGACGCTCAGGATGAATTCGAGACAGCAGTAATATGGTATGACGTCGGAAGCGAAGGCTACGACGGATTGCCGCTCTCCGGCGACGTACTTCTCACCGTTTCCATGCCGGGCAAGACAGATAATGAAAGAAAAAAGAGTTTCCTCTGTTCAGGGACGACTGTTTTTTTACGGACGATACGGTAATGACGCTTGTCGCAACGGAAGGACTGATGAACGGCGGAGAAAAAAGGCGATTTTATCCGAGTAAACGGAGCAAGGAGTAAACAATGGCAGATATCAGTGTTAAATTCGGCACGCCAGAGCCGATAAAATTCAGAGAATATGACAAAAATCATCCGGAGATCGATCTCGATCTGGAGGTCAGAGCAGCGGGGACAGCCGTTGTGTCGGCATATGACGGAAATTTATACGGCAGTGACGAAGAAGCAGTAATAAAAACCGGAGAGATCGCCTTGTTGGCTCTTACAGACTGTGTACGCAACTGGCCGGATGGAGAATCCTTCTGGAAGAACACGACCAGAGCAGTGCTTGAAAAGCATATAGATGAGCGCCTTTCCGAAAACGGTATAACTGCGAGAACAGATCTGTTTTCTCTTGCTCTCACGTCCGATTCAAGGGAGCTTTACGATGCTGTGATCAGAAACATGAACGAACAGCAATGGATGATCGATGTAATTGACCGGTACAAAGATGTGATCGATGGAAACGAAGGCCAGCCCGTGATCGGCAAACCCAATTCTGACCGTCCGCCAATGGGTAAGAACCCGTTCACCCCTTCCAGCAATGACGGGGGTTTCAGTACAGACAAAAATACCTTGATCGGTATCGTTCCCAACGGCAGCCCGATCAATACGTCAGGAGACAAATACTGCCGTAACTGCGGCACAAAACGTGAAGACAACGCCAAATTCTGCACGGAGTGCGGCGCAAAATTCGGATGAACTGCGGAGGTTACAAATACGAAATGCATCAGATCAAAAAAACAGGAATGCCTAAAAGGATCGTGACCACGACATCGGTATTCGAGCCGGGATATCCGGCGATAAAGGCTGCTGACAGACTTGCATCGATCGGCTTTGAAGCGCTTGATATGGCGCTTGATTACTGGACGGAGCCCGGGTCGCCGTTTATGGGAGACGGATACCTGAAATGGGCTTGCGACATTCGCGAACATGCAGAAAAGACCGGAGTGCCGTATACTCATTCCCATGCGCCATCCGAAGCGGGAAACGATCCGACTGTTGAACGCGCCATTGAAACGGCAGGGATCCTCGGCGCGGGATATATCGTCGTTCATCCGGTGTGTCGCGAAAACGGTGAGATAATAGAAACAGCCGAACAGTTTATAAGAGTAAACGCCGAAGCTTACGGCGCCTGCATCGAAGCTGCGGAAAAGCACGGCGTCGTCGTTCTGTCTGAAAATCTTCTGTGGGGCGCATCAAAAGATCCGAGAATAATATCCGAGCTTGTAAAAGAGCTTAAATCGCCGCACTTCGGCTGGTGCTTCGATACGGGACACGCAAACTGTTTCGGTATTCAGCCGTCTGTTCTGTGCGAATGCGCCTGCGCTCCGCAGTCGCTTCATATTCAGGACAACAACGGTGCCGGCATGGACGAACATCTTATTCCGGGAGACGGGACGGTTGACTGGAACAGCGTTGTTGAAAATCTCAGGGCCGTGGGCTACACGGGCGACTGCGTTCTTGAAGCTCATCATCAGAGCCTTGAAGCGCCGGATAACGAGCGTGACGCGATACTGTCAAGGCTGCTGACTTTCGCACGAAGGTTGAGAGAGCAGATGGAGAAGGATGTTTCAGGTCTGTAAAGAAATAATGTGAATTTCAGCCTGTGAGGATCTTTTTTCGTTTTTTATCGTCTAAGTCAGTATAGGATCAATCAACGCTACTGAATTAAGGAAAAGAGGAATAAACACTATGAAGAAAATTACGTTTTTGCTCACAATACTGTTTATCTTTTCTGTTTTAACATCATGTGCCGGACATTCGACCCCGGAGGCGGCAATTGATTCCGACAGTAAAGTTATAGTAACGACATATTCACCCGACAGCTTCCGACAGAAAACGGCAGACGCAGCAAGCTGGGCTGAAAATAACGCTCCTGAGGGAAAAACCGAAGAAAAAGAAACATACGCATGTGATGTGATCATCAATAATGGGGCAGCATACCTCCTTTCGCTGGCATACAGTTCGAACGGTTTAAAAGACACATATACAAACAGAATTGAAAAATATGAAAACGGAGCTGCAAGTATACTGTGTGAAATTGACGAAATGTCAACATATGATAATTGTCCGATCACGCTTATTAAAGACGGGGATACAGTTCTTTTGTCGGTTTTAGGCGGAGAGCACACCGCCACATGGGGCGACAGCGGCAAAATATTCATAACATATCAAAGCGGTCTCACCGAAGTGGTTGAATACAGCTTTACAGACGATAAGGTAACAGACGAAATGAGATCCGGCCGCGAAGACAGAGGCTTTAAATGCAAATTTCTGCATATGCTTAACGGTGAAAGTGATATAGCGAGTATGATTTTCGTTTCTGCACCTGCTCCGCTTAAATACGGCGGAATAACCACACGTGTTTTCAAGCTTAACGAAGATCTTTCTCCGGTGTCCGCGGAAGTAATAAACAGCGACGGTCAGTTTGAAGAAAAATACTCAATAATCAATAATGTAATAAACGGACAGCAGACTGAAGTGCCGGCATCTTCCTATCCGGTTCTTTCAACCATCAGTCATGATCTCAGATACGGAATGCTTTCAGATTTTGATATTGTGTTCCTTAAAGCGGAAAATTACAGAGTCAATAAGGTCTACAGCCCGTTATCGATAAAATATGCGCTCAAAATGCTTGAAGAGGGTACAGGCGGCAATTCGAAAAAACAGATTACCGACGTTATCGGAGATTATGAACCATCCGTATACACTTCCAACAACAATATGTCCTTTGCTAACGGTTTATTTGTGAATCTTTCATTTTACGAGAGCGTAAAAAGCGACTTCAAAAAAACCCTGAAGGATAAATATAAAGCCGATACAGAACCCTTTTTCGGCGCCGATTCTATAAACTCATGGGTTTTGCGTAAAACGTTTGGGATGATACCTTATATAATAGAGGAAATCGACGAAAATCAGGACTTTTTTCTAATTAATACTCTCGGAATAGATATGGAATGGAAATACAGGTTTTTTGACATGTATAACAGACCGCCGGGATTTGCATGGAGTATCGAATACAATCATGAGGCATACCGGGTTGGATGCAATACAGAGACTGTCGCGCCAATTACTTTTGACAACGGAACGAAAAAAACAAAGGTATCCGGCATGCAATTTTATGCTTCAATTGATAATTACGATATCGTAAATATTCTCGGTGAAGACAATATCAGAAAAACTGTAGGCGATGCATACAGGGAATGGATCACCACGACGGACCAGCCATGGTATTACGACGGATACGACTTTATAATCTTAACCGATCCTGTAAAAATAGAAGAAGAAATCAACAGATATCTGGATAGCTATATTCGTGAAATACGCGCTAACTACCAGAATCACGGAAGCGTGCTGAGCACGGATTTCCTGTTGTATACAGACGACAGCGTTAAAGCTTTCGCGAAGGATCTTAAGGAATATGACGATGTTAAGCTGCAGTATGTGTGTCTGATGCCGTTAAATGAAGATCTTGATACCTTTATCGAAGATGCCGACGGTGAAACGATCGATCATATTATCAGAAATCTGAAGAGCCTGAAACAAGAGAATTTCAAAGAAGGCGTTATAACCAGAATAAAGGGATTTATTCCGAAGTTTGATTTTGATTATGAATTGAATTTAGTCGATGACCTGAAAAAAATAGGGATCGAAGATGTGTTTGATGTCAATAAAGCCGATCTGTCCGGAATAACAGATTCAGGCGGAGAATATATAGACAAGGCTTTGCATAAAGCGAAAATAGAATTAACTCAGGACGGAATCAAAGCAGCCGCAGCCACCATGATGGGCGGAGCAGGCGCTGACGGAGGACTGTTTGACTATATATATGAGGTTCCGATAGAGGAAATAGATCTGACGTTTGATAAGCCTTTCATGTTCCTGATAAGAGATACGGTAAGCGGAGAAGTATGGTTTGCAGGAACGGTATATGATCCGCTTAAATGGAATGAGGATCTCACAAGAGAAGAATATGCCTATTTTGACCAGGAAAATCCGCCGACATTGCACTAATGTATTCTAAAGCATATTTCAAAGCTGCCGTCAACGGAATTGAATGCAGTCAACTATCGACAGGGAAGCAAAAATCATCCGACGGTCCGCAGTAAAATACGTATATTTCTGTTATAATTGAGGCATGAAAGGATGGACCCGATATGGATTACAGAAAGTATAAAGATACGGTATACATACGTATGGATAAAGGCGATGAGATCGTCGGCGGCATACTGGATATCTGCGAAAAAGAAAAGATATTCTCCGCAGTTTTCAGCGGGATAGGCGGCTGCAGCGAGGCTCAGATCCAGACCTTTATCCCGGAAAGCGGAACTTTTGAAACAAGAATCGTTCAGGGAATGCTTGAGCTCGTCTCACTTAACGGCAACGTTGTTTCTGGCACCGACGGACTTTTTGCCCATACACACGCCTTGTTTACATATAAGGACGGCAACGGAGCTCACCGCGTTGCGGGAGGACACATCAAAGCAATAACGGTTCTCTATACGGCGGAAATCGAACTGAGACCGGTTCAAGGCGGAACGATCGGCCGTCAGTATGACCCCGAAACAGGTACAGGGTTCTGGAGTTTTGAATAAGTGGAGTGAGGATCGCACAAAAGAATAATATGCCCATTTTGACCAGTAAAATCCGCCGACAATGCACTAATGTATTTAAATCATATTTCAAAGCTGCCGTCAACATGGAGCGATACGAGCGAGAAAGGTAGAGAGAAAGTGCCTTGCAGGATTTTTCTGCAAGGCATAGCTGAAATGAACTTTTTATAAGCACAGTGTAGAAAAATGTCCGATCTACTTGACAAACCAACAACTTGGAGTTATAATATTAATGCACTTGTTCGAAGGATACTTGTATCTTCAGAACGCACCCGCCAGGCGTTGGTAGCACCCGGCGGGTTTGTCTTTTCTTACGAGTCGACCCATTGAATATCGTTTTCGATATCCCAAAACCTATGGCCATCAAATATTGGGGCTTCGATAAAAGCCTTAAAACAATCATCAATGGTATCGGTATCACACATCCACAGGCGGTTTTCTGAAGGCGGTTGAACTTGAATTATTTCATAGTGCCATCCGCCATTGGACCTATTATAACCTTGAGCCCAATACTTTACACCTTTAAAAACAAATACTGTATCTTGCCCCGAGTATATGCTGTTAAGAAAGTCGTTCGGATTTCCGTCAATCATATGTTTAACCCCCTAAAGTATTTTTTGTATTTCTTTTTCATAGAATCAGTGAGCAGTTTGGCTTCTGACCGGCTAAATGGTCCGTCCTTGTTTTTGCTGAATCTCGAATCATATGTATGATAGTGGAGCACCTTTTCGTGCCTATTCCCGGTTAGAGACTCTTCAATGGTATATGCTATCTCCATGTAAAGAGAATGTGATTTGTCATATAATCTCAACTCGCGAAATGTACCATCTCTGTTAATTTTATCGGCAAGGTTTTCTAAGTATTCACGCGTGTAAATCATTTGTCTTCACTTTTTTTCTCCATCTCTTCAATGATTTTGATCCAATCTCGGTTAGAAAGGTTCAGTTCACGTGCTTTTCGTAAAGCAACTCTCACTGACTCATGGTGAGTCACGTATTCTGAAATGTCAGGAGCTACACTGTTGGGTCTGTCATTTGCTGCCAGATCTTTCATAGTGATTATTTCCTCTCCGGTCATTTCGAGTACTTCTGCAATTCTATCCATCTTTTCTGCTGATGGTGAATTTCTCTTGCCTTTTTCAATATCGCTTAAGTATGCCGGCGCGATGTTGACAAGCTCGGCAAGCTTTCGCAGGTTTATGCCCTTCGCGGTTCTTTTCTCCTTGATAAATTCGCCAAATGTCATCTTCGTTTCCTCTTCTTTCTCAGTCAGCATGTATGCTTGTCCGCTAACCTGCTAACATTATATCAAAGATTTCCTCGTTTGTCAATACCTGACGAGATTTTTTTGAGTTTTTTAAGTTGTTGAAGTCAACCAAACTTGACTTATGCTCGAAAAGATGGTATCATATTGACAATTAAATAAAGCTTAATGGCAATTCTCTCTCTTTGTAATTCCTTAAAAATCCAACCAAACGGAGAATTTTTTTTGCACGAATATAAAAACGGTTGGTTGTATTTTTTTATCCCTTATGATATAATGTGATCGTAATAAGGAGGTAAAGCGATGAACATAGGAAACATTATATCGGAAAAGCGAAAAAAGCTCGGCTTGAGTCAGGAAAAACTCGGAGCATTGCTTGGAGTTTCCAATCAGGCTGTTTCAAAATGGGAAAACGGAACTACCGCGCCGGACATTTATCTTCTTCCGCAGATCGCCGCAACACTGAAAATAACTCTCAACGAGTTGTTTGGGATCGAAGATCAAAAAAAGGTCTCGCAAAAAACGACGGCAGACACCTATCCGGAAGCCGCCTTTGACGATTTGCATCTGTCGTTTTATCAGGCATCCCGCTGCCGTTTTTCTCCGGGCGGCAAAACAGACGATGAACAGTTGAAGTATCAGAGAGAATATCTGAAAAAAGGCGATATGCTCGGATGCATCTCAAATACACACGGCGCAGTAGTGATACGCGACGAATTTGCTTTTATCGATACAAGCTTCAAGGACGGCGATATAGGGCGGTTTTGCACTGCGGAGTGCGGCAGTATTCTGAAAACATTGTCTGACCCTTCTGTCCGAAAAATAGTTTGTTATCTCTACACTGAAGGCTTTAAAAGAAACAAAGCGAGCCATACGAAGTTTTATTTGTCGGAAATCATGGAATCATGCGGGCTTCCCGAATATACGGTCGTTGGGGCGATTTGCGCTCTTTCCTCCGCAGACATAGTTACGAGTGATGATGAAGACGACGAGGAAAAGCCGGTCTCCTGCCAGGTTTCGTTTTCAAAAATGCTGTATGTCGCAGAGATTTTCAGACTTGCAAGTATGATATTTGACGGAGATTCCTGGCTTGTTGTCAGAGACTCTTCAATGATTAAGGATTATTCGTTTGAATCCTGCGCTGATCAAAAATGAAAATTCAAAACTGAGATCATAAAAAAAATCCTGTGATAAAAGTCAGAACAACAATGAATATATAATAGGTATATTATAATAATATTAACCGATTTTTTTCAACCGGATACAACAAAAACGACCACGTAAGAGTACAGCACTCCTGCGCGGTCGTTTTTTTCTTTCAGACAGATAAAGATATGTATCAGTTATTTCCGAGAATATCGCTTGATATTTCCTCCGTTCAGAGTGATATATATGGTACCGAATAATCACGAGGATAATACAATGACGGAAAAACACATCAAACAGATAAAGGCTCAGCTTTCTTTGGGAGAGTCGATCGACCGAATTTACAAAGCGTATGAAGAATCACAGAACGAACGTGTGCAGAAATACATAGTTCCCACCGTAAACAGCATCGCGAAAATATTCGGTGAAGAAGCTTCAAAAAAAAACTGACAGTTAATGAAAAGAGAAAACGCCCGTCATGGACTGAAAAAATCCATGGCGGGGAGTTTTTTATTATTTTGTGTTTTTTCGTTCAAAACCATCATTTCCCGCCAGTAAGCAGTGAGAGGACTCCACTCAGACCGGAGGAAACAATTATGAACAAATGGATGCATCTTCGATTTTCTGATTGTGATCGTATTCATATTAACCGCTCATTCTGCGTTTTTAAGCGCTTCGACCATATCTATCTTTTTGTTTTTTCTTGCCACCATCCAACCGACAAGAAGCGATACTCCGAACGTAAGTGCGACAGATACCGAATACGTCAGCGGACCGAGCATCAGTTTCATCTCATATTCGCTTGCAAGGGCTTCAAGCATCCATTGGAGCGTTCCGACACCCGCGGGAATGCCAATGATAACTCCGATGACGGTCAGCCAGATGTTTTGCGAAATCAGCAATCTGCCTATTTTTTTGCTTCTGAATCCCAATACTTTGAGGGTGGCGAGTTCCCTTGACCTTTCGACGTAACTCATAATACCCAGATTGTAAAGGACCACGATCCCGAGAATGACCGCGGCAATAACGAGGATCAGGACCATTGTGTCCATTATCTGCACGAAGCTTTTAAAACTGTCCATGAGCTGACGTTTGTCCTGTTTTCCCGAAATGATTTCGGATGAGGGTATTTCGCTTGAACTCTTGTCAGTATATACAGCGGAGACGCTGTATTTTATTCCCAGCTCATTTGCAAGTGAGTCGGTCATCGTAATGCTTTCGGTCATGATCGAGCGGTTGTATCCTACGACTTTGACACGGTACGTTTCATCGCCGCCGTACGGCGAGAACTCGATGTATTCGCCGATCTTCGCGCGATCTGCAAGTCGCAGGCACAGATAGACGCCGTCGTCTCGCAAATCGATCTCTTTATTATCTTCGTCGATTACGCTGAATCTGCCGTTTTCGTTGCGGACGATATCGAGCGTCGCGGTATAGCCGTCGATGCTGATACCGGAATAGCTCTCCCAGTCACCGTCAAGATCGTTTATCAGCGGCAACGCTTTTTCAGGATCCGTGTTTTCGACCAGATTGACCTTTGTTACGTAATGGGATATGCCGTTGTCAAACAGATCGAGAAAACCCGACATTGTGTCGCGCATACCGAGGCCTGCGACCATCAGCACCATGCATCCGATTATTCCGACAAGCGTCATGGCGCAGCGACTTTTGTGGCGCATAAGGTCGCGGATATTCCATTTTGTCGCAAAGTTCATTTTACTGAAGAATGGGAGCCTTTCAAGAAATGATTTTTTCATTTTCTTCGGGGTATACGGGCGAAGTGCATCTGCGGCTGTGCCTTTAAGCTGAGCGCGAACCGAAAGAAAACTGATCAGTGCCAGCAGAATTATCGCGCCTGCAATTACCGGATAACAGAATGCGGGCGTTGCCGCCGACCAGTCCGGCATGTCGAAATATGTGCCCATCATTCCGTTTTCGCTCATGACAAGCTTGCAGATAAAATAGCCGAGCACTACGCCTAAGGCAGAGCCGACGATACCGATGAAGAGACCGTACAGAGAATAGTGGAAAAGGATCGTCCGGTTTTTAAATCCGAGCGCTTTCAACACCCCGATCTGAGTCTTTTCCTTTGTCGCGATACGGTGCATGGTAGTTACCATTGTCAGTACGGCGATGGCAAGGAACAGTACAGGCAGTATCGAGCCCATAGCCTTTCCTTCGGACGCTTCGCCCATTGCTTCTTGATAAACAACGTGATCGTCCTTTGATACGACCATCAGCGTTCTGCCGAGCTTTTCCTTCACCGCGTCTTCCAGGGCGGTCTTTTCCATGCCGGAGCGCAGATTGATCTGAGAGAAAACTCTGTCGGCTGCTTCGCCCAGCATTTCGTCTGTCCGCATTCCCTCCGCCTGATTTTGTGCCTTGTCTTCGGGAACACCTGCCGCTTTCAGCTCTTCGATGACAGCGCCGAGCGCCTTCTGGCGCAGAATGTCATTCAGCTTGGATGGAGAGGTATATGCATAACCGAAAGTATTATAATCCGGCATGACCTGATTGCTGTCCGCCAGGCAGATCATATGCTCGCCAGATTTGATAAGCCCGACAACCTCTCCGCTTATATCCATGCCTTGAAATTCCAAAGTGATCGTATCGCCGAGGGCAATGTTATTGAGTTTTGCGAATTTATCGGACAGCCAGAAACCGTCGCTTTTCTCATCGTATTCTCTGCCGCTCATCAGCACAAAATTCGAAACGGTAAAGTTCTCGGAAACATCCAGAGCAATGGACTTTTTGCTTTCGCCCTTGATTTCAAGATTGACGGAAAGATACCTCGTCGCCGCGTCCACACCGTCTATAGATGCGATTTTATTCAGATCGTCCTTAGTAAATCCTGTCTCTGAATAGAGCCTGTAGTCAGCATATTTTGTATCTTCGAAAAAGCGTGACGTGTCATATTCGATCGTTTTCCATTCCATGTTGAAGCCGAGAAAAACACCGATCCCCAGTGTCAGCATAATGATCATCGAAATAAATTGAGCTTTATAGCTCCATGCGGTACGGATCAATTTACGAAACAGCATTACCAGTCCACCTCATCTGCGGAAAGAGGATTATCCTGCTCTTCAATCGATCGGATCTTTCCGTTTTTGACGCGGATAATGACGTCCGCCATCTTTGCAATATTCTGATTATGAGTGACAATAACTATTGTCTTGCCGTAGTTTCTTGCCATATCGAGCAAAAGCTTAAGCACCATCACACCGGTCGCAGAGTCAAGAGCGCCTGTCGGTTCGTCGCAAAGCAGTATCTTCGGATTCTTGCATAGTGCGCGGGCAATGGATATCCTTTGCTGCTCTCCGCCTGACAGTTCGGACGGGAAGTTGTTCAGGTGGTCAGGAAGTCCGACTTTTTCAATCATTTCTTTTGCATCGAGCGCGTTTTTTGATATTTCGGAAACAAGTTTTACGTTTTCATATACCGTCAACGTCGGAATCAGATTGTAAAACTGGAATACGAAACCTACCGTGGAAGCACGGTAATCCGCAAGCTCATTGTCGGAAAGCTCTGAAATATCTTTTCCGTTTACTGTGATCGTACCCTCGCTCGGACTGTCGAGTCCGCCCAGAAGATTCAGAAGTGTGCTTTTTCCTGCACCGGACGGGCCGAGGATCACGATGAATTTCCCCTCATCAAGCGTGAAGCTTACACGGTCAAGAGCCCGCAGTTCGTGATCGCCGCTTGTATAGACCCGTGAAACATTATCAAATTGTACAATAGACATATTTAGCCTCCGTTTATTATCCAAGCGCTACATCGAGCGCTATCATTAACGTAAATCCGAGAGCAAACAAGAAAACTCCCACATTGGAATGTTCGCCGGCTGACATTTCGGGAATCAGCTTCAGCGACTACGTAGACCATCGCGCCGGCGGCGAAACCCGTGAGCGCCCGCTGAACAGTACGGCAGAGCTCTTTTTCATAAAGAACACGCATGCCGAACCGAGCGCCGTTCCCAGAAATGGAATTATGATTCCTTCAAACACTTTTATCCACATCATATCGTCCTGTCGAGCTAGTTAGTCGCAGCTAACCAACAACTCAAAAAAAATATCGAGCTACAGCTCTTTCAATTTCCCTTTAAAGGAATAAAAGCGGTTAGTCTATGCTAACTATTGTAGCACACCTTTTGCCTTTTGTCAAGTACCTAAGGCGTTTATGGGCGTTTTCGAATAGAACAGCATAACGGTTTTAACGCTTTATTCATAACTAAAGATCATCGAAAGGAGTCCTTAAAGCTTCTTTATGACGAACCTGGCGATACCCTGTATTGCCTGCATAAACTCATCATAGTCGGAAAACGCTTAAAATAACAGATACAAATAATTTTTAATCATTTCTCTTGAAAAATCAGAATATTTCGGGTATAATATAAAAAAGAGTAAACAGGTGCCTGTGAATGCTGTTTTCAGCGATCGCCGTTTTGATCTTTCAGAATAAAGTACCGAAAAATCTTACCGAAAATCCGTTTTGACATATTAAAAACAGAAAAGAGGGCTTTGCGTGTATTTTTCAAAACACAACGAAAAGATAATTTACATAAATCATTACAGCGGGCTGCTTGAAGTTAAGGGCGAAGGCGAGATATACCGTGAAGACGCAGATGTATGGCATCAATCGGGCAGAAAATGGGCGAAAGAATACGATACTTTAAGCGTGACCGAGGGAATAACCAAACTTGGCGATGGCTATCTCGATGCGTTTTCACATATAGACTGCCTTATCCTGAACCGAACGGTCAAGTCCGCAGCAGCATCGCCTGACCTTGTGAAGCAGTGGCGTAAAAGAAAAGTCCTCATCCGCGGCGAATATGAAACGTTTGCAGAAAGGTTTGCGGAAGAAAACGGGCTTGAATTCCTTCACAGAGACATCCATCTTGCCGACGACGATATAGCAATCGCTCACGAACATGATATAATCACTCTCCGTTTTCACGAAAACGGTTCAAGTGATATCCATTACAACTGTTTCACCCCCGGCAGCTCAGCGGGCAGTTACGGCGGAGGCGAATACGCAAACCCTTTACCGAAGGACTTTTATGTTGACTGTACCATTGAGGATTTCGCGAACAAATTTAACGAAAGAGTCCGTGAACAGATACTTTTGAACGAAACGCTCAGAAGGTTTCTTGAGATCGCAAACGAAAGGAAGAGAATAATGACTAAAAAGCGGAATACTAAAAAGAACGAGACTAAAAAAACCATGAAAACGGAAAAGAAAGGCAATAACTGGACTGCGTATTACGATCCTGATACGGAACGGTATTTTGCGGAGATCATTTATACGAGCCGCGAGGGACGAGAACAGTATGATTACGAGATCACAGCGGATATTTACAACCGTCTCGGCACCTTTTCGGATGACATTGAAAACGAGAGACTTATAAAGACCGCAAAAATAACTTATTCGTTTGAAAACACGATGTACGGCACGCTCGGACCCGAAAGGACCGTTTGGGATGAAGAGGCGAACGAAGCTATGAAAGCGGCGGAAGCGAAGCAGAATAAAGATCACCAAAAAAAGAACTGATCACGATAACTCGGTAATGTTCCGGCAATGGAAAATACAAGCAACTGACATGAAAAAAGCTCGGAGCTTGCTTATTGATCCGGGATCGAAGAGCTATTTATAATGAATTATCAGCGGTTTTAAAAACATACAACCGTATTTATATCAGAATAATAATTGTGGTGCAGGAGAGAGCATATGGAAGAAAACAGAAAACAGCGCATTGCTTGCCGTGAAGACTGGAAAACCGAGCCTATGCCCAAACAGCATGAAACTTTCGTGCTTACAAGGAAGTTTTCCGAAAATGAAATGAAATCTCTCAGCCGCGGCAATATACCGCAGGCAATGGAGGATAAATGGTTCTTTTATATGGAAGGTCCAACACTTCTGGCGCATCGCAGCTGGACGGGATACTGTATTTTCCGCATTGATTTTAAAACAGATAATAATCATTTGGTAACTGTCAATCGAAATCCGAAACAATACGGAAGCAAAGATATCGAAGAAGATAAAAAAACATTAAACAAACTTCTTGACAGATGGTCCGAAAGTCAGTATGATTATTACAATGAGTGGATATCGGAAATATACGACACGCTGAAAAAAACAGACAGTGAGCAGTGATCATTGATTGACACTGCTGCAAATACACACAATATGATCTGAAACGGGAGGATAATATGGAAAAGTTCGAATACAAAGCGGTATTTTACGATACTAAAGGTTTTTTCGGAGGACGTGTTGATGAAAATAAGCTTACGGCATAGCTCAATGCACTCGGCAGAGATGGCTGGGAAATGGTAAGCTCCACAACCACAAGCCAAAGCTACGGCTCGTCGGTAGGCATCGTATGTATATTCAAACGGAAAATAGAAGAATAAGGATTATCTGAAACCGCGGCAATGATTTGTAAAAAATCAATCGTATTAATAAAGAGGCAACATATATGAAACAATCTGAACGAATGGTCAAGGGCTTGATCTATGATCCTGCGGATGAAGAAATATTGATCGAGCAAGCCCGATTTCTGAATAAGCTTCGTGAGTTCAATCAGCTCAAAGCTACCGATAACGATAAAAAACAGCAATATATGCATGAAGTTTTCGCTGAATGCGGAGAGAATTGCTATATCGAACTGCCGTTTTACGCCAACTGGGGCGGACATCACGTGCATTTCGGTTCGAATGTCTATGCAAATTTCAACCTCACTCTTGTTGACGACGGACATATTTATGTTGGTGACAGGGTGCTGTTCGGTCCGAATGTAACGGTCGCAACGGCAAATCATCCTATCGATCCCACGCTCCGTTCGAGAGGACTGCAATATAACAGAGATGTATATATAGGCGAAAACACGTGGATCTGCGCCGGAGTTATTATCGTGCCGGGAGTTCGTATAGGAAAAAATACGGTCATCGGCGCGGGAAGCGTTGTGACAAAGGATATTCCGGATAATGTTGTTGCAGTCGGCAACCCATGCCGTGTAATGAGAGAAATTTCGGAACATGACAAAGAGTTTTTTTACAGAAGTGAGCGCATAGACTGGGAAGAGATATCTTTAAATAATCAATGCTGAAAATTGGTGTGGGTGTGGTATGGAATATTTCAAAACAGTGATCTTAAAAGACGGCAGAAAATGCGTTTTGCGAAACGGCACCGAAAAAGACGGGAAGGCGATGCTTGATTTATTTGTATTAACTCACAAACAGACGGATTTTCTTGCGTCATATGCGGACGAATGCACGTTTACCGCAGAGTCAGAGTCGCTTTTTCTGAAAAACAAGTCGGAGAGTGATGACGAAATCGAAATTATCGCGGAGATTGACGGAAAAGCGGTCGGTTCTGCCGGGATAAGCCGAATAGGAGTAAAAGAAAAAATACGCCACAGAGCGGAGTTCGGCATAAGCGTTGATACTGAATATCAGCATATCGGTATCGGCAGAGCGCTTACAAGAGCATGTATCGAATGCGCAAAAAAAGCAGGTTATCTTCAGCTTGAGCTTGAAGTTGTATCGCAAAATAATAAAGCCATCGCACTTTATGAAAGCGAGGGCTTTACTGTATACGGTAAAAATCCTAGAGGCTTTTTGTCTCGTTTTACAGGCTGGCAGGAGCTTACTGCCATGCGAAAGGAGCTTTAAAAACTTTCTTTCGATTTTTATGATTTTATTGCAAACAGGCTTCTTGAAGTATTATCTGCCGAAAAGCCCGTGTTTTTTCTGTTCCTCGCTTGAAACGGAAACAAAAGTATATCCGGTATCTGCGATCGCTTTTTTCAAAATTTCTTCGCTGATTTCCTTTTCGTAAAGAAATGTTGCCTCTCCGCTTTTTCTCGACGCCGAAACCTTTTTTGCGTCCGGAAACGCATTTCTTATCGTCTCGCATATATGCGCTTCGCACATGCCGCACATCATTCCGTCTATTTTTACTGTGATTTTATTCATGGTATCCTCCTTAAAAATAATACAGTTAGTTTATGCTAACTATTATATCACGCTCTTTTGCATTTGTCAACAGTTAAATTCCGAAACAGTTTTTTTAAAACGGATCCCTCTTGATTTTACGTGTAAAATATGATATTATTCCGTTAGAATCAAAAAAAATGCCCATGCTGTAAAACTTAATTTATCGGAAGGTGATAAAATGACCGGAAATATGTATGTTTACAGGCAAAATCATATATGTCTGCAAGCTGACGGCAGAATAATCCATGTAGATCCGTTCAGAGCTGATACTTCGCCTGAAAATGCTGATTTTATTTTTATAACGCACGATCATTATGACCATTTTTCTCCGAAAGATATTGAAAAAACGGCTAAGGAAAACTCTGTGCTCGTATTTCCCGAAACAATGCGTGATAAGGTCTGCGCGATAAAAAAGAACATGCGGTTATTTGCCGTAAAGCCGAATGAAAAATATGTTGCAGACGGACTTGAATTCGAAACCGTTCCGGCATATAATATCGGCAAGCCGTTTCACCCTCAAAGCGCCTGCTGGGTTGGGTATATTATCAATCTGAACGGAAAACGCGTATATATATCAGGCGATACGGATGCCACACCCGAGGCGGAGAAGGTAAAATGCGATGTTGCGTTTGTTCCCGTAGGCGGCACATACACAATGAACGCTTTGCAGGCAGCCGAATTGGTGAACCGTATAAAGCCCGGGATCGCTGTTCCCGTTCATTACGGCGAAATCGTCGGCAGTAAAAAAGACGGATTGAAATTTGCCGATGCCGTTGATAAAAGCATTAAAGTTGATATTAAAATCCCATTCTGAAAGGGCAGCAAAATGAAAGAGATATATTCTCTTGATATACGGTCGGTTGCGGTAAAACGAGAATGTCTTCGGTAAAAGAACGAATAGGCTTTGTTTTGGCGGTCGTTCTTTACGGAACTATCGGCATGTTTTTGCGGTATGTTTCTCTTCCCAGCGAAGCAGTGGCGTTTTACAGAGGAATCATCGGCGCATTTTTTATCCTGATCTATCTTTTCGTCAGCCGTAAACGACCTGATTTTAAAAAAATCAGAAATAATATCGGATGGCTCCTTCTTTCGGGAGCGGGGCTCGGTTTTAACTGGATATTCCTTTTTGCGGCATACGTTAACACGACCGTTGCCGTGGCAAGCTTGTGCAACTATATGGCTCCGATTTTTGTGATCATACTTACGCCGTTTATTCTTAAAGAAAAGCTCGACAAAAGAAAAATACCCTGCATTGCGGCGGCTCTTACAGGCATAATTCTTGTTTCGGGCATAATCGGAGGCGAAACAGGCAGTCCCGCAGGAGTTATTTACGGACTTTTGGGGGCATGCTGTTTTACCGTTATTGTGTTTTTGAACCGCAAACTGAAAGATATTTCCGCTTTTGACAGAGCGTTTGTTCAGCTCGCCGTTGCCGCTGCGACTATACTGCCGTATGTGCTTGTAAAAAACGGAGGACTGCCTTTGCCGGATGTAAAGTCGGGGCTTATCGTTCTTATGCTCGGTGTTTTGCAGACGGGTGTTGCATATTGCCTTTATTTTAACGGAATGGCGTCTTTACCCGTTCAGAGCGTGGCAATTCTCGGTTATCTTGAACCCGTGGTTTCGGTGCTCTGCTCCGTTATATTTTTAAGAGAACCTCTCGGACTTCCCGGATGGCTCGGCTCTGTTCTTGTTCTTGCGGCAGCCGTAGTCAGTGAAATTATACCCGAAGATCAAACAGCTTTTACAAATAAATAAAAAAAGAGGACAAAATGAAAAAATACCTTCTTATCATTTTTTTGGTTTTATCGGTTTTTCTTTCCTGCTGCGATAAAAATACTGTCACAGAGGAAATACCCAATGAAAAAAACGGCTATACGCAGATCGATGCAAAGAAAGCTGCTGAAATCATGGCAGGCGAAGATGAATACGTGATTTTGGATGTTCGCCGTCAGGACGAATACGACAGCGGACATATTCCCGGGGCAATTCTTGTTCCGAATGAGGAAATCGGAAGCGAAATGCCCGAAGAACTGCCCGATCTGAACCAAATAATACTTGTTTACTGCCGCACCGGGCGAAGAAGCAAGGAGGCTGCGGAAAAGCTTGCGGCGATCGGTTATAAAAACATATACGAGTTCGGCGGAATAGTTGACTGGACCGGCGATATCGTGAAAGAGGAGGATAATGATATGAATGAAACAACCGAGGCGATCACACCGTCCTGCGTTCTTGTGATAGAAGCAAACGGAAATAAATTTTACGCATCGTTTGAGAACAATTCATCTGCTGAGGCGCTTATAGATAAACTCAGCCCGGAGGCATTGACGGTTGAAATGCACGATTACGGAGATTTCGAAAAGGTCGGTTCTTTGCCGTGGGAACTGCCGACAAACGACAACCGCATTACCACGAAACCGGGAGATGTAATTCTTTATCAGGGAAATCAGATTACGGTTTACTACGATGAAAATACATGGAGTTTTACAAAACTTGCCGAAATAGGAAACGCAACAAAAGAAAATCTGCTTGAAGCTTTCGGCAGCGGAAATGTAAGCATTACTTTTTCGCTTGAGTGGAGCGAATGATACCGTATATTAAAAAATCATAAAAAAAGGTCCCGAATTTTCGGGACCTTACTGTTTTTATTTCTTTGCTGCTTTCAGGCTGCGGCGGATCTCATCGTTGAATTCCTTGAATACACCTTTCGGGCTTACCTCGTCAAGCAGTCCGGTTATTTTTTCGACCTGCGTGTCTGTCAGCTTTGAATTGCCTCTCCGGATGTTTTGCTTATTGAGGCTATTCCTGGCTGAGACGCGTCGCCCCTGATTATAACTATTCCCGAACCGCCGGTCATGAGTTTTTGACGGTAAGCAACTGCTTTGATCACACTCAGTGAAACAACGTTTGTTCTTATCATAATAAAAACTCCTTTTCTTTTATTATACAATACGGTCCGGCGAATGTCAATCCTTTTTGGAATATTTATTTTCCCGCTTTATGCCCGCCTACCTGATTGTTCCGCTCAATGGTCGTTGCCCCCTCCTGCAGATTGATACCCTTCAGGATCGCATTTTTGCCGAATTTCTGTTTTAGCGCTATCGATGCCTGCTGAATCTTGCGTTCCTTTTCTCTTGCCGCTTTTTCTGCGGCTTCTCTCTTTTCCGTTTCTGCGGGATCGTCAAAAAGCGAAAGCTGGTCTTTTCCTCCTT
This sequence comes from Oscillospiraceae bacterium, assembly GCA_902783255.1. Lineage (GTDB taxonomy): Bacteria > Bacillota > Clostridia > Oscillospirales > UBA644 > HGM12619. The sequence continues at coordinate 62,273 of CACZQB010000016.1, read as the reverse complement.
TTTCCGGAGCGGTCGATTCCGGAATAACGTGGTTTGCTGCCACATACATTCTTCTGACGGTAAGGTTTTTATCTGTTATTCGTTCATAAAGCTCAGTTGTTTTATTCATTATAAGTTTAGTTGACGATGTGTATTCTCCGAGATTGATCGAACCGTGCGCTCTTTTCGGTGCTTTTCTGCCGTAATGATCGGTTTCAACATCGCCTTTAAAACCGTTTTTCACATTTTCGGAGTCATAACAAACCGTAAGCACCATCTGGTCTGCAGCAAGTCCTTTTTCAACAAGGTCAAGAACGAGCAGATCTGTCATTTCACGCAATATAAGACGGCCTTTTTCCCATTCATACGGTTTTGAAAGCACCTGTCCCGAGCTTAAACTGTTGTTTTCGGGACGAAATGCCTTTACGTCTGCTATCGTGGTAGGCTCATATCCCCATGCGTGATTTATAAGAAGTTCGGCGTTTACCCCGAATTCCTTATAAAGCCGTTCTTCGTTTTTTACGGAACACAGCGCAATATCTCCGAGCGTAAATATCCCCATTTTTTCAAGCCGTCTTGCTATTCCTCCGCCGATGCGCCATATATCAGTTAAGGGCCTGTGCGCCCACAGCTCTTTGCGAAACGACATCACGTCAAGTTCGGCTATCCTCACTCCGTCCTTGTCTGCGGGCAAATGCTTCGCGGTAACGTCCATTGCAACTTTTGCAAGAAACATATTCGTTCCTATTCCCGCCGTTGCTGTGATCCCCGTTTCGGCAAGCACGTTTTTTATAAGATGCATCGTGAATTCACGCGCGGTAAGATTGTAAATCTTCAGATACTGAGTGGCGTCAATAAAAACCTCGTCGACTGAATACGCAAAAATATCTTCGGGCGAAACATCTCTGAGATAGATCGAATAAACCTGTCCGCTCACGCGCATATATTCCCTCATACGGGGCGCGGCTCGTATAAAATCAACTTCGAGAGACGGATCGGCGCTCAGAGCATTGTAATCGTCCGATTTTCCCGAAAAAGGTCTTCCCCTGAGAGCGTATTTTCTCTGACGGTTTACTTCGTTAACACGCTGTATAGCCTCAAAAAGCCGCGCTCTTCCGGAAATACCGTAAGATTTAAGCGACGGTGAAACGGCAAGGCATATGGTTTTTTCCGTCCTGCTTTCATCGGCAACTACAAGATTTGTTGTCAGCGGGTCTCTGCCCATAGCCACGCACTCAACGGATGCGTAAAAAGACTTCAGGTCTATCGCAATGTATATTCTGTTTCCGTCATCCGTCATGTGGTTCACCATCTTTCGTTCTTTGTGTCATTTCCGCAGCTTTTCCGGCTTTTCGATCCGTATATTAACAATGTTTCCGCACTCAACGCACGCCTCGCATACTGCTTTTGCGTATCTCGGCCGTAATCTGTTCTCGTCTTCAAGCGGAGTGAATCCAAGAATGTGAGCGCCCGTAAGGTATCCTTCAATAAGCTTTCCGCCGCATTTTTTACATCTGTTTTCCATATCGTATGATTTCAGCTTTCAGCCTGAAACGGCTGTTTTTATTCTCTCTTCAAGCCTGCTTTTCAGCAGTTCATAGCGTTTTTTCTTTTCTTCCTTAGCGAAATGAATGCCGCGCAGCTGTTCGGGACAATTTTCGTAGTCAAGTATCTCATCTCCGAACTGTTCGCTCGTCAGATCGTAAATTCCGCCGCCAATAACATTAAAACAGTGAAAATTACCGTCGTCAAGAGGAACCCCGAAAACCTTTCCCCCGAAAATATCCTGTATAAGAAACGCCGTTACGGAACATTGACCGAGCGTCCTGTTTTCAGCGCGCCATTCTTTTCGCATTCTCGGTGCGCACGTTTCAGCACACCAGACATCCGAAAGAAAATCGTAATAGTCATAAACCGTAAACCCGCATTTGTCGGTCACATTTTCGCCAGGTCGGCAATAGAAAGCATATTTTTTCATTTTTATCTCCGAAATCGATCTTAACATAAGTTTTTTTATCTAAAGACATTATATCACATTTTGCGAAATTTGTCAACATCTGAAATAAATTTTTTTGAAACCTGTGTAAAATAAATGATTTTTTGCTAAAAACAACCGAAATTACTTGACTCGAAAAGATTTTTGTGCTATATTATATACACTAAACGTGATAATTGTGCGAATGGAAAACAGGGAGGGGAATGATATGGAAAATAAATATTCAGCGATACTTTTTTTGCCGCACCATCATTCAAAAATACATCCGACGCGCGGACGCGCCAATTATGCCGCGCAGTTTTCACCTTTTGCCGCTCTTGCGGGGTATGATGGCATCGTGCGTGAAACGGCAAGATATACGGAGCATCGCGGAGAGCTTGACGAGAGTGAGAAAATGCGTATTTTGCACAGACTGAAAATTATAATCGACCGGATCGGCGAAGATGACGAGGTCGTCATTACGTATTTCGTTCCGGACAAAATAAAGTCCGGCGGCGCATATATCACGGTGAGGGGATCAGTGAAAAAGTTCGATACAGTCGAAGGGATCGTTGTGCTTACGGACGAAACGGAAATACGTGCGGACGATATTTTTTCGATCGACGCAGATATTATCGACAGATTGATGCCTGACGATATATAGAACGGATATTTTGACGGTTGACAAACAGAGAGCGAAATGATATAATTAATAAAATGGTAGAACTGCATACAGACGGAGTTTTGTGAAATGGAACCAGGCGCAGACATAAAAAAAGAAATGATCGGATATCTTAAAAAAGAATACCGTCCGCTTGCAATAGTGTTTTACGGCTCTTATCTGTCGGGAACAGACGATGAATACAGCGATTTTGACTGTATGGTGATCGTTTCCGAAAAAAACAGAAAGCATGACGATACATTTATATGCGGAGTTCAGCTTGACTGCTTTATTTATACAGTTCGTGATGTTCAAAATGAAGACACGGATTTATTTCTTGCCGTATACGACGGTGAAATAATTCTTGATACGGATAATATTGCCGCAGAGCTGCAAGAAAAAGTCCGCAGATATGTTGATGAGCATTCGACGGTTGACGATGAAGAGAAAAAATTCATCGTTTCCTGGATAAAAAAGACAATGCGCAGAGCTGAAAAAAACGATGATGAAGGCAGTTTCAGGGTGCTCGCATTTTTGTGGGAAAGTCTTGCGGATTATTGTATCTTACGAGATCTTTATTATTTCGGCAGCAAAAAAACAGTTTCGTATTTAAAAGAGAAGGATTGCAAAGGGTATATGCTTTACCGCAGAGCGATTACAGAGCGGACAAATTCAGCGATTGCGGCGTGGGCGGAATATGTTGCGGGATCAGAACCGCATACTTAAAGGCGCATCGTCTTATTTCGGTTATGAGGTGATAAATTTGGAAAAAGTCGTTGTCGGAATGTCGGGCGGCGTAGACAGTGCCGTCGCGGCGTTGCTTCTTAAAAAATCAGGGTATGACGTCGTGGGCGTAACGCTGAGAACATGGCAGTCTGACGAAGATTATGCTAACCGCTGCTGCGATATAGACGATGCGAGGAGCACGGCGCACCGGATAGGGATAGATTATTATCCTGTCAACTGCACATCCGATTTTCAGCGGTTTGTTGTCGAACCGTTCAAAAATTCATACGTGCGCGGGCTGACACCGAATCCGTGCATCGAATGCAACAGATATGTCAAGTGGGAAAAACTGCTTTACTATTCAAAAGTCGTCGGGGCAAAATATATCGCAACGGGACATTATGCGTCTGTTGTAAAACTCGATAACGGCAGGTATACGGTAAAGCAGGCGGAACACGCCGAAAAAGACCAGACGTATATGCTATGGAAGCTCACGCAGGATCAGCTTGAGTCCACGCTGATGCCTCTTGGCGGTCTTTCAAAGACCGAGGTAAGAGAAATCGCAAAAGAGGCAGGGCTTCCCGTTGCTTCAAAGCCCGATTCTCAGGAGATATGCTTTGTTACAAACGGAAGCTATGCGGATTATATTGAAGGAGCAAGAGCAGACGGAGACACAGAAGGGTATTTTATCGATACGCAAGGCAATATTCTCGGCAGACACAGAGGAATAATCCACTATACTGTCGGTCAGCGCAAAGGCATAGGGCTGGCGCTCGGCTATCCCGTATATGTAAAAGAGATACGGGCAAAAACAAATGAAGTAGTCCTCTGCGGCGAACAGTCGCTTTACGGTAAAGAGATCATTTGCAGCGACGTTAATTTTATGAGTATACCCGGTTTGAAAACAGGAGAAGAGCTTGCATGCAGCGTTAAAATACGCTATCGTCATCAGGCGCAGCCCGCAATTATTGCGGCGGCAAACGACGGGTCGGTAAAAATCTCGTTCTCTTCTCCCGTCAGAGCGGCTACTCCGGGACAGTCTGCCGTATTCTACGACAGCGAAAACCGAATTATAGGCGGCGGCGTTATTACAAAAATATGTGATGCGTAAAAAGTAAATTTTAAAATATATATAACGGAGGAAACGGTTATGGAAAACTACAATTCTTATTCGGAATTCAACGGGGGTCTTTTAGGTCTTATCGGCATAAACATTCTCGGGGCGCTGATCACGGCGATCACCCTCGGCATAGCGACCCCGTGGGCGGTATGCATGAAAGAATCATGGATAGCTCAGCACACGAAAATCGACGGCAGACAGATGGTTTTTGACGGCACCGGCGGACAGCTTTTCGGCAATTATATCAAATGGTTCTTACTCACGATCATTACTCTCGGCATTTACGGATTCTGGCTTGATATAAAAATGAAAAAATGGGTCGTAAAGCACACGCATCTTATAGGATAAGCCGCTATACGATTGCGTTCGGGGAGCAAACGATATGGAATTATTTTCATTTTCGTTGCTTCAGAACGCTTATCCTGCCCGAAAATTACAAAATAAAAAACACAAACAAAGGAAAAGCATATTTTTCCTTTGTTTTTTTTCTGTTGTTTACCATTCTTTATAAATTTCCTCTTGCATTTTTTACGATTTTCTGTTATAATATGTTAAATAGGCAAAAATTGATTTTGAATCGTTACCTCACAGATCATTCTTGAATTGGAGTTGATTATTTTGGAAACTAAAGATTTCGCGAAAAATATGCGAAAACTGATTGTTGAGGCTATCTATAATTCCGGCAGCGGACATCCGGGTGGATCTCTTTCCTGCGCTGATATCGTTGCTGTGCTTTTCAATGAGGAAATGAATAAATCCTCCGAACGCCCCAACGATCCCGAAAGAGACCGTTTTGTAATGTCAAAAGGTCATGCTGCGGCTACTCTTTATTCAGCGCTTGCGCTCAAAGGTTTTTTCCCTGCGGAAGAAATGAAAACCTTCAGAAAAATAGACGGACGTCTTGAGGGACATCCCGATATGAAAAAAATACCCGGCGTAGATATGACTACAGGTTCGCTCGGTCAGGGTATTTCCGCGGCTTGCGGAATGGCCGTATACGGCAAGAGAGCGTCAAAAAATTACCGCGTATACGCCGTAATGGGCGACGGTGAGCTTGAAGAAGGTCAGTGCTGGGAAGCTTTCATGTTTGCCGCACACTATAAGCTTGACAATCTTTGCGTATTTATCGATTTTAACGGTCTTCAGATCGACGGTGAGATAACAAAAGTTATGTCGCCACTGCCGATTCCCGAAAAAATGAAGGCATTCGGCTTCAATGTTATTGAAATAGACGGTCATAATCTTGATGAGATCCGTGCTGCGCTCAAAAACGCAAAAGAAACAAAAGGTATGCCCACCGCGGTCGTCTGCCACACAGTAAAAGGCAAAGGCGTTTCGTTTATGGAAAACGTTGCAAGCTGGCACGGCACCGCCCCCAACAAAGAACAATACGAACAGGCAATAAAGGAGATCGAAGCAAATGGCTGATATGAAAGCTCAAAGAGACGCTTACGGAGAAGTTCTTGCCGAACTCGGAAGAAAATATCCGAATATGTTTGTTCTTGATGCCGACCTTACAAAGTCGACAAAAACCGTTACATTTCAGAAGGAATTTCCCGAACGTCATATAAACTGCGGTATAGCTGAAGGAAATATGATGGCTGTGGCAGCAGGAATTGCAACTTGCGGCAATATTGTTTTTGCATCGTCTTTTGCAATGTTTGCGGCAGGCCGTGCATATGAACAGATAAGAAACAGCGTATGTTATGCGCACAACAATGTTAAGATAGTTGCAACTCACGCCGGTCTTACCGTCGGTGAAGACGGCGCTACGCATCAGTGCCTTGAGGATATAGGTCTCATGCGCGCAATCCCCGGAATGGTCGTTCTTGCTCCGTCCGATGCAGGCTCCACCAAAGCCGCGTGTCGTTTTGCAGCCGAATACGACGGCCCCGTATATATCCGTCTCGGCAGACTTCCTCTTACGCGCTTCAACGATGAGGAAAACTATAAATTTTCGCTCGGACAGGCCGATGTGCTTGCAGACGGCGATTTTGCAACCGTTATGTTCTGCGGACCGTTTTATGACCTCGCAATGCAGATAAGAGAAATATTTGCGAAAAACAATCTGAATATCCGCGTTGTTGACGTTCCGTGCATCAAGCCCATGAATAAGGACGTCGTAAAAAACGCTGCAAACGAAACTAAAGTTATCGTTACGATCGAAGACCACAATATCTACGGAGGTCTCGGTTCAGCTGTTGCAGAGGTGCTTGCGGAAGAAGATATTGAAAACAGAAATTCGGTTGAACTTATCCGCATAGGAGCGCAGGATATATTCGGCAAATCGGGCGCACCCAAAGCGCTTCTTGAAAAATACGGTTTTTCCGCGACGGAAATCGCGAAAAAAATCGCAGAAACAGTATGCCCCGGCTCATCCGCAAATTTGATGTTTTAAACAAATAAAGAAGACGGCGGAGAATTCCGTTTTCCGCCGTCGGAACTTTTTTACGAAAGTATCGTCTAAATAACCGAAATGCACAAATTATGAGCTTTTCTCACAACACAAACATTACAGCCCGTAAAACGGCAGAACGGAGAATAACATGCAGAGAAAATATGTCAGAATAATGATCTCTCTTGTTCTCGCGGTTTTAATGACGGCATTCTTTGCCTCATGCAGCGAACCTGAAGAACAGCAAACCGGCAACCCCGTAATGAAAGTAATGCTCAACATAACAGAGTATTCCTTTACCTCACCTGATGAATCGATACGTCTTTCTGCGGTGGTTTTGCCTGAAGACGCAGACGACAAAACGCTTACATGGTCAAACAGCGATCCGAACGTAGTGGCATTAAACAACGAATACACAGTAGTTCCTCTGACCAACGGTGAAGCTGTGATAACCGTAACATCCGTTTCAAGCGGACTGACTGCTGAATGTAAAATTACAGTCAATCTTCCCGAGGTCGAACCTCCTGTTCTCACAACTCCCGTTACAGGCGTTATTATTTCGCCCACAGAGCTTTTGCTCGAACAGATCGGCGCCGCATCTCAGATAATAGCGGATGTAACTCCGTTTTCGGCAACGAATCAGAACGTAATATGGGTAAGCTCGGACCCGACCGTTGCAACGGTTGACGAAACCGGTAATGTTACCGCAGTAAAAGAAGGCAGCGCCGTAATTACAGTAACGACCGAAGACGGCGGCTTCAGTGAAGCATGCACGGTAACAGTCAAGGTCCCGAAAGAAGAAACTCCGCCTGCGCCTCCGTCCGACAGTTCGGGCAATTCAGGCTCAAGTTCGTCCGGCAATTCAGGTTCAAGTTCGTCCGGCAATTCAGGCTCAAGCTCTTCGGGCAATTCAGGCTCATCCGGCAGCTCCGGTTCGTCAAGCACATCTGTTAAACTTCCTTCTATCCCCGCTGCTCGCACCGACTCCGATCATTTTCTCATTTCCGATAATCTGCCTGAATTCAACAAGGTGAACTCTGATGTAAAAGCATGGCTGTATGTTCCGGGAACAAATATGAATTTCCCCGTAGCTCAGGCGTCAGACAATAATTATTATCTCGACAAGGGACTCGATAAAAAATCAAAATATACCGGTTCATGCTATATCGACTACCGCAATGAGCTGCTTGTTGACTCAAACACGATTCTTTACGGACATGCAAAAGGAACCGATATTTTCGACCAGCTTGAAAATGTAACTCAAACAAAAGAGTGGTTTTCAAACAAAGACAACATGTATGTCTGCCTCAATACTCTTGACGAACTTATGGTATGGCAGGTATTTGCATGCTATTATACCAATGCGGATGATTATTACTATCTTAACACCAACTTCTATCTTGATCAGGTCGAAATCACGAAGAAACTTGCCGAGCTTGCCGAAACTGACCCGGAAAAGGCTGTATACGGAATGCTTGACCCGAAAACACTTCACGATTTTATGACTGATGATGAAGGATTCGTCAACTTTATGACCGGTTGGAGAACAAGAGTAGAAACGAAAAAATACGGCAAGGTTAACGATTATCTCAAGAGCCGCGATTATGGAGTTAAGATCGAACCGGGCGACAAAGTTATCACGCTTTCCACCTGCGCAGATTCGAGCGGCCCTATCCGCTACGTTCTTCTTGCAAAACTTATTGCAACAAAACCGAGACCGTAGTATAAAGAGAACATAAAATACTCAGAATATGCAACTTACCGCCTGAAATCTGCAACTTACGCAAAAGGGGCTTGATTTTGGGCGGTTTTTGTTGTATAATATCAACGAACTCAAACCGAAACACTTACCGAATATTATTATTTTATTTGAAAGGCAAGACCTATGGAAAACAGCGAAAAAGACACAGTTGAAAATGAAACTGTAAACTCCGCCGAAGAAAAAGCCGAGCCCGAAAACAAGGCGGAAGAAAAAATGCCTGATCCGGATACCACAACATCTGCTGCGGAAGAAATAAAGCAGGATACTTCGGTAAACGAGTCTGCTGAAGAAAAAAATACTGAACCGGACGCAAAACCTTCCGAAGAAAAAACAGCTGAAAAGGCAGATAAAGAACCGGAAACCGAAAAATCCGTAAATGAAGAGGAAAAGACAGCCGCCGAAGGATCAGAAACCGACGGCACCGAAAACAAAGCAGTAACCGACAGTGCGGAAACAAAGATATTCCGTGCAATTCCCGATAAAAAAACCGAGGAAATCCATCACAAAGAAATTTATGACGATAATTCTGAAGAGAACGCTCATAAAAAAAGAAAGAAAAAATCATCTGTCAGCCCAATAAGAATAATTATACTCGTTATTTGCATCGGCGTGTTCGCCTTTTCCGCATATAAGATCGTAATGGAGATTATAGACGGCATAAATACCGATAAAATGTCCGACAATATATGGGAAACAGTAAGAAGCGGCGATGAAACATACAACGCCGAACACGATGATATAAATGTTCCGCCTGCGCCGATCGATCCTAATGTTTCGGGATCGGGCACATCCAATACGCCTGAAACACAGTCTCAGGATAATACGGGCGACAGTCAGGAACAGAATATACAGGGCGAAGATAATACACAGAGCGAAGACAATGCGCAGACCGCAGAGCCCGAAAATACGCCGGAGAACACACCCGAAAATGTAACTCCGCCATCATCCGAAAGCGAGCAGACTCCCGCGGATCAGGAAGATACGCAGGAATACAACGACAGAACATACGAAGAAGAACTTCAGGAGCAGCAACAAACTCCCGAAGAGGTCGATACTCAATATTATATTTCGCGTCCGAAAAAAGACAAGGACGCTGCGGAAATAGGCGTGGTGATACGTCCGGAAGAAATAGCAATGTCTTCCGTTCCGTATCTGCGCGTAAGCAATCTGAAAAGCCTTCTTCGCATCAACGATGATACTGTAGGCTGGATTTTCGTTCCCGGTTCCAGGGAAGAGGCGAAAGGAACGCCTATAGACACAGCAATAGTTCAGACGACAGACAACGATTTTTATCTCAATCACACCTTCGATAAAAAAGAGAACGAAAACGGCTGGGTCTATGCGGACTACCGCTGCAATTTAGACAGCATAACAAGTAATTACAACACAGTTATATACGGCCATGCGAGAAGCTACACAATGTTCGGCGGACTCAAAAATCTTAATGAGGCTGTTGAATGGTATCAGAACGGCAATAACCATTTTATTAAAATCAACACTTATAAAGACGAAACAGTATGGCAGATCTTTTCGTGGTATGAAACTGATATTTACTACGATTATATAAAAACGGATTTCGCCGATTCCAACGACTTTATCCGTTTTGCATACGATGTTCAGCGCAAAAACCAGATGGAAGGCGTTTTTGAAACATTTGAATTCAGCGAAAACGACAGGATCCTTACGCTTTCCACTTGCAAAGGCTTCGACAGAGCCGTTCGCGTTGCGGTCCACGCAAAGCTTGTAAAACGCAACGATCTTACTCAGTAATTGAGGAACGTTATTATGCCTGATATGCTTGTAAAACTTTTTTCTCTTCCGCCGCTTCAGCCTGAGCTGGACAGAATGTCAGCAATCGGCGTTACTATCCGAAGACCTATCGGTCCGGAAAATTACGCGGTGATAGAGTGGATAAAAAAATATTTTCCGTCGTCACTTTGGGCATCGGAAGCCGAAAATGCTTTTTTTAACAGCCCGAAAACGATATACATTGCGTTAAGAGAGAACGAAAACGGCAGTGAAATGCTCGGATTTGCCTGCTGGGACGCAACAGTCCGCAATTTTTTCGGTCCTACCGGAGTAAAAGAAAGCGAACGCGGCAAGGGGATAGGAAAAGCGCTTTTGCTTGCCTGCCTTCACGGCATGCACGAGGAAGGCTATGCCTACGGAATAATCGGAAGTCCCGGTCCCGTGGATTTTTACAAAAAATGCTGCGGCGGAGTGATGATAGAAGATTCGGGACAAAGCGTATATAAGGGAATGCTTAGATAATAAAAAAAGAGCGTAATTTTTGTTACGCTCTTTTTTATGTCGTCATATTCTTTTTTTATTTCAAATACTGTTTCCAAGGTATTTTGTTCGCCGAAATGATCCGAACTTCCTTACCGTCGTCATAGATGGCTGCAGCGCCGTTTTCTCTTACGGCAAACAATACTTCAAATTCCGTTTCGCCTTTCTTTTGCATCTGAATGCAGTCTTTTATCATCTTCTTTGAAAGCACTGCATCTACTGTTTTAGAGGAAAGAAAACGTCCGTCACTTTCAAAAAGTATGCCTTTTTCAGTCATTGCTGCCGCGGTTTCCTCTACAGCGTCGTATTTGGAAAGGATTCTGAAAGTATCGCCCGTTCGGAAAAAACCTTCGTCTTCAAGTCCGTTTTTCAGCTTTTCACAAATATCGGGGCGAACAATATCTTCGATTTCAAACGGGTCTTTAAAATCGAGGATCTGTGCCAGACAGTAAAGTGAAAACTCATTGTAGCTGAATGAAATATCCGCAGAGGGGATAGTTTTTTCCGTTCCGTAAATATCAAATACTTCGGAGATCCAGCCGCAGAGCTCGTCCAAGTTCGCAAAAACACGAATATCCGTAATATCGTCGCCGCTTACGGCATAATAGTTTTTGCCGCATGTGCACAGCGAATATTGTCCCGAAAAAACAGTATCGAAAGTTATCGTCTTTTGGGGTGCGGCTATTTCCGCAATATATTCTGCGATCGCATCCTCAACCTTCAGTCCGCTTTCTGTTTTAACAACTATTCCTTCCATTATCAGGTTTGTCAGAGTATCTCCTCTGTCTGCTTTGTCGGGCAAAGAAAGGGGAGAAAGAGCATTGGGCGAAATACGCATTACGTTTTGCAAAACTGCAAGCTCGTCTTTAGTGAATGTTAAATCCGGCTCGTCTGAAGGCGAAAATACTGCGTTTTGGGGTTTTGATTTTCCTGAAATCGCAATTGTTTTATATAATCTGTATGCTCCGCCGTATCTGTTTTTTGAAGGACGCTCTTCTGCCGGTTTTTCGTCGTAAACGCTGCTTTCGGCGACAGAATTGCTTTCAGCTGTGTTTTCCGCCGTTTTTTCTTCGTTATTTTCCGCTTCGCGTATCTCAGCGGCTTTCTTTGCAAAAAAGTCGGTCCTTACGGCTGCTGCGCCGAGTGCAATGAGAATAAGAGTAAAAAACAGTGAAAAAAGAGGTATAAGGGCGCTCTTTGGTCTGAGAATATTAAGGGATGATATTTCGCCGTTTCTTCTTTGCTGTTCAGCAAATAAAACGGCTTCCCTGTCGTTTCTGCAGTCGCATAAAATACACGGTTTGCCGCAGCCTGAGCAAAGCCTCGAAGTAACAGATGAATACTCTCCGTCCGTATCAGTCACTGTCTCAGCGCCACACCAGCAGTTGCAGGTGCATGAATACATATTCTGCCCGCATTTTGTGCAGTCAAAAGCAGAATGACCGTTTTCGGTTTCGGAATAATAATCTCGTCCGCAAAAGCAGTGCGCGCTTATAACGGCAGCAAGATCATTCTGAACGGCTGTTTCAGCACCTGAATCGGCAGCATCCGTCACATCGTTTTCGGCATATGTGATCACGGGCGCGATCGCAAAAACGAAAGCGAGGATGATCAGAATACTTTTCTTTATTTTCACAGCACAACACCTCCGCAAAGAGATATTATAGCAAACAGTATGATAGACGCCGTTCCCGCACCTGCTATCGCAAGTGTTCCCTGCAAGGTTTTCGATTTATATCTTGTGTATATATCAAGAGTTACTGCGATTATTCCTGCAGCGTAAAACGGCATAAAAATGTCCCATCCCAGTATGATCCTTGAAACTATAAGCATGACGGCAAACGGGATATAATAAAGCCAGTCTGCGTTTATCCCGACAAAGCGCGGAATAAGATACGAATAAATAAGAAGTATGGCGGCTGCGGCAATTATATAAAAAAGTGCCGAAAGAAGCGTCAGACCTATATTTCCGCCGAGAGAAAAAATACCGCAAATGCCGGTAAGGATCAACCCGACGGTGCCGATAATAAGATTTCTGTCTATTTTCATGTCGAGCCTCCGTTAAAACGATGCGAAAAACAGAATATTAAGACCGAGAAGCGTTAATATTCCGCCTAGAATCGAAAACAGAACACAGATATATTTTTTTTCTTCACTAAGATCAAGAATACATCTGAATATGAATACAAGCGCAATGAAAATACCGAGTATCCCGAACGATGAGGTAGTATTGGCGGAAGTTATAATTCTTATTATAAGCCCTATAAGCTCTATGGCAAGAGAAAAGCCGAAAGAATATTCAATACTGCCTAAAAATCTGAAACCGTTTATCTCGGTGTCAACGGCACGTCCGGCAAGATACGCAACTCCCGTAAGCGCAATGGAGGTCACAAATCCGACTATTATACCGAAAAAAACAAGCAGCAAAGTTTTAAATCCGGTAGCGGACGACAAAAACGACTGACGTTCAAGACCGAGATTCAGGGCAAACAGAAAATATGTGAGGCACGGAAACAAAATGCCCGCAAAAATATATTCCGAATTGCTTTTTTTATAAGCATGCTCGGGGTGAACGCACAGTTCGCCTATTGTATATGCAGACTTCAAAAAGTCTGTTTTAAAGTTACTGTTTCTTTCCAAAAAATCATTCCTTTTATCGATGCTAATAATTCTTTTCGCATGTTTCCGCAAAATGATACAGAATGCATACACCTTATTATACCACAAATTCTCCTGTTTTGCAAGAGGCTGTATATCTTGACAAAAAATACCTTTTGTGATATTATATAGAATTATAAAAGTTATAAGGATTTGAATAAAATGATTTTTTCAGATAATATATCAGGCGTGAAACCGTCTGCAATAAGAGAAATATTCAAAGTTCTCGGTGACCCCACGATCATTTCGCTTGCAGGAGGAAATCCCGATCCTTCAACATTCCCGGCGGATAAAATGTCAGTTATCGCAACGGAGCTTCTGACGAATAATCCTTCGGCGGCATTGCAATACGGCGTTACGGAGGGATATTCGCCTTTGCGCGAACAGCTTGCCGAGAGAATGGAGAAGAAATTCGGCATAAAAAGAGAAGGAAATACCGTACTTGTCGTTACGGGCGGTCAGCAGGGTATCGACCTTACAACAAAAATTCTATGCAATCCGGGCGACACGGTAATATGCGAAGAGCCTTCCTTCATAGGTGCACTGAACTGTTTTCGCACATATGGCACAAAGCTGCGCGGCATACCGATGGAAGAGGACGGAATAAATATCTCAGAACTTGAAAAGGCTCTTAAAGAAGAAAAACGCGCAAAACTGATATATCTTATTCCCACATTCCAGAATCCCATGGGCGTTACGATGTCTGCGGAAAAACGCAAAAAAGTTTATGATCTCGCCGTTAAATACGGTGTTACTGTTCTTGAAGACAACCCTTACGGTGAACTGAGATTTTCGGGTGAGGATATTCTGCCCATAAAAGCGCTTGATGACAAGGGAGTTGTCGTATACTGCGGATCGTTTTCAAAAGTTCTTTCTCCGGGCATACGTATAGGTTTTGTTTCTGCGCCCGAAGAGATAGCAAAAAAACTTGTTGTGGCAAAACAGGTAACAGACGTTCATACAAATATCTTCTGGCAGATGCTTATTTCGGCTTTTCTTGAAAAATACGATATTGACGAGCATATCAGCTCTATAAAAGCACTTTATAAAACAAAGTGCGACTGCATAACATCAGCACTGGACAAATATATTCCATCGAACAGGTTCTGGCGTTCTTCACCAGAAGGCGGCATTTTCATATACTGCAGATTTTTCGGAGAAGATGCTGGCGAGCTGAGCAAAAAGCTCATCGAAAAAAAGGTCGCGGTCGTTCCCGGCACGGCTTTTCAGACAGACGAAAACGCAAAAACAGAGTATGTACGCCTTAATTACTCAATGCCTACATGCGAAAATATAGAGCGGGGAATAAAAATAATAGGAGAATATCTGAATGGAAAACACTAAAAAAACAATACTCAGCGGCATAAAACCGACAGGAAATCTTAATATAGGCGGATATCTCGGCGCAGTAAAAAACTGGATAAAAATGCAGGATGACTATAATTGCCTTTATTGCATAGCCGATCTTCATTCTCTGACGATACGTATCGACCCTTCCGTTTTGAGAAGAAACTCTCTTGAACTTTTCGCCCTCTACCTTTCATGCGGACTTGACCCTGAAAAAAATACCATTTTCTTTCAGAGCCATGTTTCACAGCATGCGGAGCTTGCTTGGATACTTGACTGCTACACTATGTTCGGCGAGCTTTCAAGAATGACGCAGTTCAAGGATAAATCCGCAAAAAACGCCGAGAATATAAACGCGGGTCTTTTTACGTATCCTGTTCTGATGGCGGCGGATATCCTTCTTTACCAGGCCAATCTCGTTCCTGTCGGAGAAGATCAGACTCAGCATGTAGAAATATGCCGCGATATCGCAAACAGATTTAACGGAATATACGGAGATGTTTTTACTCTGCCAGAGGCATATACTCCCAAGGTAGGCGCAAGAGTAAAATCTCTTACAAATCCGTCAGCAAAGATGTCGAAAAGCGATGACGACGAAAACGGAACAGTCAATTTGCTTGATAATCGTGATACTGTTATCCGTAAATTCAGAAAAGCGGTTACAGACAGCGAAGCATGCGTCCGTTTTGCTCCCGGAAAAGACGGGATCAATAATCTGATGACTATTTACTCGGCTGTTACGGGTAAATCATTTGAAGATATAGAAAAAGAATTTGACGGAAAAGGCTACGGTGATTTTAAACTGGCGGTAGGTGAGGCAGTTGCTGATATGCTCGCCGGAATTCAGGATAAATATAAAGTTTACACTGCAGATAAAGCTCAGCTTGAAACGATTTACAGGCAGGGAGCGGACAGAGCGCGTTATATTGCGAATAAAACACTTTCCAAAGTATATAAAAAAGTCGGCTTTGTTTTAAGATGAAACCTCATCCGGATAAAAACGGCAATTTCGTTTTCAGACAGTCTCTTCTCAAAACCGTTCCGCTTGTTACGCTTACCGTTTTTTCGGTCGCACTTATTGTGCTTTCACTTATTTCGATTTTTTCGGGAACATATATAAATCTTACCGAAGCGATTGTAAGGACTGCAGCGTGCGTTGCTGTTTTTGCGATATCGGTTTTTATGATAATCAAAGCGCCGGTATATGTTGTCACATACGAAAAAATACTGCTTTACGGCAAATGGGAACTGTATTTTTCGGATATAGAAGGCGTTTTTCTGCATGATAACATTCTCGGAATGGTCGAGATCAAGGGCAAAAACGGTGATTATACTGTTTTTTCTCACGATGTTTCGTGCCCGATCAAAGTATTTTGTGAAATTCTTACAGAAAGGATAACCGTGTATGAACAACGAAACTCTGAACGTTTACCGTCCTAAAATCAGAAATGCGATATGGGCGGCGTTATTTGCGGTTATATCCGTTCCTGCTTTTATTCTTTTGCTGAACAGCGTTAATCTGCCGGTGGGCACGCTGACAGAAAAAATAATAAATATTGTTGTGTTCATTATCTCCTGGGAAATTTTTGAAATGTCCCTGATGTCCGCAATACACTGCTTTCGCAATATCTTTTCAGGACCGAGCGTAGTGCTTACAAACGAAAAACTCTGGGTCATGAGAAAAGGCGAGATCGCCGTATGTGATATCGATCCGGATAAAACAGAAGTTAAAGACAAATCGGTAACTTTTTATTCTAAAAACGGAGAAAAGCTGACTGTAAAAAGCAGAATGATATCCATGCCAGTCGGCACTCTTGCATATGCCGTCAAACTCCGCGTTGAACAGACGGCAAAACAGACTCTGTAAAAGAAGAAAACCGAGGTTTTTATGAAAATACTTCTCACAGGTTTCGAACCGTTCGGAGGCGAAGAAATAAATCCTTCATGGATGACTGTAAAGTTGATTGCCGATACACAGCCGTCTGCCGATATTTTTCCGTTGCTTCTTCCGGTCGAATATTATAAATCAGTCGATGTTGCAATAAATGCTGTAAACGATTTCGCACCCGACATAATTTTGTCTGTCGGTCAGGCAGGCGGACGGACATGCGTTAATTTCGAAAATGTTGCGGTAAACATCGCCGATTCGGATACACCGGATAATGCAGGCGTGATTCTTCATACGGTAAATCGTATAAACGGACCTGACAGACTTTATTCTACCCTGCCGCTTGCCGAAATGGCGGAAGCAATCAATAAAAAGGGTTTTCCCGTTAAAATATCTCAAAATGCCGGCAGATTTGTTTGCAACCACGTATTTTACGGTATTCTGAATTATATTTCAGATCATAAACTTGATATAAAAGCGGGATTTGCGCATGTTCCGTATATTCCCTCGCAGACGGTCAAAATGCCGGACAGACCGTCGATGTCTCTTGAAAACATAACGGAATGCATTAATGCGGCGCTTTCCGTATTGAAATAACCGATAGGAGTAAAAATGTTCACAATAGGCTGTCATCTTTCCGCTTCGGACGGCTTTCTTTCGATGGCACAAACGACCGTTGCAATAGGCGGAAATACATTTCAGTATTTTTCCAGAAATCCGAGAGGCAGTAAAGCCAGAGCACTTGACAGGGACGATATAGACCGTTTCAACGCATTTGCGGAAGAAAACGGGATATATAAAATTCTCTGTCATGCGCCGTATACAATGAATGCGTGTTCGGCAAATCCCGGGCTTCGCGATCTTGCAAAAGAAATGATGGCTGAAGACCTTGCCCGTCTTTCATATATTCCGGGCGCGATGTATAATTTCCATCCGGGCAGTCATACGGGGCAGGGAACGGAAACAGGTATTGACGAAATAGCGGACGTGCTCAACAGCGTTCTTTCAGAAGATATCAAAACACCGGTTTTGCTTGAAACTATGGCAGGCAAAGGTTCCGAGATCGGCGGCACATTTGAAGAGCTTGCAAGAATAATTGAAAAAACCGATCTTTCTCACAAGCTCGGCGTTTGCCTTGATACATGCCATATAAACGACGGCGGATACGATATAGTAAACGATCTCGACGGTGTGCTCGAAGAATTTGACCGTGTTATAGGGCTTGCAAAGCTTTATGCTGTCCATCTTAACGACAGTATGAATCCTCTCGGCGCACATAAAGACAGACATCAGAAAATCGGTGACGGAACTCTCGGCACAGATACTGTAAAAAATATTATTAATCATAAAAAACTTCGCGATCTGCCGTTTTTCCTTGAAACCCCAAATGAGCTTGACGGTTATGCGAAAGAAATATCGCTTCTGAAATCTCTTCGTTACGAAGATTGAAATATTTTATAATTGAAAAGGTGTAATTCCCCATGATGTACATTATTGACAGCGCAAATCTCGAACAGATAAGAGAATGCGTTGAGTTTTACCCGGTCGCCGGAGTAACAACAAATCCGACGATAATTTCAAGAGAGAAAACAGATTTTATCTCTCTTATCAAAAGTATCCGCGAGATTATCGGTCCCGACAGAATGCTCCATATTCAGGCCACTTCCCACGATGCGGAAGGCATTATTAAAGAAGCAGTTGCGCTTCAGGGCATAGTCGGAGGTGACTTCTATATAAAAATACCCGTAAACCCCGAAGGTCTCAAAGCAACGATGGCTCTCAAAAAAATGGGTATAAAAGTAACCGAAACCGCAATTTTCACACAGCAGCAGGCTATGCTTTCTGCGATCGCCGGAGCTGATTTCGTAGCTCCGTATGTAAACAGGCTCGACAATATCGTTTCTGACGGCGTTCACGTAGTCGGCGAAATCGTTGATATGTTCAAAATGCACGACATCAAAACAAAAGTTCTTGCCGCAAGCTTCAAAACAGTTGAGCAGATACATAAAATTGCCATGGTCGGCGCTCAGGCAGTGACTATCAGCACGGATCTTTTCCATACCCTCACATATCACCCGCTTACACAGTATGCTATAGACGATTTCATCGCCGACTGGGAAGCATGCTACGGCAAGGTAAATATCCTTCAGATAATCGACGGACAAAAGGACTGAACCGGTCAAAAAAATAATTATCGGAGATTTCCCGAAAAATACAGAATGCCCCAACGGAGTAGATCCGCAGGGGCATTATTGTTTTGAGAAATTATTGTTTGCTATCTTTTTCCTTCGATTTTTCTTTCTCTTCTTTTTCGGGGTTGTTTATTCTGTCTATTATTGCCGTGAGTTTGCCTGAAACAGCTTTTTCGGAATTGGCGGCTATGGTTGAAAGCAAAATATAGTCTTCAAGCATGATTTCATTTGCAGGGTCGTTTATCTCCATAGCCTTTTTTACGGAACTGAGAAAAGCTTTTTCCTGTTCTTCGCAAAAACGGTCGTATGCCTCTTCGATAGAGTGCTTGCTCATCTGATGGTCTATCATTCTTGTTATTGCATTTATAGGTATGACCTGTTTCAGAATACATATAATAAGAATATAAGCAAGATGAATTTTAGAATATTTCTTTTTTACGGGAGCGGGAATAAGACCGAGCTTTACATAATTGTTGATCATTGACGGAGTGATAGTTTTATTTTCGTCATCGTAAAAAACGCCGAGATATTTTTCCATCAATGCTATAACCTGATCCATATAAAGCTCGATTTCAGGCAGCTCGTTCCATCTTGGAATACGATATTCTAACATCTGACTGCACCATTCGGATATCTGACGGTTAAGCTCAATGGTTTTAGCCTCTTTTTCGTCCATTTTTTTTCAGCTCCGATTCGTTTTTTTCTGATTATCTTTTATGCTTTTATATTATAGCACATTTTTATCGAAAATGGAAGATAGTTTGAAAATATTTCATAAACTTGTTGTTTCAAACCCTTGACATATTTAAAATTACCTGATATAATAGTTTTAGAAACTAGATATGACAGGAGGCGAAATTATGAAAACAAGTCATGTTCTTAATATTTTCGGGGACTCGATCATGAAAGGCGTTTTGCTGGATGAGGAGTCAAAAAAGTATATTCTTTCCGCAAATGCTCCTGGCGATGAGATCGCAAAAAATATAAATATAAATGTTAACAACAGGTCTGTTTTCGGATGCACTGTTGTAAAGGGTGCAAAGCTCGTCTCTTCGGCGATCGAAAAGGGCAGGGTAGACGGAACGGGACCGGTCCTGATAGAATACGGCGGTAACGACTGCAATTACGCCTGGAAGGAGATCTCTGATTTTCCCGACGAAATGCACGATCCGGTAACGCCGCTGAAATTATTTGAGAAGCTTTATTCCGATCTTATTGCGGATGTGAAAAAAGCCGGCATAACGCCGATAATTATGTCTCTCCCGCCGATAGAACCGTCAAGATATCTTGCGTGGATAACAAAAGACGGACTTTCTGCGGATAATATTCTCAAATGGCTCGGTGATGTAAATATGATCTACCGTTTTCAGGAGCTTTACTCGAATGCCATTTCAAAAATCGCATTCAAAACAAACTCTCTTTTTATAGACGTTCGGTCATATTTCCTCGATAAACACAATTACGGCAGTCTGCTTTGCGCAGACGGCATTCATCCCAACAAAGAAGGTCAGAAGCTTATAACAAAAGCAATGATGGATTTTTTCAGCGCATCTCCTTCAATGGCATAATACACGGCATATTCCAAAAGCCGCCGAAAGGCGGCTTTTTATTTATATAAGCTTTGTTTGAGAGGGAGCTTCGTCTTCTTTCAGAAAGGCACCTGCCGCAGGAATGTTTTTCGTTCTGTATTTGTTCGGTTTGTCAAACATTCCTTCTTTGTATAAAACAACATCCGAAAGAATATTCTTTGACTTAAGCGTCATAACGTTTACGCCTGCAGTGCTTTTTGTCGATTTGGCTCCGATAGCGCCGCTGTCAACGATAAGGCACCGTCCGTTTGACGATGTTAAAACAAACAGTTGCTCGTCTTTTATTGCAAACATTGCAACGAGCGGGGATGCGTCGGAATATGCGTTGATAAGTTTTTTACGGTTTGTTTTTGTTTCGTACGATGCGATTTCGATCTTTGCGCATTTTCCGTTTTCAAAAAACGCGAGGATATAACCTTTATAGTCGGTTGTGGCAGTGATAAATACCGGAGTTTCACCGTTTTCCATACCGAGTTTCTGAGGAAGAAAATCGCCGAGCACCGACGTTCTTGAATCTTCAAAGTCGCAGACGCGTGCTTTATATACCTGATACTTATCGGTAAAGATCAGAAGGTCCGAAAGGTTTGTTGCTTCAAACGTATATCTTATCTCGTCTCCTTCTTTAAGCTTATGGTCGCCAGACATTCTGAGCGATTGCGCGGTTATTTTTTTGAAATAACCAGCCGCAGTCATAAATACGGTTACGGGATAATCTTCCGCAGTTTCCTCTTCTTCCGGTTCTTCTATCTCATCTTCGTAAAGAAGCGCGGTTTTTCTCGGTTTACCGTATTTTTTCATTATCTGAGTAAGCTGATTGATTATCACTTTTTTCAGCTTCTGAGAAGAATTAAGCGTATCCTGCATTTCCTCTGCGGATTTTTTCAGCTTTTCGATTTCAGCGGTTTTGTTTAAAATATACTCTCTGTTCAGATTTCTCAGTTTTATTTCCGCAACAAATTCCGCCTGAATCTCATCTATGCCGAACCCGATCATAAGGTTGGGAACGACCTGGTCTTCTTCTTCGGTTTCACGGACTATTTTTATTGCCTTGTCGATATCAAGAAGAATTTTCTGCAATCCGAGAAGAAGATGCAGTCTGTCATTTGTTTTCTGAATGTCGTAATACAGTCCGCGTTTTATACATTCGGTCCTGAATGCGATCCATTCGCTGAGGATCTCCCTTATACCCATCGTTTTCGGTCTTCCACCGATGAGTATATTGAAATTCGCAGCAAACGAGTCTTCAAGAGTCGTCATTTTGAAAAGACGCTGCATCAGTTTGTCCGGATCGGCGCCGCGTTTTAAGTCTATCGCGATTTTCATACCGTTTATATCTGTTTCATCGCGTATATACGACGCTTCTTTTACTTTACCGGTTTTTACAAGTTCAACGATCTTGTCTATTATCGCTTCTACAGTTGTGGAAAACGGAATTTCCGTTATTTCTATGCAGTTCGCTTTTTTATCGTATGTATACTTTGCCCTTACCTTGAATGAACCTATCCCTGTTTCATATATCTGCCTGAGTTGTTCACGGTCATAAATCAGATATCCTCCGGTCGTAAAATCGGGAGCGGTCAGGGTGAGCATTATATTATGATCTGGATTTTTTATCAGTTCAATGGTAGTCTGGCATATTTCATTGAGATTGAATGAACATATTGTGCTTGCCATGCCTACCGCGATGCCCTGGTTGGGATTTACAAGAATATTCGGAAATGTTGTCGGCAAAAGAGTAGGCTCTTTCATCGTTCCGTCATAGTTGTCTACAAAATCAACTACATCTTTGTCTATATCCGCAAAGATCTCTGCGCAAACAGGATCAAGCTTTGCCTCGGTATATCTCGGCGCGGCAAATGCCATATCCCTTGAATAATGTTTGCCAAAGTTCCCCTTTGAGTCAACGAGCGGCAGAATAAGCGCGTCATGACCTCTTGTAAGACGGACCATCGTTTCGTATATAGCCATATCTCCATGAGGATTCAGTCTCATTGTCTGCCCAACGATGTTTGCGCTTTTTGTCTTGGCACCGTTCAGCAGTCCCATTTTATACATTGTATAAAGCAGTTTTCTGTGGGACGGCTTAAATCCGTCTATTTCCGGTATTGCGCGCGAAACGATCACGCTCATCGTATACGGCATATAGTTTTCTTCAAGTGTTCTGGTTATGGGCTGTTCTGTCTGATTCTGCATGATTTCTCCTAAAATAACAGTATTCGGTTATATACTTTCGATAATATCATATACATCTTCCGCATTGCGCGCAAACATATGCGCTCCGGCTTTTTCAAGCTCCTCTCTGCTTCCGTGACCGTATAAAACGCCTATACAGTCAAGTCCGTTTGCCGCAGCACCGAGAATATCGTGTTTTCTGTCTCCTACCATCACGGCAAGAGAATTGTCTTTAATATTCAGAAGAGCAGCTGCGTTTTTTATTATGTCTGCTTTCACTTCATCGGTCCTTTGCAGATCGCTGCCGCAGATGAATGTGAAATATTTATTCAGCCCGAAATGTTCAAGCACACGTACAGATGTGGGCGTAGGCTTCAAAGTGGCTACCGCAAGAGTATACTCTTTGCTGTAAAGCTTCGAAAGCATGTTTTTAACGCCCGGATAAACGTGATTTTCAAAGATCCCTTTCGGTGTATAGTATTCTCTGAAAAGACGTATCGCCTCTTTCGCTTTTTCTTCCGTAAAACCGAAATATTCCGTATATGCCTGAGAAAGAGGCGCGCCTATAAACGACGGAAGAGAGTTTTCGTCATATTCGGTAATTCCGAGCTTTTCGAGAGAATACTTAACTGAATTTACTATACCTTCCTGTGGGTCTGTAAGCGTTCCGTCAAGGTCGAAAAGAATGTATTTTTTCATATGTTCCGTTATGAGATATCCGCAAGTTCAAGATACTTCGGACCGTTTTCCTCAATAAACACCTTTCTCGCTTCAAGATCGTTGCCAAGCAGCGTGTTAAACATTATATAAGTAGGCTCCTCTTCTTCGGGCATAACTTTTATAAGTTTTCTTGTCGCAGGATCCATAGTTGTGAGCTTCATCATTTCCGGATCGTTTTCGCCGAGACCTTTCGATCTCTGGACGGAGTATTTACCGGTTAAAGTTGCAACTATATCGTTCTTTTCTCTGTCTGTATATGCAAACATCGTTTTGTCTTTTGCCGTGATTTCATAAAGCGGTGACTCGGCAATATATACCTTGCCGTCAGCAATGAGCGACGGCGTAAGTCTGTATAGCATGGCAAGAATAAGCGTGCGTATCTGATATCCGTCTTCATCTGCATCAGTGCAGATTATTATTTTATGAAAGCGCAGCCCATCCGGATTGAACTCCGAGAGAGGTTTGCCGTGAGCGGATATTTCTATTCCGCAGCCGAGGACTTTTATAAGATCGGTTATAATATCGCTTTTAAGTATTTTTGCATAATCAGCTTTAAGACAGTTCAGTATTTTGCCGCGCACCGGCATAATTGCCTGAAATTCTGCCATTCTTGCAAGTTTTACCGAGCCAAGAGCAGAATCGCCCTCAACGATATACAGCTCTCTTTCAGCAGGATTTTTCGAACGGCAGTCAACAAATTTTTCAACTCTGTTCGCGATGTCCATCTCGCTTGTGAGCTTCTTTTTTATGTTTAGTCTGTTCTTTTCGGCATTTTCTCTGCTGCGCTTGTTTATCAGCACCTGATCCGCTATTTTATCTGCTTCCTGCTTGTTTTCAATAAAGTAGACTTCGAGAGAATGCTTGAGAAAATCAGTCATGCATTCCTGAATAAACTTATTGTTTATTGCCTTTTTTGTCTGGTTTTCATAAGATGTAACGGTAGACTGTGAATTGGAAATAAGCGCTAAACAGTCAGCAATATCGGCAAAAGTTATTTTCGATTCGTTTTTCAGATATTTGTTGTTTTGTTTCAGGTACGCATCTATGGCATGAACAAATGCGCTTTTTACCGCTTTATCCGGCGAACCGCCGTATTCAAGAAAGCTGGAATTGTGATAATATTCAAGCATCTGTTTTGTGTTTGTAAAACAGAAAACAACATTCAGTCGGACCTTGTATTCGGGTTTGTCTTCGCGATCTCTGCCTTTTCTGTCTGCGGCAAAATTTTGGATCGATGTCATCGCTTCAACTCCGACGCATTCTTCAAGATAACCCTCGATACCGTTTTCGTAAAGATAAGTTTCTTCTTCAAACTGACCTTTTTCGGTCTGATATTTCAGAATGATCGTCAGACCCGCATTGCAGACGGCTTGCTTTTTTATCGTTTCCGAAAAATATTCGCGCGGTATGTTTATATCGGTAAAAACGTCTCTGTCGGGACGCCATTTTATTCTTGATCCCGAAGCGTGAGTGCTTTCCTGCTTGCCAAGCTGTTCCTCTTTGTTCTTTTTTACCGGTTTTCCTTTTTTGAACTGAAGATTATACGAATATTCGCCGTTGTAAATTTCGGCTTCCATATATTCCGAGGCATACTGAGTTGCGCAAAGACCGAGACCGTTCAGACCGAGCGAGTATTCATAGCTGCCCGACGTCTCATTGTCATATTTGCCCCCGGCATACATTTCACAGAAAAGAAGCTCCCAGTTATACGCCTTTTCCTTTTCGTTCCAGTCAACGGGAACGCCTCGTCCGAAATCCTTTACCTCAATGCTTCCGTCGTTGAATACGGTAACGATTATTTTTTTTCCGTATCCTTCTTTGAATTCGTCTATTGAATTTGAAAGAATTTCAAAAAAAGCGTGCTCGCAACCTTCAAGACCGTCAGAACCGAATATTACAGACGGACGAAGACGGACTCTGTCTGCGCCTTTCAGGGATTTTATACTGTTGTCGTCATACGTGTTTTTTGCCAAGATCAGTTTTCCTCCATATCAAGCAGCGCATTCGCAAACTGAACAGGTACGAACGGCTGCAAATCGTCTATTTTTTCTCCTACGCCTACCAATTTGATAGGAAGCTGAGTAACATCTCTTACCGCGATCGTAACGCCGCCTTTTGCTGTGCCGTCAAGCTTTGTGAGAACAACGCCCGTGACTGCAGTTGCTTCCTTGAAGTCCTTTGCCTGAATTACCGCATTCTGTCCCGTGGTAGCGTCAAGAACAAGCAGTATCTCTTTGTCTGCATCCGGAAGCTCTTTTGAAACAACTCTTGTTATTTTTGAAAGCTCGTCCATAAGCCCTTTTTTGTTGTGAAGTCTGCCTGCTGTGTCGCATATAACAACGTCTGCGCCGCGAGCCTTTGCCGCCTGGATCGCATCGTAAACGACCGATGCGGGGTCGGATCCGTCTTTATGCTTAACTATATCTATATCTGCTCTTTCAGCCCATATCTCTATTTGCTCTATCGCAGCGGCTCTGAATGTATCCGCTGCCGCAATGATAACTTTTTTGCCCTGATTTTTCAGCAAATTTGCAAGCTTGCCGATCGTTGTGGTTTTTCCTACTCCGTTTACGCCCACAACAACAATTACGGAAGGCTGAGTATCGATTTTAAGCTCGTTTTCACCGGTCATTTTTTCTGCAATTATATCGCGAAGGACCGTTTTTAGCGTGTTTGCGTCTTCTATTTTTTCGAGTTTGGCTCTTTTTCTGAGTTCGTCAATTATTCCTTCCGCCGTTTCATATCCAACGTCCGAAAGCAGAAGAAGCTCAAGAAGTTCATCGAGAAATTCCTCGTCGACTTTTCTGAAAGATGCAAATATGCTGTTCAGACTGTTTTGTATATTTTCTTTCGTTTTAGAAAGACCGGCTTTTATTTTTTCAAAAAAACCCATGTTCCTCTCCTTTTTGCCGTTATTCTTCATTTTGCGCGGCTTCAGATATATCTATGGTAAGAATTTTGGAAATGCCTTTTTCACGCATCGTAACGCCGTAAAGTCTGTCTGCCGCTTCCATCGAACCTCTTCTGTGAGTAATAAGAAGAAATTGTGTTGTATCGGCGAAGCTGCGAAGATACTGAGCGTATCTTGTAACGTTTACATCGTCGAGCGCCGATTCTATCTCGTCAAGAAGGCAGAAAGGTGACGGGCGCACTTTCATCAGAGCGAAATAAAGCGCTATCGCCGTAAGCGACTGCTCTCCGCCGGAAAGCGATGAGAGATGTTTTATTACTTTTCCGGGAGGAGCAACGTAAATTTCAACGCCTGCTTCGAGCGGATCGGACGGATCAGTAAGCGTGAGCTTTGCGGTGCCTCCGCCGAAAAGCTCCCTGAAAACCTGTAAAAATGCCTCGTTTATCTTTTTGAACTGTGTTTCAAAAATACCTGTCATTTCTTTTACAAGCTGTTCTATTATTTTTTCAAGAGATTCTTTTGACGAAATAAGATCGTTCGTCTGCTGTTCGAGGGTATCGTGACGTTCTTTTACCTGCGCGAACTCTTCGATAGCGTCAACATTTACGCTTCCCAGAGCTTTTATCTGGCTTTTAAGCTCCGATACCCGTTTTCTCGATGCTTCCGTATCTTCGGGAATATTGTTTTTTGCAAAATCTTCCGCTTCTGACATCGACATTTCGTATTCGTCCCAGATCTTTGACGACACAGAGTCGATTTCCGTTTTAAGCGATGTCTTTTTGATCGTTATTCTTTCAGACTCTCTTCCGAGGCGGTCCTTATTTGCAAAGTATTTCTTTTCTTCTTCAAAAATTGCGTTTTTATCTGCTTCGATCGCTGTCCTTTTGTTGTTTTCGTCAGTTATCGCAGCGACCTTCTCTTCTGCATCAAACCGTATTTTTGCGAGTTCCTCGGTTTTTTTGAGAGCGTTCTTTTTATATTCTTCTATGGACGCAAGTATCTGTTCGATATCGCCTTTCAGTTTTGCATTCAGCTCAACGCCTTCTTTGCGGCGTTCTTCAAGGTGTTTTGTGATATCGGCAATATTTTCCGTATCTTTGATCTTTTCGAGTTTCTGCAAATCTTTTTCATGAAGACGATCAGAGATCTCTTCCTGGATTTTTGCGAGCGCTTCGTGTTTTTCGTCCAGCTCGGTTATTTCCTGCTGCTTTTCTGATATAACGGCAAGCTTGGTTTCAAGAGCGCTTTTCACCGATTCAAGCTCGGTAATATTGCTTTCTTTTTCGTCTGTATTTGCCTTTATTCCGTCTTCGAATGCTTTTATCTGTTCGGAAATATTGAAAATGTACTGCTCACTGTGTTCCGTTTCTGCCTTTATCCTGATATGCTCATCGTTCAGCGCCTGATTTTCGGCAATCAGTCCGTCAAGCGAAGACTGAGCTGCGGCAAGCTCTTCCGTAACTGATTTCAGACGTTTTTCTTTTTCGTGAAGCTGAAGTGTTAATTCTTCTATTTCATTTGCGAGTTTTTTTATCTCGTTTGTTCTGCTTAAAATGCCTGTGTTTTTGCCGACAGAGCCGCCGGTAAGAGAACCGCCGGGGTTAACGACTTGTCCGTCAAGCGTAACCGCTTTGAAAGCATACCTGTTAGCTTTTGCTATAGCCGTGGCATCGTCGATATTTTCTACTATAACGGTCCTGCCCAGAAGCTGTTCTATGATGCCCCTGTATTTTTCATCATATGTTATAAGATCTGAAGCGATGCCTCTGTATCCGCGCGCACCGTTAAGCGATGCGGCATCGAGTTTTCTGCCCTTGATCGTGGAAATGGGAAGAAAAGTTGCTCTGCCGAGATTTTTTGATTTAAGAAAATAAATGCAGTCTTTTGCCGCGCGCTCATCTTCAGTTATTATATTCTGAATTGAGGCTCCGAGAGCGATCTCTGTTGCGGTGGCATATTCAGGATCAACTTTTATTGCCGAAGCGACAGTTCCGTGAACGCCTGAAAGGATTCCTCTCGCAGCTTCGTTCATAACGCTTTTTACGCTTCCCGCAAAGCCTTCGTAATGTTTTTCCATATCTTCAAACATCGATTTGCGGCTTTTCTTTTCGGAAATGCTGAAATTGAGCGTATTGTATTCACTGTTTGCCGTTTCAAGTTTCTTTCTGGCAGAAGAAACTTTCATTGAATATCCGTTGAATATATTTTTGTTGTCCGCAAGCTTCTGTTCAAGTTCTTCAAGCCTTTTTCTGCCGGAATCCTTGCCTTTGTTGAGAGATTCAAGTCTTTCTTTTGCGTCGGCAAGTTCTTTTTTCAGATTTTCGACAGATTCGTTGAGAGCAATGTTTTTTTCTGAAATTCGTCCTTCGTTTATCCGAAGAGAGGTTATCTCGGATGCAAGAGAATCATATTCTTTCGTAAGACGTGAGGATGTTTCGGCATAATTCTTGTCGTCTCCGAGCTTTTCGTCTCTTTCCTTATTGATTTTTTTCGTTTCAGCTTCGATTTCAGCGATTTCTTTTTTCAGATCCGCTGTTTTTTGCGCATTCGCCTCTATTTCCTTCAATATTTCGGCGTCTGAACGACTGCCAGACTGTATTTCGGAATTTATTCTTTCAATATCTTTCTGCGCATGCTCTATATCATTGTTGATAAGAAGGATCTCAGAGTTTTTTTGCTGCAACAGCTCGTCAAACTGTTTGCTTTCGGTTCTCATTTGCTCGATTTTCGCCGTAAGCATTGCAATGTCGTCGGCAAGCTGCTCCATTTTATGCTCGCATCTGAGTATTTCAGCATCGTTTTTCTCTGTAGATTCGATCAATGCCGCCTCTGTTTTTTCAATTTCGGCAAACTCCTGCGAAAAACGCTCAAGATCGGAAAGCCACAGCGCGATTTCGAGCTTTTTCTTTTCGTCAAAAAGCTCGATATACCGTCTCGCCTTTTTTGCCTGCTGCTCAAGCGGACCGAGCCTGTCTGCAAGCTCGGCGATTATATCGGAAAGACGAACTATATTTTCCTGAGTAGAGTTGAGTTTCCGTTCGCTTTCCTCTTTTTTGAATCTGTATTTTGCGATACCGGCAGCTTCTTCAAAAACGCTTCTTCTGTCGGTGCTTTTTGCGGAAATTATTTCCGTAACGGACCCCTGACCTATTATCGAATAACCAGTTCTGCCAAGGCCGGTGTCACGAAAAAGATCGTGTATATCTTTCAGACGGACGTTTTGCTTGTTTATGAAATATTCGCTTTCGCCCGAACGGTAATATCTTCTTGAAATAACTATCTCAGAGTATGCTTCGGGCAGAGTGCCGTCGCTGTTGTCAAGCGTCAGCGAAACTTCGGCAAAGCCGAGCGGACGGCGCGACTGCGTGCCGTCAAAAATAACATCTTCCATTTTTACGCCGCGAAGCGAGCGTGAAGACGTTTCGCCCATAACCCAGCGTATCGCATCGGCTATGTTGCTTTTTCCGCTTCCGTTCGGACCGACTATTGCGGTTATGCCGGAACTGAAGTTTATAAGCGTTTTATCGGGAAACGATTTGAATCCCGTAAGCTCAAGGCTTTTTAACTGCATATTATCTCCTGTTGAAATGCAACATTCTATCAGTATAATTATAGCACATTCGCACAAAAATTTCAACCGCATATTGATAAAATTACGGTAAATTTTCTCTTTCGGACAAAAAAAACGCATCCTGACCGCTTTTTTTCGGAACAATTTAAGAAGAATTCCGTCTAATATTGCAAACGGAAAAATCATTTGTGCTTTACGGAGGAAGAAATAATGATAAATAAATCAAAATCCATATGCGTGATCATAATCGCGGCAATACTGTTCGGCATATTGTCCGTCGGATGTTCTGCGGACATCGCAAAGCCGCATATAAAAAACGACCCCGCTGCAGTGCAGAGCGAAAATGAGAGCGAAAATGTAAACACTGGATCTGAAGAAAATGAAAAAGAAGATGGAGATAACGAGAATACAGAGAAAACCCATGCCTCTTTTACCGTCGATAAAAGCAGTCTTGATACATTTGAAAGCGAAAAAGAGCTTCTGGAGTATATAAATGACAATCAGCTGTTCTATTTATATGAAACTGAAGTGGCTGAAGTGGCGAACGAGGCGGGTATGGATACAGCGGAAATGCCTACGGCAACTGCGACGAACGCGGCGGGCAATGGCATGAAAACTTCCGAAAGCAGAGATGTTTCAGCAACAAATCTCGTTGATGAAAATGTTGACGAAGGCGATTACCTTAAAACAGACGGCGATTATATTTATATTATACGCGACAATGAACTGATAATAGTATCCGCAATGGGTAAAGAGACCGAAGTGCTTTCTTATTACAAGCTTTTTGCTCAGGGCGAGGGCAATGTTTCGGAAATGTATATAAAGGGTGACAGAGCTATCGTTATAGCAAACGTTACGTTTTACGAAAAACCCGATTTCGTTTCCGATACTTCTTTCGGCAAACCCGTAGACGAAATTAACGAAAACGATGTTATCGATGAATATTATTACGACCGCTATTACAACAGCTACAAAACATACTCGGCGGTTTATGTTATAGATATTTCAGACCGTGAAAAGCCAAAAGAAGAGTCTTCGTGCTATGTAGAGGGATACCTTGTTGCGACCCGTGAAACAAGCGGACGGATCTATCTTATAGCAAATAAGGACATCGGAGGATACTACTGGGGATATTACAGAAACGAACCTGCGGCCGCCGATATCCTTCCTGAAGTATACGATACAAAAAACGGCTACCGTACGGTTGAGGCAACAAATGTTATCCGTCCGATATTCGAAAATGTATATCCTAACATGATGACGATCGCTGTGATAGATTATCTTGATACATCTGATACCGAAACGCTGTCAGTTCTCGGTTCGGGATCCGATATTTATATGACTGCGGAAAGCCTTTATATCTTCAGCGGCAACGGCAACAACACATGCGTTGCAAAATACAGTATCGGCAATACTCTCTCTTATGTCGCGTCTGCAGTTGTGCCGGGGTATACCGCGACAGATTTTTCTTACAATGAATACAACGGAAAATTCCGCATTGCGACCACAACATGGGGCAACAGCACGGAAAACAATGTTTATGTTTACGATGAAAAACTTGTAAAAACAGGCGAGCTTACAGGTCTTGCGCCGAATGAGAGGATCTATTCGGTCCGTTTCAGCGGAGATGTGGCGTATGTCGTTACTTTCAGACAGGTCGATCCTCTTTTTGTGATCGATATGAGCGGCAGTGATCCAAAGGTGACGGGAGAGCTGAAAGTCCCCGGATTTTCAACATACCTTCATCCGGTAGGCGACGGACTTTTACTCGGTATAGGCAAAGAAACAAAAGATAATGTATGGACAGATTACAGCGGCGAAAAATATGTTCAGACATATACCGACGGAATAAAGGTTTCGCTTTTTGATGTATCAGATCCTTTCGATCCGAAAGAGAAAGATGTTGAGAATTATATCGGCGGCGAATCTGCATCAACGGAAGCATGGTATAACCACAGGGCATTTGTATACTCAAACGCAAAAAATACCGGCTATTTCCCGATACACACGATGAACGGCGAAGCTGTTGTATGCATAAGTGTTGAGAACGGAGAACTGACATGCAAAACAGTGCCTGCATCTGATAATTACAGTTATTATTCGGGAAATTCAAGGATTTGCTATGTTGACGATATGCTGTATTTTTACCGCTATAACAGAATATCTGTTTACAGCAGGGATACTCTTGAAGAAATAGCTTCGATCACTGTCAAATAGAACTTACGTTTTACAAATTAAACTTAAAAATGACTGAAACAATCCCGTTTTCTCGGTTGACAAAACGGGATTGTATATGTTATAATATATTTTGAAGTAAAATATGCTTATTATTTCGATATATTATGAAAAAAACAGTTTCAGTTATCATTATTATCGCTCTTATTGCGGCATTTCTGCCGATATCAACTTTTTGCGATGAAACAGAACCCGCAGAAGAAAATGCAGTTTTTGATGTTACATCTCCGTTTGCCGCTATCGTAAATGCGGATACGGGGACGGAGCTGTTTGCGAAAAACGCCGATACTCCCTTTTTCTGCGCGTTTCTCCCGCGCATAATGACATGTATCCTGCTTGTTGAAAGCGGACTTGATCTTTCGACCGTAATCACGCTTTCGAAAGAAATGATGGCGGTTTCTCACGATAAAAGCTCCGCAAATCTTGTTTCCGGCAATAAAATATCTCTTTACGACCTGATGAAATGTATTCTTGTGGCAAATTCACAGGAGGCATGTATCGCGGTCGCTGTAACTCTTGCGGGAGACGTTTCCGAATTTATCGTTCAAATGAACAAACGTGCAAGAGAGCTCGGCGCCGAAAGCACGGTTTTTACAAACGTTACGGGACAGTATTCTTCCGCAACAAAGCAGACTACCACTGCTCACGATGTTGTTAAAATATGCATGCATGCGCTTAATCTTGAATATATTGAAGATCTTTCAAACTACCGCTATGTAGATATAACCGTCAATAATTCCAAGAAGAGTATTTACACACATAATTCACTTGTCGACAGAAACAGTTCGTATTACATAAAAAAGGCGTCGGGACTTGCGATTTCCGGCAACAACACAACAGGGTATGCGCTTGTTTCCGTTGCGGTAGACAAGGCAATGAGAATAGTTTGTTTTGCTCTTAACTACGAAAGCGTTTCAAATCTTTATGCCGATCTAAGCAGTATGATCAATTTTTCGCTTACCGAGTATGCATACAGAACGCTCATTCAGAAAAATGCCCCGGTCATTGAAATTCCCGTTGTGTTCGGCAAAGAACGCGACACAGTAACGCTTGTTGCAAGCTCTACCGTAAGCGCATCACTGCCGTCATCTGTTCCGGACAGTAAAATAGTTGCAGATAAAAATATACCGGATAAAGTTGACGCGCCCATAGCTAAAGGTACGGTGCTGGGCAGCGTGACATATTCATATGACGGACGTGTATATGGCACCACAGAGCTTATTGCGCAAAGCGATATCTCTCTTGATGTTATCGAATCGTATTCCGCAGCGATAAACGGATTTTTCTCAAACAAATACATATGGGCGGCAATTATTACCGTAGTTTTCGTAGTTATTTTTTACTCTACAGTCCTTTACATCAAAAACAGAAAAAAAATGAGACGGGAAGAGAGCAATAAGCGCAACAGAATAACAAAAATGCCGAGATAAAACAAACTTAAAAAAAGCTGTATTGATTTTTCAATACAGCTTTTTCTTTTACATCAAAATTCTGTTTTTTTATCAGCTCTGCACGCTGAAATATTCTACGATGCCCATTACGATCGCATCCGCCGCTTTTTCCATATTTGCCTCGTCGGTGAACCATTCATAGTCGTAAATATTGCTCATAAATGCCGTTTCGAAGAGAATTGACGGAAAGTCAGGGAACATCGAAACTTTATAATAGCCGATCTTATATGAGTTTTTCTTCAGTCCCGTAGCTTCGGTAAACTCATCCAGCATAACCTTTGCAAGCAGCTTTGAACTTGTGTATGAATAGTATGTTACAGTGCCGCTTGTATTGAGCGGATTGGCTGTTTCGCCGACATAATTGAAGTGGATAGATACATTTATATCGGGTTTCCATGCCCTGTATTCCAGAATGAGCGGATCAAGATCTTTTTCAAGTTCTCTGTGATGTGTCAGATAAACCGTTGCGCCGAGATTGATAAGTCTCGTTTCAACAAGCCGTGAAAGTTCGTAGTTCCAGTCCGCCTCCGTCCACTTGATCCGTCCCCACGGACCGAGCGCGCCGCCGTTCAGGCTGTGACCGGGGTCAAGAGAGATCCTTATACCGTAAAGAGGATAATTATTGCTGTCGTAAAGCGAAACCGGATTTTTGAATGCTATTATCAGAGCGCCGTTTTCAAAATATGCCGTATATCCGAAAATATAAAGCTCTTTTTTGTAAGTAAGCGATATTCTTGCGGTTGTGGAGTTGACTCGTGAAACCGAAGCCTCTTTGAACAGAGGATTTTCGGGAAGCGAGAAATCAGCAGGCAAAGCTGATAGATTGAAAAGCGTTATATCCGCTTTTGTATCGCTCATCCATACGGTGTTCATGGTTTTCGCGTCGGTGGGTATAACGACATTCGTGTATTTGCCGTCCTGACTTTGCGTAACGGATATTTTTCCGATTGCAGAGTAGGGGATAGAAGGGTTATCTGCTTTCTTTATATTGTCCGTTACCGTATAATAGCCGCTGCCCAAAAGAACGTTGCCGTTGTATTTTGATACTACCGTATCAAGCGCGCCTATGGTGGCATAGCGGAAATCCTCACCGGTGACCTTCAGATCGGGCTTGAGCTGAGCGGGAAAATCTCCGATAAACTCAACAACGTAACTTTCCGGGTCGTTAATCACTTCAATTGTGTTCGATCCTTTGTAGCGGACGGTATCATAACCGTTTTTCTCTATCACGAATTCCGGATTTCCCAGAACGGCGTTTCCGTCTATATCGGGCAAAACGAACGATCCTTCATACCATGCTCTTCTGAAGGAACCGTCGGTCGAATCTTTGTCTGTGGTGGAAAGATCAACGGTA
Source organism: Oscillospiraceae bacterium (assembly GCA_902783255.1). Lineage (GTDB taxonomy): Bacteria > Bacillota > Clostridia > Oscillospirales > UBA644 > HGM12619. The sequence continues at coordinate 27,278 of CACZQB010000016.1, read as the reverse complement.
TACTCGCCTATTACAACATATACCTTTGCTCCGGCGGTTGCGGTGCAGGAGAAATTGATCGTTGTGCCTGATTTTTCGGCTCTGTCGTATTTCGGGGCGCACGTGCCGGAAACAAAACCGAATGAAGACATCGTTTTCGGTTCGGAATATGAACCGCTTTTCTTGATGATATAATCTACGGTCTCACCCTTGTGTTCTATTTTATAATGATTTTCACCGGTTTTGGGAACAGATACCATATGCGTGAAATATCCCTTGGGCGAGCGTGTAGTTACTTCTTCCCCGGCAATGTAAAGCGGATAATTCGGGTCAGATACGCCGATAATGAATGTTTTGGACGTTGTGCTTTCAACAGTCAGTGAAGAATACGACAAAACAAGCTTATCGGTTGCCGCCTCAACACCTTCGCTGCCGCTTTTGAAATATGTTTTTGCAGTATCGCGAACGCCGGCAAGATTTTTTGCAACATCTTTATATGAGAAGAATACAACACCTGAAACATGGTCTTTTGTATTGAGATATTTGAGCTGATTCTGTATTTCGGACGGTGATTTGTATGCGGCTACCGAAGCGCCTTTATATGCCGCAATACCGACGTAAAGTTTCACCTTTGTTTGAGAAACAAGATCGTTCCACCAGTCTGTTATAGGCTTGAACGGAGCAGTAGAATGACCGATTTCCCAGTAAATCTGAGGACAGATATAATCGATCCATTCGTTGAGCACCCATTTTCTTGTATCTGCATAAACCTGATAATATGACTCTGACGAGCTCTTTATATCCGTTCCGAGGCTGTTGTTTGTTTTAAGCGCCCATACACCACTCGGACTGATGCCGAACGCAACCGAACTTTTGGCTGCTTTTATGGCTGCTGCCGTCTGCGAAACAAGAGCGTCATTATTCGATCTGCGCCAGTCGGCAAGGGATTGTCCTTCCGTTTTATACTTTTCGTATTCTTTGCTGTCGGCAAATTTGGAAGAGTCGTTATACGGATAAAAATAATCGTCAAAATGTATGCCGTCAATGTTATAGTTGTTTACTATTTCAAGTATGCCGTCAATTATAAGTTTACGGACCTCAGGTATGCCGGGATTATAATAAGCTGCACCGTCGCTGTGTTTTACTACCCATTCCGGATGAATTCTTGCCGGGTTCGATTCTGCAAGCTGGGAAAGGTTATGTCCTACCTGTCCGCTTTGAGTTATTCTGTAAGGATTGACCCAGGCGTGAAGCTCTATTCCTCGTGAATGCGCTGCGGTAATGAAATATTCAAGACAGTCCAGCGGAAGTTTGTCGCCCTGTTTTTCAACAATACAGTCTGACGACGGGAATATCGAGGAATAATAAACAGCGTCGCTCTTCGGACGGACCTGCAGGAATATCGCATTGAAGCCCCATTCGTAAGCATTGTTTACGATCGTATCTATTTCAGCGCGCAGCTCTGCAGCCGAAAGTCCCGGTTTTGACGGAAAATCAATATTGGAGACTGTTGCCACCCACAAGCCTTTAAGCCCGTCGGAAGCAGCGCCTATTACGATCTCTTCTGAAGGAGGTATGATCGTCTGTTCTTCCTGCTTTTCGACTGTTGCGGTAAAGTTTGCGGTAAATCCGCCGTCCTGAGTTGTTACGGTTATTATCGCCGTACCTTCCGAAAGTGCAGTTATTTTACCGTTGTTATCTACAGAAACGATATCAGGAGCCGATGAAACGAAGGTAACGTTTTTATTTGCAGCTACAGATGGTGAGACTGTCCACGAAAGTGTGAGTGAATCTCCCGTTTTGGCAAAAACGTAGCTTTCGGATGAGAACGAAACGCCCGTTACCGCTACATTCTGCGGAATATCAACTTTAACATCCACTACCGTTTTTATGTTTCCGCCTGCGGCGAAAATATTGATTTTTGCATTTCCGTTTGATACTGCAGTAACTTTTCCGCTTCCGTCTACAGTTGCAACATCCGGATTATCAGATATAAAAACAACGGATCTGTCGGTCGTATTTTTAGGAGACAATGTGTACGAAATAGTATATGTTTCGCCTTTTTCGCCAAAAACGACCGATGTTTCGCTTAATGTGATTTTTTCCGCGGGGATCACGGCATCGACCTTAACTTTGCATATCGCCTGTTTTTTTCTGTTGTCCGAAACAGCGTATACCGTTGCCTCACCGTTGCCTACCGGAGTAACGATCCCCGTGGAGCCGTCAACGGTTACGGTTACTACTGATTTGTCTGATACTATCCATTCAAGACCGCGTTCCGTTGTGTTTTCAGGCTCCCATACAGGGGTAAGTCTAATATTCTCATCAAAAGTGGTGAACGTGTATTCCGAAATATCGAAGTTTACATCCGTCATCGGAACATTTACATCCACATTTACATTAACTTCACAAAAAGCGGCGAAATCACCTTTTACCGTTCGCGCTGTAATAATGGCCTTCCCGTTTGAAACGGAGATAACGGTTCCGTTGCTGTCTACAGTTGCAACCAGCGGATTTGAAGATGACCATAATACTTCGGGTTCGGTCGCGTTTGACGGCAGCACTTCACAGCCAAGCGACATTATTTCTCCGAAATATGTAAATTCGTGCGACGACTCCGTAAGAGAAATGCCCGTAACATCCACATACGTTGTTACGGTTATCTTGCAGCTTGCGAAAGCCTCTCTGCCCTCGGACCGCGCATAAATATACGCCTCGCCGTCGTTTACCGCTGTAACAAGTCCGTATTGAGTTACTACCGCCACCTTTTCATCGGATGATGACCATAAAAGTTTTTTGCTTGTTGCGTCATCGGGTTTTACAACGGCGGCAAGTTGAAATGTCTGTCCGGTTTCGGAAAAATCATATTCCGTTTTTAAAAACTGAACAGAGGTTACGGGAACTTCTTTTTCAGAAAGAGAGCACGATACTGCGGATATTATAAAAAGCAGCATCGTCAAAAAAAGCAGGGTCAGACTTTTTTTGTTCATGTGTTTTCTCCGTTGTTGTGTGTTATTTCAGTTTTTCTTGCGGATGAGTATGATGGGTGTGCACTGGTCATCCTGACCGGCAGGATTGTCTCTGACTATATCTTCAAGCGTTTGAGTGTCGATATCAAGAGCATCGCATTTTCCGAGCAGCTTGACCGAAATGTCGCAGGCGTCTACGATCATGCATTTTACGCCGAGTTTGTTGTAGATCTCATTGCATACGCCTGACGGATTTTCCGGATTGAGGATACCGTAGTTTACATATTCTTTGTATGAAATATCGTAATCGATAAGTCCGTCGATCCCGTCAACTTCGTGGCCGCAAACCTTATAAAATACTCCTTTTATTCCGAAAAGCTTTGTGACAGCCGAACAGAATGTTGCAAAAAGCACTCTCGGCAAGCCGCATATCATTATTATAAGCTGCATTTTATGAGGTGTTCCGGCTCCGGGACCTGCGGGTGTAACATGAACGAATTTGCACAGCAGTTTTGCCCAGAACCCCGGATGGATATCTTTGCGGTATACGATCCTCTTCTGACACAGAGCGATTATTTTTTCGCTTATCGAAATAAAATCGCCTTCCTTGACATGCGGAAGAGCATATTCCTTTATAACTTCGATATAATCGTCACCGATATTTACAAAGCGCGTTTTTATCGCATAGCGCTCATATTCGGTATCACCGACTTTTCGGACGATATTCTTGTTTTCGTTCGGTTTAAGTTCCGATACAGTGTTTTCCGTATTGTTTTCGGTGGTTTCAGCCATTTCAAACGATCCTTTCGGGTAGTTTTTTGCCGCCTAAGAGGTGAAAATGTATGTGTTTTACTGACTGTGCACCGTCTTCACCGCAGTTGTTTATTATTCTGTAACCGTTTTCGAGTCCGAGCGATTCGGCGGTCTTTTTAATGGCTACAAATATATCTGCGATTATCGTTGAGTTTTCTTCGGTTATGTCGTCTGCGGAAGAAAGAATGTGCTCTTTCGGAATAAATACTATATGGACCGGAGCCTGCGGCGCAATATCTCTGAATGCCACAACATTTTCGTCTTCGTAAACCTTGTTTGACGGAATATCTCCCGATGCTATTTTGCAAAAAATGCAGTCTTCTTTTTTCATTTTTTCTCCTTTTCATGCCTGATATGCTTTGGCTGGTGAGTATTCGGGCAAAACAGATCGTTTGTCCCTGTTTTGCCCTTGTTTTTTTACTGTTTCAGTGAATTGACCGCCTCTGTGAGCGCCTGTTCCGCTTTTGAAGCGTCCTTGCCGCCTGCAGTTGCGCTGTCGGGTCTTCCGCCTCCGCCACCGCCGCATACAAGAGCAGCCTTCTTTACTATGTTGCCCGCGTGCGCGCCGTTCTTTACGGCATTTTTGCCGCATGCGCATGCAAAGCTTACCTTGCCGCTCTCTTTATCTGTTGACGCCAGAATTATAACGGCATTTTCGTCTTTTTCTTTTACTTTGTCGCACATTTCGCGCAGTATATCGGCTTTTGCGTCGATCATGCCGGATATGACCGTAAATTTATCGGTTTTTTCTGCCTTTGCAACGATCTCATCAAGCGATGCGAGAGCGATTTTTGAATTGAGCTCAGCGATCTGTTTTTCAGCCGCTTTAAGCTCAGCTACGGTCTGTTCCGCTTTTGCCGCGATATCGTTGACATTGCATTTGAATGTCTGAGCTGTTTTTGCGATCAACGCATTTTTCTCGTCTATATATTCAAGCACGTTTGCGCCGGTTATTGCCTCTATTCTTCTTACGCCGGCGGAAATGCCCTGCTCCGCAAGAATTTTGAAACAACCGAGCATTCCTGTATTTTCAACATGGGTTCCTCCGCAAAGTTCGGTCGAAACGTCTCCCATCTTTACAACGCGTACTTTTTCGCCGTATTTTTCGCCGAAGAGCGCGATAGCTCCGGTTTTCTTTGCCTCTTCAAGAGACATTTCCGTTTTTGTTACGGGAATTGCGGCAAAAATATGGGAATTTACGATTTTTTCAACTTCGTTTATCTGTTCGGGAGTCATAGCCTCAAAATGCGAAAAATCAAATCGTGCGCGTTTTGCGTCCACATATGATCCCGCCTGAGCAACATGCGTTCCGAGTACTTCCCTGAGCGCAGACTGGAGAAGATGAACGGCGCTGTGGTTTCTCATAATGCTTTCTCTGTTTTCTTTGTCAACTTCGGCATGAACGCTGTCACCTACCGTCAGTTCTCCTTCTTCGATATGACCGTAATGAACGAATATTCCGTTTACGCGTTTAACATCGTCGATTCTAACTACGGCTTCGTCTTTTGTGATATATCCTTTGTCGCCTACCTGACCGCCGCTTTCACCGTAAAAGGGCGTTTTATCAAGAACGATCTGAACTTCCGCGCCGGTAAAAGCTTCCGAAACGCGTTCGCCGTTTATAACAAGCGCGAGCACTTTCGAATCGTTTTCGAGAGTGTCGTAACCGGTAAATACCGTTTTTTCAACTCCGTCAAGCGTTTCGTCACCTTTCCACGCCGTATCGTTTCCTCTTGCGGCTCTCGCTTTCTCCTTCTGTTCTTTCATAAGAGCGTTGTAGCCTTCTTCGTCAACCGTCATGCCCTTTTCTTCAAGTATTTCAAGAGTAAGGTCAAGTGGAAAACCGAATGTATCGTAAAGTCTGAAAGCGTCGTCACCCGAAAGAACGGTCTTTCCTTCGGCAGAAAGCTTATCCGTGAGATCAGAAAGAAGAACGAGCCCTCTGTCGATAGTCTGATTGAATGAGTTTTCTTCGTTTTCGATAACTTTCTTTATATAATCGGCTTTTTCTACAAGATCGGGATATGCCGCTCCGCTTTCGCGTATAACAACATCAACAAGCTCACAGAGAAAATGGCTGTCTTTTATTCCGAGAAGCTTGCCGTGACGTGCCGCTCTGCGCAAAAGACGACGCAGAACATAGCCTCTGCCTTCGTTTGAAGGCAGAACACCGTCGCATACCATAAACGTGGTGCTTCTTATGTGGTCGGTTACGACTCTGAGGGAAACATCCGATTCCGGAGACTGTCCGTATTTTTTATCGGACATTTCGGAAAGACGCTCCGTGATGTTTTTTATGGTGTCAACATCGAAAAGTGAGTCCACGCCCTGCATTATGCAGGCAAGACGTTCAAGTCCCATACCCGTATCGATATTCTTCTTTTCGAGAAGGGAATAATTGCCGTTGCCGTCATTATCAAACTGTGTAAAAACAAGATTCCAGAATTCCACATATCTGTCGCAGTCGCAGCCTACTTTGCAGTCGGGTTTGCCACATCCTTTTTCGGGGCCGCGGTCAAAATATATTTCGCTGCAGGGTCCGCACGGACCGGAACCGTGTTCCCAGAAATTATCTTCTTTGCCGAGACGCGAAACATGAGACGGATCAACGCCTACTTCTTTTGTCCATATATCGTAAGCCTCGTCGTCATCCTGATATACGGTAACATACAGCTTATCTTCCGGCAGCTTCATTACCTGTGTAACGAACTCCCACGCCCAGGCAGTAGCTTCACGCTTGAAATAATCTCCGAAAGAAAAGTTACCGAGCATTTCAAAAAATGTTCCGTGACGCGATGTTTTGCCTACACGCTCGATATCCGGTGTTCTTATACACTTCTGGCATGTGGTCACGCGTTTTCTGGGAGGTGTTTGCTGTCCCGTAAAATACGGTTTTAAAGGTGTCATACCTGCATTGATGAGAAGAATGCTTTTGTCGTTCTGAGGTACGAGCGGAAAAGATTCCATTCTCAGATGTCCTTTGGACTCAAAAAAACTGAGATATTTTTCGCGTATCTCATTAAGACCCATGAATTCCATGATTGTTTTTCCCCTTGAATATGATTTTTTATAATTTTATCGGTTTGAATACTCCGCAAAAACCTGCGGGAATATGATCTTTCAGCTCTGTGAGAGCATTCTCAGCTTCTTTTTTTGTGCGGAAAACCGCAAAGACCGCAGGACCGCTTCCTGACATTTCGGCAGCCGGAGCGCCCAGAGAGATAAACTTTTTTTTGATTATCGATATTTCTTCCAATCTTTTTTCCGAAACATATGCAAGCATATTTGAAACATATTTCCATCGGTTTTTCGATGAAAGAAACTGATCTGTTGACGGCTTCGGAAAAAGAGATGATTCCTTTTCAAACAGATCGTCAAATTCTTTGTAGATCTCGCCCGAAAAAAACATTTTTTTAGGCATAAACAGCGCAATGAAAACATCGCCTGACGAATACGGACCGGATAGAATATCTCCTGTTCCTTCTGCTTTAAGACATCCGCCTTTTATGAAAAACGGAACATCCGAACCGATTTTTCCGCCTATCTTTTCGAGCGTTTCATCTGTGGCGTTGAGCTTAAAGATTTTATTGAGAGCTTTAAGCGTTGCGGCGCAGTCCGAACTTCCGCCTCCCAGCCCCGCTCCAACAGGTATGTTTTTTTCTATATGGATCCGGACATTGATTCCCTGCATTGCAAATTTATCAAAAAACAGCACACATGCACGATAACAGAGATTTTTACTGTCCGTGGGCAGATCTTTATCCGTAGATGTAACAGTTATTGAGTTTTTTTCGCCGTCATTACGTGAAACATCGATCGTCAGTTTATCGCAAAGCGAAATTGTTTGCATTACAGACGATATGTTGTGATAACCGTCGTCTCTCTTCCCGACGATATCGAGCGTGAGGTTTATTTTGGCATATGCGTTGTATGTCATTTTCTACCCCTTGATATATTTTTCGAGCCTGTCAACGGCTTTTTTAAGATGATCGAGAGAATATGCGTAAGAAATGCGTATGAATCCTTCTCCGCTTTCTCCGAAAGCGCTGCCCGGAACTACAGCAACGTGCGCCTTTTCAAGAAAATCGCTGCAGAATTTTTCAGAGCTTTCAGCAAACGCCGAAATATTCGGAAAAACATAAAACGCACCTTTCGGTTCGAAACACGGAACTGAAAGTGAACGAAAAGCGTCAAGAAGAAAACATCTTCTCATATTGTAATTCTGCCGCATATATTCAATGTCTTCATCACCGTTTTTCATGGCTTCGATCGCCGCGTACTGCGAAACGGTAGGAGCGCACATTATACCGTACTGGTGAATTTTCAGCACCGCTTTCATGATCTCTTTCGGACCGCACGCAAAACCGATCCTCCAGCCGGTCATCGCATATGTTTTTGAAAATCCGTTTACAACGATCGTTCGTTCTTTCATCCCGTCCGTTTGCGCGAAAGAAAAAAGAGGAGCGTTGGAATAATTAAGTTCAATATATATTTCATCCGCAAGAACGAGAATATTGGTGCCCTTAAGAACGGCGGCGATTTTTTCATAATCCTCTTTTTCCATCAGCGCGCCCGTCGGATTGTTCGGATACGGCATAATGAGGAGTTTTGTTTTTTCGGTGATAGCCTTTTTCAGCGTGTCGGGCGTGAGCTTGAAGCCGTCTTTTTCATATGTCGGTAAAATAACGGGTCGTCCTCCGGCAAGCTCGGTAAGCGGAGCGTAGCAAACAAAACTCGGCTCCGGAATCAGCACCTCGTCACCGAATGAAACAACTGAACGGATTATGTTGTCTATTGCTTCACTTCCGCCTACGGTCACTGTTATTTCGGTCGCGGGATCGTAATTCAGAGAGAATTTACGATTCATATAACTCGCAATTTCGTCTCTGAGCGGCATAAGTCCCGCATTTGACGTATAACGTGTCTGACCTTTTGAAAGAGCGTCTATTGCCGCCTGTCTTATATGCCACGGAGTTTTGAAGTCCGGTTCTCCGACACCGAGTGCGATAGCGTCGGGAATACGCTCGGCTACATCAAAAAATTTTCGTATACCGGACGGTTTCAGATTTTTCGCAGTTCCGGTAAGCAGATTATCGTATTCCATATCGTATCAGAACTCCGTCATTACTCTCGTGTCTTTTTCTCTTTCGTCAAATATAACGCCTTTGTCTTTATATTTATTCAATACAAAATGTGTTGCGGTTCCGGTAACTCCGTCGATCACGGCAAGCTTTTCAACAACAAACAGCGCAACTTCTCTCATGCTTTTTCCTTCAAGCATGACCGCAAGATCAAATCCGCCTGACATAAGAAAAACGGAAACGACCTCTTCAAAAGCGCATATGTGTCTTGCCACACTGTCGAACCCCTCGCCTTTTTCCGGCTGAACTTTTATTTCTATCATTGCGGAAACATATTCTCGTTCGGTTTTATCCCAGTTTATAAGTGCCTTGTAACCAAGAATCGTTCCGTCATCAATACATTCCGCTATAACATCTGCGACCTGCTGTTCGGTTGCTCCGAGCGCGTCCGAGATGTTCTTTGCGGAAAATCTGCAGTCGTCTTCAAGAAAACGAAGCACTTTTTCTTTCAAATTTATCATTTTTGTGTTCCTTTCGGGTAAAACCTTTTAGGGTTATATTTTGTGAAAAACCGGTATCCGGTTTTCGAATGTGGCAATTTCGGAAAACCCGGCACGCTTTATCATTTCATAAGCTTCGCTGATGCCGAGACCGACTCTCTGCGAGCGGTGAGCGTCGCTGCCAACGGTAATTATCTTTCCGCCGAGCGCTCTGAACATTTCGGCATATTTCAATCCGGGAACAAAATCGGCAAATTTGTCGTCAAGCGTGCTTGTGTTTATTTCAAGCCCTATGTCTTTTTTTGCGCAAAGTTCCAGAATCGCATGGATCTGTTCGTCAAAAGCAGATAAATCTACCGTAAGACCGGCGCGATAAATATATCGAACAGGATAGTAAAGATGTGTGAGCGAGGAAAATCCTCCGAGCATGACCGTTTCGTAAAGCTGTTCGAAATATTCCGTAAACAGTTTTTTTATATCATTGTTTTTATAGTCGATATAGCAAAAATCGTATTCGTTGCGGACGTTGTGTAGAGAGCCCAGAATGAAATCCCATTTATAAGCCGAAACCATTTTCTTTGCGTATTCGGGGCCCTGCGCAGCCTGTCCGAGTTCTATGCCGATATTGATTTTTACGGGCGTGGTTTCTCTGAGTTTTTCGAACGTTTTCGTATACGCCGCAACGTCAAGATCTGTCCACGGTTCTTCACCAGGCGGCAGCGCTGCGTTATCGTTGCATTCGCAGTGTTCGGTTATCGTTATTTCCGTCAGTCCGACTTTTTCAGCCACTCTTACCGCTTCTTGCGCGGTTTGATGACCGTCGAACGAAAACTCTGTATGAATATGACAGTCTGCCTTAAACATTTCTGATCGCTTTCTTCAGTTCTTCTGTCATATCGCATGCTTCCCATTTTACTCTGAGGTCCTCGCGGCCGAAATGACCGTATGCGGAAAGCGGCTGATATATCGGTTTTCTTAAATCAAGTTTTTCGATAATCGACTTCGGTCTCAGATCGAAAAGCTCACGGACAGTCTTTGTGAGCGCTTCGTCCGGAATGATGCCTGTTCCGAAGGTGTCAACATAAACAGAAACGGGTTCGGCAACACCGATCGCATATGCGACCTGTATCTCGCATTTTTTCGCTATTCCCGCTTTTACTATATTTTTTGCTATGTATCTTGTCATATACGCCGCACTTCTGTCTACCTTTGTCGGGTCTTTGCCTGAAAATGCACCGCCGCCGTGTCTTGCATAGCCGCCGTATGTGTCTACGATAATTTTGCGTCCCGTCAGTCCGCTGTCGCCCTGAGGCCCGCCTATAACGAACTGTCCTGTCGGATTAATGAAGATTCGTGTGTTTTTGTCGGTCATTCCTTCGGGAATAACGGGCTTTATGACCTCTTCTATAAGCCCTTCTTTTATTGCGTCATAATTAACAACGGGAGAGTGCTGCGCGGAGATAACTATTTCGCCTATGCGGACGGGTCTGTCGTCTTCATATTCAACGGTAACCTGCGTTTTACCGTCGGGACGAAGAAAACCGAGCGTTCCCTGCTTTCTTACTTCCGTAAGCTTCTTTGCGAGTTTATGAGCGTAATAGATAGGCATTGGCATAAGCGTGTCTGTTTCGTCGCACGCAAAACCGAACATCATTCCCTGATCGCCTGCTCCGTCACGGTCAACGCCGAGAGCAATATCGGCAGACTGATCTTCTATTGAAGTAAGAACGGAGCATGTTGATCCGTCAAATCCGTATTTTGCGCGGTCGTAGCCGATACCGTTTATAACATCGCGGACGATGCGCGGTATTTCAACATAGCAGTCTGTTGTTATTTCGCCCATTATAAGAACCATGCCTGTAGTTACGCACGTTTCGCACGCTACACGGGCGGAAGGGTCTTTGGCTATTATTTCATCAAGAACGGCATCTGATATTCTGTCGCATATTTTATCGGGATGTCCTTCTGTGACAGATTCGGAGGTAAATACTTTTTTCATGTCTGATTCTCCTTTTGACATGTTTTATGAAAATAATAAAAATCGCTTTTAATGAATTGCATCTATATTTTATTTTAATAAAGATTATATCACTCTATATTATAACATAAAATCCCGGAAAAGTAAACATCTTTTCCGGGAATTACAAATATTTTTCGGATTTTTAATCAATATTTTTCGTAAAATGCCTTGCAGAGTCTGTCAAGCATGTAAATATCTGTCTTTGCAGCCACTTCGCAGGGAGCGTGCATTGAAAGCATAGCCACGCCGATATCAAGAACTTCTATATTTCTGTCGGCAATAAACTGGGAAACTGTTCCGCCGCCTCCCTGATCGACTTTGCCCAGCTCTGTGAACTGATATATTACGTTTGCCTCGTCAAAGATCGCAAGAAGTTTGGCGATAAATTCGGGACATGCGTCCGATGCTCCGCTCTTTCCGCCGTGACCGGTGTATTTGCAGATCGCGGGACCGCAGTTGATGCATGCAGCGTTGTGTTTTTCGAATACATCTGCGTAGTTCGGGTCGAATGCCGCTGCAACGTCCGAAGAGATCGCCGCGGAATTTGCGAAGGCGATGCGGCTGTTGTATCCGTCACAAAGTGCGAGAAGGAAATTATTCATAAAATCGGAACGAAGGCCGGTAACGCCTACGCTGCCGATCTCTTCTTTATCGGCAAAAACGCATACGCACGTTTTTTTAGGTGCCTTTGTTTTCAGAAGAGCTGTAAAACAGGGATATGCGCATACTCTGTCGTCATGTCCGTATGCGGCGATCATGCTTCTGTCAAAACCGACGTCGCGGGCATTGTCTGCCGGAACGACCGTTATTTCCGCCGTTAAAAGATCTGCCTCGGTAATACCGTATTTCTCATTGAGAGCTTTTAAAACATATTCGCGTATTTTGTCTTTCTCTTCATCCTTATCGGGCTTCGAGCCGAGCATAACATTCAGTCCTTCGCCCGTGAATGCAGTGGCAAGGGGCTTTTGTGCCTGATCTTTTGCAAGGTGCGGCAGAAGATCTGTTATCATAAAAACAGGATCTCCTGGATCCGAACCTATATTGACCTTAACGTTTGTTCCGTCTTTTTTGCATACGATTCCGCATAAAGCAAGAGGTCTTGTCACCCACTGATACTTGCGTATTCCGCCGTAATAATGAGTTTTGAAAAAAGCCATTCCGTTGTCTTCGTAAAGGGGTGACGGTTTTAAGTCGAGACGCGGACAGTCAACATGCGCCGCTGTAATGTTGAACCCCTTTTCAGGTGATTCGGATCCGATCACGGCAAAAATCGCCGCATGATTTTTCTGGCAGAGATAAATCTTATCTCCGGGCTTATATTTTTTGCCGTCTTCAAAAGGTACGAAACCCTCTTTTTCAGCGAGAGATACGGCGTATTCAACGCACATTCTTTCTGTTTTTCCGTTGTCAAGAAATTTCTTGTAACCTTCGCAATATTCCGAAACTTCGTTTAATTCGGCTTCGGAAAGAACGTCGAAGGCGTTTTTGTTCTGATAGGAAAGATCGCTCATTTTGTTCCTCCGTATATTTTATTTAAAATTATTGATATCTGTTTTTTTGTATCGGGAATGCTGTTGTTTACAACAACAAAATCACAGTTCGCTTTAAGAAAATCTTCTGAAATCTGTCTTGAAAAGCGCTGAATTGCCTGTTTTTCTGTTATCCCGTCCCGTTCGGTGATTCTTTTAAGACGTGTTTTTTCATCGCATAAAACCGCTATAACGTAATCGCACATTTCATTGCCTTTCGCTTCGAAAAGCGCTGCCCCGTCGATAACGAATCGTTCACCGCCGTTTTGCTTTTTTTCGTCGATTATTTCTTTTACGCGTTTCATTATCGCCCCATGCATTATTCCGTTCAGAGCTTTGGTATTTTCGTCGGAAGAAAAAGCTCTTTTGGCAAGCTCTGAACGGTCAAGGCTGCCGTCTTTTTTCAAAATCTCTTTTCCGAATTTTTCGGCAAGCTGTGGCAGCAGTTTTTGCGAAACATCTCTTGCGATAATATCGGTATCTATGTGTATAAAACCGTGGGAGCAAAGCATCGAAGAAACTGTTCCCTTGCCCGCACCGCTCGGTCCCGTAACGCCGATGATCATACGTTTTCCTCCGTGTTTATCACTCTGAAATCGGATGCCCGAAGAAGACGGTTGTATACTGCAAGAGCCATTCCGTCAGGCGGTGCAGTGTGAACGTATATCACTTCACAGTCCTTTATGCCGTCGGCTTTTCTGAGCGCCGCAAAAACATTTTCGGCAAGCGTTTCGGGTCTGTCCGGAGATCCGTAAGGAATTGTGATATAATTTGAAAAAAGAGCTTCTTCACCGTCAAAACATAAAACAGCAGTCTTTTTATCGTCAAAATGACTGTTTATGTAATCAAGCACCGAAACTGTGCTTCCAGTAAGGCAAACCGTTTCGGCATCGGGAGCATAATGTCTGTGCGCAAGACCGGGGGAGAGCGCTTTTTCGTTTTTTTGCAGCCTTTGCAAAACCGCATCCGCAACGGTAATATCAGGAAGGACCTGTTTTAGCATATCTACCGTTATCGCTCCGGGACGAAGAAGGCACGGTTTTTCACCCACAAGGCTCACGACTGTTGATTCAACTCCGCATTCGCAGTTTCCGCCGTCAACGGCTGCGGAAACATATGGATTTTGAGAAAGATCGTTGATTATATGTTCAAATCTTGTCGGGGAGGGTTTTCCCGAGATATTTGCGCTCGGAGCGGCAAGAGGAAAACCGCAAAGAGTAATAATTTTTCTTGCCGTCGGATGTGAAGGCATACGGACCGCAACGCTTGAAAGCCCTGCCGTAACTATATCGGGAACGACGGATTTTTTTGGAAGTATCATTGTCAGCGGACCGGGCCAGAACATTTTTGCAAGCATATATGCTTCGTCTGTCGGAAAACAGTATTCCGCAAACCATTCCGTTCTGCTGATGTGTATGATCAGTGGATTATCCGCTGGTCTGCCTTTTGCGAGAAATATTTTTTTTACGGCGTCTTCGTCAAGAGCGTTTGCCGCAAGCCCGTATACGGTTTCTGTAGGTATGGCGGCAATGTCCCCTTTTTTCAGCAAACGCGAACATGTTAAAAGATCTTCCGAAGAATCTGAAAGAATGATCATATTTTCCTCAAAAAACGGTTATTTCATGAAAACATCGAAATAACGCCGAAATAAGATGTGATAATGAAAACAAAGATAAAAATATATAAAAACGGCTGTTTCAGCAAAAGCCTCTTCTGAAAGGGCGGCATTTCATTGCTGTGCGACAATTTTCTGAATTTAAAAACTACGGCGAATGCGATAAAAAACGTAAGCGCAAACACTGCAACAAAAATAAAGTAAAGCGTGTATGCCATCTGCCCTGCAGTTGTGTGAAGATACTTTTCGGTCAATCGAAGAACGGCTGAGTTGAGATTCAGAAAAAAATGAATGATTATTCCGAGTTTCAGAGAATTGAAACGCAGTGAAAAATAACCCATGCATATGCCTGCGCAGAAACTGAAGATATAATTTGCGGGAGACGTATGCATCATCATAAACAGAACCGCAGAAAAAATAACCGCAAATCCTTTTCCGCATTTTTTCAGTGTGTTCATCGCAAGTCCCCGTAAAAGCAGCTCTTCGCTTATCGCGGGAAGAACGCAGAGATAAACGATATAAAGCGGAATAAGATACGGAGATGACGGAGTTTCTGAAACTGGCGGTGAAAACCGGTATCCCAGAATGGCAAAAAGACGGTCGAAAAGCAAAAAAAGAAGTCCGGTAACGGCATATGAAACAAAAAAAGTTGTTCCTATGGCGCAAAACGCTTGAGGAGCAGTTGGCATCCGAACAAAAAATCCGTCATCTTCATTTTCGGAACGGAAAATAAACGATGCAAAAACGGGAATCGAAACGCACAGAAGATAAAGGGCTGTACCGAAGCAAAGTCCGGCAATATCGGACTCGGAAGAAAGGCTTTTTATCGCCTCATCCGCATTTTCGACTCCCAGCAGTTCCAAAAAACTTCTTACCGGGCGCTGCCAGAACGGTAAAACAACGGTCATCAGCAGTTTTACTGAAGTGAGAATAACGAAAACCGTATTTAAATTCGAAACAAACTCTTTTTTTTCGGTATTTATCTGCTTCATTCAAAGCACCCGCGCAGACAATGCAAAATTCATGAAAACAGTATACCACAACAACAGGTTTTTTTCAAGTGAAAACACGGTTTTTTCGGAATTTTTATAAAACGGACAAAAATATCGGTCGAGCAATTTTCAACGTCGTAAAACTTGTACTTGACAAAAGCTGAAAATGGGATTATAATTGCAATACAGTTTTTTTTTGAAAGGATAATTGTAATGTCATATAAAATAGAACTGCACTGCCACACAAATCCCGTAAGCGGTTGTTCGAACATAAGAGGTCAGGATCTTGTAAGATGTTATGCTCAGGCAGGTTACGCTGCAGTTCATATCACGGATCACTTCACATCGTCTTTTTTTGACGGTCAGGAATTCACCGATTATCTTTACGGATATCATGCAGCAAAAAAAGAAGGCGATAAAATAGGGGTAAAGGTTTATCTAGGTGCGGAATTGCGTTACGACGGATGTGCAAACGACTATCTTCTATTCGGCGTGACTGAGGAATTTCTTGCCGGCGCAAAAGAACTTCTGCATCACACTTACCCGGAGATATTCGCGTATTGCAGAAAAAACGGCGTGCTTATTTATCAGGCGCATCCGTTCAGAGACGGAATGACGGAAACTCCTCCCGAAATGCTTGACGGAGTGGAGGGATATAACATGCATCCGCATCACCGTTCGAGAAACGAAAAAGCGATAGCGTATGCAAAAGAACACGGATTGAACTATCTTTCGGGCTCAGATGCACATTCGAAAGAAATGGTAGGCAGAGGCGGTATTATTTCGGATATCCTGCCAAACGATTCAAAAGAACTCAGAGATCTTATTTTAAGCGGCAAATACGAACTTTATCATGAAGGAGAGTTGTTGTAATGGCTTTTTTACAGATGGAAATTTTTTCCGAAAGCATCGGAATGATGACAGGCGTCAATGTTATAATACCTGAAAGAGCTTCTGCTCTTCCGTCGGTTTTGTATCTTCTGCACGGACTTTCCGACGATCAGAGCGCATGGGTCAGACGGACATCCATAGAAAGATACGCTGAAAGCAAAAATCTTGCCGTTATTATGCCGACCACGCATCGGGGATTTTATACCGATATGGCGGACGGTTACAATTACTGGACGTATGTCTCAAAAGAACTGCCCGAAAAAATGCACAGCATTTTCAGACTTTCCGAAGAAAGAGAAAAAACTTTTGCGGCGGGTCTTTCAATGGGCGGCTACGGGGCTTTGAAACTCGGTCTTCGCATGCCCGAAAATTTTGCTGCGGTTGCGGCCTTTTCGTCTGCGGCAGACATGAGACGTCCCGTTTCTCCGTCAGCGGAGCATAAACGGATTTTCGGAGATGATGTTTCTGCCGAAAACGATCTTTTTGCACTTGCGGAAAAACTTTCCGTGAAAAACGCTCCCCGTATCTATATGTGGTGCGGCACCGAAGATTTTCTGCTTGATGCAAACAGACGTCTTTCATCTCATATTAAAGACCTCGGCTTCGATATCGATTATTCAGAATCGGCAGGAGGACACCAGTGGGAAAGATGGGACGAGCAGATCAAAAAAGCGATCGACTGGTTCGGCATTGAATAATTTGGTCATTATAACGGAATGCTCCTTTTTACGCCGGCATAATTTGTCAATATTTAACGAAGTTTCTTACTGACTTAAATATTTTTAAAAAAAGTCTTTATTTTCTTGTTAAAATGTGCTATAATATATTCGTGATAAGGGATCTTTTATGATAAAATCGCCGAAAATAAAGTTTCTTATCGCAATATCACATAAGGAGTGAAACGTATGCAAATTACCTACACAGAAAGAAAATGTCACATATGGGACAGCACTAAGGATTATACCGAAAAAAAGATCAAAAAACTTGAAAAATTCTTTGCCGGTGATTGCGTCGTACACGTTAACTACACCCTGGAAAAAGACGACAAATGCAAGGTCGAGATTACCGCGGATTACGGCGGAATTATTTTCAGGGCGCAGGAAACAACAAAGGACTTCCGCGAGAGTGTGGACAAGATAGTTGACATTCTTATCAGACAGATAAGAAAGCACAAAACAAAACTCGAAAAACGCCTTAAACAGAGCGATTTCACCTTTGAACGCGGATTTTCGACCGATACGGAGGATGAGGACGAAGATATCATAACAAGAAGAAAATCACTTGTTGTTACAACCATGTCTGAAGATGAGGCGATACTTCAGATGAATATGGTCGGTCACGACTTTTTCGTTTTCCGCTCCGATGCAAACAACCGCATATGCATTGTTTACCGCCGCAAGGACGGAAATTACGGTCTTATCGAAACAGAATAAAACCGAATTAAAATACTTTATGCTTTTGTAAAATACAGATAATAATTCAGGATTAACCCGAGAAATCGGGTTAATCTTTTTGTTATAAAAAACATAGCCCGTCGGAAGACGGGCTATGTAATGAGAAAATCAGGCGGCTGCCGGTGCCGCCTATATCAGTTCCGACGGCATTAGCTGCTTAGCCGTCAGAAAGGTCTAAGCTGTTTTACGATGATATTGCTATCCCTTTGTCATGCTGTAGGCTGTGGTTTATTCTTCTCCCCATACTGCGAAAATTCCGCGTTTTGATGGAGCAATGTTTTCTTCCACATGCTTGTCAATCGGATTTCTTACCGATTCAATATACTCGGACGGTGATTTGTTGGCTTGCAGCCACTCGCCGAGAGCTGCCCACGATGCTGTGGCAAAATACGTGTACTGAGAGTTCCAGTATAAATCGAAATACACATCGGTGTCCCGCGAGTCGAAAAAATAATTGCGAGACATAAATTCTTTTATTGAAGCCATTGTAGGATATTCTTCAAACGGCTCGTAAAGTGCGCTTATTGCGGCAGCTGTCTGTTCGGGACAGTGCGAAAGTCTCGAAAATACGAGACATCTTTCTATATTCGCATGACACGCAGCCATAAAACCCGGTTCTACATCCGGTCCCGACGGCCACGGAACTAGTCCGAAATTCGTCATCTCTTTAGCTACTCTGTTGATTACATTTTCGGAGCCAATAACTCCGATAACAGTGTTTCCCGCAAGAAAAGAATCGAGCACATTGCTCTCGGTATCCACGGTGTAAGACAGCGGACCGCTGTAAATGTAATTTGCTTCTTCCATTGAAACAAGGGTTTTCGGATTATACAGACCTGATATGATGTTTCCGTTTTTATCAGGTTCAGCAAGCCTGTATCCGTTGGAAATAAGATAGAGAGTTCCCAATCCGTGTGTCGAACATGTAAGCGAATAGTTCTTAACCTCACTGCCTTCTGCTGAGTAATACTTTTCAAGACAGCCTCTGAAAGTCTCCCACGTCCACTGTTTGTTTTCATAAAGATCTCTGGGATCAGATACGCCGAGAGATGATATCAGGTCTTCGTTTACAACGGGAAGAGTGTCGTATGAAACGGAAACACTCGGCCACATCAGAGGAATCAGTCCGTAACAGTCGTCCTGCCAGTATATAACTTCCAGAATGTTGCGTCTGCCCCATTTTTCCTCATTGCGAAAATCGATGTAATCTTCAAGTTCTGTCATGCCAATAAGCATTCCTATTTTCGCAGGGGCACGCAGCATATCGGATATTCCGACCATTACATCGCACATATATGTGCCCGACGCCGATGAGGCGATAAACATCGGATCCGCAACGCTGGTTATCATATATTCTATATCCAGAGTGCAGTTCAGATTGTTCTGTATATCTTTCAGACGTTTCATGGCAAGTTCGCCTAAAAGTGTACCGTTTTCATAGCCTAAGCTCGAGTCTATGGTTTCTCTGCCTGACTTCAGGGCATAAACATACTTGATTTTTGCTCCCTCAAGGTCAAGCTTTTCACTGTCAAGCGCAAGATCCACATCAAAGCTTTCGGCTCCTTTTAAACCGCAGGCCGCCAGTAAAACAGATGCCAGCAGTGCGATGGCAATACTTTTAATGGTGTTTCTCATAAACACGACCTCCAGATATATTTAATTTTACGATATTCTTATAATGCGGTGAATGATTTTTTTGGGGTGAAAACGGTCTGTTTTATGCTTCCGTATTGTGCATCATATTCTATACGTTTAGTATATAAAGAAAAACGGATTTTGTCAAGAGCAAATATCAAAAATCGATATTTTGCTTGACAAATCCGAATTTAACATGTATAATCAAGTTATCTTTCCTTTTTAAAATCAATCTTCGGCGAGCGTGTTTTCAGCCTTTGACGTGAACAGAAATCGCTGTGGAACCGAAATTACTATCCTTGAAATGAGGAGCTTTTTTATGGAATTTAAAACAATGAAATTGTCGAAAAAATCGCACATATCCGATGTCAGATATACATCAAATTCTCTGTTTTTAAAAATTGACAGCAAAATGAATATCCGTATACGCTTTGAAGGGATGTGCGGCTGGAGACTTCAAACCTCTTCAGACGGTAAATTCGGTGAAAAAGGTGCGGCGCAGGCTCTTGCTGCTTTTATGAACGAAAAAAATCCCTCCCGTCCGCACGCAATAACTATCAGTAAAAGGAATAACAATATCGTTGCATCTGAAAAAAACGGAACGGAAGTTATCATTTCTGCCGAAAACGGCAGCATCTCTTTTTGTGACAAAAACGGTAAAACCGTAACCGAAATAAAGTCGATTATGTATTCGGGCAGCAATACGGTTATGACGGGCGTTCTGGATGACACCGAAGCGTATTACGGCGGAGGCGAAAGGCTTGACACCGCAAACAAACGCGGCACGTCGTTCGATCTTTTCACATCAGACGGCTGGAACAACTCGTTTTTGTCGTATACCGTTATTCCTTTGTTTTTAACGACGCGCGGCGGAGGAATGTATATAAACAGAAACGAATCTGCGTGGGTGGATTTCGGCAAAGAAAAACCGAATGAATGGTTTTACCGCCTGCGTAGAGGTGAAATGGACTGCTATTTTTACCCGACGGGCCGTATGACCGACGCTTTATACGGTTATACTGCGCTTACGGGTCATGCGTATATGCCGTCGGAATGGATGCAGAAGATGCAT
The DNA here is from genome assembly GCA_902783255.1 of Oscillospiraceae bacterium. GTDB lineage: Bacteria > Bacillota > Clostridia > Oscillospirales > UBA644 > HGM12619. The sequence continues at coordinate 6,728 of CACZQB010000016.1, read as the reverse complement.
ATATGCAGATACAGACCCGACTTTTCACGTTTTGAAAAAGATGACTGTTTTGCGACAGCCGAAAGTATTCCCGATTTTAATGAACTGTATATCTGCGTTGACGAGAAATATGTTCCCGTAAAAAAAGCTTCGGAAAAAGAGCGCAACGAAGCGAAAATGTTTTTTGTAAAAACGGAAGATCGATTTATAAAATCATATGTCCGTGACGACAGCGGCATATTGTATCGACCGGGTCCGAAAGGCAATCCGGGCGGAAACTCGTGCAAAACCATAATTTCGAATTATATATCAAATGATATGAAACCTGCAGCTGCAAGCATGGAAGCTCTTTTATGGAGCAAATGCTTTCATGATACAGACGAGGGGCGTGCATATAAAGCAGAAATGCAGCAGTCGATAAACTGGCTGCATAAACACGGAATTCGCGCAATGGTTTATCTCAGGGCAGGCGAAACAGACAGTCTGGATATCGGTTATAAAGACGAATACAGGGTGCATGCCGATGTTTCGGTTAAGAATGATGACGGAAGCATTACAGTAAATAAAAATACTGCTGATATTCCGTGGCTTGTCGGAACCGGAGATAATCCAGATATAGGTAAAGGCGGATACGGCGGTATAAGAACCGCAGATTATCTTGATATAACAAACCCTGAGGCTGTCAACTGGTATTTTGACAACATCTGGGGTCAGATGATCGAAATGGGGATAGACGGCGTTAAGATAGACTTTTGCGAGTGTATGCCGGACGGAGACGTTCCGGCGGGTTCGGTAACAACGCATTACAAATGGAAAAATCCCGCATTGATCGCTCCGGGCACGGAACATCATGCTTATCCGGTATATTTTATTTCCGCTTTTTACCGAAGAATGCTTGAACTCAGAAAGAAAAAAGGACTCAACGACGGCTTTATGCTTTTTTCACGCGGCGGCGGCATAGGATCGCAAAGAAATCCGTATATGTGGGCGGGCGATCAGGTCCGCAGCTTCGGCAAGCTTCAAAATCATATCCTTGCCGTTGTCAACAGCGGTCTTTCGGGCCATCCGTTTATGTCTGCAGATATGGCGGGATACGCATACGGATCGGAAAACTATCATTCGATCGGAAAAGAAAAGGAGTCTGAAGTATTCGCAAGAGGTGTGGAATTTACTGCATTTTTTACGCAGATGCAGACGCATGGAGACGTAAGACACGCTTATGAAATGACCGATCAGGTCATGGATATATACCGCAATTTTATACGCCTTCATGACGACCTCATGCCTTATATCAGAAAATATACAGAAATCGCGTGTTCTCATGGCATACCCCCCGTTCGCCATCTTGCGCTTGATCATCCCGACGATAAAAACGTATATGATATTACAGATGAATTCATGCTCGGCGACGGGCTCCTTGTTGCGCCGATAATTACGGAGTCGTCAAAGTCAAAAGAAAGAAGCGTTTATCTGCCTCGCGGAACATGGAAAAACATGCTGACCGGCGAACTTATAAACGGAGAACAAACGGTTCGCGCAGAAGCAAATCTCGGACAGATACCTGTTTTTTTGAATATGGGATCGCGGGACCGCAAAACACTGCTTTCAGTTTTCGAGGGCGCAGCATGGCATGAAATAAAAAATTTTAAGGAAACCTCAAAACAGTTGTAGTTGTTTGTCCCGTTAAGCCTTTTTGCTTTATTGTCTCAAAACGAATCGGTATTTTCCGGAAAGTATCGGATAAAATTTAATATTCATAATTAATCAAAACTAAAGGACTTTGCATTATCCGCAAAGTCCTTTAATAATGTTTAAAGATTAAAAGCAGAGATATGGTATCACTGTTCGAGTACCCATGTTTCGGGGTCAGAAAAGAGATTGAAGCAGCACGGAGAGAAACTTCCCGAAATTTTTCTGTTTATTGCAAGCGCGCCGCCCGAGAAATAAAGAGGTATAAACGGAAGTTCATCCTGATAAATGCTTAAAAATGTTCTCATATCGATTTTTCCGGAATAAAAATCAGAAATCGACGAAAGAAACTCTTCGCTGTATGCGGGTTGTTCATCGCTTGCAGTTCTTGATGAAAGAACAAGTTCATTCATCATTACCGGCATGATATCCATATTCGGAAAAATATTCGTCTCGCCTATAAATATATCATATTCGCCCGCAAGGACGGCAGCTTTCATTTCATCCCACTGAAGAGTTTTTACAACAGCGCCGAATCCGAAATTTCTCAGATTTTCGGCAATATGTGCGGCTATTTCGGTTTTTATGATGCTTTCCTGATTAACGAGAATAACAAGTTCAAGTGGCTGACCGTTCCACACTCTCTGAGTTCCGGAAAGAACGAGAGCTGACGAATTGAAGAAATCATGCGCGGTATTTGAAGAATATATATTCGTATTTAAATCAGCTTCTTTTGTTTTTGACCAGTCGGGATTGAACGGATACCAGACGCTTCTTGAAGACGATGAAAGGATATTCGAAACTATTCCCTCTCTGTTTAATGCATAAGTGATCCCCTTTACGGCATCCTGCGAAGCAAAATACTCTTTGTTTCTGTTTACAACGGCAAAAAGAAGATTATTTGTTGTAAAATCCTTTATTTCAACCGTTCCCCGAAATGATGAGCTGCCTTCGGAAAGATCTGCATATGAAAGATGGACGTTGCCGTAATTTATGTTATAAAGAAGTTCTTCCGTATTTGCAAAAGCAAGAAGATCTATTCTTTCAGTGAGCGGCAGGACGGTTGCGTTTTTGTTTGCCGTCAGAAACATACCGCCTTCATCGGAATTGAATACATAAGGTCCCGAACCAACGGGAACTCCTCGAAGATCACTGCCTGACTTGATTACAGGTATGGACGTGAGATTTACATTATAAATATTGTCTGTCGTAAAGCGAACCGTAAAAACATACGTATCCGTATCATCGTATCCCGAAACAGCTGAAAAGCGGTTTTTGAAAACAGAATCAGCTGCGCTTGCCTTTGCAAACGAATAAACGCAGTCTGATGCCGTAATATGCGAACCGTCGGAAAAAACGGCGTTTTCATCAAGATAAAAAACGACCGTATCGCCTGCGATATCAAAATGGTCGCATATCTGAGGAACTGCATTCAGTGAACTGTCAAGTGTAATAAGAGCACCGTAACACAGCGAGATAATATCCCTGTTTGCAGTGCTCTTACTGCCGTATGGAGATATCTCCTCTCCGGAATATCGCGGCAGTGTAAAGTTTTTTATTGTTGCGGGAATTATCGGATCATCTTCGTGTTCATCGGGTTCGTCAAGAACGGAATGAGTAAAAAACTCCGTAAATGTGCATGACGACAGTAACGCCAAAACAAGCGCGATGATTACCGTCGTAACGAAAAACGGGTTTTTCACTGTTCGGTTTTCGAGCCAGAATATGATTGCTTAAGCTGAGTTAACGTGCTGAGAGCGGTTCCGAGCGATTTTTCACTTTCGTTTATAACGCCGTCAATATAAGTGATGGTAACGTTTCTCATTTTAATGGCGTCCTGTTTTGCCTGTTCAACGAGTTGTTCTGCGCGTTCGTTTGCAATAGTTGTTATCTGCTGCTCGCTTATAAGTGTTTCTGCCTCTGCTCTTGCATTTTCAAGGATCTGTTCAGACGCTTTTTTTGCTTTAGAAAGCATGAGTTCGGAATTCTTTTTTGCACGTTCAACTATTATGTCTGCTTCTTCTTTTGCGCGTGCAGCCGTTTTATCTTTTGCATCAAGAACTTCCTTCGCTTTTTTCAGTTCCTGAGGAAGGCTGTTTCTGAGAGATTCGATAATGCTCCGCAGCTGGTTTCCGTTTACAATGTATTTATTGCTTGCGAGAGGAAGAGTCCACGATTCTTCGAGTAGATTTTCAAGTTCGTCGAGACATTTGTTGAATTCACTGACCATTGTTGAGTTCCTTTCTGTCCTTATCTTTATTCTGACGGAGAATTGATCTCCTAATAATTAACTTTGTTATTTCTTAAGCTTCTTGGAAACATCGCAGATTATTGCCGGATTGACAAATTTTTTCAGATCCCCTCCGTATGAGCCTATGTCTCTTACTGCTGTGGAGCTTATAAATGTCTGTTCGGCGTAAGACGGGATAAATACGGTTTCAAGTCCTTCAGCCAACGCATTGTTAATAAGAAAAAGATTGTATTCGTATTCAAAATCCTGTGTATCCCGAACACCTTTTACCATTGCGGCAACGCCGAGATCCACTGCAAGATCCGCAAGGAGTCCGTTAGATGTGATAACTTTTATATTTTCGTCATCGGCAAACACCTTTTTTGCGAAAAGCACCCGTTCTTCTGTTGTAAAAACTGTTTTTTTGTCTATATTGTCAAGAACGGCAACGTATACGGTGTCAAAAAGTTTTGCTGCCCGGCGGACTACGCTTTCGTGCCCGAGAGTTATCGGGTCAAATGTTCCTGGGCAAATTGCGCTTTTCACTGCCCGTCCTCCTTTATTCCGTAAATAAGAACCGAGGCGATTCCGTATTTGCGTCTGTCTTTAAGAATAAGTCTGCCCTGCTGTTCAGGCATTACTTCGTTGTATTTGCACTCAACTATCACAATTCCTCCGTTTTTCAGACAGGAATCATTTTCGCCGAGCACTGTCAGGGCTTTCTGGACAAGTCCGCGGTCATACGGAGGGTCTATGAATATGATATCGAATTTTTCGGTCGTTGTTTTGAGGTATTTTCTGTAATCTCCGAAAAAAAGCGAATAGTCGGTAAAGCCTGTTTTTTTAATGTTTGCCTTGATCAGATCGACCGCCGTTTTGTCGTTATCGCAAAAAACAGCTTTTTCCGCGCCTCTGCTGAGAGCTTCAATGCCCATCTGTCCTGACCCGGCAAAAAGATCGAGAAAAGCGCCTTCAATACCTTCGTGGATAAGATTGAAGATCGATTCCTTTGTTCTGTCTGCAGTCGGACGTATCGGAGCGTCTTCCGGAGGCGATAAAAGTTTCATACCGCGTTTCTTTCCGGTAATAACTCTCATGCAAATCCCTCCGACGGTGTAAAGATAGAGAAAACAATATCTCATTTCATATTATATCAAATATAAACCGAAATTTCAATAGTTTTTAGAAAAATAATTCATACTTTTTTTATTGAAATAGTAAATATTTTATGATAATATAAAAAAAACTGACAGGAAAACACGATAAATGAACGAAATAGCACAAAAAAAACTCTTTCTTCTCGATATGGACGGAACAGTCTATTTCGAGAATGAATTAATTCCGGGCGCCCGTGAATTCATTGATACTCTCATAAGAACCGGAAGAGATTATGTTTTTATGACAAACAATTCTTCAAAAAGCGCTGGTCTGTATCTTGAAAAACTGAAAAAAATCGGTCTGCCCGCCGACGAAACAAATATATTCACTTCCGGAATGGCAGCCTCGGTCTATATCAAACAGCAAAAATCTTCTCCGAGAATTTACGTTGTCGGCACATCGTCACTCAGAAAAGAACTTTCTGAAAGCGGCATTGAAGTTTCTGAGGACGGTAAAGGAGAAATCGATTTTCTTCTTGTCGGCTACGACACTGAGCTCGAATACAAAAAACTCGAAATTGCCTGTGACATTCTATGCAGAGGTATTCCTTTTCTTGCAACAAATCCGGATGTGGTCTGTCCTGTAAGAAACGGAAGGTATCTGCCCGACTGTGCCACGATCTGCTATATGCTTGAAAAAGCAACCGGAAAAGCGCCTTTCTATATAGGCAAGCCCCGACGGGAAATGGCTCTTTGCGCCGTTGACTGGAAGGGCGGAAACGCCGATGACTGCGCTATAGTGGGCGACCGTATTTATACGGATATCGCGTGCGGCAAAAATGCGGATATTTATTCTGTTCTTGTTCTTTCTGGCGAAAGCACGAGAGACGATATAAAAAAATACGGTATAATCCCGGATCTCGTGGTAAACAGCGTTAAAGATCTTACTCCCTCTCTTCTGTAAAATTCTTTTCTTAACGAAAAATGTGATTGACTCGGATCACGATTTGTGATATATTCTTTTCGGGAAAACAGCCTGTGCCGACCGCACGGCTATCTCCGGAAAGGAAAGAAAAATGGATAAAATTACGGTTGACGCCTTCCGCAGAATGTATATTCCAGTCGGTTGGCGTCAAATTAATATCGGCAACGATAAAAATGCCGAAAAAATACCGATCGAAGTGCCGAGATATTACGGTAGTGAAAAAACAGATCTGTCTGAATACGCCATGTATCTCAAAACGGTGTCTGAAGGCGGAAGAGACGATATTTTGCTTTCTCCCGAAATTGGGGAAAACACTTTAAGCGCCGTATGGACGCTCCGTCCGCCGCAGACATCATTTTGCGGTCCGCTTTTTTTACAGCTTCGTTTTGAAGGCGAAGATTTCAAATGGGAAACATCGATATCACAAATAGAAATCCTTCCTTCCGCCGACGCCCGCCCTGTGGTCCCGGTATCTCCGTCGGCATACGAAGGGTGGCTTAGCGATATGCAGTCTGTGGCGGACTCAGTTCTCGATCTTACTGTTTCAGCGGAATCACTGCCGAGCGGCACAGAAGCTTCTGTTGAAAAAACGGTAAGCAGCGATGTTTACAACCTTCATTTCAAAATTCCGCAGGGCGAACAGGGAGATATAGGGGTAGGTATAGCAAGCGTTGCGAAGACCTCGACTTCCGGCAACGTTGACACATACACGATAACGATGACGGACGGTTCGACTTCGACGTTTACA
>CACZQB010000015.1 GCA_902783255.1 Oscillospiraceae bacterium | reverse complement strand
TTAAATGTCGCCTGTGATAGACGAGAGCCTTCGATATTAATTTCTGAAATCTTTGCCAACGCATTATTTCGTACAAAAATCGCGCAGGAGAGCAATGCCCCCTCCATATCAGCGCCACAAAATGAACCATTTGATAGATTCGCATCTGATAAAGATGCTCGCTTAAAATCTGCATTATCAAAAGAACCAGATAGTGTGGCACCATTTAAATTTGCTTTATTAAGAGTTACTTTGTCAAAACAACCTGAGAGAGCTGCTTCAGATAAACACGCCTGATTGAGGCTTGCTCCAGTGAAATCTGTATTAATTAGAGAGGCGTTTGAAAATCGCGCATTATCAAGGTTTACATGTCTGAGGTTCGCCCCATTTAAATAAATCCCCCTTAAATCATAATACTGCATTGCTCGTACATTTATTATATCTGAATTGACCGGATGGCCACATACGCTACATATGGAGATAATGTTGCAGAATACATTTTCTCCTTGAATCAGTGGTGTATTGGCAATGTCGTCTTCCTTTGATTCAAATCGATAAGGTGAGAAAAGAATTCCATCAGTTTTTTTCAATATCCTATACGCTTTGTCAAATGCACTATCATCTATATGTTCATTTTCAGTACTTAGCTGATCTCTTTCATAAAGTTCTTGTATGGATGATAGAATTTCGACGCTAAGTTTTCGTTTTCCAAGGAGAGATAACTTATCCTGAAATGTATCGGGATCGTTCCTATTAGGTTCTCTATTAAATAATATCCAATTAAATCTATTTCCTTCAGTATTTTCAGCCCAACGAAACCATGACAAAATTTCACAGGCCAGAAAATGTTCGTATAGTGTCTTATGAAGAAATCCTACTCGAGACGTGAATCTTCCTTTATTGTGTTTATTTTTTGGCTTTTCATATCTTGTGTAGAACGCATAAATCCACGATGCTTCTTCCTCACCTATTTTTTCAGATACTTCGGCAGAATCATTGTTGTCTAAGAAAACTCTTAATGCATGTAGCATCAGCTTTTTTTTCATATACGTCATATCATGTGCTTCGTTAGCCCTATCGTTGTTCCTCTTATAAGTAATTTCGAACAATTCCTCATAAATCGAAGCCAAATGACGTTCACCTTTTGGTATGTAGTTCTGCATAACAATCATGCGGAAAATTATTGGAATTCCTAAAATTTGTTTCAATTCATCCTGCGGGGCAAGATTCTCATACATGTTTATGTATTTTTGGAGATAGCTTTCGCTATCCGTGCATTCTCTGCTTTCGTGATGCATGAGAGTAGTATTTTCATGGTTACTAAGGGCTCTCCTTCCCACATCGTATTGCTTTTTTATCTTTAACGGAATCGCTTTCAAATGCTTTTTGATCCACAGATATTGTCGTTCCTTCGGAATTAATTGTAACTCATAGACTGGAACCCGAGTTCCACCTCGAGCTGAACTGACAATATAGATCTCTTTTTTAGGATCTAGAGCCATCTTGCGGGTCGTAATGACAATATGTGGCTTTTTGCATCCATTGTAGGAATCAAAAGAGTTTAGAAACAAACATATTTTGTCAAGAAATTTTTCTATACTATAATCGGGAATCCATTCCAATAGTTCGTCAAATCCGTCAAGAAATATGAGTGCATTTCCGCAATCGTCTATATCTAGCTTGTGACCTTGTCTCGTTCGTGTGTACGTATCACCCCAACTAAAAAGAGAAGTTACATTATCTAGGCGCTTGCTATTTTGGACATCTGTCCCTGCAGGATTGGCCGAAAAAACAAAAATATTTAATACTTTATTTTCAAGCCACTTATTTTTGTAAAAATCATAAGCAGCCTTTCGACACAAACTAGTTTTCCCATGACCTGGTTCACCACAGATAATTGATACGTATTGATCTCCATCGACTAGTGTCTCTAGGTAATCACGAACATTTTGCGTATACTCGTGACAAGCATTCTCTGGATATGCACTTTTTTCATTTTCAAATGAAGCATCCCACTCTACACCTCTTCTGCATAGCAAGGGCTCAATATAGCTTTCTATAAGAGACATGGAACCATAAGCCGCATCAGAGTCACCACAAGTCATTTTCCTGTAGATATATTCATAAAAATTGGAAATATCAGGCGCATTTTCGTCACAGAGAAACATTTCTCGAATATAGCCATAGGAGGGGATGTCTAGTTCTGTTTCTATCTCTTTTTTCGTATACCAGTGCAGACGGATATTAGCATCGTTGGCTACTTTGTTAATTTGTTCCTCAAAGGCTGGTTTGCTGCCTGTTTTTGAGTATTGATTTTTTTCTTTATTGAAATAAAAGAATAAATCGGTAACATTCTCCTGCTGAGCAGTTTCTATGCTCTTTATTAGTTCTTTTTTCTTTTTAGAAATATCTGTTTTGGGCTCAAGGTATTTTGCCTGATATGCATATTTTCCTGCTTTGCAATATTGATCAATATCATTTGGCACATCGACTGGGTCGGCCTCTATTCCAGTTTGATTTTTACGTCGAACTGGAGGATCAGAGAGGTTCAGTCGTTGCATAAACATTAAAGTAGCCATGTTTTCGAAAGCCATATAAGAGCTGCTTGGATACCGCTT
>CACZQB010000014.1 GCA_902783255.1 Oscillospiraceae bacterium | reverse complement strand
ATATCCCGTTGGGAGAATGGTACGACTTATCCGGATATTGAAATGCTGCCGATGATTGCGTCGTACTTCGGAACGACAATTGACACATTGCTTGGGTGTACCGATGAGGAAAAAGAAAAATTCTGTCAAAATCTCCAGCAATCATTGACGACCGCGACAAAAGAGAAAGATGTTGAAAAGACGATTGAGATTTTACGGGAAATCCGTCGAAATCTGCGTGAATATCAACAGTATTGGTTTTGGGGATTATACCGCGATCTGTGGAATTCAAGGCTTTTCAAAAACGAGCAGGTGCTTGACGAAATGCGCCTATTAGCAGAGGAAATCTTTGCTGTTTGTCCGCGAAGCGATCATTTTGCCGTAATCGAGAATATGGCATATATGGAAAACGATGATAGCATCGATGCTTTCCTTGATATGTACGCAAGCCGCGAAGATCAAAGCAGATCAACATTACTGTTCGGACGTTATAAGATGCGGGAAGAGCTCGACAAGATCGAGCCCGTGCGTCAATTCATCTTATGGTATGAATTAGAGCATATCCTGACCGCTGCCAACGATTGGCAGGAGTATCTTTGCAAAGATGCCGCACATTTTAAATGGTTTTGCGAAACACAACTAAACTATCTGAACGCCATAAATTGTCTGATACCGGATAAAAAGCACATCGTCAGCGGCGGCGGAGAACTTGACCTCTGGTGTGAACCGCGCGTGCAACTTGGATTGAGATACACATGGGCTTTATCACGGTTGGGTGAAATCGACGCCGCTTTGGACGCTTTTGAAGACACGGTGTCAATTGTGGAAAAAGTCATGAACATAAAAGACGACGCGTTCAAGCTTTGCTGTTGTTCTCCGGCACTAAAAGGGTTTGTTTTGAACTGTGAATTTCACTGGATGGATAAAGATGGCAAAGAGTATCGTGAATTGTGCCTTGAAACAAACGGATGGAACGAGTGGATCATACCAACAGATTATTTACGCGTAGTTACTAGTGATATTTGGTTTGAACCAATCAAAATCCATGATGCTCGGTTTGATGTGCTTGTGGAAAGGCTGAAAAAGTGTATTATCTGCCGAAACGTAAAACAGTAATAATTCAATTATGCGAGTTGAGTTTTCCGTTCGCACTGTCTGTATCGATATTTTAACTATCGCAATTAAGATGAATAATTATTGAATTTTTTTTAAAAAATACAAATATTCCACTCGAATATTGACAAAATAGTTTAAAAAAGTTATAATATTTGTATAATAATAAAATTGAAAAGCACATCCGGCTATTAGGAAGGGAAGACAATTGCAATTTACCGCATTAGATTACTACTCTCTAGAGGGTATTGAGAACTGTTATAGGCATGGAATAATAATAGCAGCACAATTCGTCTGAATTCAAAGCTCCGGTCTTTTATACCTTTTCCTAGCCTAAGCATGCTGATGTAGCACAGATATTTGGAAAGTTTAGTGCCAGGAGAACAGCATTCTGCATTATCGTTTAATTACAGCGCACCTGGAAACCCCACCGAATTCCCCTTTCGACTACAGAGAGCAATGCGAAAAATGTACAATCTGAGATACAATGATTCCGAAGTTGTAGTTACAGTCAGCTCAGAAACAGCTGAACCAAAGAATGGCATTTCTTTATCTATTTTCAATAATGAAGAATCGATAGTTGAATCGATAATATGATAGTTTTTGGTTCTCGCAAGGAATATTTAGAACCAATTGAGCAAATAATCATTGATATTAAGAACAAAGAATAAAAAACAGTGTAGTATAAAATATATATAGCTGCTTTGCAGTTATAAAACAAGTGCTGAGAACGACTCGGTTATAATAAGTGCAGTACATACAAAACTTCTTTTACATGATATTCCGAAGGTGTCAGGAAGAGTTATAGATATATTCAGAAGCAAAACGAGATAAATACAGACACAATGTGGAGGTATAATATATGGGTAAGCTTTCAAAACTGTCGTTGCTGATTCGTATTCTTAAGATATTCTTTTGTTACTATTATTTCTTTCCCATTTTCCCTGCGATGCTTTTCGGCTACATTGTTGACTTTATACTCGGTGTTTTTCAGGTTGAGGATGAGACGCGTTTATTTATTGCGCTTTTAGTTCAGATTCCGATCGCCTTTGTTGTTTCATGCATGTATGCGATGCGAGAGGGATACCGAGACAGTTTTTACGGAAGATATTCCTTCAGATTATATCTGCTTGCAAACGTAGGATCTATGATCGTTTATATTGCGGCAGACAGACTGACAGAGCTTAATGTTTGCCCGATATCATCTGTTTTTATAAAACTCGGACTTTCAAATGAGCTGTTTTCAACGCTGTTTTTTATCGCAATGTGCGCTTTAGTCCTGTTGTGTTACTTCATTGGCCGTATGAATGCGCTCAATGAGAACGCAGAGGCGGTTTATAAAACAGAAAACTCTGTTGCCAAAGAAGAGGCGGCTAAAAGTGAAACACAGGCATTGACTGAAAAGGAAAAGTCAGGTACATGGAGAGACAGCGTTCGCGGTGATGATTAAAAAATTATAGTTTCGTAAACAGTAAAACGGCATTTATATAGATAATTAATCGACATATTTCGTGTTTGCGCAAGTGATAGAATATTGTTGCCTGGAGTTGTTCGCATGAACGTTAGAGATTCATGCGAACTGCTTATAGGCTCCATATTATTACTGTGCATGTAGTATCTGTCGTTTTTTTTAGGCTAAGGCAGACTAAACGTGCATTTTTTGACAATATTTCGAAAAATTGAAATATAGCGGGGGGGGGTTGACAATTATAGATATTCAATGATATAATAAAGATATCATAAAACAGTAAAGTATATTCATTTTTTTGTGCAATTTGACGATGGAGCATTTTGCGAAAGTGTCTTCATACCCCGGTAAACATATGTTTCTGTGCTATCATGTCAAGGATTTTCCGTTCGTGGTCATTCAGGTAAACGCTGTGAGAGCATCTTGCAGTGAATGTACTCCAAAATTATTGGATGTATATACGATACTTTCGGCGGAGAGACTCAATTTGATCTTCTTCCTAATACAAATCACTGCCAGAATAAGACAAGGGTTCCTTGGTTTCTTAATCAATAGAAACGTCCCGTTCCCTCATTGATTTTAAAAAATACGCATTTAACCCATAAATCGAAACAGCCGCGACATGATCGGTGTGATAGAGTGACCATTTTGAATCATTCAATGAATAGCGATTGCACTGATATCGCGCCATGCCGATAACTGTGAAATGAATGGATGACATAGTTACAAGGATGAACAACATCTTTCTGTTTTCTCAAAGAAAGGATCGATAAATGCAAAACGAACTTGTTCTTGAAAAAGTCTCAAAGTCATACAAAAAAAATAAAGCGCTCAAACGCTTTTCTGCTACTATGACGGATGGTATATATGCACTTTTAGGTCCTAACGGCGCAGGCAAAAGCACACTGATGAATATAATTACGGAAAATCTCACACGCGACAAAGGTGTAATAACTTTCAATGGCAAACCCATAGAAGATATGGGTGCAGATTACCGCAGCATTTTAGGATATATGCCGCAGCATCAGGGAATGTATAAAAACTTTACCGTTGAAAATTTTATGCGGTATATGGCTGTGCTTAAAGACGTTGACGCGAAAAAAGCGGAAAAAAAGATCGGGGAGCTTCTGGAAAATCTTGAGCTAAAAGAACAGTCCTATAAAAAAATAGGCGCTTTATCGGGAGGAATGTTAAGGCGCCTTTGTCTTGCGCAGGCACTGATAAACGATCCGAAAATACTTGTTCTTGACGAGCCCACGGCGGGTCTTGACCCTATTCAGAGAATAAATCTGCGTAACTATATTTCAAAGATATCAGAAAATAAGATAGTGCTTATTGCTACTCATGTTGTATCCGACATTGAGTTTATAGCACGCAACGTATTTATTTTGAAAAAGGGATCTCTTATCGACAGTGGATCAGTGCAGGAACTTAACGGGAAAGTTTATGGCAAAACGTGGGAGATCAAGGTTGACTCAAACGATGATGTCGTGGAATGTCAAAAGAAATTCTGTATTGGAAATATCCGATACGGAGACGACGGGATACTTCTTCGCATTATTTCGGATGACAAGCCGTTTCATGAAGCTGTCGCTGTTCAGCCTACGCTGGAAGACTTTTATTTATACACTTTCGAGTCTGTAGGTGAGCGGCAATGAAGCTGTTTTTCTTTGAGACATATAAGATCCTGAAAAGCCGTTTCATAATTATTCTCATATTGATCATGCTATGCCTGAATGCTGTTGTATATAATCTTGATATATCCTTCCCAAGCCCCGAATCTTCCAATTACAGCCGCCTTCTCCATGCGGATGAACTTTCGATTTTATACAGAGAATATGCCAAAAATCCGGAACTTATAGAAAAGACAACTGATCTTGTTGCAGATAAAATAGCAAAAGAAGAAGCCCTCACCATTCAGGCGAGCAAAGACCGTATAATATATATACCTTCCGCACCCGCAGTTTATTTCAAAAACATGGATATTTCTACGGAAGGCATTATATTTAAACTTTTCTCGAACAGTCTTGCGTATAAAGAAAAATTTAATAAAGATATTGAAGAAGTTATCAGAATGGCAAAGATCCATGCCAACAGAACTGCAGACAAAAGCGATACAAGCGGTTTTGTTTACGAACAGCAAATACGATCTATCGAGAAATATCAGATAACGTCCAGAATTAAAATTCCCGTTATATATTATGATGGAATGGAATCCTTTTTCACGTACGGCTATATCAATCTGTTCCTTCTTCTTTCTGTTTTACTGGTATGTTCTCACATGTTCGCGGTTGACAGCGGAATGATGACCGTGATGATACGTTCCGCGAAAAAAGGACGTTCATCTGTATTTGCCGCAAAGATATGTTCCGCGGCAGTTTTGAATATACTGCTAACATTTATTTTCTACACAGAAACACTGCTCTGTTCTTTTCAGCGCTTCGGAATTCCTGATTTGTTTGTTCCGATACAGTCCGTGCCGCTGTTTGAGCTCTGTCCTTACACGATAACGATCCTCGGAGGAATTATTATCGTATTTTTTATAAAATGTCTTATAATTCTCGCCTTTTCAGCGTTTGTTCTCGCGTTTTCGGTTCTTCGCAACCAGATAATAACGTATGCCGCGGGGGCGGCTTTTATAGCCGTAAACTATTTTCTTGCCTTTCGTGAATATGTAGACAGCATGAATCCTTTTAAGATATACAATCTGTATTCCATTGCCAATCCGTATATTCTTTTAAGCAGATACTCGCTGCTTAACGTTTTTAATCACGCAGTACCCGCGCTTGCCGTTGTATGCGTTGCTGCGCTCCTGATTTTTGTCTTATTTACGATTGTTTCAGCAGTAATTTACAGGAAAAATGCAGTAGTATATTTTAAATTTCCGAAAATCAGAATGAATGCGCTGAAAATGTTCCGTCAGCGAAATGTGAAAGCAACAAAACTGACACAGTGGGAAGCGTATAAACTGTTTATAAACAAAAAACTCATTATTCTTGTTATAGCGACTATTGTTGCTTCGTTTGTTTATTCTGTTTCCGTATACCGTTCCGTAACTTCTCCGATGGTAACAAAATACAGAGAAGCAATGGAAACATTAGAGGGACCGGTCAATGATGAAAAACTCGCGTGGATAAACGAAAGAATTTCCGAGCTGTCCGCGGAGGCGGGAGCGAGAGAAGAGCTAAAAAATCAGCATGATTCAGGCGAAATAACAACGAAAGAGTATATGGAAAAACTTCGCCTCGCAAACATCGCCGAAACGGACCTTGAAGTGATGACAGCCGTTTCGGAACATGCGGGATACCTTCTTTCACTCGGCGAAAACGGAGTCTTCCTTTACGATACGGGCTGGAATTCATTGCTTTCAAGAAAAGACAATATCTTTTATCTTGTCTGCATAGTTCTTCTGTTTTCGGGTATATTCGCTGACGAATACTCGTGCGGTTTCGCGCCGCTTCTGCACACAACAAAGCGCGGAAGAAAGGATACCGTAATAAAGAAGTTTATAATAACGGTCGGGTCGGCAGCGATATTGTTCTTAATTCTTGAAGCGTGCGATTTTATGACGATACTCGCGAATTTCAGCCTGCCGCAGTTTTTCGCGCCGCTCGCGTGCATATCCGATTTTTCGGAAGCGTCGCTCTCAACCACCCTTTTCGGCGCTTACTTCGCGAACCTGCTTTTAAAGTTTTTAATTTCTGTAGCTCTTGCCGCCGCGGTGTCCGCTCTTTCGTATTTCACTGAAAATAAGACGGCCGCCATCACATTGTCTGCCGTTGTCTGCGCGGGAATATACCTGCTGTAAAAGCATAAGCTTCCTAAACATTTTATCGGGTATTTTACAATGAAGAAAACCATACTTAGAATAGATATTGTTCTATTTTTATTCTTTTGTTTAGTTACAATAACCTCATGTGACCAAGAAAAGATTAATCCTGAAGAAACGACTGTGTAGAATGACATTCCATCATATAGTTATTCTGCAAGCATAATATGATAAAAATAATACATTATTGTCTCAAAACATGGACATAGTAGATATTATGTTGCATACAAACAGTGTATCAACTGAAATAACTGTTAATAACAATAAATATCAGCATAACAATATTTGTTCAACAACGGTGCTGGCAGATACAAATAAGGTTACTGAATTTACTCCTCGTATCTGGTACGAATCTAATAGTTCATTTTCATGTACAGACTCAGTTTATATTGATATTGTGAATAGTCCGTTCTATTTTATGAACTGCCTCCTAATCAATTCTTTTGATAATAATGAATCAATGATAGTCGCCAAATACAAAACTTATAGAGATGGCATAACAGTTGATTAATTCGATTGTGTTTATGATAATTTCAAAAAATGCCAAGGGATACGGAATCTGACTATACTGTATTTAAAATGTATAAACGAGAGCGACTGAACTTTATCAGCAATTACGTGAAACAATCTTGATCTAATACATTTAAAAGAGAAACAAAAGGAGTGCGAAACAATGAAGAATTATTTTATTATTGTCTGTCTTATTCTTATTGCTGTTATAACGGCGTCCTGCACCGTTTCGTATGATTATATATCTCCCGAAACAGGAAAAGAAAACGAAGCCAACGCGCAAAAGCCTTCCGTAAAAGGAGATTATAATGATACTTATGACAATATTACGGCTGACATAAACGGCTTCGGCGTTTTTAACGGTTTTCTTTCAATACAGGCGTCAGGTTCTCTGTACGCATATGATCCCGAAAACGGAGAGCCCGTAATATTATGCTCAGACCCGTCGTGCGATCATAAAGAGTGCTTTTTCGGATATACCGGATCTGCTGTTGACAGCAATATAATACAATGCGGTTCACGCATTTATAATATACGAACCGTTCCTCTTTCGGAAACCGTAAAGTTTAATAACGGACAGACATCATCCAGCAAATTTCAGATTGTTTCAGCCGATTTAAACGGGAATAATACCGTTTTACACTATGAAAACGCCGATTATATAGCGAGCATATGTCCGGTAAATGACGAATACATGTATTTTTTGCAGACAAACTCGAACGAAGGAACATATGAATTATATAAACTGACATATAAAAACAACAAAACAGAGCTTATTGCATCATCCTCATCATATCCGGCGCCCATATGCGAGAAAGAAGGATATATCTACTATTGCGACCCCGTTCTTCCCGCCTTCGGGAGAATAGATTCTCAAACGGGAAAAGACGAAATCATTCTTAACGGATCGTCTTATTTTTTTCACTTTAACGATAACTATATGTGGTTCGCAAACACTTCCGCAAAAAAAGCGAAGAACTACACGGCATACAGATACGATTTTAAAACAGGAGAGATCGTTGAAATACTGCCTGAAGTGTCAAGATTTGTTATGACGGACGAACACATTTTCTATACTAAAAATGAAGGTCTTGTTGTAGAAACTGCCGACAGGGATTACAAAGACAGCCTGAGCGGAAGAATATATATGTGCGACCATGACGGAAGCAATTCAATAATGATAAGAGACGACTATGAACAATTATATTATCAGTCGTTTATACCGTATCATGACAAGCTTTTTGCCGAATACAGAGTTTACGACGAAAACCTTGAAAACAACCTTAATTCCTCCGACGGGTTCATATACGGCTATGTTGCCATAGGCGATACGGAGGATTACACAACATTTGAAATCAAATAAAAGGGTTTAAATTAACCGAAAACACAATAAGGAGGAAACAGCATGATAAAGAACGGAAAAACGGTACTTTCTCTTACAGCACTGACGCTGACTGTAATTATATTCTGTTTAATAGGCGCAGGATGCTCGGATACGGAAGAAGTCAAGGGGGAAAGCGGAAAGAATAATAAAGAGGAAATTGTTGTATTAACGGATTTTTCGGAAGCGAAAGCGGGAGACGTAATAAAATTCGGTCATTACGAGCAGGACAACAATATAGAAAACGGTCCCGAAGATCTTGAATGGATCGTTCTAGACGTTAACGGTAAAAGCGCGCTTGTTATAAGCAAATACGCTATTGACGGCGTTTATTATCACCCCACGATGGCGGAAAAAACGTGGGAAACGTGCTCACTCCGCAAATGGATAAAAGAAACGTTTATTAACGCCGCATTCAGCGAAGACGAGCAGAAATCAATACTCACCGTAACGGTCGCCGCGGAAAGCAATCCCGATTACGATACCGACCCCGGGAACGATACCGAAGACAAGGTTTTCTTGCTGAGTGTAAACGAGGCAAACAGATATTTCTCTTCCGACGAAGCGAGAAAGTGCGAACAGACGGAATACGCGAAAGCTCAGAGCTCTCTGACGTTTGAAGATCATCAGGAAACGATGCCGTGCAACTGGTGGCTCAGAACTCCCGGCGACGCTTTCATGAAAGCGGCGATTGTTTACGAGGACGGTTCGATCAATACTCAGGGAATTCAGTTTCACGCAGCCCCGTTCTCTTTCCGTCCCGCAATGTGGATAGCAATCGACGAATGATTATTTTAAATCCGAAACAAAGCTTTGTGATATTATAACATACATTTTAACAATAGCACATGCTGATGTGAGATTGTGGAAATGTTCTGAAAGGAGGGAAAATTGTCCTATAAAAAAAATACATTGCCTGTTTTTTGGTATTATGATATTAATTTTAGCAAATTCAAAATATGAGCAACTACTATATTATAAACATGTACTGAAGGTAGTCGTTGTACAACAGATTTACTAATGGAGGTAATTATGATAGCCATCATGACAAAACGGAGATTTGCGGCGATAATACTGTTTGTTCTGTTCCTTTTCAGTCTTTTAGGTTGTGAAGGCAAGAAATCCGAAGGTCTTCAGGACGATACTGTTGGTAAACAGACAGAGCCCGTAAATGGTATTGAAATACAAAATGTGCCAACGGATTCTGCAATCCCGGAAGATGTAATGAATATTATCCGCTATTATTTTGCCGTAAGAAGGCAGTCATTGTCGGACGCCTTTAATCTTGACAACAACAGTAATACACTGCTGGCAAAAGATAACAGTATAAAAGAAAAAATAAACAAAAACATACTGAAAAGAGAAGACGAAAGAATATACGAAGTTCAGAGATACTATGTTCTGGGAAGCGGGACTGATTATTACGCAGGGTGCGACCTCGATTATCACTGTGACTATTATGATCACTACACTAAAGACGATAAACTCTATGTAGTTGTTACGGAATTTATTAACTATACCGAAGCTGACGGAACTATAGCAACGTCGGTCGGAATAGGTCATACGATGGAATTCATAAATGACGGCGATTCGTATTATTTTAATAACGATTCCTATACTGACGCGAACATCACAGGAACAAAGGTCGATGAAGACGGTACAGTTACAAAAGGATTGCTTTATCCTGAGATCGATCTTCAGACTGTTGGATCCGATGTTTCCGCCGACAATGATATCCTGTATGAGTATACGGATGGTGTCCTGTATCTGATTTCTGGGGAGTTCGACAGAGATTTCTTCCGTGATTTCGAACATAGAACTGAAACGGTGTCAATAATCGCGGAAGACGGTGTCCGTTTTGTCGAAATTATGGAAGGCGCATTTCACGAATATGAAAACTGTGAAAATATAGATTTCTCTCACGCGGACTCATCAAGCCTGACATGTCTTGCAGGGTTATTCCAGGGTTCTGGCAAACTGACAACAGTAAATCTGTCAGGATGGAATACATCAAACGTCACAACCTTGTCACATATGTTCAACCAATGCACCAGTTTAAAATCTGTTGATCTATCGGGGTTTGACACATCAAATGTTACCGATATGCAAAGTATGTTTATGAAATGTCGAAGTCTGGAAAGTCTCGATCTTTCCGGATTTGATACTTCAAATACTGTTAATATGGAATTTATGTTTATAGATTGTACCAGCTTGACGGATCTCGACATTTCCGGCTTTGATACATCACAGGTTGTTAATATGACAGGTATGTTTACGAGGTGCGAAGGCCTGACAGTTCTGCCTGATTGGTATACAGATATTACGGAATGATAGCCCCATTGTACGATTTCCTAAGGATGATCACGAATATGAGAATCGGTTATAATAAGATTCGTCATATGCTGAGTGAAAGAAATACGACAACCCGATCTAAAACGGCCGCACAACACATGTTTGGCGGTCTAAATAGATCGCCCACTGAAAATCGGCGTTTTTCGCCGATTTTCTTCGTTTTCCACCGTTTTTCACGCTTTTTCAAATTCCGAAAAAACGGTGAGTTTCATAGATCGGCCGGGCCATTTCGGGCACATTGATAGGATACGAACCTCTTTCACTTTGTCCTGACACATCCGGTCGAGACTGTCAAATCCCACATTTTACGCTCTGCCCCTACCCGTTTTACCAAACAATCCAAAGCCCAATACATTTTTTTAGCCGACTGAATTAAAAACTCATCCGGCTTTTTTTTATGCCCAAAAATGAAAGGAGATCATATGCAAAAAGAAATCGAAACCCCGAACTTCAGTAACACACCCGGATTTGCAGGTCCTGTAGGCAGAATCGGATTGCTCGGAGAAAACAATTCGGTTTACAAGATTAAAATCCACACGGAGCCAACTGGTGAAATGGAGTGGAATTTAACTTTTCACTTCAGGCGCACTATTTCTGTCGTGGGATTCACAGCGAATCTATCCGATAGTCTTTGAGTATCCGATCGGTAACGATCTTTGTCATTTCAGCCGGTGTTTCGGAATATCCTCCCTTCGCCCATTTAGAAAAAATACCGAACAGTCCGTACGCCATATAGAAGCTTTCAAACGATTCGCGCGGAGCGCCCTGATCAAGATCGGACAAAATGGTTT
>CACZQB010000013.1 GCA_902783255.1 Oscillospiraceae bacterium | reverse complement strand
GCCTCTCATCAGATGAGAGGGAACATACGTTTCCCGATCGCTGAATGGAGTATCCGTACCATCCCCCCGCGGGGGGCCGACCATAAATCACCGGTTTTCAAGAAAGGAAAGTCATCATGATCAAATTAGGCGTAAACTCCGTGCTCTTCAAGACGGTCTCGTTCCGCGAAGCGGCGGAGGCTGAATAGCAAAGGACTATCCTTCATACGGCGATATCGGCGTTGAAAAAGAATGGGCAAAATGGGCAGAGGACGTTATCGTTAAAAACAGCGCCATCCGATGAACTGATTGCGATGATGAAGATCAATATCAGCGACAAAACACAAATAGTATAGACTAAAGATTAAAATTATAACTGAATTTACACTTGACAAAACAAATTATAAATTGTATTATATTATATTTATTTATATATCATACACTTTCGAAAGACCGAGATAAGGAGAAAAAAAATGGCAGACACAATAATTATTGACAGAGACAGAGATCATCCCATAGCACCCAAATACAAGAAACCGACAGGGGAAAAAAGACCGACAAAGAAAACAACAAAAAAGAAAAACAAATGAACATATTATAATTGAGAGTAGGAGAAATACAATGAATCCAATTCTTCCCGCACAATTTCATATTCCCGATGTTGAAGCCCGCGTTATGCCTGACGGACGTCTGTATATTTACGGGTCTTACGATAAGCCTGAGATACCCACATACTGTTCCGAAGAATACCGTGTTTTTTCAACCGATGACCCCAAACTTGCGAAATGGACGGATCACGGAGTATCTTTTCGCAACACAAAAGAAGAACCGGGTCTGCCATGGATCCCCGGAACATCTCTTGCCGCGCCTGATGCGATATACAGAAACGGCAAATACTATCTTTATGTCTGCGGCGACGGCGGTTGCGAGGCAGTAGCAGTTTCGGATACGCCGTACGGTCCTTTCAAAGACGCAAAACCTATCCCCGGCGCAAACCGTGACGGTATAGATCCTTCCGTTTTTATTGACGACGACGGACAGGCTTATCTTTTCTGGGGTCAGTTTACGCTCAGAGGCGCAAAAATGAATGAAGATATGTGTACTCTCGATATATCTTCGATCAAGAGAGATATTCTTACAGAACAGGAGCACGGTTTTCACGAGGGCTCTTCCCTGCGCAAGATCAACGGAACATACTATCTTGTTTATACCGATATCTCCCGAGGCCGCGCAACATGTCTTTCTTACGCAACCGCAAAATCTCCGTTAGGACCGTATACGAGACGCGGTGTTATTATAGACAATACATATTGCGATGCACGTACCTGGAACAATCACGGCTCGATCTGTGAATACAAAGGACAGTGGTATATTTTCTATCACCGTTCGTCCAGAAATTCCGACCTTTGCAGACGCGTCTGCGTGGAACCGATAACCATCAATCCGGACGGAACGATAGACGAAGTATGCATGACTTCTCAGGGAGCGCAAGGTCCGATCTCGGCATTCAGCCGCATTGAAGCATCATGCGCATGCCGTCTCAAGGGCAACGCGTATATCACCGAAAACTGCGAGGAAAAAGGCAGAGAGATGCTTGCCGGATGCGGCGGAGGCAGCTGGCGCGGCGCATGGGCGGAATATAAATACATCGACTTCGGCAAAGGCGTTTCTTCCTTAGCAATAAAAGCGGCAGGCAAGGGAAAAATACAAATTAAGGTAAGCGGCTCAGATGAGCCGGTATGTGTTGCGGAAATAGATTCCGAAAACGGATTTTCCGAATTCAGGGCACCCGTAACATCAGCGGTAACCGGAGTTCACGCCGTCTGGCTTTTCTTTGACGGTAAAGACATATCTGTTGATTCTTTTATTTTTGAATAATATCACATTATTAACCGAAAGATAAAGGGCTTTTGCTTTTGCGCCTCGTGCGCAGACTGCAAAAGCTTTTTTTACCTTCGAACATTCGCCGCACGATATGCTTATGAGATTCGAACCGGCATAAATGAAAATAATGCCTGAAATATTTTCTTAAAACGAAAAATCCTGCAGTTTTTTACGCTGAGGTATTGACTTTTTGCGTATATTCATGTAAAATAATATTGATCAAAAAACGAAGGGAAGCATAACAATGAAAAATCATCGCATACTTCTTATCGCAATTGTTTTCATGGTTTTCATTTCTGCCTGCGCGACAGCAGAACAAGAAGTCGTTCCCGATTATTTTGACGGAGAAGATCTTTCAGTTGATCTGAACGGGCAGACTCTTGTTATGGGAATGGTTCCGGACTATTTTTTTGAGGGCGACAACTCGGTATTGACTTATACATATAATACAGATCTCGGTGATCTCGCCGCAAAAAGAATAAACGACATAGAAAGCAAATACAACTGCAAACTCAGGTTTGATTATGTTGGCAGAACCGGATCCCTCGCTTTCAGCTCAGCAGTAGCAGGTCTGTATATTTTTGATTTTATCAGTGAAGAATCGTTCTTTCTTTATAACTATCTTACAACAAACGCATTTCAGGATCTGACTCAGGTCGAAAATCTCGACGTGTTTGATGAAACAAAATGGGGAAGCAGATATATGCGTGTTTCTACTATGTATGACGGCGTCATAATAGGCGTGCTTCCCGCAATGCATCCAATGAGGCTTTCCAACTCGATTGATGAGATTCTCGTAATAAACGAAGACCTTATAGGCAAACTTTCCGCAACTGACCCACGAGATTATTACGAGAGGGGCGAGTGGACATGGGATACATTTGAAGACTGTCTGTTGAATTACGCGATTACAGATAACCCGGATCATATCGTATATTCTTTGAGTGCCGGAATCGGGCGGACAGCCCGCTCGCTTGCACTGTGCAACGGATACGACTTTATTACATTTAATGACAGCGGTGATTTTGAACTCGGATATTTCAGTCCCAATGCCATTGAGGCTTATAACTGGGTTTTTGAACTATACAACGGTCCGGCAGGACGCAATATAGATACTGAGCCGTCGCTGGATAAATTTGTGAGCGGATCTGCGGTAATGCAGTATCTGAGTGCATACGAGATCGTATCAACAACCGATTCTGTTGCATTCAGAATGGACAATTTCGGTCTTGTTCCTTCGCCGTGCGGTCCAAGCGCAAAAGGACAGGATGATTGGAAAATAAGTTATTCCTCTGCCGACTTCACGCTTGCCATACCTATAACGGCACAGGATGTGGAGACATCCGCTCTTATCCTCGATCAAATATACGAACCTTTCGAAGGATACGAGACAAAGGATCAGGTTATAGAATATCTGCGCAGAAATTATTTCCTTGACGTGCGTGACGCAGAATATTTTGTGGAAATTGCTCTGGGCGACAGACCGTTTTTTCATGACAACAGCAGAGGCTTCGGCTTTTTCTCTCATGTTGAAGACGGAGTAACCAAAATGATCGACTCATATAAGGGACCGGCAATGGAAGCAGCAAAAAAGAACCTTGTTCCGGCATACAAAACAATTGAAATGTATGAAGAACTGTTCCATGACTGATTACGTCTTTGCAATCCGTTTTTCCTTGTATGATAAAATACTGACCGCTTGACAACAACTTATAATTAACATGGGGTGATTAACATGAATGGCAGACAGCGCAACGCGCTTGAAAATTTGATCCTGATACTTTTTGCAATTATTGCTCTCCCCTTTTACATCCTGTACCTCTTAGTAAAAAACGCCAAATAACACCCCGCCCGGACTTGATCCGGGCTTTTTTTTACGCTTTTCAGCAAGATATCAGAGAAGCTTAACCGTCACAGCATTTTTATCTGCGTATCTTGAAAAAAGCGTTAACTTATGGTATAATAATATATATTGCCGTCGTACTTCACCGAAAGCGAAACGCACCTTTTTATATAAACATCAACTCAGATGTCCGCAATAGCAGTAACACGGTCGCGGTTTGCGTGTATAAAAGTACGGCGCATTGAATGGTTCAAATATTTTTACCGTCAGTTCCGGAGGAAACGGATCAATGAAAAAATCGAATCAAAACGAAAAGCTCAACGCGCTTAAAATAAACAACATACGGTGCATTCTTGCCGTCATAGTATGCATTTTGATTTGTGTGATGGTCTTTTTTGCATTTGTGTATCAGCTGCTCGCCACGCCGAATGAACTGATCAAAGAGGTAGGCTGGCAATCATTTCATCTTTTCACGATATTATCAAACGTGTCAGTGGGCATAGTTGCCGCCATGTGCATACCTTTTTGCGTAGACGGATTAAGATATCACAATTATCATCTTCCCAGATGGTTTGTAAATCTTCTGTATATGGCGATCTGCGGTGTTACAATCACATTTGTTATCGCCGTCACAGTGCTGTCGTCTGCCGTGGGATTATACAGAGTAATGATCTATCGGCACAACATAATAATTCACACGTTATGTCCCATACTCTCAATATTGCTGTTTATCTTTATCAATTCCGACCACACGCTTGATTTCAAGTCATCCGTTGTCGCCATAATACCTTTGATGTCTTACGCGCTGCTTTATACCGTAATGGTATTTTTGATCGGAGAAGATGCCGGCGGCTGGAGAGATCATTATCAGATATACCGTGTGCTGGAATACCTGCCTATCCCGGTCGTTCTGATAATTATTTTCCTCATAGGGCTTGCGGTGTCAAATCTTCTGCGCTTTGCTCATAATGCCGTTCATAAACGAAGAAAAGCCTCGCTTGAGCGCTACTATCAGCAGGCAGACACTTTTTCATTTGAAGATATACAGTCTGCGGTCGCCGCGCTTGCCGTAATTGACAGACAGCACGACATCGGCGGAGAACTGACTGTACCCAGACGGATTCTGACTATGATGGAGAAAAAATACAAAAGCGGTCTTCCCATCGAAGAACTGTGTAAAATATACATTGACGAATATTATCGGACAGATGAAAGGGTCGAAAAATAATGAGCGGCTACTATACATATTATTCGGATGGGTTTTTCGGTTTTGGTCCGCCCGGAACGTTCAAGCCGTATACCCTGATGCATTTTATTCCCCTTATTGTTTGCGCCGCCCTTGTTTTTCTTGTGTGGAAAAAACGAAATTCTATACGCAACATGAAATATGAAGCGCATTTGCGTTATGTGCTTTCTTTCTGCATGTTTCTGATGGAATTCGGATTTTATATCAGACTTCTCTATGTCGGCAACACTTACGGCGACTTTACCATGATGACGAGACTGCCTCTTCAGGTATGCGACGTAGGTATGATAACCTGCATGTTTATGATAACCAGTAAATTCCCCACACTTTTCGGGATCAATTTCTTTGTGACCCTTTTCGGCGCGGCATTGGCATGCATTATTCCGCAAACCGTTCTGACAGAGGCGGATCCGACATATTTCCGCTATTATCAGTATTTCGGAGAGCATCTTCTTCCGATATTCGGCACGCTGTATATGATGATCGTGCACAGAATGCGTCCGCGCTACCGGGATTTATGGATAGCTTCCGGAGCGCTGTTTTTAGTGCTTATTCCTGCAATCATAATGACGGATACCTATCCGCCCGCAAGCTACATGTTTCTGAAACTGAAAATACCGTTCATTCCGGAAAACCTGTATCTGAGGGCTGCGATATATACAGTTCTTGTTATCATGATATTCCACCTTATGTGGTTGATATGGAAATTATTTATAAGAGCGTCGGAAAAGAAAATTCGGGTTCGTCAATCAGCAAAAACATAGACAAAGTATTCACAATTGATCAAAGAGCCATATATGGAATTACTTGCTCAAAAAAACCACACGACCGTCATCGAAAAAAAACGGAGGCAACAATGATTATTAAAGATATCGAAGTAAAAAATATAATGACAAAAACAAATCTGCCTGTGTCGGATTTTGCTGTCAATCCATATGTTGGCTGCACACACGCCTGCAAGTACTGTTATGCGTCTTTTATGAAGCGTTTTACCAACCACACCGAACCTTGGGGCGAATTTGTGGACGTTAAATATTGGCCCAAAATCGGCAAACAGGGCAAATATGCAGGAAAGGAAGCCTTTT
This sequence comes from Oscillospiraceae bacterium, assembly GCA_902783255.1. Classification (GTDB taxonomy): domain Bacteria; phylum Bacillota; class Clostridia; order Oscillospirales; family UBA644; genus HGM12619. The sequence goes on along the minus strand of CACZQB010000013.1, from coordinate 15,890 downwards.
TTTGCTCGGTTACAGATCCCTATCAACCTTTGGAGAAGAAATACTGCCGCACGCGCGAATTACTTGAGCAGCTTCTTCCCACAGGAATCAGCATCAGCATTTCCACGAAGTCCGATCTGATCCTGCGTGATCTGGACCTGATAAAAAAGTTTCCGAGCGCTCATGTGGCATGGTCGATCAACACGCTGGATGAGGATTTCAGAAAAGAGATGGACAGAGCCGTATCCATTGAACGCAGACTGGAAGCGATGAGACAGTTTTATGAGGCTGGCATTCAGTCTACCTGTTTTATCTCTCCGATATTTCCCGGTATCACAGATGTGATCGCAATAATCGAACGCGTCAAACATCAGTGCAATCTCGTTTGGCTGGAAAATCTTAATCTGCGCGGCGATTACAAAGCAAAAATACTTGACTGGATCCACGAACATCGCCCGGATCTTGACGATCTGTATTATGATATTTATACAAAAGGCAGCCGTGAATACTGGAGCGCTCTCGATCAGAAGATACGGGAGTACACAGCGAGGGAAAGCATGCTGTATATCCGCGACGACGATCAGCACCGTTCACCATTCGGAGAACCGCCGGTCATCTGCAACTATTTCTATCATGAAGAAGTGCGGAAGTCCGCAAAGAAAAACAGATAATATGATACAACGGAAATCAAACAAATATAATAACATTCCGAGACCTCCCATCGACGGTCTCGGATGATGAGAGAAGGGCAAATATTGTGCCGATAACAATAAACATAAAATATGCAGGCAAAAACGGCAGCGCGCGTAAATTTGCCGAAGAGATGGAAATGAGCGGGACCGCCGACGCTGTAAGAGCTGAACCGGGTAATATCAGATATGAATACTATTTCCCGATGAACGATCCTGAAACGGTATTATTGATCGATATGTGGGAAAATCAGGAAGCTATCGATGATCATCACGCATCTGCAATGATGACAACCATTTCGTCTCTCCGTGAAAAATATGATCTGCACATGACCATTGAACGGTTTAACGGACCGGAAAAAGATACAAAAGATGAAAGATATATAAGAAAATAAGAAAAGAGGTATTGCTGCATATGAGTAAAAAAATCGTTCAGACCGCGGGAAGAGATCAGCTGGGAGATTTTGCGCCGATGTTTGCGCATTTAAATGACGATGTGCTTTTCGGCGAAGTATGGAACTCGGACGCGATAGATGTAAAAACAAAGTGTATTATCACTGTGGTAAGTCTGATGGCGTCGGGCATAACGGATTCGTCCCTGACATATCACCTGAAGAACGCAAAAGCAAACGGAGTTTCAAGAGAAGAGATCGCAGAGATCATTACTCACGCCGGAATGTATACAGGTTGGCCGAAAGCCTGGGCGGTATTCAGGCTCGCAAAGGACGTGTGGAACGAGAAAGTTCCGGAGCAGACAGAAAAAGACCGTTATCAGAATACGATATGTTTTCCGATAGGAGAACCGAATCCGTACGGGAAATTCTTTGTAGGTCAAAGCTATCTTGCGCCCGTTTCAACGGAGCAGGTACCCGTATATAACGTAACGTTTGAGCCGAAGTGCCGAAACAACTGGCATATACACCACACAAAGAGCGGAGGCGGACAGATACTTATTTGTGTAGGCGGCAGAGGGTATTATCAGGAATGGGGCAAAGATGCCGTGGAAATGACTTCAGGTAAAGTAATAAACATCCCTCCCAAAGTAAAGCACTGGCACGGAGCCGCTTCGGACTCATGGTTTTCGCACCTTGCAATCGAGGTAGCCGGAGAAGAAACTTTCAACGAATGGCTGGAAGCGGTTTCTGATGAAGAATACGGCAAGCTTAAATAAGAAATATTAATATGTCTGTTGCCACAAATATTACAGTAGTATTTTACCGAAAATAATATATAAAAAACATCCGTATAAAACCGGACGGCAAAACAGGAAGAAATAATATGGACAACGGATCTGTAGTTTTCGGCGCAGCATTTTAGTACTACCGTCGGTTGAAAAGGCAATATCAACCGACGGTTCGTGTTAAAACGCAGTGATTTATGATATAATTGAACCATGAAAGGAGGAGCCCGATATGGATCAGATCAAAATCGGAAAATTCATAGCATGCTGCAGAAAGGAACAAGGCTTGACTCAGGCCGCTCTTGCCGAAAAGCTCGGAATAAGCGACCGCGCGGTATCGAAATGGGAGACCGGGAGGTCAATGCCGGACTCCGGAATCATGCTGGAGCTTTGCGAGATTCTGAAAATCAACGTCAATGAGCTCCTGTCGGGCGAAAAGATCATGAATGAATCGTATGATAAACATGCTGAAGAAAATCTGATAGCAATGAAACGCGAAGTTGAAGATATGAACCGTCAAATGCTCAGAACGGAATATCTGATTTCGTTTCCGACAATTATTGCGGGGCTGTTCATGTGTTTTGTGGCGTCATTCGTAGAAATGCCGACATGGATAAGAGTATTATTAATTGTATTTGCTTTTGTGATGATTTTCGCAATCGCATTTATCGCTGTGGGTATCGAGCAGAAAGCCGGATATTATGAATGTCAGCATTGCAGACACAGATACGTACCCACCTACCGGCAAACAATTCTTGCGATGCATACAGGCAGAACAAGATATATGAAGTGTCCGGAATGCGGAAAATGGAGCTGGCAAAAAAAAGTCCTCAGCAAAGAAGACGATGAGGTAAGATGATATGTCTGCAAATGCCTATGTTCAAGGCTCATCATTTGTATGGCTTACAATGGGTGCCGCAGTTTTTATTCTTCTGCCCATTATAACGGCAATAATATGGAAAATCAGGAAAAAAGAACGTTTTTCAACGATACTCGTCGGCGCAGCATATTTTTTACTGTTTGCCCTGATCCTTGAAAAGCCCATACAGAACGTGCTGGCTTTTCCGACAGCAATGGGGCTTTCGGAACATGCCGTCAGTCGTTTTCTGAGCGCGAACCCCCTGCTGCTGGCGCTTGTGACAGCTCTTTTCCCCGGAGTATTTGAAGAAACCGGGCGGCTGATCGCCTTTAAGACGGTTCTGAGAAAGCGCAGAAACAGAGAAACTGCGATCTCATACGGCATCGGTCACGGCGGTTTTGAAGTGATCCTGATATTGGGATTGACATATATTCAGTATATTGCTTATGCGGTCATGATCAATACCGGCACATTTGGGAATGTCATAGAACAGGTCGCATCACAGGCTCCGGAACAGCTTGGCAATGTCGAGTCCGTTGTGAGTTTGCTCACAGGATTTTCATTTGCAGATCTTGGTATCGCCTTCGTCGAACGGATCTTTGCGGTTTTGTTTCATATAGGGGCGTCCATCCTGGTTTTTTACGCCTGCCGGGACAAAAAGCGCTTATGGCTGTATCCTGTGGCGATAATTCTTCATACTGCATTCGACTTCACATTTGCGCTTAATATTTTCGGAGTTATCAATATTCCTTCATTGGCGCTCGAATGCTTTGCCGCAGTGTTCGGCTTGACCGTATTTTTATGCGCATACATCCTGCTTTATAAAAAGGACGTCAAAAAAGACTGCTGAAAAATGGCTCCCGACTGACATCACCGTCAGCCGTGGGAGCCGTAATTATTTTTATAATATGTTTTGTGGTTTGTGGATCATTCTCCGTATACTGCATCTCTGCCGGCATAATGGTATACAAGGTAATCTTCAACCAGCTGATCGTATTGGTTTTGCATGGATTCAAGAATCTGTGTAACGGATGTAGTTGCATTGATCGAGGTCTCTATAGCGCTTCTTCCGCCTTCCCAGAACAATCCGTATTCCGTGTTTGTGACCGTGTTTATAAAAACTTCTGCATCACGGATGTCAAAGAATGTCTGGGTCGCAAGATATTCCGCGATATCGTCTTTGGTTTCAAGACCGGGAAACGGTTCAACGCGGTCATTGTCAATAAAAGCATTGAATTCTGATTGAAAACTTACTGCAAAATCAAATCCATATCAAGTGTTTGCGGTAAATAATAAATTATTGACTTTGTGCCGCGATAAATGATATTATAAAAAGCGGATTTTACGGAAAACTCAAAGCAGTTCCGAAAGTGAGCGGATCTTGGGATATGGCGTTTCTATATCCGATGCCGGATTTGCCGCGATCAGAACAGGCGCAATGCCGAATTTTGCTGCGCCTTCAAGATTTTGCGGTCTGTCGTCTATAAAAACAGTTTTATTTGCATCACAGCCGCATTTTTGTAGGGCATCCGTATACATGCGGGGATCAGGTTTACACACTCCTACAGCAAAGCTGTACGTGGCAAAAGCGAAGTACTGTCTTATTTTCAAAGCCTGCAGTTTTAATTCAATACTTGGAGAGGTATCGGATAAAATGCCGAGGCGATGTGTTTTGACGAGTGTTTGAAGAACCTTTACCGCATCGGGATAAAGAAGATAGTTGTTTGTATTGCAAGTGCGGTCGCGCGATATGGTTTCTATGTCACTTTCCGTCAGATCCAGATCAAGAATATCCGATATCATCCTGTAATACCGTGAAAATTGTTCCGTTTCTTCTGTTTCATTATGAAGGAGCTGATTGTTATTGAGATAGTCGGCGCCTTGTGCCCGCGCTTTTCGAATAAGCTCGGGATCGCATTTTTCAAGCCGCCCTGAAGCAATTTCACAAAACATTTTTGTGAATGTCCAGTCCCCCGAAGCGGGATATAAAAGAGTAAAACCCAGATCAAAAAATATAACGGATCTTTCTTTAAGTAAATCGTGCATTTTTGCCTCCGAAAGCGTTAAAAATCATATGGTATACCGAAAAAAACGGCTGTATTGCTGCGATAACAATACAGTCGTTTTACTATCGGCTATGCAAACACAAATGAATCAAGAGACATATTTTTACCGTCAAAGAAAAGCCATAGCGGATGTATTCCTTTGATTTCTTTGCTGACAGGTGCGCTGAAAACCGCAAAGCCGTTTTCTGAGTCTATTTTTACGGAGCAGACTGTTTCATCAGAGCCGTCTGTTTTGATGTTGATAACGCCCTTGCCCGACGCTCTCATGGAACAGGATGCAACTCCGCTGCCGAAATCTATATACCTGTATTCTGCCCATGCCCCTCTCCAGCTGCCTCCGCCGCATCCTGCAAGAATTTCGCTTCCGGGTTTATCTTCTGTAATATATGCGTTGCCTTTCAGACGGCATGCGCATGAAGCATCAATCTCACTGAATGCGGAAACGGGTCCTTCAGGCCCCTGTGAAGTCATGCAAACCTCGTTTATCGATCCGTCGGGATTGATGGTTATCGGTTCCGCGCAAACACGTCTGCATTTATCGCTGTTGCGTGACGAACGGTGATAGAATATATACCACTGTCCTTTGAATTCACAGATAGAGCCGTGGTTGTTCCATGTATGAGGGTCGCATAACGTGTTGTCTATTATAACTCCGCCTTTTTTGTAAGGTCCGAGAGGATTATCCGAAACCGCATATGACATGCAAGTGGCGCGTCCCCTTGAAATATCGGTATAGATGATATAATATTTTCCGTTTATTTTGCGGATGGATGAACCTTCGTGAAAACCGTGTTCCTGCTCGGTGAGTATGCCTGTTTTGATCGAACCCGGTTCAAGAGTGCACATATCATCCATAAGCTTTGCACCTTTGAGTGCAAACTGTCCCCAAAGATAATACGCCTGTCCGTCGTCATCGATAAAAACCGCGGGATCTATTCCGTCTCTGTCGGCGCCGATGATCGGTTTTGCATCGCTGAAAGGACCGTACGGAGTGTCTGACACCGCAACGCCCTCAAAATCATTGTTGCCGCACATATAGAGATAATATTTTCCGTTTCTGTATATTGCATCCGGAGCGTAGAGAACGCTTGCTGGATCCCACGGAATACCGGGATTTTCCTCTGTATTTTCAAAAGATATTCCGTGATCTTTCCAGTTCGCGAGAGACGGATCGTCTGTTGAAAACACACGGTACCGGCAGGAACAATAGGTATAAAACCCGGGCTCATCGAAAGACCCGTAAAGATATAGCCTTCCGTCGGGCATAACGCGCGCTTCGACGTCTGCAACATGAAATTGTTTTGGAAGCAAAGGATTCATAAAAATCACCATTCCGTTTCCTGTATTTTTTATCTGTAACTTATTACGGTTTTGACCATATTCCGAACCGTAATCTGGTAAAGCGGTCTTTTCATGACTCCGGAAAACAAAATACGGATCAGACCGTTTTATTCGTTTAAGTTTTCTGTATTATACCAAACCCGCATGTTTATGTCAAGTTTTTTCAGAAAAACGATTGACTTTTTTTGTTTCATATGATATTGTATTAAACAGTGACCGACTTACGCAAAAAAAAAGAGTGTCTGTGTTTTCAGAAATGAACGGAGGGTACGTATGAACAGTACCGAAAGAGTGCGCAATACAATTCTCGGAAAGCCGACCGATCGGCAGCCGATATACGGCTGGGTATCGGCGAACCTTACGAATCAGCTGAATGAAGCATATGGTTCTGTTGCTGCTTTTGAAGACAAATACGAATTTGACGCAAGCCATATATTCGGCGGTCCCGGAAGTTTCAGAGGAGATGTTCTTGACAGATTAAGAGCAGAAAACGATGAGCTTTCTCCCGATATTCTTGTAGATGAAGATTTCTTTACCGACCCCGATGTTATAAGTCAATATGAAAATATCAGATCAGCCATGGCATTTCATAAAGAACGGGGACGGTTCTGCTATATCCAGACTCCCGGATTTTTCGAACAGTTCAACGGTGTTTTCGGTATTGAAAATCAGCTGCTTTATCTTGCGATGTATCCCGAAGAGCTTGACGAGCTATACAGACGTCAGGCGGAATGGACCGTTAAATTTGCGGGTCACTGTATTGATCTGGGAATTGATATGGTCCATATTTCCGATGACTGGGGCGCTCAGGACGACATGATGTTCAACCCGAAGCTCTGGTGGGAGATCATATACCCGCATATGAAAAAGGTCGTCGATTATGTTCATTCGCGCGGATGCCTTTGCTCACTGCATTCCGACGGGTGCATATTGAAAGTTACGGACGGAATAGAAGCTCTCGGTCTTGATCTTGTGCATCCGTGGCAGGAAAGCGCAGGAATGTCGTATGACCTTTATCTTGATAAATACAGCGATAAATTTGCCATTATGGGCGGAATATGTATTCAGACAAAGCTCGGTCTCGTAAGTCAGCAGGAGCTGGAGCGCGATATACGCCGCGTATTCGGTCTTCTGAGAGGCAAGCGCTGGGTTTGCTGCACAACGCATTTTGTTCAGGACCACTGCTCAATAGAAGATCTTGCATTTGCTTATGATCTTATATACAAACTTGCCCGAGAATAACAAGTTTACAACCAGTAAAATACATCAGATTTTACCCGAAACGGAGAAATATATGAAACATACCGAATCATCTTTTGAAAAAGCACTTAAAGAAAAATTTGCGCATCCCTCAATCGGCACAAGAACGGATGTTCGCTGGTGGATGGCGTCGGGAATGCACACAAACGAGACTATTCTTGAAGAAATCAACGCAATGCATACTGCAGGTTTCGGCGGCGTTGAGCTCTGCCAGCTTGCAGACAGGAACGTTGACGAAAAGCTCTACGGTTACGGCAGCAAACAATGGGAAAACGATGTAAAGCTGATATTGAACACAGCTCTCGATCTCGGCATGTCTGTTTCGCTCACTTCCGGGGCAGGCTGGTCCACTTCAAATGTGCCGGGGCTGGATCCCGATTCGCAAAAGGCAAATCAGTGCATTGTGCTCATTACGGAAGACCTCAAAGCAGGACAGAAACGGACGGGTTCTGTTCCGAAAAACGAACATTTAAGAGAAAAAGCCGTGTTTGTTGGCGCCGTTGCCATGAAAAAATGCGGAGAAAACATATATGACGGCAAAAAATACGAAGTTCTTACCGAACTTGTAAACAACGGCACTCTTGACTGGACTGCACCGCGCGACGGTGACATAACGGTTATGTATTATTATATGCAGGGAACGGCTCAGGCAGCATCACCTGCCGTTGAAAAATCTTATGCTATCAACTATTTCGATAAAAGAGGGATAGAAGCGCTAAAAGAATATCTTGAAAACAATGTTCTCAACGATGAAAAACTGAATGAGAAGATCCGCCTCGGAGACGTTCAGCTGTTTATGGATTCTCTTGAATATTCGCACGGTGCAGGCATAACTAACTGGACTGAAAATTTCGAAAAAGATTTTTATGCAATTAAAGGCTACAGCATTCTGCCGTATATGTTCCTTGCCGCAGGAGCGCCCAGAGTAAGTATCTGGAACTGGGACGATAATTCCGATTTACAGGGTATGTACTGTCTAACAGACACGGAGATGAACAAACGCATACTCGACGATATTTTCGACGTGCAGACAAAACTTTATATGAATGAGTTTCTTGCCCCGTTCCGCGAATGGCTCAACTCTCACGGTATAACGCTCAGAGTTCAGATATCATACGGCAAAAACCTTGAAATTTCCGAACCGATAGCAGTTGTAGACAGACCTGAGGCGGAAAACAGAAATCAGAGAAATCAGGTCGATATGTACCGTCTGTGGAGCGGCGGCGCGCATATAATGAATAAAGACCTTTCAGCCGAAACAGGAGGACTTGACAACTCAAACTACAGTTATACGTTTCAGAGACATCTGCAGGAAGCATACGCCCTTTATGCGTCGGGATACAGCCGTATCATATGGCACATATGGGCTTCAAAATTCGGACCTTTACCCGTATGGCCGGGCTATGAAGGCGGAGATTATAAAGATATTTACTACAAATTCGGCACGCGCGAACCGTCATACCCCGATTACACGCTTTTCAACGACCACTTGGGCAGAATACAGTCTTTTCTCAGAGAAGGAAAAGCCGGCGTTGATATAGGTATGATCTATGTTAAATACGGTCAGCACATGGTAATCGGCAATAAAATGGACTGGATGCACACGCACAAAACCATGTTCTTTCCATCAACAGTGCTTCAGGATAACGGATATACATACGATTATTTCAGTCCATCGTTCCTTGACTGCGCTGTTTTTGACAAAGGTTCGAAAACAATTGAAAATGCCGGCTATAAAGCGCTTGTTTTGTGGCATAAAGACCTTTCTTTAAGCGGAGCAAAAAGAATATACGCCCTCGCAAAGGAGGGACTGCCCGTTGTTATCGTTGAAGGCGCTGCAGAAACGTCCCCTTATTACGGCGACAGCGAAAATGAGCTGAGAGATACATTATCTATGCTGAAAACGCTCGAAAATGTTATTTCAGTCCCTGATGCAGACAGTGTTATAAATGCACTTCGCGAACTCGGAATAACGCCGTATATCGCATTTTCTTCTCCGAACCGTCAGCTTCTGACACAAACTCGAAGAGTTGATAACGGTCTTTATGTTTTTGCATATAATTACTGTGACGGATCTCTTCACGACGATGAAACTGATGATCACGGGAACACCGTAACAGCTGAACTTTCAGCAAACGGAACATATATCCCGTATGAAATAGATCCGTGGACAGGTAAAACAATGATCAAAAACTACCGTTTTGAAAACGGAAAAACTTATTTTTCTTCAACGCTTCAATATGGCGACGTTGCGCTTTACGCACTTGAATCATGCAATGAATGCGCTGACTTTGAGACAGAAAAAATATATGAACCTTCGGTAAAATATTATTCCCCGAGAGAAATAACAGGCTGGGATCTTACCGTGGAATCATGGTCGCCATCGAAAGAAACAGAAACAAGAACCGAATTCCTGTTCGGATTGCAGACAAACGAATATGCAGTAAAAACGGATAAAAGAAAAATTCATGTAAAGCTCAACTCCATTACAACGTGGGACAACATAGATGAGATCGGACGTAATGTTTCGGGAACGGGAAATTATAAATCCTCGTTCTTCTGGAACGGAAAAACAGAAAACGGCGAGGCGGCAAACGGCGCGATAATTGATTTCGGAAGTATAACTCAGAGCATTCGCGTTTTCATAAACGGAGTTGAAACCGAACCCGTAAATATGAATGTTCCGAAAACCGATATTTCAGGATATCTGCGCAACGGAGAAAATTCTATTGAGGTAAAATACTGCTCGAACCTGAACAACATACAGATGTTCAGAGGTAAAGTCAAAGAAAATATTCTTGTTACTAACTACCTCGGCTATCTTACTAAATATGAAAGCTACGGACTGAAGCAAGCCGTTCTGATTCCGTATGCAAAATCAGAAAACAGCTAATGAAAAGCTGAATGCCTTTACACTATTAAAAATACAATTTATTATATTTCTTCAGCAGCGCTGCTTCTCTGCGGCTGAACGGACGGTAAAACATGATAAAAATCTCTGACGGAACGATAAACGTTGAAACCAAAACTCTGAAAGCGATGATAAAAGACGGAAAAATAATAAGTCTTGCGGCGCGGTCATCGGGAAAAGTATATATTGACGACAAAAATCATGCTTCCCGCGCGCCTCTTCAGCTTGTTTATGCAGGAAACGACAGAGCAGACCTTGACACGGAAAAACACGGCGGAAAAGTGGAAACCGTAATAATATGCGATACACGCGCGGATATCTGCATAAATTCGTGGAACGGTTCAGGCGTTATTTCCGTATCAGAAGATGAGGCGTCGGGCGACCTTATAATAGAGCCTTCCGCATTTTCAGCAATGAAGGGCGTTCGTTCTGTAAGATGGGATATCGCAGGGCTCAGAAACGACGCAAAAATGGTCGCTCCCCTATTTCAGGGCACCATCGCTCCCATGGACGACCCGATGATAAGAGGGTCACGCTTCAATTACCCTCACAGATGGGAATCTCCTTTCGTTATTTTTCATTCTTTGAATGACGGAATGTGGATCCGCACGGAAGATTCTTCATATCTTTTCAGAACGCTTAATGTTGGCGACAAAAACGAATACAACAGGATCGGACTTGAAACCGAAACATGCGGACCAATAACCGATAATCTTTCGGCAGGCGGCTGCGCATGGCGAATAAACGTTTATGAGGGCGACTGGTCTGTTCCGGTGTTGCAATACAGAAATTTTCTCCGCAAAAAACTGAATCTTTCTGAAAGAGAAAAAAATATGCCTGACTGGATGCGCGACATACGCCTTGCATACAGCTGGTGTCCCACAGACAGAAACATACTTTCGCTTTTAAAAAAGTATATCGAGCCCAAAAAGGTGATCATCCATCTGCCAAGCTGGAGAAATGACGGATACGATCAGAATTATCCCGACTACACGCCGTCTAAAGAGGCAGTTGCGTTTTTCAGGGAAGCCGCCGAATACGGATATCATGTCTGTCCGCACTTCAACGCATTTGAAATAGACCCTTCAAGAAAAGATTTTGAGCTTGTGCGCGATTTCAGATATCACGATCCCGAAACGCGGCGCGGTATGGGCTGGGCGTATGACAAGGTGTGGTATCCGGTTCCGGAAGACAATCTTACGCTATGCTCGTCACGTCAGTATAACGTTATGACGAAAATACATCCCGGTCACGCAATGTGGCGGCATATGCTTGAAAAAAACATCAGCAAGGCGGTAGACGCCCTTGGCACAGACACCGTTTTTATTGATGTTACCCACGGCGTTTTCAATCTTGATACAGAATATGTAAACAATCTCACCGTAGGCGAAGGAGTTGTTAAACTGCTCAAAGAGATCGCCGAAATAAACGGCGTTGAAAGCGTTGGCGGCGAGGGACTGAACGAGGTCATCGTGCAGGGACAGTATTTTGCGCAGGGACATAGATTCAGTCCGCAAAACGGCGAAAATTCAACCTGCGTTACACCTGATAAGCTTTGTGCCGTGAACAAAATGCTTTACGGCGATATCTGCCACATTATAGGATATCATCCGCATGTGGGAGATCCGGAAGAGATGAAAAAAACATTCGAAGCCGACTCGGCGCGCGGTTTTTTGCCCACTCTTATCGGACTGAGAGCCGAAAACCTTGAAAATCCCGACAAAGTTGTAAAAGAAATACTCGGAAGCGCATTGTAAATTTGTGATATGCAAATATTCTTCAAAACAGCAAAACAGGACGAAAGCTTTATCGTCCCGTTTTGCTGTATTTATATGCAATTATAAAAAACTGTTTATGAAGTTTTTGCTTCGATCAAAGCACAGTTACTGTTTCATCAAGCGGTTTCCTCATAAAATGCCATGGATTCGGCGCACTGTTGTTTGCGGGATAGCCCATAGCAAACATCATAACGGGAATTATGTTTTCGGGCAGAGAAAAAGCCTTCTTTACCTCGCTGCTGTTAAATCCGCGAAGCCATACGGTGTGAACGCCAAGCTCTTGCGCCTCATACATCATAGTTGCGGCAACAATAGTCGCGTCCTGCTCGCCGGAACAGTAGCTGTCATACATTTCATCGCGCGGATTGCGCCATGCGGCAGCCGCATCGTAGCAAATGAGCATCATCAGAGGGGCATTGAAATGCGAAACACGAATGTTTCTTACTTTTTTCAGCGCTTCTTCGCTCTGCATAACGTATATACGCTGCGGCTGATAGTTGCATGCCGTGGGAGCAAGTCTTCCGACGGCAAGTATTTTATCTATTTTCTCCTGTTCAACGGGACGGGAGTCAAAAAGCCGTTCGGAATAACGTTCGGCGGCGAGTTTTTCAAAATCCATTGATATATTCCTTTCAGTTTATCTAAAACTTAATTTCTGCTATGAATGTAAAATGTTTCAACTTTACACTTTCGTGAAATGATATTTTACGGCTGCAAAATCCGAATGAGGATAAGACGGCGCGAAACCAACATTCATAAATGTGCTTCCTTTTGCCCTCAATCCTTTTTCTTCAAGCATATATTCGGCATCAGGATCAAGTCCTGCCATTTTTACGCGTTTTATTTCGTTGTTTACGGAAGCGAATCTTCTGTAACAGATAAGTTCCGCCCTCGATTTATCTTTTGTTACAACGGCCTCGGTAAAGAATTCTGAATCGAATGGACTGTCTATACGGTAAAGATCGCCTTCAAGAACAATATCCTCGATCTTATGGTATTCTTCCGTCTGAAGCTTTACTGCAGCCTTTTCTTCGTCCGTAAACTTTGTTGTGTCAAGCTCGTAGCCGGTAGCGCCGAGGTGAGCGATGATAGCGCGCGTGTCAAACGGCGTCGTGTGTCCGGTCTGATGATTCGGGCATACCGAAACGTGGCATGACATTACGGAAAGAGGATAAACGATCGATGTGCCGTATTGTATTTTTGTTCTTTCCTCGGCATCGCTGTCGTCACTCGTCCAGATTTGCGGGAAGTAGTGCATTATTGCGGGATCGAAGCGCGCGCCGCCTGCGGAACAGCCTTCAAAGAATATATCGGGATGTCCGTTTACTATACGCTCGCAGATATCGTAAAGACCGAGAGCATAGCGGTGAGCAAACTCCATCTGTCTTTCGGGTTCAAGGCAGTAAGACCACGATTCGGTAACGTTGCGGTTGTAATCCCACTTAACATAGTCCACATTATTCTGTTCAATAATATCGCTTACGGCCTTAACGATATAATCGCGGACATCTTTGCGCGTAAGGTCAAGCATGAACTGATGGCGGCTGTAACAGCGTTTTCTGTTCGGAACGCCTATCGCCCATTCGGGATGAGCGCGGAAAAGATCGGAATCTTCGCTTACCATTTCGGGTTCGAACCAGAGACCGAATTTCATGCCGAGAGAATGAACGTGATCGATGACCGCCTTTATACCGCCGACAAGTTTTTTGTCGTTTACGACCCAGTCGCCGAGACCGGAGCTGTCATTATCGCGTTTGCCGAACCAGCCGTCATCCAAAACAAGTGTGTCTATTCCGAGACCGTTGACCGCGTCTGCAATTGCGCAGAGCTTTGGAACGTCAAAATTGAAATATGTCGCTTCCCAGTTATTGATAAGCAGCGGACGAGATGCTTTGACGTATTTTTTATTTATAAGATGTTCACGGTATGCATCGTGGAACGCACGGCTCATACCCCCTATTCCGTCGGAGGACCATGCAATAACGACCTCGGGTGTTTCAAACTCTTCACCGGGCGCAAGTCGCCAGTTAAAATCGAAATCGTTTATTCCGCCCGTCAGCTGAGTTGTTCCGTCGGGATTGACCTCGGCCTTGAGAACGTATGACGAACTGTAAACAAGGTTTATGCCTATCGCCTCGCCGTGTGTTTCGGTAGTATCGGGGCGCAGCATCGCAATAAACGGATTGAGCGTTGCGGAAGAAGAGGTGCGTTTCGAATCTATTGAAACAACGCCGTGATGAACGGGAATACGGTCGATATGTCTTTCTTTTGCCCAAACGCCGTAAAGTGAAAGCATTTCATAATTTCTGTCCGGCAACGCCAGAGAGAAAGAATATGCTCTTTCAAGGCGAATATCGCCCGAAGTGAGGTTTTTATATACTGCTCTTCTCGCAATTACGGAACAGTCGTCATATACCGTATAATAAAGATCTGCGGCAAAACCGTTTATTTTATCTTTCAGATGTATCACAAGAGTATCGCCGCCGTCCATGGAAGGCATTCCGGAAATCTTCGGTTTTTTAACGATATCGTAAGAATCAAAAAGCAGCTCGCAAAGCCTGTCTCCGGCAGGATTTACGATCTGAACGGCAGGTTCGCGGTAATCACCCGTGCCGAAAAACGAGAGTTCCGACGGATAAGCGTTATAAGACGGAACATTGTCTATTCCCGGAGGGGTAGCAGCTGTCGACGTTGCGCCGAATGCGCGGGTAAAGCGCAGATCGTCTGCTCCGACGGGCGAGCCGAAGTAAAGATGTTCCGGATAGCCGAGATCGTTTATCCAGAAGGCATAGCAAAGATCTTTGCCCTGAAGCATAAACGTTTTTGTTTTGTCATTATAAATGATAGCCATAACTTTTTACCTTTCTTATACCTTTTTTGCGGATCATTCATGAAATTATTCTTATGTTCAGCGAATACAGGCATATGGTCGCTGAAGAATAATCGGTAACTGTTTTTATAATTATATCAGACTCATTTGCGGGTGTCAAGATTTTTAAACATAAAAAATTTTTTCGTGCATCATTTTTCACGAACTGAGGAAAATCTATTGACAATAATACTGCCATACGATATAATAACAGCAAGGAAATGAGTATTTTACTGCATATTGAAAGGAAAGGATCAGAAAAATCTATGAATAAACTATATCTATACCTTTTCGAGCCCTTCAACAATCTTTCAAAACGCCTGTATATAACAATTATAACCATACTTTTTCTTGCCGCATTTTTCTTTTTTATAGGCGTATTTTCTAATGTTTTCGATACCGAAAACCTCTCTTTGTCCCTGAAAAATAATGAAACGTATCTGACGTATCATCAGATGTATATTGATGCGCCGCTTGAAGACATAATTGCAGGCAAAGGACTGGCTGCATTGATTCATGAAATGAATTATCTTGCCGAGAACGATCCCGAAGAATGGTCTCGTATTCAAATAGAAACCGACCGCTTGATCTGTGATCTTTACAATATGCAGAATGATGATTTTTTCATTGAGTTTTGCATTTTCAGAGGTTTTCCGATTGTCGGATTACCTAAGCTTTTTGATCAGAACTTTATTCAGGCAGACGAGTCTTTTTTTGAACATGAATATCTCCCGATTTGCAAGGGCAGAGGAATAACGCATGAAGATTTTGATGAAATACGTAACGCAAAGAGCAGAAAGCTCATAATAAACGTTATTGCAGGTTATTCCTATATGGAATACTACGATGTAGGTGATATTCTCGGTATGGAAGACGATCCGTTTATCAACGAATTTCAGAATGAAGAGATTGTCACTCGCAGTCCTTACGATCAGGAATACGCTTCATACAGAATAGT
>CACZQB010000012.1 GCA_902783255.1 Oscillospiraceae bacterium | reverse complement strand
TTCTGATAGCAAAAAATCCTCAGATTTGTATCTGAGGAAATCTGGCGCGCTGTGAGGGACTCGAACCCCCGACCTACTGGTTCGTAGCCAGTCACTCTATCCAGCTGAGCTAACAGCGCATTGTTCGTATTTTTTCAAGCCCGTATATTATATCACATTAATCTCAGAAAATCAAGCCGTCAAATTGATAAATTTATGTAAACTTTTCATATTCAACAAAAATTCAAAACGAATTTACAAATCGGGATTGCTTTTATGCCCATTTTGAGTTATAATATAAAATAGCATTTAACTGCAGTTTGTATAAACAATACTGATCGTTATTAAAACAGGCGGTGATACTTATAAAATACGTTCTTGCACTCGATGAAGGGACAACAAGCGCACGAACAGTTCTTTTTGACAGCGACTGCCGTGTCGTTTCCATGGCACAGCGTGAATTTACCCAGATTTATCCGAAAGAAGGCTGGGTAGAGCATAATGCCGTTGAAATATATGCGATGCAGCTTGCATCCGTAACGGAATGTGTAGCAAAAAGCGGCGTTTCTCCATCGGATATCGCTGCGATCGGCATAACAAATCAGCGTGAGACCACCGTCGTGTGGGATAAACATACGGGTGAACCCATATGCAACGCGATCGTGTGGCAATGCAGAAGAACTGCCGATATATGTGAACAGCTTCAGGGCAGGGGAGTGTCCGATTATGTTGCTGAGAAAACAGGGCTCAGAATAGATGCGTATTTCAGCGGAACAAAGCTAAAATGGATACTTGACAATGTTCCCGATGCACGCAGAAGGGCCGAAAAAGGCGACCTTCTTTTCGGAACGGTAGACTGCTGGCTTTTATGGAAACTAACGGGTGGAAAAATTCATGCAACCGACCGAACAAATGCCTCACGAACCATGCTTTACGATCTCTCTGCAGACAGATGGGACGATAAGATGCTTGATATCCTGGATATTCCTGCCTGTATGCTTCCCGAGGTCCGAAGCAGCAGCGAATTGTTCGGCTTTACAGATATCATGGGCTCACAGATACCTGTTTGCGGTATTGCGGGAGACCAGCAATCTGCACTTTTCGGACAAGGCTGCTTTGAAGCGGGAGAAGCAAAAAATACATACGGAACAGGCTGCTTTTTGCTCGCAAACACGGGAACGAAACGTTCCGAAGTGAAAAACGGGCTTATCGTTACCGCCGCTGCCACATGTAAAGGCGAACCTGTTCAGTATGCGGCGGAAGGCAGTATATTCGCAGCCGGTGCCGTCATTCAGTGGCTGCGTGACGAGCTGCATATTATTAAGAGTTCAGCGCAGAGCGAAGAAATGGCAATGCAGACCGATAACAACGGGGGAGTATATCTTGTCCCGGCATTTGTCGGCATGGGGGCTCCTTACTGGGATATGCGGGCGCGTGCCGCAATATTCGGAATGACGAGAGGGACCGACAGAAATATTCTTTGCCGCGCAGCTCTTGAATCGATTGCGTATCAAACAAATGATCTTATAAGGGTAATGCGCAGCGCAGGCTTTCCGCTCAAATGCCTTAAAGCAGACGGCGGCGCATCTCAGAACAGTTTTCTGATGCAGTTTCAGGCGGATATTTCGGATACAGATGTCCTTTTGCCTGTATCTCCCGAGGCAACAGCCCTCGGAGCGGCGCTTTTGGCTGGTCTGGCGGTAGGTGTATGGAGAGATCGCAGTGCAATAAAGGGAAAACTCGCCACAGGCATAAAATATACGCCGAATATGGATGCCTTTGAAAGAGAAAAACTTCTTGATGGCTGGCAGCGAGCTGTTTTGGCGTGCCGTTCTTTTTAATCAAGACGAACGGATAATATGACGAAAAAATCTGTTTGGAACGATGTCCACGCCGCTTCATGTGGATAATCTTTAATAAAACTGCTGAAACGGTTTTTTACGACACATATTTGCAGATCAAGGCTTCGGATTTCTGAGACCATTTCACAGATGAAAAACATATTTTAGGAGGAATACAAAATGAAACATTCATGGCTTATTATTATTCTACTTGTTTTTTGCATAATCATTATTTCATGTTCGTCTCAGACGGAAGAAATAATTCCCGAATACAATCCTGAAATCACAAACGAAGATGCCGATCTGCTCGGTTATGAATATATTATAGCGGCAGGAACGCACGGCGGAGGACAGGTCCAGCTTGCCCCCGAACCCGGTGCAGATGTAAGAGGAGACAGACTTTTACAGCGTTATAAAGATACGGAAAAAGCATTTAATATTACCTTGAAAGTTATCGGAGAAAGCAATCTGGGTATGTTTCTGACCCAGTATGCCGCCGGAACGAAATATGCTGATCTTATAATTGCTCAATCGGCGGAAGTCGCAAACGGCAGATATATCCCCAACGGATTTTTCCAGCCCTTTTCAGATATGGATATAGACCTGTTTTCCGGTATTTACGGAACGCAGGGAATGCTTGACGCAGGTTACTTCAACGGAGATTATTATGCGGTAATGTCGTATTATTGGGGACTGCCTTCACCGTATACAATGCCTGCAATGTGGTATAATCCGCTTGTATTATTAACTTATCAGCAGCCGCAGCCTCATGAACTTGAAGAACAAGGCGAATGGACATGGCAGTCATTTGAGTCTATCTGTGAAGCTGTTCACGATACGTCGTCTCCCGATTCAAAAGACCACGTATACGCCGTTTCTGCATTGAGCGAACCGTTTCTTGAACTTGCCGCAATGTATTCAAACAGCGCGAGACCGGTAACAAGAGGCGAAGACGGAAAACTGTATTGTTCGCTGAATTCCCACAATACTCTTGAAGCTCTCGAATTTATCAAAAGCCTTGAGGACAGAAAACTGATAGGCAACAGAAGAAATGCGGATAATCAGGATGTTACGGAATTCGTTGAAAACAGAAATGCGTTCTTCCTTCAGTATACCCATTCGGGACTCAGCTCTGAAGATCCAAACAATCTTGCGAACCGTATGCAGGATGCGTATGAATGGACAATGTTCCCCACAGGTCCGAGCTACGATCCGTCAATGTCAAGGACCGCATACTCTTATCATTCAAGATTTTATTTCGCTCCGTCAAACTCCGACGCGGAGGTCCATTCCATAGTCCTTCCCTTCCTTTTTCAGCCGCTTCCCGGTGAAACGACCGAAACCTGGCAGGACGTTCTTGAAAGAAATAACTTTTTCTCGAAAGAATCGTTTGAATGCTATTGTAAAATACGCGACGAAGCATTTTTTGATTATGCTCCGTATATTCCGTATAATGATATGAACGCCGTTCTTTCCAAAATCACAACAGGCAATGCCGTTGCCTCTGAAGCGTTGGGCGCCATAGAATCAACTATACAGGCATCTCTTGACAGACTTTATAATGATTATGTCGAATAGGCTTATTTAAAAAAGAATGATTTCATATGATCTGTAATTCCTGTATAGTTGCATATATATTCATATCAGTCATGATTATCGCGTTTTTATCCGCCCTGTAATGATTTTATATCAAAGACCGCAAATAAAAGACCGCAGAAAAAGCTGCGGTCTTTTTGCATATTGTTTTAAGATTATTTTTTATCAAAAAGGCGGTCGATGGATCGTTTTGCTTCACATATTATATTATCAATGTCTGCTCCGTCAATATCAAGCCCTTCAGCCTTAATGAAAAATGTCTGCGATATGTTATAAAAGCTTTTTGACAGAGCGTTTATGTATCCGAAACCGAAGTCTTCGGATGTAATAAAACCGCCGGCTGTTGTGATATAGTAAAGCGATTTTATTTTGCATAAGCTCTTCGGGATTCCATCATCGGAATATTCAAATGTTATGCCGGGAATATTTATCTGCTCAAAATATTGCTTCAGTATAGACGGAAACGAAAGATCCCAGAACGGTGCGGCAATTACCACAATATCTGCGTTCGCAAAACGGTGCGCAGGCAAAAACAGGGGATCGGAATAGTCTTTTTTTTCAGTCAATTCGTCGCGATATGTGATAAACCCGTTGTTGATTTTCGGAAAATCAAATTCTGCAAGATCTTCCTCTTCAACGGTGTCGTCCAGCTTTTCAAGCAAATAATCGGCAAGAATACATGTTCTTGACTGCGGCCTTACACAGGCGTTAATAAATAAAATCATTTTATCTCCTTAAAACAGATCGCACTTAATATCGGTAATATCTTCTGTTGCAATTACCGTTCCGTCGTCTAAAATAATTTTGTTTTCGAACTCTCTGTATTTTTTTATCGTTCCCTTAACCGTTGCAAATTTACCGCCATCTTTTTTGCCATCGGCTACAAAATATGTAATTGTCACTTCCGGTTTATCATCTGAATGTTTTAATATCTCAGTAAGCATTTCAGATAGACGGATCTTTTCATCTTCGTCCAAATAAACCCTGTTGTCGGTAGCTCTTGCAGCCTCTTCCACCACGTCTTCATATCCCGTCAGCGACTCAAAGGGTGAAAACTGCGCCGCATAGCTTTCTTTTCCAAGCGGGGGATGCTTTTCGGAAACATGTCTTGGCAGATTTATTATTTCGTCATATCTGTGTATGTCAGTCATAACGATCTCCGTGTAAAAGTATATGATAAATATACCAAAAAAATACTTTTTTGTCAAGGATTATTGAAGATACAAAATAAAACCGTGTTCCGGGCATATCGAACTGTTTTACTCTGTAAAAGATGTTGAAAACATGACAACGGCAAATTGAAAAAACAAAAGAAACCGGGACAATGCAGATCGTAAATCACGATCTGGTCTGCGCATAAATATCTGGGACGGGGAGTATTTCCCGCTGTTTTCCTCATTACTGTAGAAATAGACATATTTCTCTGCTAAACTTATTTTGAGTTGAGATTTTTTTCTCCAAAACCGTAGTATATGGGTGAGGCAGGAAGGAAGGTGAAAGCGCTCGATTTGTGCCAGCAGGGCGTTCCACTTCCACCAGCTTCGCCACACGTTCACGAGCAATCTGCTCTCAAACGGGGCAGCACCGAAGGACGTGCAGTAGCTTTTGGGACACGCCGACGTCAGTACCACCATGAACATCTATGCTCATTCGACAAGGGAAGCGAAACGCTCCTCGGCCCGCCTGCCGGATAAGGTAGTAGGCGGCAACTGATAAATAGTTTCCCTTGTTTTGCCCCACAAGGGCAAAAACAAGGGAAAACGGCGCTATTTACGGTAGCAGACCTGCGGGAAATGCAGGAAAATCAAGGATTTTCAGAGAATCGGATAGATAAATGCCGATTTTTCAGGGTCATTCACGATTTGAATTCTCCGCTTTGATCATTTTCATTCTTCCGCGGTCAGATACAGCATCCTGAATTGCTCTTCCGGCAATACTTCTTTGAGTGTTTCCATCGCCTCATCATATTGATTCACATATGTACCGAAAGAATCTGTCTTCTGTATACGAAAGCCAAGCGAACTATACAACAGGATCGCTTTCCAGCTCCATGGCTGCGTATGGATATAAACGGGTCCGCCGCCTTTCTGAATAAAACGATTCATTACAGCGGCGCACAATTCCCGTCCCAATCCTTTCCGCTGATGAACTTTATCCACGATCAGCCAATGAAGAGAATTCACCGGGCAGCCTTTTCTGTCATCTGTCCAGGAAATGCATGAACCGATCACCTTTCCTGAACTTTCCAAAAGGAAAAGAAGGTCATCCGCAGCGTCATCGGAAGAAAGATATTTATTTTGAAAATAATTCGAGGCTTCTATTTCATTTTCAAAAT
>CACZQB010000011.1 GCA_902783255.1 Oscillospiraceae bacterium | reverse complement strand
TGTAAAGACGAACTTTTATAAGACCTACTTTTTCGCCGTGAGCGTTCATGTAGTCTATAACTTCTTCGGCAACGTCACAAACGGAACCCATAGCAATTATAACTCTGTCTGCATCGGGTGCGCCGTAGTAGTTGAAAAGCTGGTAATTCGTTCCGAGTTTTGCGTTAACTTTTGCCATGTATTCTTCAACGATTTCGGGAAGAGCATCGTAATATTTGTTGCATGCTTCTCTGTGCTGGAAGAATATGTCGCCGTTTTCTGCAGAACCTTTAAGGATAGGATGTTCGGGGTTGAGAGCACGGGCTCTGAATGCCTTTATGGCGTCTTTGTCGACCATTTCTTCGAGATCTGCGTAATCCCACGCTTCGATTTTCTGAATTTCGTGAGAAGTCCTGAAACCGTCAAAGAAATGAATAAAAGGAACTCTTCCTTTTATCGTTGAAAGGTGCGCAACGGCGCCGAGGTCCATAACTTCCTGCGGGTTTGTTGAAGCGAGCATTGCGTAACCGGTCTGACGGCATGCGTAAACGTCGCTGTGATCGCCGAAAATGTTAAGGGCGTGAGATGCTACGCAGCGAGCCGAAACGTGAATTACGTTGGGAAGAAGTTCTCCTGCGATTTTATACATGTTCGGGATCATAAGAAGAAGACCCTGAGATGCTGTATAAGTGGTTGTGAGAGCTCCGGCGGAAAGGCTTCCGTGAACGGCGCCCGCAGCACCTGCCTCAGACTGCATTTCGATAACTTTTACTTTGTCACCGAAGATATTCTTCTGACCGTCTGCGGACCATTTGTCCGTAAGTTCAGCCATAACTGAAGAAGGGGTTATCGGATAGATAGCCGCAACTTCGGTAAACGCATAGCTCACATGAGCGGCAGCGGTATTGCCGTCCATGGAAATTTTCTTGCGTGCCATGTAAATTGCCTCCTGAATATAATATTTAATAAAGTTCAAAACCTTAACCAATTTATTTTATCATTATTTTCGCTGTTTGTAAATAGAAAAATGCGAAATTTCGTATATTTGTCGAAAAACCGCCGCAGATGAGATGCTTTCGGAATATTGTGAATTTTATGAAAAAGTAAAAAAAAATATATTGACAATTAAAAAGATTTGTTGTAAAATATAATTTAGGTTTTTATGCCCATAGTATTATAGTTTTACATAAGATGATTTATCTCTTGAAAAATAAGTACCGGGAGGTGTAATGCAGATGGATTGGATTAATGTTTTAATTATAATAATAGTCGCACTTGTTTTCCTTGCAGTCGGCTTCTTTCTCGGTATTGCTTACCGTAAAAAGATCGGTGAAGCGATGATAGGTTCAGCCGAAGAAAAAGCCAAAACAATAATAAACGAAGCGATCAAGCTTGCAGACACAAAACAGAAAGAAGCTCTTCTTGAAGCAAAAGAAGAGATACACAAAACCAGAAGCGAAGCGGAAAAAGAAATTCGGGAAAGACGCAACGAAATGCAGAAGCTCGAAAAACGTCTTGTTCAAAGAGAAGAGGTGCTCGACAAACGTGCCGAATCTTACGAACATAAAGAGACCGCTCTTGCCAACAAGATGAAAACTCTTGAGGCGAAAGAAGCTGAGATCGAGGATATCAAGCTCGGTCAGCGTGCCGTTCTCGAACGCATCAGCGGTATGACGGTAGATCAGGCAAAAGCATACCTTATGTCCACCCTTGAAGACGAACTCAAACACGAGCAGGCTCTCATGATCAAAGAGTATGAGACTAGAGCGCTTGACGAGGCTGAAGCAAAAGCGAAAGAAATTCTTTCCGTGGCAATTCAGAAATGCGCTTCGGATCATGTTTCCGAAACTACCGTTTCCGTTATTCAGCTGCCTAACGATGAAATGAAAGGACGTATAATAGGAAGAGAAGGACGTAACATCAGAACTCTCGAAGCTCTTACGGGCGTAGATCTTATTATAGACGATACGCACGAAACGATCGCGCTATCGTCTTTCGACATGGTTCGCAGAGAAATAGCCAAAATAGCTCTTACAAAGCTTATTTCCGACGGCCGTATCCATCCTACTCGTGTTGGCGAAATGGTTGAAAAGGCGCGCAAGGAAATCGACCAGACGATCAAAAAAGAAGGCGAAAGAGCGATTTTCGAAACAGGTGTTCACGGCATACACCCCGAACTTGTCAAACTTATCGGTCGTCTCAGATTCAGGACTTCTTTCGGACAGAATGTGCTTGATCATTCTATCGAAGTTTCGAATCTCGCAGGAATACTCGCCGGAGAACTCGGCGTTGATATCACTTCCGCAAAACGCGCGGGACTTTTACACGATATCGGCAAAGCGCTCGACCATCAGGCGGAAGGTTCGCACGTTTCCATCGGAGTTGAGGTCGCACGTAAATATAAGGAACATGAAAATATTATCCACGCTATCGAAGCTCATCACGGCGACGTTGAGGCAAAATCGATCCTTGCATGCATAGTTCAGGCAGCCGATGCTATTTCTGCGGCTCGTCCTGGGGCAAGAAGAGAAGACCTTGAAAGCTATATCAAACGTCTTGAACGTCTTGAAGAGATTGCAAACGACTTTAAGGGCGTTGAGCGTTCTTTTGCAATTCAGGCAGGTCGTGAAATAAGGGTAATGGTAAGGCCTGAAGAGATCAATGACGATGAAATGATCATACTCGCAAGAAATATCGCCAACAAGATCGAAAACGAACTTGAATATCCGGGACAGATCAAAGTTCACGTTATCAGAGAAAACAGAGCGATCGAATACGCAAAATAATAAACAAATATATATACCGGCGGCGGGATCATCATTCCGCCGCCGATTTTCATTTTCCGTTGTTTACTCAGATCAGTTTTTATTCCCACAATGTCATGCTTTTTAATCGTTTTCCGGCAGTCGGTGCTGTTGTAAAAACAAATAAAGAATGAAGTTTAATCATCACAAATACCATTTGTTCAAATTCAACAAATCCCCACCACATATACACCGTAATTTCTACCCGGAGAACGGAAAAAGCTGTTGACAAACCATAACAACCATGTTATAATAATCACAGAGTTAAAAACCGTATTCGGTTCATTTTTATATTTTGTTTTTTCAAAAAGATCCTTGATTAAAGAGTATTAACTAAATGGACGAATGTGTGAAAATCTCAAATGAAATTATACCAAAGGAGACATGTCATTAGCAAATTCAAAACGATTATCGCTGTTTGCGTGATGGCGGCAATATCTGCTTTGTGTGCGGTTTCAGCCGTTGCATCAGTTTCATTCACAGCTGATGTATACTGGAATCCTAATGAAACGAAAGCCTGGGCGGAAACTGTAGTAAGCGGAGTCTCCGGCAGGGATCTTTGTGCAACCGCTTATATTCAAAGCCGTTCTACGGGTGAATATAAGGAAATAATAAAGCCTAGCTATAATTCAGGGTCGACAGTTACAGCAACTACAGAATCTGTTACAGTAACATATCCAACTGATATTCCTCCTGTTTATTATGGCGGGTCATATTGGTTTTTGGATTGATTTTTTGGTGTTTAATGACATTATAACATTCTTTTTTATTAATAAAAAACGCATTTTTCAACATCAAAAAAATTTGTAAAACAATTATCTTGTTCTAACCCACTTAAAAGGAGTATAAAATGAGAAGAATTAAATCCATACTTGCAATATGTGTATTATTCACAATTATAATGATTTGTGCAGTTTCTGCCGCAGCAAGTTTGTCAAGCAACGTATCCGTTTATTGGAACGTAAAGGAAACTGAAGCCTGGGCTGAAAATGTTTGCAGCGGTCCTTTATACAGCAATTTTTACGCAACCGCGCATATACACAGTATGTCAACTGGAGAGTATGAAAATGCTTCTGCAAATAGTCAAGGAACATCTTCAATAATAATAGCTACTACAGCTAAAGTCGCGGTAACATATCCCAGTCCGATACCTCTTGTTGATTACTGGGGAACACACGGGTTCGTCAACGAATAAGCAAATTATTCATTATTATTTGCAGAACATGTTTTCTCGATCAACAGGAGGTATATATGTTTTCATTTATTTCTGATTTATGGTACAGCGTTAAGAAATCCCCGTTTCTTTTCCTTTTTCTGTTTATTCAGATTACAGTTACTTCAATTGTAGTTTATAGCATGCTCGCAAATTATAATGTAATTGACGAAAAAAACACCTCCGCCAGGATAACATGGGGAGATAATGAGTATCTCAAAATGGTGGCAACATTACAACTAACAGGTGAACGTATGGGTTTTGTTATGAATCCGTATTCATTGACGCATTATGAAGGTACCGATTATAATCCCTCGAAAGAGGAGGATGCTTATAGATGGGGATTGCTTGAAAAAATGGACAGATTTTACAAGAAAGCCTCTAAAATTGAAGATCTTACAATGGTTGTCACTTTGGGAAGCCAGTTAAATTTTAAGGGTTTATTCAAGGACATAAGATATGATTATTCTAAAGAATGGGAAAAAGAAGACATCAGCAGCGGTTCATATGGATTATTTTATTCTGATAATTATTCCTCATTTAATGCCCTGTATATCGATCCTGACTATACGGATTTTTTTAAATTTAAACTCAGTGAAGGGAATTACTTTAATGAAGCCGATTACTTATATGAATCTGAATATGTTCCGGTATTGATGGGAGAGGATTTTAAAAAGTATTATTCTTTAGGAGAAGTTTTTGAAGCGCAAACATTTCCCCTGAAGCTAATGAAATATAAGGTAGTAGGGTTCATTGCAAAAGATCAGTATTTTGTAGTGGCAAATGCTCCAAGTCGTGTATATAAATACGATAATTATGTTGTCCTACCGTATATAGAAAGAGACCTCGCAGATATGCTTGATGAACACTCGCCGTATGATCGGTTTTTAGAGATGTTTCCTCGACGGTTTTTGTATTATACTTTCTTTATAATACCGCAGAAATCGTATGAAAGAGTAAAAGGCGAACTTCAAGACCTTCTTGTTGAAACCGGACTAGATGAAGTCGCCTCTATATGGCATCATCGTGTTCAAAAAGAACTTGCAAGCAATATTAAGGATCAGTTGGCAATCTGTATTGTTGTATGCATTACAACGCTCATATTCTCCCTGCTCAGTCTTGTTTTTTCAATGCTGTATAAAATAGACGATAATATCAAAAATTACGCTATACGTATGGTAGCAGGTGAAACATACGGAGGGATAGCATTAAAATATCTTTTTGAGTCATTTGTTGTCTATTTTTTAGGACAGATAGCGGGTTTTTTTGTATTTAAGATACACGCTGCCAATTACTATTTCTATGCGGGTTATGAACACCTTGAAGCGCCTGCATTAAGAACAGGC
The DNA here is from genome assembly GCA_902783255.1 of Oscillospiraceae bacterium. Taxonomy (GTDB): domain Bacteria; phylum Bacillota; class Clostridia; order Oscillospirales; family UBA644; genus HGM12619. Next base: position 23,660 of record CACZQB010000011.1, on the reverse strand, counting down.
ATTCTTATCAATATTGCCTTTTATATAATAATGGCAATAGCTCTGTATATATGCATAAATGTAAAATTGAAAACATACTCGCTTGCAACGCTCATAAGAGGGAATGAAGTTAAAAAAGAAAAGAGAATTCCGCTCTACAGAGTTGTTGTATTTCTTATGCTTGCGATAGTAGGTGTTTTCAGTATGTTTATTGCAAGTTATCAGGTAGCTTTAGACAGAATAGATATATATTATACCGGATACTACACAAAAAACGTAAAAATGGCATATGTCAGTAAGCTTGTGCAGCAAGACTCCCCTGAAGTTGAGCTGGATATCGATAAAATATCATCTGAATCAGACGATGCAATAATAAATCTGTATCTTTCCATTGGATACAGAGGCGAGGATTATGTTGCCGAGCGCGGACTTTACTTTAACGGATATATCGATCCGGTAAATATGATTGAAGGACGATTTTTTACTCAGGAGGAGTCCGCAGGAAAAAACAAGATAGCCGTGGTTGGGAAAGAAATATACGAAAAATATGTTACTTTCAATGACAAAAACGAACCGATATATCACTGTGACGCTCTTGATGTCGATTTAAAGGTAATAGGAGTCATGGGCAAGGAAACAGAGACAAATCTTGATTTTACTATCCTTATGCCTATAAATCTTGTTATATCAAAATACGGATATGAAGGGCAATACACATTGGACGGGAAAGACAGTGAGACTGTGGCAAAACTTGAAGAAGCTTTTGTTCGAAATGCATCGCTGACCGCCGATGTAAATACTCGGAAATACACACCCCGCATCACCGTTGAAGCGCCGACGGATATGCTGCTTATGCTGCTGATAATCATAATAATCAACGCGGTAGTATTCTGTTTCTACTATGTATCGAAACAGGGACATATCCACGCGGTAAAGAAGATAGTGGGCTACTCAAAGCTGATGATCCTTGCCGATACGTTCACGGACTTCCTACTTCTTACCGTCGGAGCGTTCGTAACGGGAAATGCGATAGTAATACTGCTTAAAGAAACAATATTCAAAGATGTTCAGCTCTTTTCTATATACATGCTTGACCCTCAGGTAATAATAATATCACTGATCGCAGTCGTAGCTCTCACGGTCCTTCTTTCCGTAATAGCCATCGCAAGAACCTTCACCTCCGGCAATACAAACGAATACAGAGTGTGAAACTTATTGAAACAAGTACAGGGGCATATATTCACTGGTTTCTTTCAGCTATCTCTGCGTGCAACGCGTTTTAAGACATCTGGATCACTCCAAAAAACAGAATATTAAAAGACAATACCTCATGTAAATATCCGGAAGCGACAGTTAAAGTCACTTCCGGATAATTTTTTATTTGTTTTCAGTCAAGTTCTATTGATGTTTCAAGCCTTATATCATCCGATGATGCGCCGACAAGAATTCTGAATTCGCCGGGTTCAACGGTTTTTTCATAATTGATATCGATAAGACTGAATGATTCTTTATTGAGTGTAAACGTTATCCTCTTTTCTTCTCCCGGTTCAAAGTGAACGCGATCAAATCCTTTCAGCAGCATGGGGGGAGTAGCGACCGAGCTTTCAACGTCGTCTATGTAAAGCTGAACAACTTCATCCCCTGCAAGCTTACCTGTGTTTTTAACTGTAACGCTTACCTCAATATCATATCTGCCTTTTTTCTCGGTCGTTATGTCCGAATACTCAAATGTTGTGTAGGAAAGACCGAAACCGAATGGATATCTTGCTTTTTTCGGTCCTTCATAGTATACTTCTGAGCCGCCGGGAAGCATTGAATAGTAGCACGGGATCGAACCGACATTTTTCGGGAACGATACGTTAACTCTGCCCGCCGGATTGTTTAAGCCGAAAAGCGTTTCGGTAATAGCTTTCGCGCCGAATTCTCCGCCGAACCATGCGCAAAGTATACCGTCGCATATATCTTTTTCAACAGTAAGATCGACCGGTCTGCCAACTTCAAGAACAACGATGAGCTTTTTGCCGAGCTTGGCGAGCTGCTTTATCAGTTCCCTCTGCTTTCCGGGAAGAACATAGTCGCATCTGTCGCTCCACTCACCGCATGTAAGAGAGTTATCGCCGCCTACGAAAATGATGCAGTCACATTCCGATGCGGTCTTTACTGCTCCCTCGATATCGTCGGGAATTTCGTCTTCGCCTTCAGATGCAAGGTGAGGTTGTCCCTCTATATAGCGAGGTGTCTTTTTATCCGGCGTGATAGCGCAGCCGTCATGCTGACGGACTGTGATCTTATCGCCGAAAAGCTCCTTGATTTCTTGATATACGGATTTCACTTCGTATCCCGTGGGGGTAGACGAATATCCGCCGATTTTCTGAGCCGCCGAAGACGGACCGATAACTGCTATCGATTTTATGTCTTTTGAAAGAGGCAGAACGCCGTTGTTTTTCAGCAGCGTCATAGACTTTCTTGCGGCTTCGAGGGCAATCTGTTTATGCTCGTCGCAGCGGATGATGCCTTCCCACGCATTTTCATCTGTATATGGGTGTTCAAAAAGACCGAGTTCAAATTTAAGAGTCAAAACACGGCGGACAATATCGTCGATCCTCGCCATGGGAATCTCGCCTGTCTTGATAAGGTCGGTTACTGTTTCTCTCCAGAATTTGTTGGGATAATCAAGACCTTTCATATCAAGACCGTTGTTTATGCACTTCTTTATCGCTTCTCTGTCTGTTTTTACAAGTTTGTGACCGCTCTTGACTTTTTCAACTCCGCCCCAGTCGGCGCGTGCATAACCTCTCAGCCCGAGTTGTTCTTTAAGAGTTTTTTTCAGATAGTGTTCGGAGCACATCATAACGTCGCCGTCAATGCTGTTGTAGCTGACCATAACATTATACGCTCCGCCTTCTTTTATCGCAGCTTCAAAAACGGGGAGGTAAACAGACTCCGCCTCTCTTCTGCCTATTCTTGCGGGCGAACAGTTCGTTCCGGCTTCGGGAATTCCGTAAAAGCAGTAGTGCTTAGGCTCTGCCGCAACAGCATCGTTTCTGCTTACATCGCCTTTCTGCTCACCCGAAACTATCGCTACTGCCATTCTTGACGAAAGATATGTGTCTTCGCCGAAGGTTTCTTCCGTTCTTCCCCAGCGTGTTTCTCTTGCAATGTCAAGGTTTGGCGCAAGAATTTCCTGCATGCCAAGACTTCTTGTTTCTTTTCCGATTGCCTGACCGACGCGGTTTACTATATCTTTGTCAAACGATGCGCCGAGACCGATCGGGGAGGGGAATACGGTGCCTCTCGTTCCGCCTATTCCGTGCAGTGCTTCACCGGTAAATATAACAGGTATTCCGAGTCTTGTGTTTTCAATAAAATATTTCTGAACACGGTTCATCGTTGACGGGATCGCATAATTGTCGTGCACAAATCCAACGCCCGTATGTCCGAATTCTTCTTCTATTTTATCGATATAATACTCGGTATCCGGTTCAACACTGCAGTTGTGGATCTTTGACGGCTTTGTTGCAAATGCAACTCCGGGCATCATATCTGTTTGTGCGGCTTTTTCTTCAGGGGTCATTCTTGAAATAAGATCTTCGACCCTCTCTTTTATCGGAAGAGCAGGGTTTTTGTATTTAGGTAAATTTTCCATGTCTTTTCTCCGTTCGCAATTTTATATGTTATAAAAATACCATATTTCTGTGTTGTTGTCAATATTTTTTAATACATAAACTGTTTTTGTCGCAAATGCGTCGCCATTATCTATCTTTGCAATAAAATCTCGCGCCATTCTCCACAACGGAAATTGTTGTTTCCGTAACCTCCTCAAGTTCTCCGTCCAGATTGAGCAGTAAAGGCTTTTCGCTTGACAGCTTGATTTCCTTTGCTTTTATTATCTGCACATGTTTATCTTTGATGTGAGAGCCGTTGAGCAGTTTGGGAAGAATAAAAATAAGTGCGATCCTGCTTACCGCATCGCAAAGGTATACGTCTAAGTATCCGTCGTCGATTTTTGCCGTTGGTGCAATATGTATCCCGCCGCCGTAGTATTCGCCGTTTGCAAACGCGGCAAGAAGCAGCGGCTTTTCGTATGTTTTCCCGTCAATTTCCAGCCTGGGTCTTATTGGCTTAAATGTAAATACGGTATACAAAAGCGATGCAATATAACTGATTTTTTTCAGAACAGGGATTTTTCTGAATTTCATTGAATTTTTGACTATCTCAGCATCGTAGCCCACCGATGCGATATTGGCAAAAAAAGAATCGCCTGCTTTGCCGCAGTCAACTGATTTTACAACATACGATCGATAATCGCTGAGGACCTTTTTGTAGTCCTTTTCGTTTGTCAGCACTCTGCAAAAATCATTTCCCGTTCCTGCCGGAACAACAAATATGTCATTATCGGTCTTTGCAGCCCCATTTATAACTTCAAGCAGCGTTCCGTCTCCTCCGACGGAAAATACGGTGCTGTTTTCGAGTTTTTTAACAACTTCAGTGATTTCGCCCCGATATGAGGACTCTACCGTCTCGTACTCTTCGTTCGCCATTACGGTTTTTATCAGATTTCTTATATCATCAATCTTTTTTTCGCATGAATACGAATTGATAAGAAAAACATTCTTTTTCACTCTGTCCACCACTTTCACGATTTTGCGTCATACCAGGTTTTGCCCGTATGGATATCCGCAATAACGGGAACGTCAAACTGATAGGCGTTTTCCATTTCCTCACGAAGTATCTCTGCCGCCTTGTCCTTCTCTTCTTCCGGCGCCTCAATTATGAGTTCGTCGTGAATCTGAAGTATGAGCTGCGATTTCATTCCGGCGCTTTTAAGTCTCTCTGAAACTTTTATCATTGCCATTTTGATCAGGTCGGCGGCGGTTCCCTGAATAGGTGTGTTCATCGCGACACGTTCGCCGAAAGCAGAAAGATTTTTATTTGAAGCATTTATTTCGGGAACATAGCGTCTTCTGCCGAAAAGTGTCGTGACATATCCGTTCTGTTTCGCTTTTTCGACCGTTTCGGCGATATACCGCTTAACGTCCGGATATGCCGCAAGATAGTCGTCTATATATTTTCTTGCCTGTTTTCTCGATACAGAGATATCCTGTGAAAGAGTATAATCTCCTATCCCGTACATGATGCCGAAATTGATTGCTTTTGCTCTGCGGCGCATGTCATCCGTTATTAATTCTTTCGGCAGACCGAATATTTCCGAGGCGGTTCGTGCGTGCACATCTTCGCCGGTGATAAATGACTCTTTCAGAACTTTGTCTCCCGAAATATGCGCCATCAACCGAAGCTCGATCTGCGAATAGTCCGCGTCTATCAAACATTTTCCGTCTCCTGCCTTAAAAGCTTTCCGCATTTCTCTTCCGAGAGCGGTCCTTACCGGAATATTCTGTAAATTCGGCTCTATTGAGCTTATTCTTCCGGTTTGTGTTACAGTTTGCGTAAAAACGGTATGTATCCGTCCGTCTTTGTCAACTGCTTTAAGCAGCCCGTCAACATATGTTGATTTGAGTTTTGTCAGTTTTCTGTATGAAATAATAAGCTCTATTATCGGGTGATAATCGATCAGGGCTTCAAGAACATCGTTATCAGTGGAATATCCCGTTTTCGTTTTCTTTTTTGCCGGCAGCAAAAGATCGTCAAAAAGAACGGCGCCAAGCTGTTCTGTGGAGTTTATATTGAATTCTTTGCCTGCAAGTCTGTATATCTCATTTTTCAACTCTTCCGTTTCCGCGTCAAGTCTGGCGCCGAAAGATTCAAGAAAATCGCAGTCTACCAAAACGCCCTTAACTTCCATTTCCGCAAGGACGGTTGAAAGAGGGAGCTCGATTTCGGAGTATAGTGAAAACGAACCGTCTTCCTTCATTTTTTCAGTCAGGGTTTTTTCGAGCGACGGCAGTAAGACAGCCCATGAAGCAGGATCATCTGTTTCTGCTCCGAGCATTTCAAGGCAAACTGTTTTGAGACCATACGAGCTTCTGGACGGATTGACCACATATGCCCCAAGCATCGTGTCAAAATCAGCGGCAGGCGCGAGTGACCGCTGTAATGAATAGCGGAGAAGTGATTTGAAGTCGTGAGTGACGATCCTTTTTTTATCAATAAAAGGCAAAACAGTATCGATATCCGAAACTACAGCTTCGTTTCCGTTTTTTATGTATATCTTTTTGTCCGGGAGCGTATGAATGATATATATCGGTTCATTTTCAAAAATCTGACTGTGTTTGCTTGCCGAATATTCCGAGAAATCAGTCTTTTTTTCTTCTTTTGCGGACGGGTTATCGTCGGTTTTCAGTCTTTCGAGCATTTTTGTCATTTCAAGCTCGGAAAAAATCTTTTTCAGCTCTTCCGTATCGGGGCAGTAGGGGCGCGGAGTGGGGAACATTTCTTCTTCCGGCAGCGAGGTGGTGATCGTTCCCAGCTTTTTGCTCATATACGCGCTTTCTTTGCCTGCAACGAGCTTTTCGTGAAGGGATTTTTTCGTGATTTTATCAATATTTTCATAAACCTCGTCAAGTGAGCCGAATTTCTTCAGCAGTTCTGCTGCGGTCTTTTCTCCTACTCCGGGAACTCCGGGTATATTGTCTGAGGAGTCGCCCATAAGTGCTTTAAGATCGATTAGTTTATCAGGCGTAAGTCCGTATTTTTCTTTGACAGTTGCGGGAGTGTAAATATCGTCTGAGGGGTATCCGTTTTTTGTAACGGCAAGCTTTACTGTGATATTATCATCCACAAGCTGAAGCTCATCCCTGTCTCCCGTGATTATGATGCATTTATTGTTTTCCGCGCTTTGCTTTTTCGATATTATTCCTATTATATCGTCCGCTTCGAGCCCTTCCCTTTCATATATCGAAAAGCCCATGGCAGCAAGTGTTTTCTTTATCCATGGCAGCTGAGCAGCAAGCTCTTCCGGCATTCCTTTCCTTCCTGCCTTGTATCCGTCATACATCATGTGGCGGAAAGTTTTTTCTTTCATGTCAAACGCGATCCCAACACCGTCCGGCTTATCTTCGTCAAGATGACGAAAAAGTATCGTCAGAAACCCGTATACGGCGTTTGTGGGTATGCCGGTCGATGTCGTCAGCGGGCGCACGCCGTAAAATGCTCTGTTTAATATGCTGTTTCCGTCAATCATCATAACGGTTGTCTGGTTGTTTTCCGCCATAAAAGGCCTCCGATTGCCTATATATTCTATATATTTCTTAAAGTATATCATATGGAGCGTCAAAAATCAATATGCAAAATCGCACTTTCGCCCTTAATAATTGTTTTCGGCTGGTTTTTTGTGCAAAATGACGAAAAAATTCTTTTTGCGTGATAAAAGATTTACATTTTTTTTAGGATTTATTTCAGGATTTATATTGACAAAAAAACCTCAATATAGTATAATGATGACACTGAAGTGGTGGACAGCGGTTTATTGGGGTTTAATTGCCCACGATTTTGGAAGAAAATAAGAGGAAGGAGCGTCGGAAGAATGGACAACGAAGAAATAATAACTGCGGCAGAAAAAACGGCAGAAGACGATTTGTTTTCCGGCGCGATGAATCTTATAGGCAATTACCGCCATACGATGGACGCAAAGGGAAGAGTATTTATTCCCGCAAAATTCCGTGAAACCGTAGGCAATGCCGTATATATGACAAAAGGCTCCGACCACTGCGTTTTCGTATTTTCAGAAAAAAGATGGTATGATTTCGCAAGAGAAATAGCAATGAAGTCTATCAGCAAAGGTATCGTATCTCAGCGTCAGGTCATCGGTAATGCGTTCCGTTCGGACATCGACATGCAGGGCAGGATAATACTTCCTCCCGGACTCCGCAAATTTGCGGAACTCACAAAGGATGTAGTAGTCGTTGGCGCCATGACCCGAATTGAGATATGGGATGCCGCGAGATGGGATGTTTATGACGAAGAAAACGGCCAGGATATTCTATCCGCATTTGAGGAGCTGGGCATCTGATGGGAACATTTTCCCATATCCCCGTTCTTCTGAACGAAACGCTGGCAAACCTTTCGATCAAACCGGACGGCATTTACGCTGACGGGACTGCGGGCGGAGGCGGACATTCTTTCGAAATCGGTTCGCGTCTTTCAGAAAACGGCATGCTTATCTGCACAGACAGAGATGCTGAAGCTGTGGAAGCCTGCAAAAAACGCCTTTCGTCGCTTGAGTGCAAAACAGAAATAATTCATTCCGAATTCAGCAGTCTCCCGCTCATACTCGAAGATCGCGCCATAAAACTTGACGGACTTCTTCTTGATCTCGGTGTTTCTTCTTATCAGCTTGATTCTGCTGAACGAGGATTCTCGTATATGCAGAACGCACCTCTTGATATGAGGATGAATAAAAATGATGCCGTGACTGCTGCGGATATAATAAATACATATTCAGAAAACGAGCTTTCGCGTATTTTTTTTGAATACGGCGAAGAGAGATGGTCGAAACATATCGCAAGAAAAATCGTTGCAAGACGGCAGGAAAAACCATTTGAAACAACATTTGAACTTGTTGACGCAATAAGATCCGCAATGCCCGCAAAAGCGCTCAATGAAGCGCAGCATCCGGCAAAACGCGTTTTTCAGGCCGTCAGAATAGCCGTTAACGGCGAGCTTTCGCAGATAAGCGATATCCTTTCGACAATAATGCCGTATATGAATCACGGCGGCAGGATATGCGTGATCACCTTTCATTCACTTGAAGACAGAATTGTTAAAACATCTTTTGCAACGGCGGAGCATCCCTGCACATGCCCTCCTGATTTCCCGATCTGCGTTTGCGGAAAAAAAAGTCTCGGAAAAGTAATAACAAAAAAACCTGTTGTTCCGTCTGAAGAGGAAATAAAAGCAAATCCAAGAGCGAGAAGCTCAAAACTCAGAGTTTTTGAAGTAAAATAGATCATATTATATATAAAGGAAGGATCGAAATGGAAAAAACAGCAAAATCAAAAAATATCGATATACTAACAGCGATCCTTATTTTTATTATCATTGCTGTCGGCGCTATGAGCGTTATGTGCTGCATAACGCAGTATGAAAAGATCGCCGAGCTTAAATCGCTGAACAATCAGCTCGCCGATGTGCAGAACGAAGGCGAACTTCTTAAAATAAAATATGAAGAACGCACAAATTACCGTGCTGTTGAAGAATATGCAGTAAACCGCCTGGGCATGGTTAAAATCAATAATTATCAAATTGAATATATCGTCAGCAAAAACTCAAACCAAACACTCTTGATCGCCGCAGAGGAGGAAGATGCGGGGATACTCCCGAGAATTTCGAGAGCATTTTCCGTTGCAATGGAATACTTCAAATAAAGACGGCTCTGTATAAGAAGTCCCCGCATAAAGTTCCATCCAATCACTCCTCTGCATAGGATCACGCTTACTCAGTTACTTATGATTTGATTTTTCATACAGTATCTCCAAAACTCTTAAGGGTCACGCAAGTGACCCTTGATTTCTCAAAAAACCGATTGATATATAAAATACGGCAACACGCGAAGTGTTTTCGGGAAAGGACATTTACACAGATGACTACCGCATCCTCACGTCCCTCAAAAAGCAATATAATATCGTTTATTGCGGTCGGATGTTTTTTTTCTGTATGCCTTATTGCGCTTATAGGCAGATTTTTCTATTTACAGATCATAAAGCACGACGATTATGAAAGGCTCGCAATTTCACAGCAGACAAGCGATACGGCGATACAGGCAAAAAGAGGATCGATCGTTGACAGAAACGGCAACGAACTTGCGGTTTCCGCAACCGCGTATCTTGTTACAATGTCTCCTGCGTCGATAAAGACCGATGCAGACAGGGAGCTTCTTGCTTCCGGTCTTTCCGAAATTCTGGGAATAGATTATACCACTCTTCTCGAAAAAGCTAATAGAGACGTTCGATACGTAGAAATCATTCGAGGTATAAACAAGGAAAAAGAAGAAGAGGTTCAAAAGTTCTTAAAGGCAAATAAAAGCATATATAATATTGTAACCGTAACAGAGATTCCTAAAAGGTTTTATCCTCACGGAAATCTGCTTTCAACGGTTCTCGGTTTTGTCGGCACCGATAATAACGGTCTTGAGGGCGTTGAATATCTATACGATAATTATCTTAAGGGAACAAACGGCAAGATCATCACTTCAAACAACGCTCGCGGCACTTCCATGCCGTTTGAATACGAGCAGTATATCAGCGCGCATGACGGCTGCACAATAAAACTGACCGTTGACCTTGAAATGCAGTATTTTCTTGAAAAACATATTCAGGAAACAAGGATCAATGAAAATGTTCAGAATCGTGTTGCCGCATGCATAATGGATGTGAAAACCGGAGAAATTCTCGGAATGTCCACAAAACCGGATTACGACCCTAACGAGCCGTTCAAAATAACAGACAGTCTTATTCTCGATTCTCTGTCAAAATATCTTGATCCTTCGGGTGCGATGACAGATGAATATATAAAAGAATACAATAAAACCATAGCTGAACTGAGAACGAATAAAATGGTCGTTGATCAGTATGACCCGGGTTCAACATTTAAAATATTTACTTCAGCAATGGCACTTGAAGAAAAACTGCCTATCCTGAACGAAACATTTTACTGCTCAGGCAATATAACAAAGGGCGTTATCACGTATCACTGCCACGAGCGAAGCGGCCACGGGTATGAAAACTTTCAGGATGCGCTCGCAAATTCATGCAACCCAGTTTTTATCCAGATCGCCGAAAAAATAGGGATAGAACGATTTTATAACTATATAACGATATTCGGTCTGCGCGAAAAAACCGGAGTCGGTCTTCCGGGTGAGGTGGCAGGAATCCACCACGCACTTTCTTCCATGACCGATTACAACCTTTATTCGTCGTCATTCGGCCAGACATTTAAAATTACCGGTATGCAGCTCATTGCCGCCGTAAGTGCGATAGCGAACGGAGGAACGTATCTTCAGCCTTATATAATAAAGGAAATAACAGATGCCGACGGCAACATTATCGTATCAAACGAACCTAAAAAGGTAAGACAGATCGTTTCAAAGGAAACTGCCGAAACTCTCTGGAAACTGCTTGAAGAAGTTGTGGCAAGAAGCAGAACAAGCCGTCTTGAAGGATACAAAATGGCGGGCAAAACAGGTACTTCTCAGAAAGTATCCAACGGTACTTACGAAAACAATAAAAAAATAGCGTCGTTCGTATGCTTTGCTCCTGCGGACGACCCGCAGATATGCGTTCTTGTAATTGTTGACGAGCCTGACGGCGCACAGATTTACGGTTCTGCGATTGCTGCGCCTCTCGGAAGAGCAATAATGGCAGACTGCCTGAAGTATCGCAATATCGAGCCTGTTTATTCTGACGGATCGACAAGCGTAGTGAAAGAAGTTCCGAATGTTCTCGGTTATGATTCTTCGGATGCAGCATCTGAACTTGCCTCTTCATCGTTTTCAACTAAAATTGTCGGAGGACAGGGACTTGTGACTGCTCAGTTCCCATCTGCAAAAATTAAAATTCCGGAAGGCGGAACAGTTATTCTCTATACTAACGATATTCCGTACGAGCGTAAAACTGTCGTTCCTGATCTTCTGGGCAAAACATCCGCAGAATGCAACGAAACGCTTTTGGCGGCAGATCTTAATATCGCAGTCAAAGGCACCAATATAAATTACCCTGATGTCGTGGCAGTTTCACAGTCACCTGAGGCGGGGGCAAGCGTTGACAGAGGAACGGTAATTACAGTAACGTTCGAGTAATATAAACAGAAGCCGCCAGTCGGTTTGAAAGAGGATAAAATGAAACTTTCTCAGTTACAGTCGGTCGTCGGAGGAGAAATATACGGCGGAGATACGGAATTTAATGGGGCAGCATACGATTCAAGAGATGCTTTCCCGGGTTGTCTTTTCGTCTGCCTGCAAGGTGAAAGAACAGACGGACATAACTATATAAACAGCGCAGCCGAAAAAGGTGCTGTCGCTGCCATATGCACTCATAAAACAGAAAGCCGTATACCGTATATCGTTGTTGAAAACTCTTTGAAGGCATTTCAGGAAGCTGCACGTATTTATGCCGAAGCAATCCGTATTCCTAAGGTAGCAGTCACGGGCAGCGTGGGCAAAACAACAACAAAAGAATTTATTGCGGCAGTTCTTTCTCAGGGATTTGAAATATACAAAACAGAGGGCAACAAAAACAGCACCATCGGTCTCCCCGCCACCATACTCAATATGCCTAAAACGAGCACTGCATGCGTTTTTGAAATGGGAATGAGCGGATTTGGTGAAATAAGCTCTCTTTCACGCATTGTCTGTCCTGATATCGCCGTGATATCAAATATAGGCTTTTCGCACATCGAGTTTCTCGGCAGTCGGGAAAATATTATGAAGGCCAAGCTCGAAATACTGGACGGCATGGATGAAAATGGTATCCTTATAATGAACGGCGACGATGAATTGCTTTCAAAAATCGACAGTGGCTCAATAAAACAGCATGTGATCTATTACGGTATCGGCAACAGAAACGCCGAATTCAGGGCAGAGGATATTCTTGGCGCAGATGGCTTTTGCAGATTTTTTGCTGAAACCCCGAACGGTGTTATCGAGGCAAAAATTCCGACGGAAGGCGTTCATAACGTTTACAACGCACTTTCGGCTATTGCGGTCGGCCAATGTCTCGGTCTTGATAACGAACAGATAAAAAACGGTCTCCTGAAATTCAAAAACGCTCCTTTGAGACAGAATATTTATGAGATGAACTCGATGACTGTCATTGAGGACTGCTATAACGCCAGTCCTGACTCAGTAGTAGCCGCGGTGAATGTTTTAAGGACAAAAAACGGCAGAAAGATCGCGGTCCTCGGAGATATGCTCGAACTCGGTTCGCATTCAGAAGAACTTCATGAAATGACAGGCGAAATGGTTCACGGCGCCGATATACTTATCGCGTTCGGAGATTTTGCCGAAAGCTATAAAAAGGGTGCTGTAAAGGCGGGACTGAATTCTGCTGATATATTTACATGTAAAAATACCGTAGAAGCATCTGATATCCTTCGCAGTATTGCCCGCAAAGGCGATGTTATTCTCTTTAAAGCAAGCAGGGGGATGCATGCCGAAGAAATTATAGAAAATTTAAAAAAATAAAGCCTTAATCAAGAAAGGAAATCGCCATGACGATACCTCTTCAGGCAATAATCGCATTTTTTGTGTCGCTGGTCCTCGTTTTGATTTTTACGCCGATACTCATTCCTTTTCTCAGAAAACTGAAAGCCGGACAGCAGATCATTACGGATATGGGGCCGACCTGGCATAAATCAAAACAGGGCACACCTACAATGGGCGGAATAATTTTTATGTTCGCCGTTATTATCTGTTACCTTGTTTTTGCTTTTACTTACTATACCGGTGAAGGAACAGGTATTCCATCCGCCGGAATAATATGCCTAATAACATCGTTCGTTTTTGCACTTATGGGCTTTTGCGATGATTTTCTAAAGATCAAAAAGAAAAACAACGCCGGTCTTTCTGAGCTGCAAAAAATAATCCTTCAATTCGTTATTTCTCTTGCATTCATCATTTTCAACGCGATACGCACCGGCGGTTCAACCGTTATACATTTCGATTTCCCGTTCTTTGTTGACGCGATCGGCGGTTTCAGCATCGATCTCGGTATTTTCTGGTATGTGCTTGCAATGATAATCATGGTAGGGTTCAACAATGCCGTTAATATTACCGACGGTCTTGACGGGCTCTGCACAAGCGTGACAATACCTGTTGCAATATTTTTTGTCGTTATCTCAGCCGCGCGGGGTTCATATGATATCACTGTTCTTTCTCTCGCCCTTACCGGTGCGCTGATAGGTTTTCTTGTTTTCAACTGGCATCCGTGCAAGATCATGATGGGCGATACCGGATCAATGTTTCTCGGCGGAATGGTCGTGACGATAGCATTTTCGCTTGATATGCCGCTTGTCCTGCTTCTTGTTGGAATAATATATCTTATAGAAACATTTTCGGTCATTATCCAGCGCGTTTACTTCAAGATCACGCACGGCAAACGTCTTTTTAAAATGACACCAATACACCACAGCTTTGAAATGTCCGGATGGAGCGAAGAAAAGATCTGTCTGCTGTTTTCCGGTATAACCGTTGTTGCATGCATTCTTGCAGTGCTGCTTCTTATATGAAGGTAAAGTGAAATGACTTCCGTAAAAAACAGAGCCGCTGAGCCGGATACTCCCCTGAAAAAAGAAAAGATACTCAAACCTGTAGATTTCCCGATGCTCCTTATTATCCTTTTGCTTCTGGCAGTAGGTATAATGATGCTGCTTTCTGCAGGTCATGCGGCTTCTCTCGCTAAAACAGGGGACAGTTACTTCTTTATTCGCCGTCAGCTGATATGGGCGGCATTCGGTGTTGTCGGAATGTTCGTTGCTTCGATGGTTCCGCCTAAATTTTACTCAAGATTTATTCCGGCATTTTACGCCGTGAGTGTAGCATTGCTTGTACTCGTTCTGATTGTAAGCAAAGATTCCGAAAAACGCTGGCTGTATATCGGTTCCGTTCAGTTTCAGCCATCTGAATTCGCAAAGCTCGCAGTCATAATGGAGTTGGCTCAGTATATCAAAAAAAACAGGGACGAAATGAAAAAATTTGTAAAAGGTTTTGTCATTCCGTTTCTTATATTTACCGTTCCGGCAGGACTTGTAGCGGTTGAAACGCATCTTTCTGGTGCGATACTCATTTTCGGAGTAGGTTTTATTATGCTCGTTGTAGGAGGCAGCAACAGACTGTATTGCGGTGCGGCTGTTATTATAGGTATTCTCGGGGCGATCATTCTTGTTTTTAACGTAAACTATATGATGGAGCGCGTTCTCGTATGGCTCGATCCCACAAGAGATCTTCTCGGAAACGGACATCAGCCGTATCAGTCGCTTATTACTATCGGATCCGGCGGGTTGTTCGGACTCGGATACGGAAAAAGCAGACAGAAGTATCTGTTTTTGCCTGAGCCGCAAAATGACTGTATTTTTTCTATCACCGCTGAAGAGATAGGATTTATTGGCGTTGTTCTTATAATCATCCTTTTCGCTCTTCTGATCTGGCGCGGTATATATATCAGCATAAAATCCAATAATCTGTTCCTCTCGCTCCTTTCAATGGGTATCGTTTCAAGAGTAGCGCTTCAGGTAGTCCTGAATTTAAGCGTTGTTACGAACTCAACGCCCACAACGGGTATCTCCCTTCCGTTTTTCAGCTACGGCGGAACCGCGCTTATGGTTTTGCTTGTTGAAATGGGGCTTGTCCTCGGCGTCTCACGAGATATTTCTCCAAAGTAAAGGCAGGTTCATATGAAAATAATTGTTGCATGCGGAGGCACATCGGGACATATCAATCCTGCTATTGCGATCGCAAACGAAATGAAACTCCGCCATCCGGATGCTGAGATACTGTTTATCGGTACCGAAAACAACCGTGAGGCTGACCTCGTTCCGCGAGCGGGATATAAAATAATGTTTGTAAAGGCAAACGGCTTTACAAGGGCAAAGACCTTGAAAGCCGCGAAGCATAATATCAAAGCGCTTTTTACATTCGCTTCAACATCATCTAAACTACGAAAAATAATCAGAGAATTTGCTCCGGATGTTGCGATCGGGACAGGGGGATTTGTCAGCGCCCCGGTAATGTATACGGCAAGCAATATGCACATACCAACGGTTATTCACGAACAGAATGCTTTTGCGGGCGTAACAACAAAAATGCTTGCATCCCGGGTAGATAAAATATTCCTGAGTTTTCCTTTAAAAAACAAGCTGAACTGCCCAGAAAACAGGTGCGTTCTGACAGGCAATCCGATCAAGCGCGAATTTCTTACAAAAACAAGGGAAGAAGCTCGAAAAGAACTCGGAATCGATGAAAATGTTCCGGTCGTTTTATCGTGCGGCGGAAGTCTCGGCGCAAGAGAGATAAACGATGCATTCTGCAAAATGGCAGTTCTTTCGGCTAAAGAAGGAATGATCATCCACTACCACGGCGCATCGTCTGATTACGCTCGGGTCATCGAAACTCTCGGCGAAACCGCAAAAGCTCCCAATCTTCATATAATGGAATATATTTATAACATGCCCACAGTGATGGCTGCGGCAGATATTGTGATAAACCGCTCCGGTGCAATGACTCTTACGGAAATCGCCGCTCTCGGCAAAGCGTCGATACTGATCCCTTCACCGAATGTTGCGGAGAACCATCAGTATTACAACGCTAAAACATATTCAGATATAGGTGCAGCGGTGCTTATTGAAGAAAAAGACCTCGACGGCGAAAAACTGTATAGTCTTGTGAAAGATCTGTGCTCAGACCGTGAACGTCTGAAAAAAATGGAAAAGGCAGCCCTTTCTCTGGCAAAAACGGATGCAGCGGAAAAAATATGTGAAGAGACCGAAAAAGTTATGTTAAAACACGGCAGATAACATATACCCGAAAGGAATATTATGGCAAGCGAGATAGAAAGAATCAACAAAACACTTCGCCGCCGCCGTATCAGCAAAACTGTTACGGTTCTTATTGTCGTTGCCGTTCTTGCGGTGATAGTTTATTTCCTTACGCGCATATTTTTGCGGGTAGGTGTGATTGCGGTCGAAAATACGAGCAGGTATACCTCAAGCGAACTGCTGGCAAAATGTGATACTCTTCGAGGGGAGCCTATCCTTCAGTTCAACAGAAACAAAGCGAAGGACCGCCTTCAGACGTCTTTGCCTTATATTAAAAACGTTTTATTCTCTATCGCTTTTCCGAACAGACTTAATATTTCCGTAGAAGGCGCAACAGCAAGATATTCTGTTTCGGCAAACGGCGTATATATATGCCTCGATGAAGATTTCAAAGTTCTCGAGATCACTCCGTCTCCCGTTCCCGGAATCCTTCAGATCGAAGGACTAACGTTTGAATCAGATATCCCTGACGAAACATCGGGCGGAAGTGCAGATGAGCCTGCCGAGAAGGCGTATATGCTGGGCAAAACGATCGACCTTAATGAAAATATCGAAGTTTCGGTGTTGGCGGAGCTTCTTTATATCCTCGAAACAAACGACCTATTCGATCGCGTGACGTATATTGATTTTTCAAAAAAATACAATCTTGTATTTTATCTTGACGGTATTATAGAGGTCGAACTCGGCACAAGCGAAAATCTTGATAAAAAGATAAGCATGCTCATTGAAATACTGTCGCGAAATCCATCGGACAGGCGTGCCGTGATAAACGTCCGGAATCCGAGTGAGGGCAGATACCGAGCCATAAACTGATTTCCGGCGTTTTCAAAGCAAAATTTGCTTTTATTTTAAAAAAAATTCAATAAAACTCTTGACTATATCGCAAAAATGTGATAATATATAAGAGTATAATTATGTATATACACCTAATCTATTATAAAACACAAAAATGGAATGTTCTGAAAGGATGAACGGTATGGCATTTCGCAGTATAGAGGAACAGGATAATTTCGTAACCATCAAGGTTGTAGGCGTAGGCGGCGGCGGAAACAATGCCGTAAACAGAATGATCAAAGACGAAGTTCTCGGCGTGGAATTCGTTGCGGTCAACACCGATAAACAGGCGCTCAACCATTCGCAGGCTACTCATAAGGTCCTTATCGGAGAAAACGTTACGCACGGAAGAGGTGCCGGAGCAAATCCCGAAGTAGGACGTAAAGCCGCAGAAGAGAGCAAGGCTCAGATCGAGGAAGTTCTCAAAGGAACCGAAATGGTATTTATTACCGCAGGCATGGGCGGCGGCACAGGAACAGGCGCAGCTCCGTTTGTTGCAAAAGTTGCCAAGGAAATCGGTGTTCTTACCGTAGGTATAGTTACAAAGCCCTTCGCGTTTGAAGGTACTCGCAAGATGGCTCAGGCTGAACGCGGTATCGAAGAGCTTCTGCAGGAAGTTGACGCGCTTATAGTTATTCCCAACGAACGTCTTAAACTTGTTACAGACGCAAAAATAACTCTTGCCAATGCATTTGAGATGGCAGACAGCATTCTTAAACAGGGAGTTCAGAGTATTACAGAACTGATTCAGGGTCACGGTTTTATCAACCTCGACTTTGCAGATGTAACTTCAAATATGAAGGACGCAGGCTACGCTCATATGTGCGTTGCTTCCGCCAAAGGCAAAGACAAAGCGGAAACCGCTGCAAGAAATGCTATTACATCTCCGCTTCTCGAAACATCTATTTCAGGTGCGCGTAAAATTCTTATCAACTTCACGGCAGACTCCAATATCGACCTTGAAGATATTTACAGAGCTGCGGATATTATCAAAGAAGAGGCGCATCCTGATGTCGATATTATCTGGGGTGTTATTCTTGACGATACTCTTCAGGACGAGCTGCGTATTGCAGTCATAGCTTCAAATTTTGACGAATCGGTAGTTTCAACTCCCGTAAAGAAGCAGGCTGCTCCAACTCCTGTTGATAATTTCTTCAATATTCCCTCTGCTCCCAAAGCAGAACAGACTGCAGAACAGACAGCTGCACCCTCTCAGAATGCCGATACAGATTATGATCCTATGCCTACAAGACAGCCAAGAACCGGCAGCGTTCAGCGCCCGATAGGCACGGAACGTCCTTCCGCAAGAAGAGCTTCATCATCTGTTGTGGATGACGACGATTCAAACGACAGCTTCCTTAAGCTTTTAAACGATATCACAAAGAGTAAATAATTTAAGAGTTAATAAACAGAATGCAGCCGTTTTTGCGGCTGCGTTCTGTTTTGTATATTATTGATTTAAATAATAGGTATATCGATAGTTCCGAAGTATTCTTACAGCGTTTCCGTGATCTTCGGCTTGTTTTTTTTCTTTTTGACAGCTGAAATAAGCGCATATATACATATGAAAAAAACCAACGCGCATACGCCGCCGAAAAAATCGAGAAGAACATCCGATAAAAGGCTCGTTCTGCCTGTAAACGATTGGATAAATTCATCGATCACAGCAGTAAAAAGTATTAAAAACAACGGCATAAAAAGCCATGGTGTAAAGATTTTTTTCGATATCGTCAGCGTTATTACCGAAAGCTCCAGACCGAGCAGGAAATATTCGGCAAAATGCGCTGTTTTTCTTACAATAAACTGCAGCTTTTCTGTTGAAAGCCGTCCTGCCGGGTCTATTATCGGGCGTAGCCATTCAATAACGGAAGCGCTCTCTGCCATTGACATTTCGCCGGACTGCAGTGAGTTTGAAAATATGAATATCGCGGTTGCAGCAGCAAGCACGATCAGAATAATAAATATTATCGCTTTTTTATTCATTTTGACAATTAGACATGATGTTTTGAATCATATTTTGAATTTTATAACTTATAAATTCATTATATCATCACACTGTCGCGATGTCAAGATTGACCGGGTTTCAAAATTCAAAAAAATTGTAAAAATACTGTCAACCGCAACTTTTGATATTGAAAAAAAGTGTTTTATATGCTACAATAAAGCCAACACAGTCACACAAAAATATATACTCAAACACAACAAACAGGAGAATAAAATGAGACAAAGAAGCTACGCAAGGGCCTCATCGCGTGCATCTTCATCGTATTACAGTGAAAATGAGCGCAGAGGAAGAAAGGCCGTCAATTTTCTTTTTGCCGTTATTGCTCTTATTGCCATAACGGTAGTTGTAATACTCTTTTTTAAATACCGTGATATCAGTATTAAAAGAGAAGATGCCGCAAGCCGACTCGAAATTGCAAAAAGCGAAACGGAAAGGCTTAACAACGAACGCAGAGCTATGAATACCGAACTTGAAAATCTTTCCTCCGAGCTCGATATGCTGAAAATCGAGTATGAGTCTCTTTCTGAATAGGGGGTATCAAAATGAGATTTTTATGTGTTGTTGTAACTTTTATCGCAATTGTTTTTTCTGTTATTCTCGGCTTTGGTATGTATAACGATTCTCGCGATATAGAACGATTCGATAAAGAGGCCGCGGTGTTTGAACAGCAAAGCAGTGTTTATCAAACGGAAATAGACGAGCTTGCTCCGAAAATATCCGCCGCATCCGAAGAAAAAGCTTCACTTCAGGCAGAGATAACCGCAATTAAAAGAAGAATTATATACAAAACTCAGCCTACCGCATTTCTGACTTTTGATGACGGAACATCATACCATACTCTTGAAATACTCGATATTCTCAAAGAAAATAATATTAAAGGCACTTTTTTTGTTGTAGGCACTCAGATAGAAAACGGCGGCACAGCAAGCAAAGAAGCCATTCGCCGCATTGTTGAAGAAGGACACGTTCTTGCAATTCACGCATACGAGCATGAATACAGCAAGATCTATTCGTCTGCAGAAGCATATTTTGAGGATTTCAAAAAAATAACAACGCTTCTCCACGACATGACCGGTTTTACCCCAAATATCGTCCGTCTTCCCAGCGGAACGGCAACTGCGCGTTCTTTCTGCGAACGGTATGCGGGCAGCAGAGATGTCTATTACGATATCGTCAGCAGACTTTATGCGGAAGGATATACCGTAATCGACTGGAATGTTGATACTGAAGACTACACTACCGCAACCGGTGTTGACGGAATAGTAAACAACGCCGTATCCGGAGCAAAAACCAGACTTAACAGGGAGTATAAAGCCGCTGTAATTCTTATGCATGATACTGCGGATACCGTTAAAGCTCTTCAGAGAGTCATAGACGGCGTAAAAGAACTCGGCATGGGCTTTGAAGTTCTTGTTCAGGGAGGTTATGTTACACGTCAGATTGCAGAAACGGAAAAGCCGTAAAAAACAGAGGTAAAAAATGAAAATCGTAATTAAAGTCGGTTCCTCCACTCTTACGCATTCAAGCGGAAAACTTGATTTTCGCATGATAGATCGTCTTGTTCGCGTGATTGCGGACATAAAAAACAGCGGAAACCAGGTTGTTCTCGTGTCATCGGGCGCCCAGGTCGCCGGGATGTCAAGACTTCGTCTTGAACGCAAACCGGAAGAAATAACAAAAAAACAAGCTCTTGCCGCAGTCGGTCAGTGTGAATTGATGGCGATTTACGACCGTTTCTTTACCGATTACGGATATAATGTGGGTCAGATCCTTTTAAACAAGCAGGTTATAGATATTCCCGCACTCAAAGAAAACGTAACAAACACCTTTAATGCTCTTCTTGAATACGGATGTGTACCGATTGTCAACGAAAACGACAGCGTAGAGGTCGAAGAAATAAAGATAGGCGAAAACGACACGCTTTCCGCCATCGTTGCAACATTTATAGGCGCAGACAAGCTTATTATGCTTACAGACGTAGACGCGTTTTACGACGGGGCGCCAGACGACGAAAACTCAAGACCCATCCCTGTTATCAAAGAGATCGATGAACGCATCAGAAGTCTTGCAGGCGGCGCAGGTTCATCAAAAGGCACGGGAGGCATGGCAACGAAAGTCGCCGCTGCTGAAATTGCCACAGCGGCGGGCATAGATGTTCATATTATTTACGGCAAAGATCCCGGTCTTATATACGATGTTCTTAACGGAAAGCGCGCGGGAACGCTTTTCAAAAGCAATAAACAGGAGAAATAAAATATGACTCTCGAAAAGATCGGTGAATATGCAAAAAAGGCATCTTATTCACTTGCATGTGCGGGCTCCGAAAAAAAGAATGCCGCTCTTATAGCAATGGCTAAAGCGATACGCGATAACAGCGCATACATAATCGAAAAAAATGCAGAGGATGTAGCTGCTGCACGCGGAAATATCAAAGATACTCTTATAGACAGACTGAAGCTTGACGAAAAGCGCATAAACGCCATGGCTGACGGGATCGAAACTGTAGTATCACTTCCGGATCCGATAGGCGAGGGGCTCGGTTCACATATACGTCCAAACGGGCTGAAAATTGAAAAAATCAGGGTTCCTTTGGGTGTTATAGCAATTATTTATGAAGCGAGACCCAATGTTACCGCCGATGCTGCCGCGCTTACGCTAAAATCAGGCAATGCCGTTATTCTGCGCGGAGGAAAAGAAGCTATACGCTCAAACAAGGCGATCGTCGATATAATGCGAGGTGCAATCGAAAAACAAGGCATAGACCCTAATGCCGTTTCTCTTGTTGAAGATACTTCGCGCGAAACAGCAAACGCCCTTATGCGCCTCAACAAATATGTTGATGTTCTTATTCCGAGAGGCGGCGCCGGACTTATTCGCTCGGTCGTTGAAAACGCCACCGTTCCTGTTATTGAGACAGGCACGGGCAACTGCCATATTTATGTAGACAGTCTTTGCAATCTTGATATGGCTGCAGATATAGTGTATAATGCAAAATGCTCGCGCCCGTCTGTATGTAATGCCGCCGAAAGCCTTCTGGTTCATAAGGAAATTGCGGAAATATTCCTTCCGTATGTCAAGGAAAAACTTGATGAAAAAAATGTTGAAATACGCGGATGCGAGCGCACTGCAAGAATCATTCCGTGCGTTGCGGCGACGGAAGAAGATTATTATACCGAATATCTTGATTATATTCTGTCCGTAAAAATAGTGGATTCTCTCGATGAGGCGATAGCACATATAAACGAACACGGAACAAAACACAGTGAATGCATCGTTACATCAAGCTATGAAAACTCACGCGAGTTTCTTTCGCGCGTAGATGCTGCAGCGGTTTATGTAAACGCATCAACCCGTTTTACCGACGGCGGGGAATTCGGTCTCGGCGCGGAAATAGGAATCTCAACACAGAAGCTTCATGCAAGAGGACCTATGGGACTGAATGAGCTGACTACCGTAAAATACTGCGTTTACGGCAGCGGACAGATAAGGTAATTAAATAATACTGAAACGAAGGAACAGCTTTCTGTTGCTGCCCTTCGTCATTTTTGCCAAAATATTCTATTGATTGTATCGGAAATTTGTATATTTTAGCATATTGACAATAGTATGAGCCATGATGTATAATAATTACAAAGAGAATTACTCTTAATAAACCAAAAAAGGAGAAATTAAAATGAAAAAAGTATTTTCTGTTGCGCTTGCGGCTCTTCTGGTAGTTTCCGCACTGATATTTCCTCTCATTTCCGCTTTGGCTGTTAACAGTGTGTCGTGGGATGCTTACCCCGAATGGAAAAATCAGTATCAGGTAAGAGGGTATGTCGAAATCTTTTCCTATACAGGTAATGTGCCTGATGCATCTATAACAGGCTATACGAATATTGGAGAGAGTATTTATGCAGCTGTTAGTGGCATAGGTAATGCGCGATCTAACTATAAGAATTGTGATTTGCAAGGTTCCTTACCATTGTTATCATATTGGACATCTAGATGTTCTCAGACTAATAACTAATCATTTGTTTATAGGATTGTTGTTTGTTATTTATTTTGTATGATTTGATTAACAGAACGGTATGAGCATTTTTACACATAACATACTATCAAGTTTTAAGAAAGAGCCTTTTATTTTTTTTCTTTTCATTCTTCAAATTGCCATTACAGCATTTGTTCTTTTCACATCATCGTTTGAAGTTAAAGATGCATCCGATGAATTGAGTAGCGTGAATAATACATACACTCACTATTATTTTTACAGATTTCAACCAATACTTGATACTGAGGTTCTAACGCAATTTGATATGGCATCTGATAAGGATGGGATGGCTTCGAAAGTTGATTTTGCAATAGAAGATATGAGGAATAT
>CACZQB010000010.1 GCA_902783255.1 Oscillospiraceae bacterium | reverse complement strand
CCCATCAAGGTTGTTATGACAGGAGTTATGCCTATCATCTTCACATATGCTATCATCAGCATTCCGGCAACTATCGCTCAGTTCTTCCCCGGTTCTGCTTTTGATAACTTCCTCAAAGCATATTTCTCGCAGACATCACCTGCATACATCATTCTGACTTTCATACTTATCATCGCATTTAACTATTTCTACATTTCGATCCAGTATAATCCCGTAGAAATAGCAAACAATATCAAAAACAACGGCGGCACTATCCCCGGTATCCGTCCAGGAAAACCGACCAGTGATTTTATCATCAAGACCGTCAACAAAGTTACTCTTTTTGGCGCCCTCTTCCTTGGAATTATTGCTATACTGCCGTATATAGTTCAGATAATCTTCCCCGCAGCTAACGGTATTGCGCTCGGCGGAACATCTGTATTGATCGTTGTTTCGGTATCACTTGAAACAGTTAAGCAACTCGAAGCTCAGATGCTTATGCGTCACTATAAGGGCTTCCTTGAATAAGCGAAAGGGAGAAAGCACTGTGAACACGAAAAAAACATACAGACTCGTTCTTCTCGGTGCTCCCGGAGCAGGCAAAGGTACTCAGGCTGAGCGCCTTACTGAGAAATATTCCGTGCCTCAGATCTCTACCGGAGTTATTCTCCGCGCAGCGATCGAGGCAGGAACACCTCTCGGTAAAAAAGTCAAGGATCTGATCGAGAACGGCAAACTTGTGCCCGATGAAGACGTTGTTGCCATCGTAGGTCAGAGAATAGCCGAAAAAGACTGTGAAAACGGTTTTATTCTCGACGGATTTCCCCGCACGATTCCTCAGGCTGAAGCCCTTGACAGACTTCTGGCAGAAAACGGCACTTCGCTTGACGCGGTATTGTCTATCGAAGTCAAGGATGAAGATATAGTTACGCGTATGTCAGGTCGTCGGGTCTGCAAAAAATGCGGAGCAAGCTATCACGTAGTTTACAAACGCCCTAAAAACGGAAATCTCTGCGATAACTGCGGTTCGGAACTCGTTACGAGAGAAGACGACAAAGTAGAGGTCGTTATGGGCAGACTTGAAGCTTATCACAAGCAAACAGCTCCCCTTAAAGACTACTATGCAAACAAAGGTCTGCTTGTTTCGGTAGAAGGCAAAGAAGAACTTGCCGATACTTCCGCAGCAGTAGATGAAGCACTAAAAAACCTGTAAGGTCATTGGAAAAATGATAATCATAAAAAATCGCCGAGAGATCGATCTTATGCGCAAGGCTGGCGCAATCGCAGCAGAAGCCCTCGCAAGAGGCGGTGAAGCTGTAAAACCCGGTGTGTCCACCAAGCATATAAACGATCTTATAGAAAAATTCATCAGGAGTAAAAACGCATATCCGTCGTTTTTGCATTACAACGGATTCCCAGCGACTGCATGCATCTCGATTAACGACGAGGTCATTCACGGGATCCCTTCGGATACGCGCATAATTCAGGATGGAGATATCGTGAGTATTGATGTCGGTGTTCTGCTGAACGGCTACCATGGCGACAACGCAAACACCTTTCCCGCAGGAAACGTCAGCGAGGAGGCTCTTAAGCTGATCGAAGTTACAAGACAGTCTTTCTGGGAAGGCATGAAATATGCCACTGCCGGAAACAGACTCGGAGATATCGGTCACGCTGTAAGCGCACACGCCGTAAAAAACGGTTGCTCCGTTGTTTACGAATATGTCGGACATGGCGTCGGAACACAACTGCACGAAGACCCGAACGTTCCTAACTACGGAATGAAGGGCAAAGGCCGTCGTCTTGAAGAGAATATGACGATTGCGGTCGAACCCATGATAAATCTGGGCGTTCCGGATGTCGAATCTCTTTCGGATGGCTGGACTGTAGTTACAAAAGACGGTAAGCTGTCTGCTCATTACGAGAACACGATAGCAATAACAAAAGACGAGCCGTTAATACTCACATCTCTGTAGGAGATCAATAATGGATATAACAGACATTGGCAAAGGGAGTATCGTTCAATCCCTTGCGGGCAGGGACAAAGGTCACATCTTTTTCGTCCTTGACACCGTCGGAGATTATGCTCTTTTGGTTGATGGAAAAATCCGCAGGATCGAAAACCCGAAAAACAAAAAGATTAAACATGTCAGATTTATAGCAAAACGCGAAGATATGCGTGTTTATTCTAAGATCTCAGCCGGTATAAGGCCGGATAATGCGGAAATACGAAAAGCCATTGCGCTTTTCGCAAATACCGATAATGAAAGCTCTTGAAGGAGGCTGCAAACAACTTGGCAAAAGAAAATCTCATAGTGGTCGACGGCGTTGTAGTTGACACCCTACCGAACACTAAATTTATCGTCGAACTTCCTAACGGACATAAGATCGATGCTTATATCTCCGGCAGAATGCGCGAAAACAATATACGCATAATGCTCGGTGACCGTGTGGAGGTTGAGATGTCTCCGTATGACCTCACCAAGGGCAGGATAACATTCCGCGGTGTTCGTAAAAAAACTCTGTAGAATGACCTGTAAAAACAAAAACGCAATTTACCTGATCAAAGGAGGTAATTCAGATGAAGGTACGTCCTTCCGTTAAACCGATGTGCGATAAGTGCAAAGTTATTAAAAGAAAAGGCAAAGTAATGGTAATATGCTCAGACCCCAAGCATAAACAAAAACAGGGTTAATTAAATCGGAGGTGTATTCACAAGCATGGCACGAATTGCTGGCATAGATCTGCCGAACAATAAGCGCGTAGAAGTCGGACTGACTTATATCTACGGCATCGGCATCAATAAATCCAGAACCATCTTAAGCGCAACAGGCGTAAATCCCGACACAAGAGTAAAAGATCTTACTGAAGAAGATCTTTCCGCTCTCCGTGAATATATAGATAAACATGTAACAGTCGAAGGTGACCTTCGCAGAGCCGTAGCTCTTGATATCAAACGTCTCGTCGAAATCGGATGCTACAGAGGCGTTCGCCACAGAAAGAACCTTCCCGTCCGCGGTCAGCGTACGAAAACAAACGCAAGAACTCGTAAAGGTCCATCAAAGACCGTAGCGAATAAGAAGAAATAAGTTCGGAGGGAAATAAAAATGGCTAAAGCCGCAGCTAACAAAAAAACAACCGTAAAAAGACGCAGAGACAGAAAAAATATAGCCAAGGGCGCCGTTCATATCCTTTCCAGCTTCAATAATACCATCGTTACCATCACTGATGTAAACGGAAACGCCATTTCATGGGCATCCGCCGGCGGACTCGGATTCAGAGGCTCCAAAAAGAGCACTGCATTCGCAGCTCAGACAGCTGCAGAAACCGCTGCAAGAGCATCTATGGAACACGGTATGAAGTCTGTTGAAGTATATGTAAAAGGTCCCGGCCCCGGACGTGAAGCTGCTATAAGAGCGCTTCAGACAGCAGGCATGGAAGTTACTATGATCAAAGACGTTACACCCATTCCGCATAACGGCTGCCGTCCCCCGAAACGTCGCCGTGTATAATAGGAGGAAAATAACAGATGGCAAGATACACAGGTCCTGTCTGCCGTATGTGCAGACGTGAAAAGGAAAAACTTTTCCTTAAAGGTGAAAAATGCTACTCGGATAAATGCCCGATGACCAAGGGCGCAAAAGTTCCCGGTCAGCACGGCGCAAGCCGCAAAAAGGCTACCGACTACGCTGTTCAGTTCCGTGAAAAACAGAAAGTCAGAAGATATTATGGCATTCTTGAAAAACAGTTCTCGCTTTACTTTGATATGGCAACCAAAAAAGAAGGCGTTACAGGTGATAACCTCCTTCGTATTTGTGAATCAAGACTTGACAACGTAATTTACCGTCTCGGTTTTGCTATGTCCAGAGCTGAAGCAAAACAGCTTGTTACTCACGGTCATTTCCTCGTAAACGGCAAGAAAGTAGATATCCCGTCTTACCTCCTTGAAGTAGGCGACGTAATCGATATTAAGGAAGACAGCAAGAATTCCACAAAGATCAAAGCAGTTCTCGCTGCAAACGATCAGAAACCGATTCCCGGCTGGCTCGACCTCGATAAAAATACCTACACCGGTAGGATAGCGGATCTTCCCGATCCCGCCGGAATTGATCTTCCCATAGAAGTTCATCTTATCGTTGAGTTGTACTCCAAATAATAGTTTCTGAATATAAACAAACCGCTTCGTTGTTCATCAGGATAATGACGGGAGTTACAACTTGATGACAACGGCAGACATTCAAATTAGAAAGGGTGCGTTATATGATAGAAATCCAAAAACCCACGATTGAAGTAGTTGAAGTGTCCGATGATGGCACATACGGCAAGTTCGTCGTTGAACCCCTTGAAAGAGGCTACGGCATTACTCTCGGCAACTCGCTCAGAAGAATGCTTCTTTCATCTCTTCAGGGTGCAGCCGTCACTTCAATAAAGATCGACGGCGTACAGCACGAATTTTCGACGATACCCGGCGTAAAAGAAGATGTTGCGGAGATCGTTCTTAACATGAAAGGTCTCATTGCAAGACTTCACGGATCGTCTTCCAAATTTGCATATATAGAAGCGCAGGATGAAGGCGAAGTTACCGCAAAAGATATTAAAGCGGATAGCGATATAGAAATACTTAACCCCGATATGCATATTGCAACACTTTCAAAAGATGCAAGATTGTATATGGAAATAACGATCGGTATCGATAAAGGCTATATTCCTTCCGAAAGAAATAAGCCTGATAACGCTCCGATAGGTCTTATTGCGATGGATTCTTCCCATTCTCCTGTCATAAAAGTTAATTACAGCGTCCAGAATACCCGTGTCGGCAACATTACCGACTACGACAAACTCGAAATGGAAGTTTGGACTAACGGCACAATTTCCGCCAGAACCGCTGTTTCCATGTCCGCAAAAATACTCAGTGATCATCTCACTCTGTTTATTGATCTTGCGGAGCCTCAGGAAATGACTGACGATGTGTGGAAGGGTGACGAGATGGAAAGCAGAGAAAAGATACTCAGCATGACTATCGAAGAGCTCGACCTCTCAGTTCGTTCTTTCAACTGTCTCAAGAGAGCCGGCATCAACACCGTAGACGACCTTATCAATAAGTCGCCTGAAGAAATGATGCGAGTTCGTAACCTGGGTAAGAAGTCGCTTGAAGAAGTAATTGTTAAACTTGAATCATACGGATTGCAATTTGCAATAGACAAAGAATAAGGAAGGAGGCTGCTGCCAAATGGGAACCCGTAAACTCGGCAGATCAACCGATCACAGAATTTCCATGCTTCGCGGAATGGTAACTTATCTTCTCGAAAACGGACAGATCGAAACCACGGCAACAAGAGCTAAGGAAGTTCGCTGTATCGCGGATAAAATGATAACTTTAGGTAAACAGAATACATTACACGCAAAAAGACAGGCGCTCAGCTATATAACAAAGGAGGATGTCGTAAAGAAACTTTTTGACGATATCGCTCCCAAATATGCTGACCGTAAGGGCGGTTACACAAGAATTATCAAAACCGGCCCCCGTCGCGGTGATGCAGCTGAAATGGCTATCATTCAGTTGATCTGACTCTGATATTCATATAATAAAAAAACGAAGGAAAGAGAGATGTTCCTTCGTTTTTTTGTTTGTGAAAAAGTGTCTAATAAAGACACTAAAAGTTAAAAAATACCCATTGATTTTTATTTTTCTATGTTGTATAATTTAAAAATAAGGGTTGCAATGCTTTAATTGAATAAAGTGTTATTGAGTATATAAAACGAAAAAGGAAAGAGATTATGAAAAAATTACTTTTAGGTAACGAGGCTGTAGCTCGCGGTCTTTATGAATACGGTTGCCGTGTCGTTTCGTCTTATCCCGGCACTCCGTCAACCGAAATCACGGAATTTGCAGCCACATATCCTGAGATTTACGCAGAATGGGCACCGAATGAAAAGGTCGCGGTGGAAACTGCTCTCGGCGCTTCTTTCGGAGGAGTCAGATCTTTTTCCGCAATGAAACATGTTGGATTGAATGTTGCTGCAGACCCGGTTTTTACAGCGTCTTATACAGGCGTCAATGCAGGTCTTGTAATTGCGGTAGCAGATGATCCGGGAATGCATTCCTCTCAGAATGAGCAGGATTCAAGAAATCACGCTGTTTCATCAAAAATACCTATGCTGGAACCCTCTGATTCAGCGGAATGCCGTGATTTTGTCGGAGTAGCATACGAATTATCCGAAAAATACGATACACCTGTTTTTTTGCGCCTTTCAACAAGGATCGCTCACTCTCAGAGTCTTGTAGAAATAAGAGAGAGAACTGAGCAGCCGCTCAAACCTGTGGATAAAAATCCCAAAAAATATGTCATGACGCCCGCAAATGCTATTCCGAAGCATAAATTCGTTGAAAACCGAACTGCCGCAATTCGCGAGTGGGCTGAAAATTGTTCCGTAAATACCGTTGAAGAAAACGGATCCGAAACAGGCGTTATCGCATCGGGAACTTGCTATCAGTATGCAAAAGAGGCACTCGGAGATAAAGTATCATATATTAAGCTGGGTATGGTCAATCCCTTGCCGATAAAACTGATATCAGATTTTTGCAAAGGCCGTAAAAAAGTTTATGTTGTAGAAGAACTTGATCCTGTTATAGAAAACCACTGTAAAGCGCATGGCATTGACGTTATCGGCAAAGAACTGTTTCCGCTGTGCGGTGAGATAAGCTCCAATATGGTAAAAGAAAAGATCCTCGGAGAGAAAATCGAGTCCGGCTTTTCGATATCAGACCTTCCCGTTCGTCCTCCTGTCATGTGTTCAGGATGTCCTCACAGAGGTATGTTTTATGTTCTTAAAAAGCTCGGCGTATTCGTCAACGGAGATATCGGCTGCTATACTCTCGGAGGCGCGGCGCCCCTGAATGCAATAGATACAACGGTTTGCATGGGCTTTTCTGTTTCGGGACTTCACGGTTTTCTGAAAGCAAACGGAGAGAGTAAAAAATCAGTTGCTGTTATAGGGGATTCTACTTTTGTTCATTCCGGAATAACAGGACTTATCAATATGGCGTATAACCGCTCAAACGGGACGGTAATAGTTTTAGATAATTCCATAACAGGTATGACGGGACATCAGCAAAATCCTGCCACTGGCATTACTCTCAAAGGCGATATGACTACTGCTGTAGATCTGGAAGCTCTCTGTAAAGCTATTGGCATTAACAGAGTGCGTGTCGTAGATCCGCAGGAGATAGATGTGGTCGAAAAAGTTGTAAAAGAAGAACTTGAGGCGGATGAACCGAGCGTTATCATTGCCAGAAGACCATGTATAATGATAAAGAAGGCGATCATCAATCCTCCGTATAAGATCGATCCCGAAAAATGTAAAAAATGCAAAATGTGCATGAAGATCGGTTGTCCAAGTCTGTCGGTCGATCCGGAAAACGGTACGGTAAGAGTTGACGCCACTCTTTGCGTCGGCTGCGGGCTTTGTAAAAAGCTCTGTAAATTCGGTGCGATTTCAGAAAACTGATATGAAACGCATTTTTGTTGCCGCTCTTCTCACAGTTTCTGTTATTTTTTCTTTCGTTGCCTGTTCTGTTGAACGAGAAGTTCCTCCGGATATTGATTTTACTTCTGAAGTCGATATTAACGAGATAAAAAGACTGTATCCGTCAAAGAGCAACGTTCCGGTAATGTATATAGAACTTGACCGCAGTTTATGGGCCGTAAATAAAGAGGAATATGTTAACGCTACGATCACTGTTCCCGATTGCGGCATAATAGAAGCGGAAGGCGGAATTAAGGGCAGGGGAAACGCATCGTGGGGGCTGCCGCAAAAACCTTACAATATTAAATTTTCCGAAAAAGCCGATATGTTCGGCATGGGCGCGGCAAAAAAATGGGTTCTCATAACGCTTTTTTACGATAAAACCCTTTTGCGCAATTATCTTACTCTTAATCTTGCAAAAACAGTCTCAGCCGGTCCTGAAATGGACTGCAGGTTTGTTGAAGTATTTTTTAACGGAGAGTATAACGGCCTGTATCTTCTTACCGAAAAAGTTGAAGATGATGACGAACGTGTAGATATAAAGAAAAAAAACGGAGACGTTATTTTTGAGATTGAACAGGAATATCGTCATGAATATCAGTGTAAAAACTGTATATCTCTCAGAAGCGGCGTTCATCTCACATTCAAGGATCCTGAGCCGAAGGATCTTTCGTTAAATGAAATGAAAAAGTTGCACTCTTCAATGCAGTCATTCATGAATGATGTCGATCAGGCGATACGTTCAGACGATTACGAAAAATATGCCGAATATATAGATGTCGATTCATTTGTAAACTGGTATATAGTAAACGAATTTGTTAAGAATTTCGATTCTCAATTCGTTACAAGCTGTTATTGTTATGTGAAAAACGGCAAACTGTATATGGGACCCTGTTGGGACTACGATACGTGTTACGGTAATCAGGATGTGGCAACATGCATGGATCCTAAGGGATATCATGTGAGAAATGCCCCGTGGTTCAACTATCTTATGAGAAACGATGAATTCTTCTCTCTCGTATGCGGCCGTTGGCAGGAACTTGTGGAGGATGGAGTTTTTGATAAGATGCTTGAAAATATAGATGAGCAGACAGAGTATCTTTCTTCAGCTTCCGCAAATCAGTTCGATCGCTGGCGTGACTCGCTTAAATCGACCGATCTTCGCGGGAAAAAATCACTTTTTACCTATAATGACGAGCTCGATTATCTCAAGAACTGGATCTCCGGGCGCGTAAACTGGCTCAATACAAAATGGGCTGTTCAGTAAAAAATCAAACCTTAAAATATCCGTCCTGCGGATAATACCGACAGGTCAAAGAAAGCAGGGTAAAATTAATGAAAACCACCAATATCATGATCGTAGGCGTAGGCGGGCAGGGAACGCTGCTTGCAAGCAGGCTGCTTGGTCATATTCTGCCCGGTATGGGTTACGATGTAAAGATTTCCGAAGTTCACGGAATGTCACAGCGAGGCGGATCGGTAGTGACTTTTGTTCGATACGGCAGCGAAGTATGTTCTCCGATAGTGGAAAAAGGGGAGGCAGATTATATAATTGCCTTTGAACAGCTTGAAGCGGCAAGATGGCTTTCATATCTTAAAAAAGACGGCAAGCTTATCACAAGCTCACAACAGATAGATCCGATGCCGGTAATAACCGGAGTCAGAGCATATCCGGAATCACTTCCTGACAGAATAAAACAGGCAGGGGTAGACGAACTTTGCATAGACGTTCTTTCTCTTGCAAAAAAAGCGGGCAGCTCGAAAGCGGTGAATGTTGTTTTACTTGGCGTTTTCGCAAAACTTACCGGACTTTCTCCCGACCTTTTCAAGGAAGCGATAGACCTTATTGTGAAAGAAAAATTCAGACAGATGAACAAAACAGCCTTTGATCTCGGTTATGCAGTTTTGCAGTAAAACAATCGGAGGGAAATACAATGTTTTTTAATAAAAAAATCGAGACTATGGCGCGTGAAGATCTGAAGAAACTTCAGGCCGAGCGGCTGAGAAAAACAGTCGAACGCGTGTATAACAATGTTCCCCTTTACAGAGAAAGATTTGACGAATACGGAATAAAGCCCGAACATATCAAAACCGTGGATGATCTTAAAAACCTGCCGTTCACATATAAAACAGACCTTCGTGATACTTATCCTTACGGACTTTTTGCCGCACCTATGCGGGATGTCGTCCGCATACACGCCTCCTCGGGAACAACCGGCAAGCAAACCGTTGTCGGATATACAAAAAATGATATAGATGTTTGGGCTGAATGCGTTGCGCGTGCCATGGTTTCTGTCGGGGGATCGTCAGAAGATATAGTTCATGTTTCATACGGATACGGACTTTTTACAGGCGGTCTCGGCATTCATGAAGGTGCGACAAAGCTTGGCGCTGCCGTAGTTCCGGTTTCGACCGGCAACACCGCCAGACAGATAAACATATTCAAAGATTTCGGCTCAACTATTCTTTGCTGCACTCCCTCTTACGCAATGTATCTTGCCGAGGCTGTGAAAGAAAGTGGGATATCGCCCGACGAACTCAAACTCAGAATAGGTATATTCGGCGCTGAACCGTGGACTGAAGAAATGCGCCAGGAAATAGAAAAAGGTCTTGGAATAAAGGCATACGATATATACGGACTTTCGGAAGTCTGCGGCCCCGGAGTGGCATGCAACTGCTATATGCAAAACGGACTTCATGTTCAGGAAGACCATTTTATTCCGGAAATAATCGATCCTGATACCGGCGAAGTTCTTCCCGAAGGCGAATCCGGTGAACTTGTGTTTACATGTATAACCAAAGAAGCCCTGCCTCTTATCAGGTACAGAACAAGAGATATATCTTCGCTGATTTACGAGCCTTGCGAGTGCGGCAGAACTACCGTAAGAATGACCAAACCTTGCGGCAGAACAGACGATATGCTGATCATTCGCGGTGTGAATGTATTTCCGTCGCAGGTCGAATCGGTTCTTCTCAATATTGAAGGTGTGTCTCCGCATTATCACATTACTGTCGACCGTGTTAATAACCTTGATACAATGGAAGTCCAGGTCGAAATGTCTCCGTCGCTCTTTTCAGACTCGGTAAAAGTGATTCAGGAAAAAGAAAAAACGATCAAACAGGCTCTTCTGAGTACGCTCAATATTTCCGTAGGTGTAAAACTTGTCAGTCCCAAAACAATAAGCCGCTCTGAGGGCAAAGCAAACAGAGTAACAGACAACAGAAAGAACAGATGAACAGTATAAAGAAAGGAAATAGCTATGGAAATTTATCAGGTCTCCGTATTTGTTGAAAATAAATCCGGTAAACTGGCAGATATAACGGATGTTCTGTCCGAAAACGGAATAAATATCCGTGCGCTCTGCATTGCTGATACTGCGGATTTCGGCATTCTTCGTCTGATCGTCAAAGACCCTCAGAAAACCGAAAAAATACTCACCGAACACGGCTTTACCGTTACGCTTACAAGAGTAATCGGCGCTGCAATTTCCGATACGCCGGGCGGACTTTCAGCAGTTCTTCGCATTCTCAGCGATGCGGGCATAAGTATAGAATACCTTTATGCATTCATCGAAAAAACAACAGACCGTGCAAGCGTTATACTGCGTGTTGATGATGACGTAAAGGCAGAACAAGTTCTTTCTGAAAACGGAATTGAGCTTATAGGAGGAGATGCTTTTCATGAGTAAAAAGCTATCGCCTGCAATTTCCGTGAAAAAAAGGGACAGTGAGGGGAAAAAACCTAAAAACACTGTAAAAACGGTTGTAATATGCTGTGTTGCGGTAATTCTCCTGTTAACTGTGGCATGGGCTGTTACCGGCGCGGTTTCAGCAAAGATCGTGCTTGATCCGCCGCGGCGCGAACTTGTATATACCGACGGTCCTAACGAGATCGACGATATGGTTTATGAATTCTTTGAAATAAAAGATTTTCACGGCAGTGACAATATCGTAGGCTGGTGGATACCCGCTCAGGATTATAACGGCGAATATACCGAAAGCAACAAAACCGTTATAATGTCTCATAATTATCAAAGCAACCGTGAAATGACCGAATTTGACGGAATGTTTCTTATTGCGGATCTCGTTCATGCAGGGTATAATGTAATAACTTTTGATTATACCGGCTCTGGAAATTCAAAAGGAAGCAACTATACTTTCGGCGTTCAGGAAAAAGATGAGCTCCTTGCCGTTATCGATTATACGTCGGAAAAATATGATCTCGATAAAATAGCTCTTATGGGCTTCGCATTCGGTTCAGCTCCGGCAATATGCGCAGGATGTGAAGATGAACGTGTAGATGTCATTATCGCAGACAGTCCTTATCTTGATCTGAAATCATATCTTGACGAGAATTTGTCCGTATGGAGCGAACTTCCGGATGTTCTGTTTTCTTCATATATCAGAACTCTTATGAATGCTTATGCCGGGGAAGAGCTTGATATTTCACCTCTGTCTGCCGTTTCGAGCGCTGAAAACAAGAAATTTCTGTTTTTACACGGCGAAAACGATAATATTTTCCCGTATCAAAACACTTCAACTCTTGCGAGATCTGCAACGGAAGCAGGGAATATCGCAGAATACTATGTTTTCCCTGGTGTCGGTCATTGTCTGGGTTATATTTACGCTGAAGATAATTATCTTGCGACTGTTCTTTCATTTCTCAGTGAACACATGAAATAAAAAACCGTCAGTTACGATTCCTGACGGCGTAATTTACTTTTTTACTGCGGTGATGCCCGAAAGCATTACAGCTTTTCTCAGCAGCGGTCTGTACATAAACGGGCTTTTCATAAGCTTCAGCATTATTTTAAAGCGAAGCCATGCGGTGCTTTTTTTATAGGTTTTTTGAGAATTATCACTATCAAAAGCCTTTGCCGCGTATTCGCCGGAATACATCGCCCTGCTTATTCCTTCAAAAGAGCTCGGACTGACAAATCCCGCCGCTTCGCCCAATAAAAATACTTTTTCATTTCCGGAGAATATCTGCCCCGTATATTTCGGACGTGTAAGCATGCACGCTTCTGTTTTTATCGGCTCTCCAAGATGTATACCGTACGCTTCAATACGCAATTTCAGCTGTTCAAAGTTTTTTCTGCAGTCCTTTGGCTCAAAAGCCCCTCCGAAAATCATATTTTCACCTTTTTTTATGATCCATGCACAGCATTCCGTCGATTTTTCATCAAAAATGCACGCATAACCGGGAACATCCGGATTTACTTTGAAAAACTGTTGTATTGAAATATATCTGCGTATTTTTATTTCGGGAAAGAATGTTTTTCTGACTATAGAGTTCCCTCCGTCTGCCCCGATAATGTATTTTCCGCATACCGTGCCGTTGATACCGTTACAGAAATACGTTACCGAAAATCCATCGGATGACTCGGTAATTTTAGTCGCGATCCCCTTGATTTTTACGGTTTTTTCGGGAACAAAACCTCTCAGCCATTCGTCAAATCTAATGCGGTCGATATTGAGATATGTTCTTTTGTAGACCCTTGACAGATTCTGTTCTATGTCTATTGTATCCACTCGCGATATCTGCAAATCGGCAAGTATTTCTTTTGGCAGTGTAATATTCCTTTTTGCAAAATAATCCTGTGCATCTTCAGATAAAAGACCTCCGCACGGTTTGGGCATATCCGAATAGATCATGCACGCTGAATAATCTGGATTAAGGTTTGCTGCAAATACGGAACCGGCGGGACCTCCGCCGATTATAATAAAATCAAATTTTCGCATAAATTTCACTTTCGCATATCGTTCAGAGTGTCTGAATCACAACAAACACGTTCAGAAACTCTTTTCGAAGTATAACATATTTATTATTTTTTGTCAACCGGAGTATATCATGCTTTTTTCCAGCCTCACTTTTATATATGTTTTTCTTCCGCTTCTCTGCATTTTCTATTTTTCAATAAAAAACGCCACATGGCGTCGCGCGATACTTACAGTGTTCTCACTCATTTTCTATTCATGGGGAGAACCTGTTTTTGTCGTTCTTATGCTTGCATCGGTAGCTGTAAATTATTTTTCCGGCAGACTTATCGATAAGGAAGAGGACAGAACTAAGAAAAAACTTTATCTGATCATTTCTGTTGCTCTGAACCTTGTTATTCTTGCCGTTTTCAAATACACGCCGATGATCGTGCAATCATTAAACGCTATACCTTCCGTTTCAATACCCGTGCCCGCTATCCCGCTGCCGCTCGGCATAAGCTTTTATACATTTCAGGCAATGTCATATACAATCGATGTTTTCAGAGGCGATACGCCGAGCCAGAAATCATATCTTTCACTTCTTTTATATGTTTCGTTTTTCCCGCAGCTTATTGCGGGTCCGATAGTCCGTTACAAGGATATAGCAGCGCAGATCCCCGAAAGGCGTGCTGATATAAACGATATCTTTTATGGTATTTACCGATTCTCTGTCGGTCTTGCAAAAAAAACACTTCTTGCCAACCCCTGCGGTGAGGCTGCAGATTCTTTGCTTCAGATGGGCGTTTCAGAGTCTGTTCTCGGTTCATGGACAGGCATAGCTTTTTTTGCTCTTCAGATATTTTTTGATTTTTCGGGCTATTCCGATATGGCAATAGGGCTGGGCAGTATCTTCGGTTTTCATTTTAAGGAAAATTTTGATTATCCTTATATTTCAAAAAGCGCTACCGAATTTTGGCGCAGATGGCATATGTCTCTCGGCTCGTTTTTCAGAGACTATGTATATATCCCTCTCGGCGGCAACAGAAAAAGATGGCTTTTCAACGTTTTTTGCGTATGGTTTTTAACTGGTCTTTGGCACGGTGCTTCATGGAATTTCGTTATCTGGGGCCTTTTTTACGCATGTCTGCTCGTAGCGGAAAAAAAGGCGCTGTCAAAACTATTCGAGAAAATACCACTTATTCCGAGAACGGTTTTGCAGTATATCTATATGGTTTTTATCACCCTTATAGGCTGGACCATATTCTATTTTACTGATTTTAACGCTCTTTGGCATAATTTTGCAATTATGTTCGGCGCAGCAGGTGCAGCCGTAAACGATCTGTTTATCGATTCTGTTATAAAAGACAATGCTGTTCTTCTTATTATTTCACTTTTATTTGCTCTGCCCCTTCCTGCATATATATGCAAAAAAATCGGAACACACATAAACAATGAAAAAATAACGGTTATTATAAAAACGGTCTTTTCTGTTGCACTTCTTTTCCTTTCAACTGCCTCTCTTGCAGGCAGTTCATATAATCCGTTTTTATATTTCAGGTTTTAACCGAGGGGGTGCTGAAAATGAAAAAAATAAAAATAATATGCGTTTCGGTCGTTGCTGCTATAGTGTTGATTTCTTCTCTTCTTAACGCCTTTTGGCCGGATCGTCCTACAATTTCTACACGCGAAAACAGAACGCTTGCTAAATTCCCGCAATTTTCTTTCAGATCGCTTTCCGACGGTTCATTCTTTTCCGGGATAGATGAATTTATCTCAGATAATTTCATAGGAAGAGATTTCCTTGTTGATGTATCGCACAAAACCTCCGATCTTCACGGGTTATCTGCTTTTTTGCCCGAACATGAAGATGAAGTCGTTTTTATCCCGTCGAAAACAGCACAGGCTTTAACAGCCGGAGAAGATAATTCAAACGATACACCCGAAAATGAAAATCCCGTCTCGGATAACGAAGAACCGACCGTGAATGAAGAAACTCATACCTCGGAAATGCCGGAAGAAGAGCATTCTGCAGAAGAAACACAAACTTCTGAAGAGATCCAAATTGAGCCGCAGCCGACAGAACCTGCAATTGAAGATCCGGCAGCGACTGATCCTCCGGATTCGCTTAACGACAAAGCAGAGCAGGACGTAA
Source organism: Oscillospiraceae bacterium (assembly GCA_902783255.1). Classification (GTDB taxonomy): domain Bacteria; phylum Bacillota; class Clostridia; order Oscillospirales; family UBA644; genus HGM12619. Next base: position 49,089 of record CACZQB010000010.1, on the reverse strand, counting down.
ATCGGCCGGCTTCTCAGTCAGGTGAAACCGACGCTGAAAACAATACTCCTGCAGAGCAAACAGAAGGATCACCAGATACTTTCGAATCGGAAACTCAGCAGCAGGAAACACCGCAACAGCAAGAGCCGACAAGTCAGGAAACAGAACCTCAGCCTGAACAAACACAGCCTGCTCCTGCAGCGCCGGCGGCATCGCCAGCTCCCACTGAAAATACACCGAAAACTGTCAATACAGGCGGAAATGACGAAAAAGCGGAATTTTTATCGGATGGCTATATAATCTATCATAATGCCGTTCATTCTATCCCATATCTTGTCAAATCAACTGCCGAGAAATACGGCGCTGCTATAAATCACTACGCAGAGCTTTTTCCGAACTCACGCATCACAATTCTTGTTGCTCCTCTTTCTTCAGGTATGATAGATAATGAAAGCATAAGAAAAAAAATAACCGATCAGAATTCGATGATCAATACCATCAATTCATATTGCGGCGACAATATCAACAAGTTAAATATATATCCCGCTCTTTTTGAGCACAGAAACGAGTATATATATTACAGATCCGACCATCACTGGACAGCCCGTGGCGCATATTACGCATATGCGGAGTACGCAAAGTCTGTCGGGCTTGAACCTACTCCAATTGAAAAAATGGAAGAAAAGCTTCTGAATTCATCATGGCGCGGTTCGGCATATTCAATGATAAAGGATGAACGGGTTAAAAAATTCAGTGATGAGCTTTACGCCTATATGCCCACAAAAGCAAACGATATGACAGTTTACGAAGCTAGTGGAAATGTAGTGAAATATAACGGATGTATCAGAACTTCATGGCGTGGATATCCTGCATTTATCACAGGCGATAATCCGTATACGATTATAAATGTTCCCGAAAATCCTGCGGATATGACTGTTCTTGTTTTAAAGGACTCTTACGGTTGCGCTTTCGTGCCGTTCCTTTGCGAGCATTACAGAACTATTATCGTTGCAGATCCGAGATATGTGAATTTTGATCTTTACGATCTTTTGAAAGACTATCCGCTGAAAGACATTATTTTCATGACCAATATTTTCAATCCCAATGTCGCATCGTGGGTAAGGAACATAAACAGAATAGTAGGCAACTGAAAAATCAGCGCAAAATTCAAGACCGCATCAATTATCTGATGCGGTCTTTTCGTTTGAATTTTATGTAAAATAGTGTCAGTTTACTTCAACGGAAGCTCAAACGGCGTATTTTCAGCCGATGTTCCTACAAGAAGCGTAAATTCTCCGCCGTGATTGCCGTAAACCATATCTGCATCGTAGTAAAAAGTTACATTTTCACTGACGGGTATGGAAATACGGGTCTTTTCTTTTTTGTTTACCGAAACTCTCTTATATGCAACAAGTTCTTTAAGCGGACGGACAACTTTTGTGTTTTTTGTCTTCATGTATATCTGAACAACTTCGTCTCCGCTGCGATCGCCTGTATTTTCAATATCAACAGTAACTTCCCAGCCGTCTGCTGTTTTTGTCAATTCGGGATTTTTGATCTCGAAAGTGGTATAGCTTATTCCGTATCCGAACGGATAGAGCGGCTTTCCGTCATTGTTTTCGTAACCGTATCCGCGGCCGCTCGGTTTGCAGGCATAAAAGAGGGGAAGTTGTCCGGCATGTTTCGGCCAGCTTACGGGGAGTTTGCCTCCGGGGTTGTAATTGCCCCACAATGTGTCGGATATCGCCTGAGAACCGCCTTCGCCCGGATACCATGCTTCAAGAATTGCGCGGCAATTTGATTTCCATGCCGTCATATCAACAGGTGCGCCGTTCATGAGCACAACTATCGTATTTGAATTTGCAGCAGACAAAGCTAAAATTGAGGCTTCCTGATCGACTTCAACAGTAAGCGTTGCTTTATCAACAATTTTTGCCGATTCGTCTTTCGATGTCGCAGTCCTGTATGCGGGCAGTTTAAGATCGGATCTGTCAAGCCCTTCACCTTCAACAACAGTTGTAAAATACAATACTGCGTCACAGCCGGGTGCAAGCGACGGAATATCTTTGTCGTCACCTGAAATAATTTCTATTCCTTCCGCATTCTTACGGAAATATTCAAGCGGTGTGAGCACATCGGGGGCTTCCCAAAGATGTGCGAAAGGACCGGAGTAATTTCGTCCTGTCGGCAGCACGTTGGCGCCGGGACCGAATATGCCGAGTTTTTTTATTTTAGATTTGTCTAAAGGCAGAATACCGTCGTTTTCAAGCAATACAAGACTTTCCTTTGCGATTTTGAGCGCAATAGCCTTGTGCTTATCGCACCGTACAAGGCTGTCAGCTTTGTCGGGATCAACAAACGGATCGTCAAACAAACCAAGTTCAAATTTTCTCTTCAGAATTCTTAAAACGGGTATATCGATTTCCTCTTCGGTCAGAAGTCCTCTGTCCCACGCTTCTTTTGCGACTTCGTATTTGAAATCCGACAGCGTAACGTCAAGCCCGGATTTTATACAGAGTGCAAACGCTTCGGGCAGGTCTGCGGCGATTTTATGCGCTCCTTCAACACCGTTTACTCCGCCGTAGTCTGAAACAACGATTCCGTCAAAGCCCCATTCGTCACGCAGAACTTTCGTGAGAAGCCACGGATTTGCGTGTGCAGGCAATCCGTTAAAAATACTGTTGTATGATGCCATAACGCCGTGAGCATGACCTTCTTTGAAGCATGCCTCAAACGGTTTTAAATAAACCTCACGAAGTTCGCGTTCAGAGTGGGTCGAATAGTTTGAGTCACGACCGCCATCGGCGTAATTATCAACAAAATGTTTCGGAGTGGCTATAACACCGTTTTCCTCAAGTCCTTTTGTCATGGCAACACCCATATCTGATGCGAGTTTCGGATCCTCTCCGAAAGTTTCGATCGTTCTGCCCCAACGAACATCTCTTGAAAGGTTTACGACCGGAGCCAACGCCTGACGGACGCCGACTGCAGCAGTTTCTTTACCTATAACATCGGCAGCCTCTTTTACAAGCTCAGGGTTAAATGTTGAAGCAAGTCCTATGGGCTGAGGAAAAATACTTGCCATTCCCCATTGTGCGCCGTGCAGAGTTTCCCCGTGTTCAAGCGGCGGAATGGAGTGGGGCTGTTTTTCCATGCTGATTTCAACATCACGGTTTATTCTTCTGGCAACTTCGCCGGGTGTGGATATCTTTCCGTCTCTGTGCATGAAGTGACCGGGGTTTCGGTATGAGCCGCAAAGATGATCACGTCTGTTTTCATAGTTTTCGTCAATATCGAATATCATCTGCGCTGATAGCTGATGAAGTTTTTCTTCAACGGATAGTTCCGCAAGAAGAGCTTTTGCTCGCTCTGAAGCGTTATTTTTGCTGTTCATTTTCGTATATCCTTTCTTGTTTCAGTCATATATTGCTTTGCTGTTGTATTTTATCATATCTGATTATTTTTTTCAATGGATTTTTTTTGAATTTGAAAAATATTTTATGATGAGTCGTATTCTGATATTGTTCCGGACGGAAATACAGCGCGGTGAACATTAAAAAAGGGCTGCCGAAAACGACAGCTCTTTTTTCTTTTTATGATTTTTGATGTTATGCCAGACTGAACCGGTGCAGACAGACTGAGGAATCATTTGTTGTGAGAATATGTGTATGAAAATATAATAATTTGGGTTTGATGGAAAGCTCAGTTTGAATTTTTTAGTCTTGATTATTGATTAAGTAATCAGAAGAAACATCGAAAAAATTAGACAGAACAGCAATTTCAATATCTGTTACAAATCGTTGACCTGATTCTATCCTTTGAATTGCGTTTTTGTCAATGTCAAGCCCCAGCAGTTGAAGTCGATCTGCAAGTTTCTTTTGAGATATATTTAATTTTTTTCTAAGTTGAGCAACATTGTTTCCACACAGATTGTTGCGTCCGTTGATTGCTTTATTAATAAACAATTCGCTTACCTCATTTTGACATTCAGTGCTTGACATTATTCTTATTAAATGATATAATAAACAATAATTGAGATTTACAGAATATCATAAGTAAGTAATTTAATATTTTATGCCTGAAAAATAAGAAAAGGGGATAAAAAAATGCCATTGGTAGCAGCTAAATGTACGAACTGCGGAGCATCGTTGCAGGTTGACAGCTCCAAAGAGGCAGCAGTGTGTCAGTATTGCGGAACTCCTTATATAACGGAAAAAGCCATAAATTATTACAATACAACAAACAATATTAATGCAAATGTTGTTAATATTTACGGTGCCAATTCTACGGATTTCGAAATCCAAGCAGGCATTCTTATAAAATATACCGGAGCATCGGCAGATGCTGTCATACCGAATACGGTCAGGAAAATTGGGGATGAATCCTTCAAGGAATTAGCGGGATTGACGAGTGTAACAATTCCTGACAGTGTAACAGAAATTGGAAAGTCGGCGTTTTCTGATTGTACACACTTGACAACTGTAACAATACCAAACAGTGTAACAATAATTGGAGAGAGCGCGTTTAAGGGTTGTAAAAGATTAACAAACATAACAATACCAAACAGTGTGAAAGTAATTAGAAGATCGACGTTTGAATGTTGTGAAAGCTTAACAAACATAACAATACCAAAAAGCATAACAAAAATTGGAGACCATGCGTTTTCTTATTGTACAGAGCTGAAAGATATTACTATACCTGAATCTGTGGATTGCCTATTGAAATACGCATTTAGTTACTGTACTTCGTTGGATTCTGTAACCGTTATAGGAAATCCAACGCTGGAAGATAACCCATTTTTGGGGTGTTCAAATTTGACTCATATTTATGCGCCTGAAGATTGGAAAAAGCGAAACAGGATAAAATTGTCTACCGTGATAGGTATGCCCCACTGCTATGTCGCTACCTGTGTTTACGGCTCGTATGATTGCCCTCAGGTATGGACACTTCGCCGTTACCGTGACTATACTCTGGCAAAAACATGGTATGGCAGAGCATTTATCCGAATTTATTATACAATAAGCCCGACAATAGTAAAATGGTTCGGTAAAACAAATTGGTTCAGGAAATTCTGGAGAGGCAAACTTGACAGAATGGTTAAAAACCTGAATGCAAAAGGTGTGCAAAACACTCCGTATCAAGACAGAGCCTTGTGAAAATGTATTAAGGAGAATAATACACAAATAATAATCTGTTTCTATTAAAAAAATAATTAAGACTTCAAAATAAACTATTTGTTTATTATTGATTGAAATAGCAGGTGAAAGTTTAAAAAGGGCTGCCGAAAACGACAGTCCTTTTTTCTTTTTATGATTTTTTTCTGTTATGCCAGACAGAACCGGTGCAGACGGACGTTGTAATTCTCGTCTTTTGAATCGTTTGTAAAGACAATTCTTACTATATTCGCTTTTACCGGAGCAAACTCGCGAACGGTAAGAGTATCGGTGTTGTCCTTTACAGAGTCGGCGATTTTCCACTCGTCCTCTCTGCGCATCTTGTATTCAAGCCTGAAATCTCTGTTGTTCAGCTTGAATCCGTTGCGCGCGCCAGTGCCCTGAGTGAGCCAGCGTGAGATCGTTTTTGTTCCTCCGAGGAATACCTCGATATACGCTTCGCCGTTATCATCAAACTTAGACTGCCAGAATTTTCTTCCCGTTCCGTCAAGAGCGTTTTCGGGATTGTTGAATCCTTCATGCAGAATATTGGCTTTGCAGGGGCGGTTTTCAAGCAAATCTTTGCCGAAATCTATTGTTTCAGCAGTAACGGTAATGTCTTTTGTTACGGCAACGAGCGCTCTTGTATCGTCAGTAAAGATAATTCCGTCACCGGTCCAGCGTCTGAATTCTTTGCCGTTTTCATATGTCAGCGGAGCTTCAACAAAAAATGTTTTTTCTTCACCGACTTCTTTTATCTCTTCGCCGAGTTCGGTTTTGATCGTTACTTTGAATGTTTTTTCGCTTGCCGATGAATCATACATTATATTTGCCGGCGTTGCGTCATACGAATTGTCGAAAGCAGCGGTGGCAGCAGTAACGATAATATTCTCATCGCATGGGAATGTTATCTCCTTTACACCCTTGACATCAATGCCGTATCTGAACAGATATGCAAACAGATACAGTCTGTCTCCTTCGGCATTATGCGTGTGGGTATAGCATGCGGCGATATCGTCACGTTTTATTTTTGCAAGAGAGTGCTTGTTGCCTATAAGGTCCCATGCGCCTACATTTTCCGAGAAATCCTGAATTTTCAGAGAAACAGGTTTTCCGTCAAGCCTGAATTCCGCATCACGGTCACCGTTTGCTGCGGCAACGATCCAGAGCTTCTGAGCGCCTTTTGGCAGCTTCACGGTCTGTCCCGAACAGATCATACCGTTCATTTTTCCCTTTTTACCCATTTCAAAAGGAATGCCGCCTGCAATAACGGATTCGGAATACATTTCTTCTGGAACGGAAATACCGTTGAACAGTTCTCCTGCAGAGCGTTTTTCGTTCAGAGAAGTAATTCTCTTATCGTAGAGCAGGGGGATCGTTTCGAATTTCCGTTCATCAGTATCATCTGCTTTAAGATTTATCGCAAATGTTTTTACTTCATACGGTTTCAGATCGAATTTAAGTTTCGATCCGCTTGCTTTTACGGGTTTTATATCGATTTCATATCCGTTTGTTTCTGTTGCGTCAATTATTTCCTTGCCGAATTTTAACGTCGCGCCTTTAACGCCTTTACCCGTCATCTCCTGAACGCGCACAATCGTTCTGCAGCCTTTTTCTTCTTTCTTTACTGCTTTTACGATGAATTCCTTGCCTTCGGTTTCAACAAGAGAAAACTCTCCGCTTTTACCGTCGTGTTTCGGAACGATAAACGGCATAAGAGGCTGATTTACTGCAGCAGCTTTAAAGGGGGTTTCTGTTCTTTCTCCTTCATGCGCGGCTATGGAATATCTGAAAATATTGGTGCCGAATTCCTGGAAGCACTGCGCAGACCACAAAAGCGCTCCCCAGCTCGGAGTATGGATGAGAGTGAGACGTAAAGTGCCGTCGTCGGGTTTATCGATTCCGTATTTGCAGTCGTTTATCAGCGATACGCCGTATGCGCCGCTTCTGTCCGTTATATCCGCCCACTGATGATGCGTATATTCATAATACGGTTCGCAGGTGGTATTTCCTCTTGTTATAGCGCCTAGACCGATATCAAAATCGGCGTTTTCGTTTTTTGCCGTGAACGGGAATGTGAGTTTCAGGAAAGAATGCTGTTCGCGCCATTCGATACGGCAGTCAACATCAACCCTGTCTCCGCCTTCGCAAAGGCTTATTATCTGAACAAATTTACTGTTGTTGTAATGTCTTGTTACTTTGAGGGAAACTTGTGCCGGACCTTTGTCGATTATTTCTGTTTCAGCTTTTCCGCCAACGAATTTCGGCTCATCTGTATAACTTATATAGTCGATTTCCCACGACGGATATACTCTTGATTCATCATGCGTTATCTGAAAACGTGACGGTTTTTCCATAAGTTCTTTGTCAAGTTTTTTGTCGTAAATCGAAAAGATATCGCCGTTTTTGTCTATTTTTACTTTATATCTTCCGTTTTCAAGAGATGTTTTTGTTATTGAAAGCTCAGATTTGACCTTCCGTTCCGTATTGCTTTCTCTGATTTCAAAAACTTTGAATCCGACAGCGGGAACTTTTGCGATGAATTTGACTGTGCTGTTTTTGATTTGCGCGGGATATTCGATTCCGTTTGTATCAAACACGCGAACATGATCTGATTTAAGCTTGGTTTGAACTTCAACATTTCCGCATACTTCGCTTGAAACAGGGTTGAAGATTGTAACCGGTATGCCTTCAACATCAGTTTTGAGTTTCTTTGATACGACGCCCGCGGAGTTTTTAAGTTCGGTTGCGAACATATTTAACGAAACAATATAGTCGTTGTGTGAATAAGCGTTTGCGCTGGGTATTGATGTTCCCGGCAAATCGTCGTGGAACTGATGCCATAAAAACTGTTTCCATGCAAATTCAAATCTGTCTGACGGATATTTCTGTCCTGCAAGAAGTCCTGCCGAAACAGCGGCTTTTTCAGCACTGTCCGCAAGCAGTTCGTTTTTACGGTTCCAGCGCTTGTTTATCGCTCTTGATGTGTATGCGCCGTAGCCGTGAGGAATAAGCAGTTCGCCGTCATAAACAGGCATTTTTGCGTCTTCTTCCGGCGTGATATCGTTGTAAAGCTGATCTGTAGACGCCATAACAACTTCGTAAAGTCCGTTTTCATTATCTTCAAGCGCCTCGGTTATCATTTTTGCCGAAGATGCTTTCGGGCTTCCTCCGTAGTCGCCCGTTCCGAAATAACGGACTTTTTTCGCAACTCCCGATATTTCTTCGTTTTTCTTGATCATTTCAAGATATTCGGGTCTTTTGTTTACGGGAGTCTCGTTGCCGTTGTCATCGAAGTTGCAGCCGTATCCACCCGGGTCAAGAACAGTATATACATATTTTCCGTCGGGACCTTTCCATTTGCCTATGTCCATTCGCTGTCCTTCTTCGGTTTTATACGGTTTTAAAACTTTGCCGTCTTTGATGACCGGCGTTCCCATGCCCCATTCAAGCTTTTGTGTTGAAAAGCCGTTGAGACCCATATGCGCTTCTATCGAAGGCAAAGCATAAGAAAAACCGAAACAGTCTGTCAGAAAAATATCGGAGCTTTTTTTCCCGAATTCTTTTTCAAAAAAGCCGTTTCCCATTAAAACCTGACGCATGAGCGCCTCGGAAGACGGAATATTCACGTCGCACGCATCCCAGGTGCTTCCCGCTACATTCCATCGGCCTTGTGCAACATACTCTTTCAGCTTTTCATAAAGTTCCGGATAGTATTCTTTTGCAAGCTGATATCTGAATGCTCCTTCAAAATTGAATTTATACCCCGGATATTTTTCGAACAGCTCAAAATTCCGTTCCAGTGTATTTTTTATGCAGTCGCGAATAGTATCCTGAATATCCCAGTTCCACTGAGTATCAAGATGCGCGTCCGAAACGGCATAAAGCTTACGTTTATTCTTTTCTTTTTTTGCAGACATGATTTTTACCTCACCGTTTTTTTTACTTTGCGGAATCTGTTTTTTTCAAGTATATCATAAAGGTATAGGAAAATCAATATATTTTGAAATTTTACAAAAAATTCCCTTTTCATATCTTTTACTATTCGGTAAAAAATGATATAATTGAAAAAAATATATATTCAGAGGTTGAAGATGAACAATAATGACAACAACGGCGAAATTACCGTCAATCCGGAAGAGATCGCCCGTAAAATCAAGTCCAACGCTGGCGATTTAAAGAAAACGCTGAAAAAATATATAACAAAAAGAGAAATAATCATCGTGGCGGCTGTTGCGCTCGTCATTTTTCTTATTCTATGCAATAAACCGTATTCGGGAGATTTCTTTTTTCTCTGGAGACCGGCGTTTTGGTCTGTCAATAAAATATCCGATGATGACGGTTACAAGATCACAGTTCCTAAAGCCGGGGCAAGCGACAGCGGTACGGAACTTGACAACGTTATTATAAAAGACATTTCTTCGTCTCTTTCCGAGGAAATAACAAATCCGAAAGAATATATTATTGATCAGATAAATTTTCAGGTCGACAGGGCAGATAAAAGCCACTATGCGAGAGGCACAGTTGTTGAACAGTTCCAGTTATTCGATGCCGGAAGAATGGCTATGGGGGACCAGGAGGCATATTATTTCGTTTTCTCTCCGGGCGGTGAATATTCCGGTAATAAACTTCTTCAGGTCGCTATAAAAAAAGGCGATAAGATGATCCTTGCCACATTCAGAAGCCGCTGGATGAATTTTGACGACAACTATCAAAAGGCATACAATCTTATTAAATCCATAAGAATAAAATAACTTTATATTATTATACCGATCGGGGGATAGAACAATGGAAAAAAACAGAAAAACAGCCGGCGCCGATGAAAAAACACCGTCTAAGGCGCAGTATTTTTCATGGATAAACAACACTAACGAAGGGTCAACCGAAAAACAGACACTTGTAAATCTCGAATATTTTCGCTGGCTTAAAGAAAAATACGGAATGCAGCTTGATATCTACGCATTTGATGCGGGAAATCTCGATACTTTCCGCAGCAAATATTATTCCGAAAGGCTGCCGCTTCTCAGGGAAAAATTTCCGGAAGGTTTTAAAAATATAATATCCTCCGCTTCTTCTATCGGCACAAAACTCGGTATGTGGGCAGGTCCCGACGGATTCGGCAACACTGCAGAAGAAGCAAAGCAACGCCACGAAACAATGGTTTCGCTGTGCCGTGATTACGGTTTCGCGCTGTTTAAACTTGATGCGGCATGCTCAGGTCTCAGGCCAGAAAAAAGATCTGAATTCGCAAAAATGATGGAGGAATGCCGTAAATATCAGCCTGATCTTATAGCGCTTAACCACCGCATCGATTTCGGCGAATGCGAAAAATATCTGACTACATTTTTGTGGCAGGGCGTAGAAACATATGTCGATGTTCATATATGCAACCCCTGCACCGCGCCGCATCACAGAGCGTTTATATTTACTCGAGGCGAAGTTCCCGGACTGCAGCGTCTCAGTGAAGACCATGGCGTTTGTCTTTCTTCCTGTATGGACAGATTTGAGGATGACCTTGTATATCAGGCATTTAACAGAAACCTTATTCTCGCGCCTGAGATATACGGTAATCCGTGGCTTTTGCGCGATGACGAACACGCAAAGCTTGCGTATATATATAATCTTCACCGTCAATACAACGATATACTGGTAAAAGGTTTTATACTCGATGAAGAAAAATACGGACCAAATGCCGTAAGCCGCGGAAACGGAGAAAGAAGACTCGTTACTTTCGGCAATGCGTCGTGGAATAAAAAGACAGTCAAAATAAAGCTTGACAAAGAAATCGGGCTTGATGAATGCGATAAAGTCTCGGTAATTATTCGCCATCCGTATATCCAGCTGCTCGGAGAATACGAATACGGCAGCGAGGCTGATGTGATAGCAGATCCGTTCAGAGCAGTTTTGCTCGAAATATGCGATTCAAAACTCGCTCCGAAGCTTCTTTGCGACAAACCGTATCGCATGACCGGAATCTCGGAATACGAACAGGTAAACACGTCATATGAAATCAAAAAATTAGGTACCGCCTCTGCCGTTCCGGTTTCCACGACCGCCGTAAAACTTGCCGAAACAGCGTATTTCACAATGGATAACGACTCTCTTGAAACTCGATCGCTTCGCCGAGCCGGAGAGACTGCGATCCCCGAGGTCAAAAAAGCAAGAGAGATGTTCTTTGATCAGAAAAATTATCTTCTCCGCGGTTGTGACGGCTCTTTTGCTTTCGACGGCAGGAAAGATACTTTCTTTGACGGCGTCTCACTCTTCCGTTTCGGCGGGTTGAGAACGGGTAATGGTTGCTTGCGTGTTGATTTCGGCAATGTTTTCAGTGCCGACAGTATTGAAATCGAATATTTTTCTCCGGATACACCGATATTGGAATCTCCCGAAAACCCTGCTCCCGGATCGATCGATATCTCCACAGATCTGCTGAACTGGACAAAATGCACAGACAAAACGCTTTCTGTTATCGAAAACGAGGTGGCTGAGATCGTGAGGGTCGATTTTGACGAAGTTGAAAGCATTGCGGGCAAAAGATGTGTTCTGTCGTTTTCGCTTCCTTCATCCGTCAGATATTTCAGAATGTCTGATCCGGTATACAGAATTTACCGTATTTCTCTTCTCAGAAACGGCAAAGAGCTTGAACTTAAAGATCCGCGGGTAAATAATCTTCTTCCTTCAACCGAAACCCGTCCGGTTATAGGCGCTCAGCAGACTGTCGTCAGAGTCCGCTCAGAAGATTGGCAGGAAGGTTCGTATCTTTCCGTAGCACTTGAAGGAACGCATGGCGTTGAGGGCGCATACGCTGTGATTGATTGTCTGGGAACCGTTTACGGCGCGCCTGACCGCTCTCCTTCATTCCCATCAAACGTCTGGGAGTATCCTGTCAGAAAAACCGACAAATATTACACATATTATTTCCCTGTAACAAAAGAAATGACAGACAGGGATATTCGCGTATGGGTTCTTTTGTTTGATAAAGAGCATACTGATTTCAAATCCGATATATACCTCTGCCCGCCGCTTTGCTGATTATCGATATAATTAAAAGCCCCTCGGAAAGTGATTTCCGAGGGGCTTGGATTATCTGTGTTTTTGCGAGATGTCTTTTATCAATACATTCCGCCCATACCGGGGTTTGCTGCGGGAGCAGCGGGAGCTACAGGTTCTTTCTTTTCTGCTACGAGGCTTTCTGTGGTAAGAACCATAGAAGCTACGGATGCAGCGTTTTCAAGAGCTGAACGTGTAACTTTTGCAGGGTCTACTATGCCGGCAGTGAACATATCAACATATTTTTCATGAAGAGCGTCAAAACCGAAGTTCTTGTCAGAGTTCTTTACTTTCTCTATGATTACGGCGCCTTCAATTCCAGCATTTGCAGCGATCTGCTTGATGGGAGCTTCAAGAGAACGGAGAACAATGTTTGCGCCAGTCTTTTCGTCGCCTTCAAGAGATTCAACGAGTTTTTCGAGCTTCGGCATCGTGTTTATATAAGCTGTTCCGCCACCTGCTACGATGCCTTCCTCAACAGCTGCTTTTGTTGCTGCGAGAGCGTCTTCGATACGAAGCTTCTTCTCTTTCATTTCAGTTTCGGTTGCTGCGCCTACTTTGATGACCGCAACGCCGCCTGAAAGTTTTGCAAGACGTTCCTGAAGTTTTTCTCTGTCGAAATCGGATGTTGTTGTTTCGATTGCTGCTTTGATCTGAGAAATACGCGCTTTGATCTCGTCTTTCTTGCCGCAGCCGTCAACGATGATGGTATTTTCTTTTGTAACCTTTACCTGACGTGCTCTGCCGAGCTGTTCAACTGTTGTGGACTTGAGTTCGAGACCAAGTTCTTCGCTTATTACTTCGCCACCGGTAAGAATAGCGATATCTCTGAGCATTTCTTTACGTCTGTCGCCGAATCCGGGAGCTTTTACTGCAACGCATGTGAACGTTCCGCGCAGTTTGTTTACAATAAGAGTCGAAAGAGCTTCGCCTTCAACATCTTCGGCGATTATAACGAGCTTTTTGCCGCTCTGAACGATCTGTTCGAGCAGGGGAAGGATCTCCTGAATATTGCTGATTTTCTTATCTGTGATAAGAAGATATGCATCGTCGATAACAGCTTCCATCTTGTCTGTATCTGTTACCATGTACGGTGTGATATATCCGCGGTCAAACATCATACCTTCTACAACTTCTTTTGTTGTTTCGGCTGTTTTGCTTTCTTCAACGGTGATTACGCCGTCTGATGTGACCATTGCCATAGCATCGGCAATAAGCTGACCGATATATTCGTCGCCGGCTGAGATCGTTGCAACTCTTGCAATATCTTCAGGACCGCTGATTTTCTTAGCGTTGTTTCTTATTTCTTCAACCGCTGCTGCAACTGCCTTCTGAATACCTTTTTTGATGATCATCGGGTTTGCGCCGGCTGCTACGTTCTTCATACCTTCATTGATGAGTGCCTGAGCAAGCAGTGTGGCGGTTGTTGTGCCGTCGCCGGCAACGTCGTTGGTTTTTGTTGCAACTTCTTTTACGAGCTGAGCGCCCATGTTTTCAAAAGCGTCGTCAAGCTCGATCTCTTTTGCTATTGTAACGCCGTCGTTTGTGATGAGCGGAGAACCGAATTTTTTATCGAGAACTACATTTCTGCCTTTAGGACCAAGTGTTATTTTAACTGTATCGGCAAGAGTGTCAACGCCCTTCTGAAGAGCTTTGCGCGCATCTTCACCGTGAAGAATTTCTTTTGACATTATATTTTCCCTCCGTTATTTGACTATTGCGAGTATGTCGCTCTGCTTTACGATGGTATATTCAATATCGTCGAGCTTAACTTCAGTTCCTGAATATTTGCTTGTGAGGACTTTATCGCCTTTTTTAACGTACATGCTTATTTCGTTTCCGTCGATAACTCCGCCGGGACCTACCGCAACGACTTCAGCGATCTGGGGTTTCTCTTTTGCCGATCCCGTAAGGATAATGCCGCTTTTTGTCGTTTCTTCGGCTTCTACCATTTTAAGAACGACTCTGTCAGCCAAAGGTTCAATTGTCATGATGTTTCCTCCTCGAAACTATAATAAATATTTTTAGCTTTTTCAATTTTAGCACTTTAGACCTTCGAGTGCCAAACTACAGATATTATATCATAAAACTTTAAATTTGCAATAGTCATTTTTCACAAATATCCTGTGGCATGATTATGGCTTTTTGTGAATAATATCTTCATTATTCTTTTACAAATTCAATCTGACCGTCTTTTGCCACGGCTTTTACGGTATCGCCTTCAACGATCGAGCCATCAAGCATTTTTTCTGATATCTTGTCTTCTATCATAGACTGTATTGCTCGTTTCAGAGGTCTTGCGCCGTATGAAACGTCAAAACCTTTTTCCGCAAGAAGCGCTGTGGCTGTTTCGTCTACCGACATATTGATCCCCAGCGTTTTCAGTCTGTCGCAAACAGATACGCAAAGTCTTCTGGCGATTTCTCTGATATCATCCTTGTTAAGCTGACTGAAAACTATAATGTCGTCAATTCTGTTCAGGAATTCCGGACGGAATGTCTTTTTCAGCTCCTCGGTAACTTCGCCGCGTATAGTTTCCTGCGTGCGTTTGAAACTGTCTTCTCCCGGAGCAAAACCAAGCTGCTGTCTGTCTACGATCTGCTTTGCTCCGATATTGCTCGTCATAATGATTACGGTGTTCTTAAAGTCGATTTTACGGCCTTTTGCATCCGTAACCATGCCGTCATCGAGAATCTGCAGCATAATATTGAATACATCTGGATGCGCTTTTTCTATTTCATCAAACAGAATTACACTGTAGGGCTTTCTTCTTACTTTTTCAGTAAGCTGTCCGCCGTCCTCAAATCCTACATATCCCGGAGGAGAACCTATCATACGCGAAACGTTGTGTTTTTCCATATATTCGGACATGTCAACACGGATCAGGGCATTTTCATCGCCGAACATGACCTCTGCGAGCGCTTTTGAAAGCTCGGTTTTACCGACACCTGTGGGACCAAGGAAGAGGAATGAACCTATCGGTCTCTTCGGGTCTTTAAGTCCTACTCTGCCTCTCCTTATCGCTCTTGAAACTGCCGCTACAGCCTCGTCCTGACCGACAACACGTTCGTGCAGTATCTTTTCCATGTTCAGAAGTCTTTCGCTTTCTTCGGCGATAAGCTTCTTGACCGGAATGCCTGTCTGAGACGAAATAATATCAGCTATATCGTCTTCGGTTACTTTCAGATTTGCCGAAGAAGTGCTCTCTTTCGCCTTTTTCAGTTCCTCGAGTTCTTTCTGCTTTGTTCTTTCCTCATCACGCAGTCTTGCGGCTTCCTCAAAATTCTGATCCTTTGCTGCGTCGTCTTTCATGGCACGGATCTTTGAAATTTCGTCTTCTTTCGACTTCAGATCAGGCGGAGTTGTAAGATTGTCTATTCTGACTTTTGATGCAGCTTCGTCTATCAGGTCTATTGCCTTATCAGGCAAAAATCTGTCCTGAATATATCTTTTTGAAAGCTTGACGGCAGCAACAAGCGCATCGTCTTCGATTTTAACGCCATGGTGAGCCTCATACTTATCTCTGATGCCTTTCAGTATCTCTATTGCATCTTCTACGGACGGTTCTCCAACAATGATCGGCTGAAAACGACGTTCGAGAGCCGCATCTTTTTCGATATGTTTTTTATATTCGTCAAGTGTTGTTGCGCCTATTACCTGCAGTTCTCCACGCGCAAGATACGGTTTGAGAATATTTGCTGCGTCGACCGCTCCTTCTGCTGCTCCGGCACCGATAAGAACATGAATCTCATCAATAAAAAGAATAACGTTTCCGCTTTTTGTAACTTCATTGATCGCGTTTTTTATTCTTTCCTCAAAATCGCCTCTGTATTTAGAACCTGCTATCATTGACGTTATATCAAGTGCGACAACACGTTTGTTTTTGAGCGTTTCGGGGACTTTACCTTCAATTATATGCTGCGCAAGCCCTTCGGCGATCGCTGTTTTTCCTACGCCGGGCTCACCTATAAGGCACGGATTGTTTTTTGTTCTACGGCTGAGTATTCTTATTACCCGTTCTATCTCTTTCGCTCTGCCGATTATCGGATCTATTTTGCCTGCTCTTGCAAGTTCGGTCAGGTCTCTGCCGAAACTGTCGAGTGTAGGTGTATCCGTTTTTCCCGATCTTGCGGTTTCCGGGCTTTTTCCCGTTGCAGCTTCCGAAATACCGAGCTTGTCGTATACATCGTCAAGAATATCCGACGGGTCTGTTTCTGCATAGATAATTTCGGCTGCTTTGCTGTCGCTTTCCCTGAGAAGGGCAATAAGAAGGTGTTCGGATCCTACCATATTATATCCGAGGTTTCGTGCTTCATATACGGAGTTTTCTATTACTTTCTTGAGCCTTGGTGTCATGTCATTGCCGGAAACATAAGACGGCGAACCTCTTCCGATAAGTTCCGAAATCTTTTCGATTACATATTCAGGCGTAATTCCTCTGTTACAAAGAACTTCCGATGATACGGAATCACGCGCTGCGGCAAGCCCGTAAAGCAGATGCTCGGTTCCTACATAACCGTGTCCGAACTGTCTCGCGGCTTCTACCGATATATTGAGAGCCTCAGCGGCTTTATTTGAAAAATCATTCATATTCTGCACCTCCCTGAAAAGGGTAAATGATGATAACTGCGATCACAGAGAATTTCTGAGCTTTTCAGCTCTGACGGCATCCCTGTTTTTGCCGTCTGCCGCAACTTCCATGCTGCAGGGCTGAATTTCATACGAAAGCCTGTCGATAACGTTTGAATCTATGTCCAGAACTCCGGCTTCAGCGCCGAATCTTACATCCGAAAGCAGTCTGAGCGCTTCGGAGGAGGAAATCATTTTTGCATATTTAAGCGTACCCAGAGCTCTCGAAACACGGTCTGCCATGCGTTCGTTTTCGAAAAGCTGCTTTGTGAGAGCGGTTTCAGTTTCATCTATTTTCTTTATCATCGTTTCAAGACGGTTTATAATCTCTTCTTCTGAGAGACCGAGAGAAACGCTGTTCGATATCTGATAGATCGCGCCTCCCGCTCTCGTTCCTTCTCCGTAGAGTCCTCTTACCGTCAGTCCGTTCTGAGAAAGAACGGAGGGCAATCTGCCTATCGCGCCTGTTTCGGTCATAGCGGGAAGATGCAGCATTACGGACGCACGCATACCTGTACCGATATTTGAAGGACAATGCGTGAGGTATCCCAGATCGTCAGAATATGCAAAGCTGAGCGCATCATCAAGTTTTTTCTCAATCTCCTTTGCTTTCTGCAATGCTTCTTTCAAACATTCTCCCGGCATGATCACCTGTATCCTCAGGTGATCCTCTTCATTTATCATTATGCTTGTGATGCCGTCCTTGCTGAGAAGAACGCCGCAGTTTTCTCTGTTTTCGGCAAATTCCGGACTGATAAGATGTTTTTCCACAAGCTCTCCTGCGCGTATATCCGAGAGGGCTGACATATCTATAAAATCGAAATCGCCTAATTTTTTAGCTTCATCCTTGATTCTGAGAAGAAGTTTTCTCTTTTCCTCCGAAGTCATTGAACTCAAAAATTTAACGCCTGCAATATTTCTTGCAAAACGTATTCTTGTTGAAATTGCATTTTTCATTGTTCTTACCCCCTTATTTTTCTTCTCTTGCTTTTATTTCGTCACGCAGACGTGCAGCTTCCTCGAAATTCTCTTCCTTGATAGCTTTTGACATTTTGTCTTTCAGTTCCTTAATTTCGGCTTTCGGATCCGCCTTTTTTTCGCTATCCCTTCTTGCTTTGTGGCTTATGGCGCCGTGCATCTTTCTCAATGTCGGAGCAAGTTCCTGTTTGAATGTTTCATAACATTTTTCACATCCTACAAGACCGCTTTTTGCGATCTCTCTGAATGTTTTTCCGCATTCGCATTTCTTTTCCGATTCAAGGCGATTCGGTTTGATAAATTCCGGGAACAGGAAGTCAAATCCTCCGAAATCGTCAAAAATACTGTTTTTAAACATCATTCCGCTGCCAACTCCAAGTTTTTTTGCGCAATCTTCGCAAAGGAATGTTTCAGTAGTTTCTCCGTTTATAGTCTTTTTAAAATATGTGGTAGCTTTATTTTTTTTGCAGTTTTCGCATAACATAACAATCGATCTCCTTTATTTATGATTATTTTTCATGATTGGGTTTCATGCCATCAGCATGTTTTTTGTGATTGATGCCCGAACTTTGTCTCTTATCTCGGCTGGAACAGCCGAAAGTGTATTGTCCGATACTGCGGCGCGCATCTGCTTGTGCGTCTGTTTGTCGATAAATCCGTACGCTTCAAGATTCTGAAGAAACAGAAACGCATCAAACTGTGTCAATTCATTGCCGATACCGTTCACAACATGCATCAGATGTCGGTATCTTTCGTCTGCAAACGTGACACGCGAAATTTTTATATAACCGCCGCCTCCGCGTCTGCTTTCGATCCTGAAACCCTGTTCGGGTGTGAACCGCGAAGATATAACATAGTTTATCTGGCTCGGAACAACGCCGAACTGCTGTGCAAGCTCGTTCCGCTTCAGCTCCAGATCTCCGTCTGCGTCATCAAGCATCTTAAGAATGACCGCACCTATCATATCGCTCGTTTTCATACGCCACCGTTCCTTTCTTTATTAATTAGGTCATTGTTTTTTTGACTTTGACTTTCTTTGACCTTTGATTATAGTATATCCGCTCTTTGTGTCAGATGTGTGACAAGAAAAGACGGCGAATTGTGTTAAATATGATTTGCGAAAAAAGAGGAGGGGTCGTTTTGACCCCTCGCAAATTTTATATCGGTTAATTCAAGTATTCTCCTCTGAGAATCATATATACGCTCGCAGACCAGGTATAACCGGGTGCGCGGCGACCGATTCCGGAGAGCGCATCAAAGTTTTCGTAATTGCCTTTTGCTTTGTTGCATGACATATCGCAGTATTTTTCGGCGATCTCTTTTGCAAGCTCCGGATAGCCTCCTCTGCGAAGCCCGTCAACGATAAGATATGTGGACGGCGCCCAAATAGGTCCGCGCCAGTATCCGTCGGGATTGTATTCGGGGCTTGACGGCATTTCCGTTGCAAGACCGATTTCGGTGAGGAAGTCTCTCTTGAGGATCACAACAAGCTTGTCAAAAATATCCTTCGGCAGAAGATCTCCGAGCACGAGCGGCATCAGCGAAAGCAAACTTGTCGGATTTTCCTGGCATTTGTGCGATATGCTGAGCTTCGGAATAAAGCGTTCGCCGTTATAGCTGTGAGCAAGAAAACGATCAAGCATTTCTTCCGCCTTTTTATCCCACGAGAGCGCTGTGCCCTCGTCGCCGAGCTTTCTTGAAATTCTGGCAAGGGTATTCATCTGCATGATAAGATATGCCGGCAGGTCGGGAGTTTCGCAGTAAAAACCGAGATCGAAAAGCGTTGAGTTGTCCCATCCGCTGTCACATCCCTGAGGATAATCGGGAATACCGTCATTGTCGGTATCACTGTAATTGAGCCACCAGGAAGTCCATTTTTCAAGCCATCCGTAAACTGTTTTTAATTCAGCTTCATCAAAATCAAAATAATCCATCAGTCTTGAAAAGCACCATCCGTGAACCGGAGGTTTTGTGGTTCCCCATCTTGTGATGTTATCAGGGTTCCACATATCCGGCAACACGCCTTTTTCCGTCTGGAGCCAGAACGGAGCTGCGAACTGATCGAACGCTTTTTTCTTCGCAAATTCTTTGTCTTTACAGCGTGCTATGGCAAGTGCATTGAAGCAGTGATCCCAGCTCCACAGGGCGCTCATTCCTTTTTTTGACATCAGCATGCTGTCTCTGTAATAAATATCGTCTGCTCTTACGAAGCTTGACCAGAGATTGTACCATGTCAGAAGCGTGAATGCGTCCGTTTTTTCATCGCGGCTCTTAAATTCTTCCATTTGTGCTGCAAACTGACACCATTCCTCTTTTATATCCGCAATATCTTTTGACGGAATGACAGGCAGCGGAAGGTCTTTAGGCTGTTTGAGAGTCATCGTTATGCCTATGCAGGATTTGCCGTTTACGCAACGAAAATCCATATCTCTCTTAATCACTCTTTGGGAGTTCGGATCCGCAAGCAGAGTTCCCTCTCCTTCAAGGATATATACTGTTGCGTATACGCTGTATGGGTTTATAATAAGAGAATACTTGTTCTCGCCGTATTCTGTTCCGTAGGTGCCTCTGTGGTGTGAATCGATGTGAAAATCGAGTCCTTTGCTTTCTATTATAATAGTATCGTCATCGCGTATATAAAGTGTTGCGCATCCGTCATTTGTTTTTACGGTTACTGAACCGGGATCTGCTGAGCAGGAAAATTCCTGAGGTTTATCTGTTCCGATCTTCATCGAAAAAATCGGGCTTTCTCCTCCTCTCAGCTTTGCATAAAGCAAGATCAGTTCCTTGAAAGATGTTCTTTCCTCATTTGCCGGAACTGCGGCAATCGCAGCATACGCGCCGTATCTGCTGAATGGAATGTGCGAAATGTCAATTTTTGTTTCAAACATTTTAAGCCTCCTTAAAGTGCAAAAATTATTTCAATTTTTTCTTTTTTGATATTTTTCTCCGTATACATTGAAAAAACCGCTTCATCTGTTTTTCCGAACATCATTTTTTCGGAAATCGCAGGGTCAAATACGTCAAATGTGCGAAAACCTTCTGCTATTCCTTTTCCGTTGCATTTGGAGTATGCTTCTTTTTTTGTCCAGATTTCAAGAAATCGCAAATCGTCGTTAACGCAATATTCTTTTTCTTTTTCGCTAAACATCCGTTCCGCGATTTTCGGGTTTAGTTTTCTTATTTTTTCTATATCTATCCCTGCAGGGGCATCCGAAAAAGCAGTCGCATAAAATGGAAACGAATGCGAAATGCTGAAAAACAGGCGCGGAATATCTCTGAAATACGGTTTTCCGCTTTTTTCGTACGCTATAACGGTATCGGATCTTTTTTTGCCGGTGTATCGTTCCGCAAAATCATATATTTCTGCGGATGAAAAGACAGAAAGCGCATACTCGCCGCGGTCTCTCTTTCTTTTCAGAAGTTTTGCGCGGTTTTCAGGCAATGACTGCGCTTTGATCTCAACTTTTTTATCATAATCGTCCGGCAGCCTGCACAGTTTAATCAAAATCATCGTCAACACACTTTTTTATAAATCATATCATATAAAAACCAGTTTGTCAAGAACAGGATCGAAATAAAAAAAATATCGTTGTTTTTAAAACATCTTGACTTTTCAGCTAAAACAGGGTATAATATAATGAATATAGTATTATTATTTTTCAGAGGTATTTGAAATGACCGGAACAACAAATATCATCGAATTTCCCGGACTGGGGCTTTACGATATCCGTATAGACCGTGTTGCAATTCACAATATTTTCGGTCTCGGACTGGACATTTACTGGTATGCCGTAATAATAACGCTCGGTATGATCCTCGCCATATCTTTTTGTATGTGGCGGGCAAAGGATTTTGAGGTTAAGAGTGACAATATCGTAGATGCGGCGCTCTGGTCGGTCCCGATAGGTCTTGTGGGCGCACGACTCTTTTATGTTCTGATGAAACTTGATTCTTTTGAATCTTTCTGGGATGTTATCAATTTCAGAAACGGCGGTCTTGCCATATACGGCGGAATCATTGCCGGATTTGCCACAGGCCTGATCTTCTGCATAATAAAAAAACTCAATATTCTTGCGATGTTTGACTGCGCTTCGTTTGGATTTTTTATCGGTCAGGCAATAGGCAGATGGGGTAATTTCGTAAACGGCGAAGCATACGGCTCAACAACGACTCTTCCGTGGGGCATGACAATTCAGCGTTATTATCTTGATTCCGCGACCAATGAAGTTATGCTTTCAGACAGGATCATCGGTCCCGTTCATCCCACATTTCTTTACGAATCACTCTGGAACCTTGTCGGTTTTCTGATAGCTGTTTTTATAATCAGAAAATTCAAAAAAGAATACGGCGAATGCTTCTTCTTCTATATGGGCTGGTACGGGCTTGGCAGAGCATTTATAGAAGGTCTGCGTGCGGACAGTCTGAAAATAGGGGAAGTTATAAGAGTATCTCAGATAATAGGAATTGTATTTTTCGTTTTAAGCTGCGTATGCTTTATTCTTATCAGGCTCGGTGTATGGCACAGATTCATCGAAAAGAAAGCGGAGCAAAAACGCATAAAAGAAGGCACATATTCTCCGGTATTCGAACATGACGGCGCGGAAATAGTCGAAAATGAGAATATAAACGACACAGACCTTTTTGTTGCTTCTCTTGAAGCGCACAGAGGCGCTGCACAAGCAGAGCAGAGCGGCGGTGTTTTCGGTAACAATAACGACAATCAGACATCTGCCGCTGACGAAAACGACAAATAAAACCCCAAACGGAGGCAATTGACATGGCAGTAATAATCGACGGCAAACTTGTTGCAGCGCGTCTGCGTGAAGAAATACGCAGCGAAACCGAAAAAATCAAATCAGCCGGAAGAGCTCCCGGACTTGCAGTTATTCTTGTGGGAGAGGATCCTGCTTCACAGGTATACGTCAGCAACAAGGAAAAAGCATGCGCGGAAGTCGGTTTTTATTCCGAGAAATACCTTCTTCCCGAAAATACGGAAGAAAAAGAACTGATTGCTCTTATAAAAAGACTTAATTCCGATGTAAACATAGACGGTATACTTGTTCAGTCGCCGGTTCCGAAACATATCAACTACGAAAATATAGTGGATGCTATCGATCCGTCAAAAGATGTCGATGCATTTTCTCCCGTAAATGTCGGCAGGATCATGATCGGGAATTATTCTCTCGCGCCATGCACTCCGGCAGGCGTAATGGAGCTTATCGCATCAACGGGAACGGATGTTTCAGGCAAAAACTGCGTTGTTATAGGCAGAAGCAATATCGTGGGCAAACCAATGGCTATGCTTCTTATGCACGCAAACGGAACAGTGACCGTATGTCATTCAAAAACGAAAGATCTTAAAAACATAACCCGAACCGCCGATATTCTCGTTTCTTCCGTCGGCAAACCTAAATTCGTAACCGCCGAAATGGTAAAGCCCGGCGCGATCGTTATCGATGTGGGTATGAACAGAGATGAAAACGGTAAACTTACCGGAGATGTCGTTTTTGATGAAGTTTCAAAAATTGCATCGTTCATAACGCCTGTTCCCGGTGGCGTTGGACCTATGACGATCACGATGCTTCTCAAAAACACGCTTACCGCAAGAAAACTTCACTGATTATGCTTGGCAAAGAAGCCGTTGTTAATTTGATATGAAAAAGAACGACTCCTTACCTTTCGATACAAATTCATACGTATCTTATCTTGCAAAAAAATGCACTAATAAAATAGATCTTGAGCTTTACGCCAAATATGACGTGAAGCGCGGTCTCCGAGATATTTCCGGCAGAGGCGTTATGGCGGGGCTTACCGAAATATCAGAAGTAAAAGCATATATTATCGACGACGGAGAACTTGTTCCGTGCGAAGGAAAACTGTATTACCGCGGGTATGAAATACACGACCTTGTAAACGGTTTTATCTCAGCGGGCAGGTTCGGCTTTGAGGAAATCACATTCCTTCTTCTTTTCGGATCGCTCCCGACTGTATCTGAGCTTGAAAACTTCAAGTCGGTCCTTGCGGAATACAGAAAACTTCCCACGCATTTTGTGAGAGATATAATCATGAAAGCTCCGAGCAAAGATATGATGAATACTCTTGCAAGAAGCGTTCTGACTATGTATTCATACGATGAAAACCCGGATGATACTTCCGTTGAAAACGTTTTGAAACAGTGCCTCGAACTAATTGCCCTGTCGCCGCTTTTTTCGGTATACGGATATCAGACTTACGGATACTATCACGATAATCGAAGCTTCGTTATACATTCTCCGAAACCGGAGTTTTCCGCTGCCGAAAATATTCTGCATCTTCTGCGGCCCGATTCAAAATTCAGCAGTCTTGAAGCAACTATTCTTGACCTTGCTCTCGTTCTTCATGCCGAACACGGCGGAGGAAACAATTCAACTTTTACTGCGCGTGTTGTAACTTCTTCACTTACCGATACATATTCTGCCATGGCAGCTGCTCTCGGATCGCTTAAGGGACCTCGCCACGGGGGAGCCAATATTAAAGTATCGCAAATGTTTGAGGATATGAAGAAAAATATACGCGACTGGAAGGACGAAGATGCAGTCCGCACATATATTGCGGCGCTTCTCGATAAAAATGCATTCGACAGAAGCGGACTTATTTACGGTATGGGACATGCGGTCTATTCAGTTTCTGATCCGCGTGCACAGATTTTCAAAAAGTATGTAAAATCTCTTTCCGAAGAAAAAGGATGCACTGATGAATTTGAGCTTTACTCTCTCGTTGAGCGTCTGGCGCCCGAGGTCATTGCGGAAAAAAGACGAATATACAAAGGCGTGAGCGCCAATATAGATTTTTACAGCGGTTTTGTTTATTCGATGCTCGGTCTTCCTCAGGAACTTTATACGCCCATCTTTGCAAATGCGCGAATAGTGGGCTGGTCTGCTCACAGAATAGAGGAACTGTTAAGCAACGGCAAGATCATACGACCGGCGTATAAGAACGTTACAAAAAAGCGCGAATACACAGAATTGGAAAAAAGATAAACAGTATAAGAAAGGGGAGCGCGGATAAGAAATGAAAAAACAGGGATCTTTTTTCGTGTCCGCCCTGCTCCCGCTTTTTATCTTTATTCTTCTTTTCGGATGTGAACGAACAGACAGATACGAAGAGTCTTTTTTCGCAATGGATACCGTTATAACGTTTACATTTTACGAAAACAAAGACGATTCTTCTCAGCTCTGCCTTTCACTTCTTACAGAAACGGAATCAGAGCTTACCGAATGCGGCGGATATATCATTACCGCAAAAAACGATAATACGGTCGTTGAACTGAACGATACACTCGCGTCTATCGTGAAAAAATCCCTTGATGTGTCATATCTTTCCGAAGGCTATTACGACATAACCGTTGCTCCTCTCGTTTCTTTATGGAATATACGCGAGGCAAAAGCGCCTCCGACTGAAGAAGAAATAAAAGCCGTTCTTGAATTGGTCGGATACGGTAATATTTCTCTTGAAGGCAATACTCTTTATTTGCAAAAAAAAGGTGTCGGCATTGACTTGGGTTCTGCAGGCAAAGGCGCCGCAGGCGATATCCTCGCAGAAAAACTTCAGAAAAACGGAATATCCTCCGGTATAATCAATCTCGGCGGTAATGTCCGGGTTTTTGGAGAAAATCCGAAAAATCCGGAAGGGAAGTTTATTGTAGGCATAAAAGATCCGTTCGGCAGATCCGCAATAATCGGAACGGTGAAAGTCAAGGATACAAATGTTATAACGTCAGGCGCATATGAGCGTTTTTTTGTTTATGAAAACGAAAGATATCATCATCTTCTTGATCCGAAAACGGGCTATCCCTCAAATAACGGGCTGGCAAGCGTGACAGTTATCTGCAAAGACGGCGCGCTTGCCGATATGCTCTCGACCGCTATGTATGTTGCGGGTCACGAAATCGCCGAAAGCATGCTTGAGGTCCTTGGTGCCGAGCATACCGATCTTGCTGCTGTTTTTGTTTTTGACGACGGGACCGTTTCGTTTTTCAATGCTGATATGTATGAGGCGGAATTTGAATGAAAAAATCAGTTTTTTTTGCATCGTTGATCGTCTGCTGTTTTATTCTGGTATCCTGCTCGTCAAACGGAAAAATAATTCTTCCTTTTGAGGCGGATCTCGAAAAACACTTCACAGCCCTTGAAAAACATCCCGACGGCACGCCTCTTTCGGAAAACGATTATATATCCGTTTCATCGGATGTCATTATACTCGAAAATGATTTGTACTCGGTAGGACTGAACGGGCAAACCGATGCTTTATGGCTTTCAGACCGAAATACCTGTGTTTATTATGATATGACGGGCGCGTCGTTTTCAGATCCGTCTGCAGCATCTTCATCGCTTTATATATACAGAGAGGGAGATGTTTTTTGTGAGTATTCCAAGGGAGTATACTACGATACTGTATACGAAAAATACAGACCGTCACTTACCGCATTTTATCTTTCGGAAAACACGGTGCGCTTGATTTATGTGATAGGCATCGATCAGCTCGCGTTTTTAGGCGAATATCCAGTAATAATCACCAAGGAAACCTACGAAAAAAACGCTCTGGTATGTTCGGAACACTATGTGAGATCGGAAGGAAACGATTTTGCGTCGAAATTCGTTTCGGAATACTGCACGCTGTCGGAATATTACTATCTTGTTTCAGATAATCTTCCCGAACCCGCCAGGGTTTACTGCGAATTTGACGCCACAGCCGCAAGGCGTGAGATCCTCTCTCTCGGTTTTGATGCGGATAAGGCCGTTGTGTGTATGTTTGTTGCGGATATTACCCTTGACGACAGCGGAATAACTGTCGATATAAGCACAAACAGGCAATATCGCTCAAAAGGCGTAAGAACAAGCAGATATAAAATAGATTTCTTTTCCGGCGATCTTCCGTTTATCCGAAAAACAGACTCCGAAAGTGAATATATTTCTTTTGCCGGAAGCAAATTCTGATTATGGACGATAAAATTCTGAAAATACGAAAATCCGATATTCTTCTCACGGCGGCGATCTTTGTTTTCTGTGCTGTTGCCGCCGCTCTGATGCTGTTTTTGCGCTCTGAAGGAGAAACCGTTCGTATTTACCGAAACGGCGAACTTTTTGCGGAATATGCACTTGCCGAAGACATATCAGTAAATATAGACGGACTGATGGATGTCGTAATAAAAAACGGAAACGTTCATGTTGAAAACTCCGTTTGCCCGAGCGGAGCATGCGAACATACGGGCAGCATAAATAAAAAAGGGGAAAGCATAATATGCCTTCCCAACAAAATTCTTATTAAAATAGACGGCAGAGGGGAGACTGACGCGATAAGCGGATGACATGAGAGTAAATATTAAAAGACTTGCGGTTTTCGCAATGCTTCTTGCAGTCTCGCTTATTTTGTCCTACATCGAAAATATTGTATTTTCGGATATTTTCCTTCCGGGTATAAAGCTCGGACTTTCAAATATTTCAGTCGTGGTTGCGCTTTATCTGTTCGGCTTTGCGCCAGCACTTTTTCTCGGCATATCGAAAAGCATAGTCTCGCTTCTGGTTTTTGGACGTTTGAGCGGGCTTCTATATTCCCTTTTTGGAATTGTTTTTTCGGTCATTGTAATGTTTGCGATAAAAAAAAGCGGACTTTTTTCTGTTTTCGGAGTCGGTATAAGCGGTTCCGCAGCCCATATTGCTGGACAGCTTTTAGCGGCGTGTATAATGCTTTCAAGCACTTATCCTTTGTCTCTCTTTCCGTTTTTATGCACAGTATCGGTCGTTTGCGCCGCAATATTATATTATCCCGAAAGGATCGTACTTTCGTTTTTAAGAAAGAAGAACTGTTTTGACTAAAATTAAATTTCTGTTGGAAGATATAAAAGAAAACTTTGTTTCAAAAATAAAAAAGGGCGAAATATTTTGCGCTGTAGTAATTGCTTTCGCAATTACGCTGATCCTTGAAATGCTCGGAAGACGAAGTATTTTAGACGGAATATCATTTCTTTTTGAATCGCCGCTTTTCTTCTTATATAATATGCTGATCGTTCTTGTTACACTGTCATTGGCATTTTTTATGCGAAAGCGGTTTTTCGGCTTTGCTCTTGTTGCGCTTTTCTGGATCGCGATAGGGGTCACTAATTTTATTACTCAGTCAATGCGTATCCTTCCTCTTACGTCAATAGATTTTGCAAATGTCACACTCAATCTTCTGATCGTATATATAGGCGTTCTGGGAGTCGTCTTTCTTGTCGCAGGCTCAATTGCGGCAATTACGGCATTCTTTTTTATTTACCGTAAATTTCCCAAACAGCATGAATACGGCTTATTGAGAGCGTTGGTCACCGTTTTTTTGCTTTCTGCAGTTATGATCGCTTTCAGCGCATTTGCAATGCCTGTTGTTGCAGAAGCGGAAGATGAACCTATGAATATCAACGAAGCATACGAAAAATACGGTTTTGCTGCAAGCTTTACGCGTACTTTTGTGGATAAAGGGCTTCACGAGCCCGAAAATTACTCTGAAAACTATATAAAATCAATTCTTCCGTCTTCCCGTTTTTCAGAAAAAACAGATGTCCCCAATATTATTTTTGTGCAGCTTGAATCGTTTTTTGACGCCAAATATATTTCCGGGGTATCTTATTCTTCAGACCCGTGCCCCGTTTTTACGCATATGAAAGAATCGTGCATTTCCGGTTTTGTTTCGGTCCCGTCTGTCGGCGCGGGAACGGTAAATACGGAATTCGAAGTCCTTTCCGGAATGAACATAGATTTTTTCGGACTCGGCGAGTATCCGTATCAGTCAGTGCTGCGTGAAAAAAGCTGTGAATCGGCGGCATCCGTTCTTCATTCATACGGGCTGACCTCAACTGCAATACATAATTACGAAGGCACGTTTTACAACAGAAATACCGTATACGCAAATCTCGGATTTGATACGTTTATACCGGTCGAATTTATGACGAACACCGAAAAAAATTCGATCGGGTGGGTAAAAGACAAGGCCGTGCTTCCTTATATCGAAAAAACGCTCGAAAAAACCGGAAACAGGGATTTTGTGTTCTGTGTCACGGTCCAGTCGCATGGCAGATATCCTGTAGACAGCGAAATCAGCAGAGATATTACCGTAAAAGGAACAGATGAAAGACTGAAGGCGGAATATGAATATTATATCAACGAGATACACGAAGTCGATATGTTTATAGGCGCCCTCGTTTCTTATCTTGAAAGCTATGACGAACCGGTTGTCCTCGTTTTATACGGCGATCACCTGCCTTGCCTTACGGGGCTTGAAAGCGACAGCCTTAACAAGGGCACGGTTTTCACTACCGAATATGTTATATGGTCAAATTACGGTCTTGACGGAGAAGACAAAGATATTGAGGCATATCAGCTGTCATCTTACTTGTTTGAACTGCTGCAGATCAACGGCGGTGTAATGCCCTTGTGCCATTCGGAATATGCCGGAAAAGAAAACTATGAGAAAATATCAGAGCTTTTTCAGTATGATATTCTTTTCGGACAGAATTATTCATCCGCAAAATGCGAAAGCACATCCCTCAGTTTCGGAACAGATGAAATAACCGTCACATCAGTAAATATGGTAGGCAATATTTTATATGTTCACGGGTCGGGCTTTAATGAATACAGTACCGTGTATTCGGGAGGCTTTGCGAGAAATACCGAATACGTAAGCCCTACGATCTTGAGGGCAACCGGCATCGGCATAAGTGCTGATATGCAAACGGAAGTAAAACAAGTAGGCGCCGACGGGTTCAGGTATAATTGAAAGGATCAGAATGAAAGAGATACTTTATTTTTATTTAAGCGGCAATTCGCAATGCTCAAAGGCAGACAGAATAATCAGGAATGTTGTCGAGCGTTTTCCTGAATTTCGCGAAGTCAAAATAAAAAAAATTGAAAAAGATCTTCAAAAAGATATTGCATGCATGTTCGATTTTACGACAGTCCCGTGTTTTTTTGTAAACGGCATAAAAATATTCGAAGGCAACGTATCTATCGAAAAAGTCAGCGAAGCATTCAAATTGGCATTGATTTCAGATAAACAAAACGAAAACTGATTGCGAGGAAATAAAGATGACACCGAGAGAGCGATTCCGTAAAGTTCTGCGCTTCGAAAAACCTGACCGTCTGCCGCTTATCGAGTGGGCGGCATGGTGGGATAAGACTTTCAACAGATGGAAAACCGAAGGGCTTGATCCGTCTTTTGATGTCGATCAGAGTCTTGAATATTTCGGACTTGAAAAACTTTACAATTTCGGCGCATCAATAAGGATACCTCATTATGAACATGAAGGCAATCCCGTTCGTGATGAGAAAGATTATGAGGAACTCAAAAAAAACGGGCTGTATTCCGATGCCGCCATAGAAGACCTTGTAAATATCGCATCAAAGTATAAGCAGTCTCACGAAAACGGCGATTTTACTCTCCGCATCTGGCTTGACGGGTTTTTCTGGTATCCGAGACGTCTTTTCGGAATAGAAGAACATTTCTACTCGTTTTACGACTATCCCGATCTGCTTAAACAGATAAACTCAGATCTGGCAGACTTCAATATCCGCGCGATCAGGGCACTTTATGAAGTTGATCTTCCCGATTTTATCGGTATTGCCGAAGATATGTCGTATAATCACGGTCCGATGCTTTCAAAAGAGCTTTTTGACGAATTTCTCGCGCCGTATTACAGAAGGCTTATTCCCGAAATAAAGAAAAAGGATGTTAAGGTGCTGATTGATTCAGACGG
Source organism: Oscillospiraceae bacterium (assembly GCA_902783255.1). Classification (GTDB taxonomy): domain Bacteria; phylum Bacillota; class Clostridia; order Oscillospirales; family UBA644; genus HGM12619. The sequence goes on along the minus strand of CACZQB010000010.1, from coordinate 18,534 downwards.
TGATATCACCACAATGATACCGTGGCTTTTGTCGGTTGGCATCGAGGGCATCTATCCGCTCGAAAAACAGGCGGGCGTGGATATCTGTAAAATCAGAAAAATGTATCCCGATTTTTTAATGATGGGCGGATACGATAAAATGGTAATGTCCAAAACGGAGGAGGACATGCGAAAAGAATTCGAACGCATTCTGCCCGTTATGCAAAGCGGAGGCTATATACCGTCTGTTGACCATCAGACTCCACCTGAAGTATCTCTTGAAAACTACAAGATATACGTAAAGCTTTTCAAAGAATACGTTGAAAAATAAGAGTTGTGATCTGCATAGAAAAGACTGAACGGATCTGCCGTTCAGCCTTTTTGTATTTTATTATTCTTCCGTTATTTCTTCGTCCACATACGATGACATCGTATCGGCAAGATAAAAAAGAATCGTTGAAGGGTATTTTTCAAAAGCAAGCTGCATCATATTTCTGTATTCGTAATCTTCACCGCCGTATGGTCCCATATGATAAAAAATGGTCAGCTCTTCGATGAATTTCAGGGGAATATAACTCTTTATCATCTTTATCGAACGCGACGCATGCGGCAAAGGCAGGGCAGGGGACTTATTGGTCGTCCATTGAGTATATGTTTCCCACACTCCGTCTACCTTTCTGTTACGCTCTTCTTTCAGATAATAATTGCATTTGCAAAGGTCGTGCAAAAGCGAGGTGATTATTATGCTTTTTTCGTCAAGTTCAACGTTTTTCATTTGAAGAAGACCGGTGAAATTCCTGTAAACGTTCAGGCTGTGCTCACATAGCCCGCCCTCAAAATTGTTGTGGAATTTGGACGCCGCAGGCGCTGTAAAAAAATCCGATTTGTTTTCAAGATAGTCAATAAGGTTCTCCACACCGTCACGTTCCGTTGAGCGGAGAAGTGATATAAATTCCGATTTCTGTGCGGCGTTCACCTCTGCCCGTATTTGGTCGATATTCATTTGTTTTCTCCTTTATTTTCGATCAGATATATGTTTCTTTTGATAGGATTCAGTCCACGCCATGTAAACGCTCTTCCGAAATATTTATCTCTGAACTGTTTGTCTGTCAGTCCGTCGATATCCGATGATGTGAGGCGTGTGAGCTTTACAGAGCTTTTCGCGTAATCCGATTCCTTATTTCCTGAATTGTAAGGACATACTTCCTGACATCTGTCGCAGCCCCAAATCAGTCCGTTTTTTACAACGAGAGCTTCTTCTTCCTCTGTAAGCTTTCCTCTTTTCTGCGTAATGGCGGAGATGCATCTTTCGCGGTCTATCCGCCCATCTTTCAATGCTCCCGAGGGGCACGCTGCTTCGCATTTGCCGCAATTTTCGCAATAAGCAGGCGTTCTGCATTCGCATTCAATTTCGATATCGGAAATTATTTCGGCAAGCAAAACAAACGATCCGTGCTCTCTTGTTATAATCAGTGAATTTTTCCCGCGTATACCAAGCCCTGATATCTCTGCGGCGATTTTTTCGTCTATCGGCGAGTCGTCCGTGTAAATATCAAAAACATAGCTCTTAAAACAGTCTTCAAGCTCCTTTTTTACGACCGAAAGTCTTGACGGCAGATAGACGTGATAATCTTCAAGTGCTGCGTATCTGCATATATTCTGATCCGGCGAAGGAGCATACGCATACGGGAGATATGTTAAAAAAACAGTTTTGTAGCCCTTTTCGTTATTCTCTTTATTTAATGCAACTTTGCCGTATTCCGCAAAATAAACAGGAAAGCCGTGTTTTTTGAATATTTTTTTGACCGTATTCAGTGTCATTTCAGCCCGAGCGCCTCTTTTGCAAGGATATCCGCCCTTTCATTGAAATAAACGCCTGTATGGGCTTCTACCTTTACAAATTCAATCCTAATGTATCGTTTTGTTTTTTCCATGAATTCCGTATATTCCCGCGCAGCAAAACTTTCAGCCTTCCACTCGCCGTTATACCATTTAGATATTCCGGTATAATCGTGGTATATTTTCATTTTTTTAAACCCGTTTTTTATTGCGATAGAAGCTGCTGTCATAGTGCCTAAAAGTTCACCCGCAACATTTCTTGCGCTTCTTGCCTCTTCTTTTATACCGGCTCCGTTTTTTTCGGTCACGCTTCCGTCGGGCGCTATGATCACGCATCCGAAACCGTACATGCCGCTTTCCGTATCAAAACTGCCGTCAACAAACGCGGTAAGAGCATCGCTTTGCGCGTAAAACATCGGGTCTGCCGTCGGATCTACTTTCAGCTCTGATGCGTCTGTGCCGTTCAGATATTTTTTTGCTTCTGCTTTTGAAGAAAAACTTTTATATTCGGCTCCCGAATACCCCTCGGTAGCTTTTTTGCATTCTTCCCATGTTAAAAAAATTCCGGTTTCACGCCCAGTTTTAACCGCGTAATACTTCTGTTTCATGATCGGTTTTTTAAAGACACGAAGATGCTGTCTCCGTGTCTTTTTTTCCTTAGAAATTAAGATTTGTTGCCATTATCAGCCGTTCTTTGTCAAACGGTTTTTTCATGCTCAGACCTTCGTCGATGTCAAAATCGGTTATTTTTCCGTTCTGTACAACAACAACTCTCTTTGATTTGTTCTGAATAAGCAGATCTACCGCATGAACGCCCATGTTCGTTGCAAGTATGCAGTCGTGGAACGACGGCGCTCCGCCTCTCTGAATATGCCCGAGAACAGTTCCTCTCGCTTCAATGCCCGACTCAGCCTGAAACCTTTTGGTGAATTTGTCAATGTTTTCTATGCCTTGTTCGTTAACATATTCAAAGTTAACGTTCTTTTTATGTTTGCTGTTCGACTCGGGGAAGAATACGCATTCCGCAACTACTATAACAAAATAATTCTGTCCGCGGGCTTTCTTTGCTTTTATAAGGTCTACAACGTCTTTCTGAAAATCGAATTTTACTTCCGGCACGAGAATTACGTCCGCACCCGTTGCGATTCCGCCTTCAAGTGCCATCCAACCCGCGCCTGCGCCCATAACTTCAACTATCGCGCATCTGTCGAGCGTTTCGGATGTATCTCTGAGCTTTGAAATGCAGTCGATTATAATATTCATTGAAGAATCGAAACCGATCGTATCTTCAGTGCAGACTATATCGTTGTCTATTGTTCCGGGAATGCCCACACACGGTATTCCGGCATGAGTAAGATCTCTTGCGCCTCTGAAAGATCCGTCTCCGCCTATTACCACCATTCCCTCAATGCCGAGTGAATGACAGTTTTCTACAGCTTTTTCAATAACCTCAGGTTTTTTGAAATCAACAAATCTCGCAGTTTTAAGAACTGTTCCGCCCTGTCTGTAAAGATTTTCAACGGAGGCAGACGAAAGCTCTGCGCATTTTTTTTCGACAAGACCTTTATAGCCGTTGTAAATACCGATAACTTTTATTCCGTTTGCCTGAGCATGTTTTACTACCGCTCTTATCGCGGCGTTCATTCCGGGGCTGTCTCCGCCGGATGTCATAATACCTATAGTATTCATTTGGTTGCCTATCCTTTATTGCATAACGCTTATTGATGTATTTTTCGTATGTTATTTAAGCACATAACGTGGCTATTATATAACAAACAGGAAAAAAAAGCAAGCTATTTTTCAAAAAGACAAAAAAAAGAACCAATCAGCATGTTTTTGTATGCCGGCTTATTTTTGCAGCCCTCTTACGAGTTCGACCGTTTCTCTCGCAATTTCCAGCTCTTCGTTCGTGCCTAAAACAAGAACTCTTACTTTTGATCCTTCTGCTGTTATTTCAACATCTTTGCCCATAACTTCATTCTTTTCAAGGTCAATTTTGATGCCGAAATAATCCATATCCGAGCATATCCTTGCCCTTGTTTCGGGACGGTTTTCACCAACGCCTGCCGTAAACACAACGGCATCAACGCCGTTCATTGCCGCAATATATCCTCCGAGCAGCTTTTTGCACTGATATCCGAACATATCGAGCGCAAGTTTAGCTCTGGGATTTCTGTCATTGTCCCACGCATCGTTTACATCTCTGAAATCAGCGGATACTCCCGAAATTGCGAGCATTCCCGATTTTTTGTTCATAATGTCGTTCATCTGGGCGCCTGTAAGATGTTCTTTATCAATAATAACGGCTACCGCCGCAGGATCAACAGAACCGCAGCGCGTTCCCATCATCGGTCCTTCAAGCGGAGTAAGACCCATGGATGTGTCTATGCATTTGCCGTATTTTACAGCGGAAAGCGACGAGCCGTTGCCGAGATGACAAATAACAAGTTTCAGTTCTTCTATCGGTCTGCCGAGATATTCCGCGGCGCGACGGGAAACATATTTGTGAGATGTGCCGTGAAAACCGTATTTACGGATCTTGTATTTTTCATAGTATTCCATGGGAAGACCGTACATATATGCGTATTCGGGCATCGTCTGATGGAACGCCGTATCAAAAACAACAGTCTGCGGAATATTCGGGACTATTTTTCTGCATGCTCTGATTGCCGCAGCGTTTGCAATAGCGTGAAGGGGGGCGATCGAGTAATATCCCTCTATGCGTTCGATAACATCGTCGTCAACAATACAAGCTTTTTTGAAGTAATCGCCACCCTGAACTATACGGTTGCCAATCGCATCGATTTCGGATATCGAGCCGAGAATGGCAAGTTCGCCTTTGGTAAGGCAGTCAAGAGCGACTTTCGTTGCTTCGGTGTGATCTTTCATAAACACCGGATTTTTGATCTCTTTTTTGCCGGGAACGGAATATTTTACAAAACTGTCCTGCGCTCCGATTTTTTCACAGTTGCCTTTTGCAAGCATCGTTTCTGTGTCCATATCGATGACCTGAAATTTCAGAGAGGAGCTTCCGGAGTTTATAACGAGAATTTTCATAAATTTTTTCCTCACATATTGATTTTTGATTTAAAATATGTTAAAATATTATGCGGAAGGTTGTTGTTGATAATTATATATTAATTTTTATCATTTGTCAAGTCATGTTGAACAATATATCGGTAGCTGGAATCGTGGCGGAATACAATCCGTTTCACTACGGACATATTCACCACATAAACGAAACAAAAAAACATTGCGACGCTGTTGTTGCGGTAATGAGCGGCAATTTCGTTCAGAGGTGCGAACCTGCGGTCTGTGACAAACATGCAAGGGCGCAGAGCGCGGTTTTGGGCGGAGCGGATCTTGTTATTGCCCTCCCTGCACGATACTCTCTCGGGTCCGCGGAAAAATTTGCATACGGCGCTGTGTCGTTGCTTGATTCTCTCGGCTTTGTCGATATCCTGTCTTTTGGCAGCGAAAGCGGCGATATAAGCAGAATTATTTCATCTGCCGAAAGAATTGATCGGATTTCACCCGATGAATACAAAGCCCCCTCTTTTCGCGGAAAAGGCTTTGCCCGTATACGTTCCGAAATAACAGGCGAAGAACAGCAAGGTCCTAATGATGTCCTTGCAACGGAATATGTCAGAGCGCTGAAAAAACTTCATAGTAATATCAGACCTTTCTGCATTAAACGAACGGACGGATATATAGAATCCGCCACGGCGATACGTGAAAAAATAAAAAAAGGCGACCTTTCTGCATTACCTGATTTTTCTGCGGAGATACTGAAAAAAGAGATCGATGCTGAAAGAGCTCCTGCGGACATGAGCAATATCGAAAGAGTTATTCTCGGCTTTATCAGAAACGCACCGCCTGACGCATTTGAAAATATTTACGGTGTAAATATAAAAGAGGGTATAGACAAAAGAATTCTTTCCGCCGCAAAGGCATCGTCGTTAAATGAGCTTTATTCTCTCATAAAAACAAAGCAGCTCACCTCATCCGCCGTAAGAAGGGCGGTCATCTCGTTGTATCTTCGTTTGAAAAACGAACCTTATGCCCCTGTTCCGTTCGTTCATGTTCTCGCATTTTCGGAAACGGGGAAGATTCTGATAAAAGCAATACCGGAAGATATTGCCGTGGTTTCAAATATGTCAAAAATAAAAGATATTTATCCCGAGTATGCAGACGAAGAAAGAAGAACGACCGATCTGTTTTATCTTTCAACACCGTCGGCAGGCGAGGGATATACGGAGTTTACAAGGAAGTTTCAATGAAAAAAATAATTGTTGCAGTCCCGATGGAGGAGAGCGGAAAAAGACGGCTTGAAAGCATCTGCCCACAAAACGAATACGTTTATACATCTCCTTCCGTGGTAACAGCAGCTGATGTGCGTGATGCCGATGCTATAATAGGCAACGTTCCTGCGGAACTTATAAAATCGGCAAAAAAACTCGAATGGTTCCAGTCCCAGATGGCGGGAGTTGATCCGTATATCAAAGACGGGGTCGTATCTCCCGATACGGTCATAACAAATGTTACGGGCGCTTTCGGTCTTGCTATTTCAGAACACATGGTGGGATGTATTTTCGAGCTTTACAAAAAACTGCATCTTTACCGTGATAATCAGAACAAATCGCTGTGGCGCGATATGGGCAGCGTAAAACAGATCGAAGGTCAGACAATCCTTGTTGTCGGTCTCGGCGACATCGGACGCTGCTTTGCAAAAAAAATGAAGGCTCTCGGCGTGTATACGATTGCAATAAAGCGCCGTCCGTGCGAAAAACCCGACTATGTGGATGAACTTTATCTGTCGGACGATCTTGACAGCGTTTTGCCGCGTGCCGACATCGTTGCACTCTGTATGCCTGACACACCGCAAACCCGCCAAATGTTTTCTGCCAAGCGCATTGATTCAATGAAAGACGGATCAACGCTTGTAAATATCGGCAGAGGTTCAGCCGTCGATACCGAAGCTCTTGCGGATGCGCTTGAGAGCGGAAAGTTATACGGCGCTGCGCTTGATGTTTTCGAAAATGAACCGCTTGATTCGAAACACAGGCTGTGGTCGATACCAAATGCGATAATAACGCCTCATATTTCGGGCTTTTTTCACCTTCGCAAAACATATGACAATATAATAGATATATGCATACGCAATTATGAAAACTATGTTACGGGCAGACCGTTTTTCAATATAATCGACAGGGAAACCGGCTACTGCAGATAAAATCATATTGATTAGGGAGAAAAAAATGAAAAAGAATTTTAAGTTCTTAACAGTATTGATTATTGCCATTGTCGCCTTTGCCTTAATGTCTCTTCCGTTTTCTGCCGATCTCGGCGACTATTCCGGCAGCAGCGATTACGGCGGAGATTGGGGATCAAGTTCCGATTACGGCTCAAGCTACGATTACAGCTACGACTCCGATTACGACGGAGTATCCGGCGGTCCGCTTGTTTTCGGTGATTTCATCACTGTAATACTGATAGTTGTCGCCATAATTATTTACATAAGGATCAAAAACAAAAAAGCAGGCAATACAGGACCCGTTGCGCCGGGTGCTCAGGGAGTTGACAGATCAACACTGAAACCAATTTCTTCTCTGATTGCCGAAGATCCGATGTTCACTGAAGCAAGCTTCAAAGAAAAACTTTCAAATCTTTACGTTCAGATGCAGAATTGCTGTACGGCAAAAGATCTTGAACCGTTGCGTCCGTATTTAACGGATAATCTTTACGCTCAGTTCAACCGCCAGATAGAACTTCTTAAACAGTCAAACAGAACAAATCGTATCGAACGTATTTCCGTTCTTGACGTTGAACTTCTCGGTTATAACAGCGATTCAGTAAACGATACCGTATACGCACAGCTCAGAACACGTATTACCGACTATGTTGTTGACGACAGAACAGGCGCGATAGTAAGCGGAAGCAATACCGCAGAAAAATTTATGGTTTACGAATGGGCGCTTATCCGCTCAAAGGGTAAGAAAACCGATAATTCCGACGAAAGCAGAATCGTAAACTGCCCGAACTGCGGCGCACCGGTCAACCTTAATCATACCGCAAGATGCGAATATTGCGGCACGATCATTTCTTCTTCCGATTTCGACTGGACTCTAACATCCGTAAAAGGAATCTCTCAGAGAACTTCAAACTGATGATGAATGATCTTCCTTTCGCCGATCTGCATGTCCATTCATTTTTTTCCGACGGCACAATGTCTCCCGCGGAGCTCATCAAAAAGGCAAAAGCATCAGGTGTAGGGCTTTTTGCTGTTGCCGATCACGATACTTTTGCAGGTTCAGCAGAGCTTTGCAATCTTGGTGAAATCAGCGGAATACAATGTATTCCTGCGGCGGAAATCACATGCACCGAAAACAAAAAGCAGGTCCATGTTCTCTGCTATCGCCCAGATTTTTCAAATGAGGCTTTTATGAAGTTCGTTGCGGACGGACGGCATAAGCTTGACATGATGAGCGTAAGGCTTATAGAAAAAATGGAACAGTCGGGTATCAACGTCAGCGTCAGTGAGTTCAACGAATTTGAATACGACAGATCAGGCGGAGGATGGAAGGCTCTTCATTATTTCGTATATAAGGGCGTTACTTCAACTCTGCACGAAGGCACATCTTTCTACGACAGATACGGTTGCGGATATGATACGGCAGATTTTCCGTCTGTAAAAACAACAGTCGAAAAAATACATTCCGCAAACGGTATCGCCGTTATCGCGCATCCGGGTGTTTCGATACCTTTTGATGATCCGAAGCTGTTTATATCGGAACTGGAAAGATTTGTTTCTTACGGCGCGGACGGAATAGAATGTTTTTATCCCGAGCATTCCGATGAGATCTCTGCAATATGCGAAAAGATCTGCGACGACAGAGGACTTCTTAAAACATGCGGTTCCGATTTTCACGGAACATTCGGTTCACATCCGTTTGCTGTTCCGAAAAAGAGAACGGATGAACTCAGACTCTGCGGCATAAACTGAAAAATATTGTTAACAGCAATAATAATGAAATGAGGTAAATAAATCATGGTTACTTTTAAAGAAAAATCCTACAAAAATTACGGCAACTGTCTCGAGATCTCGAACGGCTGCGTGGATCTTCTCGTAACCCTTGATATCGGTCCGCGTATAATCCGCTACGGTTTTTGCGGCGGAGACAATATGCTTTACGAAGATCTTGACAGGGTGAATACATACGAAAAAGAAGATATTAAGGAAATGTTCGGCGCAAATGCCAAATGGTATCTTTACGGCGGACACAGACTTTGGATCTCTCCGGAATATACCGAAACATATTTTCCCGATAACAACCCCGTTTCATACGATACCGACGAAAATTCCGCGATTTTTACCTGCGATGTTCAGGAAGTTACGGGCCTTCTCTTTTCCACCGTCGTCACCCTTGACGATGAAGGAACAGGCGTTAATATCACCCATATGATCGAAAACTGCAGCGGCGAACCTCAAACATACGCTATCTGGGCGCTGACGGTCCTCGATAAAGGCGGAGTTGAGCTTATTCCCTTCAACACAAACGATACGGATCTTCTTCCGAACAGAACTCTCAGGGCATGGCCGTATACGGATTTTTCCGACCACAGACTTTATATGGGCAACAAATTCGTTTCCCTTTGCTCTGATTCGACAGATAAAAAATTCAAACTCGGATTTGACCTTCGTTACGGTGTAACCGCTTATATCAATAAAAATCAGATGTTCGTTAAAAGCTTCAACCATTATGACGAAGGCGAATATCCCGACAACGGATGTTCGTTTGAAACATTCACAAACAACTGTTTCCTTGAATGTGAAACACTCGGCGAAATCGGTCGCAAGCCCGATGGTTCGATCGTTGCTCACAACGAATACTGGTCGCTCTATAAGGATGTTTCGATAAAAGATCCCAGAGATGAAAAAGAAATAGCTGAAATTTTTGAAAAATACGAGCTTATCTGAACGAAACGGAGAATTTTATATGACAAAATACAAACGTGTGCTCATAAAAATAAGCGGCGAAGCTCTTGAGGGCAAACTTGACCACGGAATCGATTTTGAAATAGCCAGAGGTGTTTGCGAAAAGATCAAAGCCTGCCTTGAAATGGGCGTTCAGATAGCAATAGTCGTTGGTGCCGGCAACTTCTGGCGCGGCCGCAACGGAAACGATATGGATCAGACAAGGGCAGACCATATGGGAATGCTTGCCACCATGATGAATTGTCTTGCTTTGCAGGATACTTTCATCAAAATCGGCGTTGACGCCCGCGTTCTTGCCGCGATCGATATGCAGCAGTTCGCAGAACCGTATATTCGCGACAGAGCCGTAAATCATCTCGAAGCAGGCAGAATAGTTATTTTCGGATGCGGAACCGGCAACCCGTTTTTCACGACAGATACTGCTGCGGCGATGCGCGCAGTTGAAATAAGCGCAGATATCGCGCTTCTTGCAAAAAATGTTGACGGAGTATATGATAAAGACCCCAATAAATACCCCGACGCGAAACGTTTTGATAAAATATCGTATATGGATGTTCTTACAAAAGAACTTTCCGTTATCGATACTACTGCAACGGCTCTTTGCAAAGACAACAATATGCCTGTCCTTCTTTTTGAACTCGGCAACGGCGAAAACATCGTAAAGGCGATAAAAGGCGAACATATAGGAACAGTAATCACAAAAAATTAAGAAAGGGAGAATGTATAATGAAACCGCAATACAAAGAAACAGAAGCAAAATTCAACAAAGCAATAGCAGCGCTCGAATATGAATTCTCTTCGATCAGAGCAGGCCGCGCAAATCCGGTCGTTCTCGATAAGCTGACTGTCGATTACTACGGTGCACCCACAAAAATAAATCAGCTTGCAAGTGTTTCGGTTCAGGAAGCACGTGTGCTTGTTATCCAACCATATGACTCAACCGTACTTAAAGAAATAGAAAAAGCCATTCTTGCATCCGATATCGGTATCAATCCGCAAAACGACGGCAAACTTATAAGACTCAATTTCCCTCCTCTTACCGAGGAACGCCGCCGCGATTTATGCAAGCAGATACAGAAAGAAGCGGAAAACGCCAAAGTTGCAATTCGTTCGGTAAGAAGAGATGCTATTGAAGAATTCAAGGCACAGAAGAAAAAGAGCGAAATTACCGAAGACGACCTTAAGATCTGCGAAAAAGATATTCAGGAAGCTACCGATAAATATTGTAAAGATATCGATGCGATAGCTAAGAGAAAAGAAGCGGAGATCATGGAGATATGACGGATATTTCCGATATCCCCGCACATATCGGCTTTATCATGGACGGAAACGGAAGGTGGGCAACAGCAAAAGGAATGCCGAGAAAATTCGGTCATGAGGCGGGAGCAAGGACATTTGAAAACATTGTTGAGTCCTGTCGCGACCTCGGTATCCGTTACGCCACCTTCTATGCGTTTTCCACCGAAAACAAGTCGAGACCGAAGGATGAAATAGATGCGCTGATGCTGCTTTTTGACAGGTATGCCGACGACATTTTTCGCCGTATAAAAAACGGAGAAACAAAAACATACGAAAATGTCCGCATCCGTTTCGTCGGAGATCTTTCCTATTTTTCCGAAAAACGAAGAAAATCGATTTCCGATATCGAAAATATCAATTCCGATAAAGAAATACGGCTTACTGTCTGCATCGCCCTCAACTACGGAGGCAGAAACGAGATAGTCAACGCCGTAAACCGTTTTATATCCGCAAATCCCGGAAAAACGGTTTCGGAGAAAAGTATTTCCGAAAATCTTTATGCGCCGGATGTTCCGGATCCGGATCTTATTATCAGGACTGCGGGGGAAATGCGCCTATCCAACTTCCTTTTATGGCAAAGTGCATATGCGGAATTTTACGCAACCCCCGTTTTCTGGCCGGATTTTTCCGAGAATGATCTGAAAAAGGCGATCGAATCGTATTCAAAACGCACGAGAAAATTCGGCGGCATATCAAAATAACTGTCAGGTGGACTGTAAATGAAAACAAGAATCATATCGGGTATTATTATTGCAGCGTTTTTCGCGGTATTTATGTTTCTTGCACATATTCCGTTCGTTCTCAACACCGCGGTCGCTCTATTAAGCGCCGCGGCATTATACGAAACGCTTATAGTAACTAAATATGTCGAATCGAAAGCACTTATGTGGCTCAGCATAATGCTGGCGATCATCGTTCCGTTTATCGCTCCGATAATGGTGAATTTTCCTGCGGCATACGCTCATGTAAGTACTGCGATCGTTACGACTATCTTTGCGTATATACTCATTGTTTTCATTACCATGCTTGCATCGAAAGATAAATTCTCTCTTGAACATCTTAGTTTCGTTTTTCTGATGACGGTTATTATTCCGTGCTTTTTCTCTACCATTATATACAGTTACAATCTTCCCGGAGGAGTTTTCAATATCCTTATTGTCTTTATGTGCGCCTGGGGCTCTGATACTGGAGGATACCTTTTCGGCGGACTTTACGGCAGAAATCAGGTAACGCCGAAAATCAGTCCGAAAAAGACTGTTGAGGGTATGATAGGCTCTGTCCTTTCTTCTTTTTCAGCTGTTATCTTTGTATCATATATATGCGATATCCTGATTGAAGAATTCACGGTGAATTATCCCGTTGCATGCCTTTGCGGACTTTTCGGAAGTATCTGCGCCATACTCGGCGATCTTTTCGCTTCGGTCATTAAAAGGAGTTTCGGCGTAAAGGATTTCGGCAGCATAATTCCGGGTCACGGAGGCATTATGGACCGTTTTGATTCCATTCTTTTTGTTGCGCCTTTTATTTATATAGTTCTTTCGATTTTGCCGATTTTTCAGGGATAAGGCAGAAGGTAAATAACTATGGGTATTATTGTTTTAGGTTCAACAGGTTCAATAGGTGTGCAGACACTCGACTGCATTGAGAATCTCGGTTTATCCGTTTCGGCGATGTGCGCCGGAAGAAATTTTACGTTGTTTGAAAAACAGATACGCAAATTTATGCCTCAGGCCGTTGCGATGAGCGATGAAGACGCCGCAAACAAGCTTAAGGACATGATTTCCGATCTTCATATTCCCGTTTTTTCGGGAGAAGAAGGCGTTTTGCGACTTTTTGAGGAAACCGAAAGCGATATCTGCGTAAACGGCATTGTGGGTGTTGCAGGTTTGCGGCCGACAGTTGCTGCAGCAAAAAAAGGCATGAGGATCGCTCTTGCAAACAAAGAAAGCCTTGTCGTTGCGGGAGACGAAATAAAAAAACTGTGCCGAAATCACGGTGCCGAGATAATTCCCGTCGACAGCGAACATTCTGCTGTTTTTCAGTGTCTTAACGGCATTTGCCCGACCGATAATGACATTCAAACCATTCCGTCGAAAATAAGGAGACTTATTCTCACCGCTTCGGGCGGCGCATTTTACGGAAAAACAAATAAAGACCTTTCAAACGTGACCGCTGCAGATGCTCTTTTGCATCCCACATGGAAAATGGGAAAAAAGATAACCGTAGACTGTGCGACCCTTATGAATAAAGGTTTTGAGATAATCGAAGCGGCGCATCTTTTTGACATTTCAGAAGAAAAAATAGATGTCGTTATTCACAGAGAAAGCATTATTCACTCCATGATAGAGTTTAACGACTCTTCCGTTCTTGCTCAGATGTCGTATCCGGATATGCGCATAGCTATTCAATATGCGCTTACATATCCCGAACGTGAAGTATCTCCGGTTTCTTCTGCAGATTTTACGTCACTTCCGCCTCTCACTTTCTCAAAACCGGATCTTGATACATTCCGTGCACCGATCTTATGCAGAGAGGTCCTGCGCAGCGGAGGCAGTTCGGGCGCGATTCTGAATGCGTCTAACGAAATAGCGGTCGATGCGTTTCTCTCAAACCGTATTCCGTTTTTGCGAATAACTGATTTTGTTGAGAAAATGCTCGGCAAATACGCTGTAAAAAGCGATCCTTCAATCGAAGAACTTATTGAGATTGATAAAAAAATACGCGCGGAAGAATATCCGGGCTGATTCTTATAATATTTTACGAAAGAAGAAAAAAAATGGCTTATATAATTGATCCGCTGCCTCGGGAAGAGGTAATTAAAGCAATAGAGTTCGGCACTCCGTCAAGGATACCGATGGTTTTCACCAAATGGTGGGGCGAAGGACTTTATGAGCAATACGGCGACCGTCTTTCCGAATTTTCAATATATCCCGAGGATGTTTGCTGTATCGGTTTTCCGACGCCGTCATTTACAAAAACCGAGGACGGTTTCTGCTGGCATCTTCCCGATGTTGACTCTAATTCTTTCAAAGGAAACGACGCTACGATACGCCTGCCCGACTGGAGCTATATAGACGAACTTGTCGCAAATCCGCCGAATGTCGATGCTCCCGGTCTTTGGGACAGGCAGATAGAACAGGCTGAAAAAGCGCGTGCGGAGGGCAGATATATCCTTATTCACCACTGGAGCCTTATGTTCGAACGTATCTGGAATTTCCGCGGAATGGAAAACCTTCTTGCGGATTATTACGAGGAACCCGAAAATGTCCATAAGCTGCATGAACTCGTCTGTGAAACGGAACTGAAACTTCTTGAACGTGCTATTGAACTTATAAAACCTGACGGCTACAGCTTTTCGGACGATCTCGGCAGTCAGAACGCCCTGATGATGAGCCCCGATATGTTCCGTGAATTCATAAAACCGTATTATGTCCGTATCTGGGGCTATACTCATAAACACGGAATACATAACTGGCTGCATACATGCGGATGCATTGAGGAAGTAATAGGCGATCTTATCGAAGCGGGTCTTGACGTTCTTCACCCTATCCAGAAACACACTATGAACTGGGATGAGATAGCCGCAAAATGGAAAGGCAAAATTACATTCTGGGTAGGAATGGATGTTCAGCAAACTCTTCGTGTAGGCACTCCGGAAGATGTAAGAAATGAAGTGCGGCTTATGAAAAGAACATTTTCTTCGCCGTCAGGCGGTATGATCCTGGCAGCAGGCAACGGAATAGTAGGTGGCACGCCATTCGAAAATATACGCGCGTTCCTTGATGAATGCTGTAAAAGTGATTTTTAATATAATATTCGGGACCGGCAAAGAGCCGGTCCCGTTGTATTGTTATTGATAATATGATCAGTTGTTTCCGTATAGGACGTCGTATGCCGAAAGCGTGGGATTGACGTAATCCGTAAAGCATTTTTCGATAATAGGCTCATTTGAATTGAGAAGTTCGGAAAGCGCTCTGTCTGATGTGCAGAGGCCTTCCGGTATCCGCCTTGATTCAAATCCCGTTGTATAGTCGTAATTATAATATGAATGGTCGAAAAGCTCAAAGAAAACATCTGCGTCGCGCTCATCGAAGAAATAATTTCTTGACATATATGCTTTTATATCGTCCTTGGTCTCAAATCCCGGCAGCGGTTCGTATATCTCGTTAACTATCGTTGCGGCAGCGTCCGTGTAAGGACTTGAGATCGGGAATGATATCGAATAATACATCGTGTGATGAACGCTTGTCATATATCCTATCGGAACATCGGGTCCTGTCGGGGTGGGAAGGATGGCAAAATTATCGAGATTCATTGCAACTTCACCGTAAACGCCGAAAATAAAATGAGTGGGAAGAAACGCATATGCGCCGTGTTCGGAAGTGAAATTTCTCATAACAACTTCGGAATAATAAACCTCGTCTCTCATTACCGTGTCTGCATATGCTCCAAACCATATCTCGCGTATCATTTCCATTGCGCGCATCGCCTCGGGCGTATAATATCCGCAGTAGTAGTTGCCCTCTTCATCGCGTTCGGCAAACCGTATACCGTTTGAAAGAAGCATCATCTGGGCGAAATACGGATACGAAGTTACAAGACCGTATGATTTTGCCACATCGCCTTCTCTTACTGTGTTTTTTACAAGTTCCTGAGCAAATGTGTCCCATACCCATAATCCTTCTTCAACAAGCTCACGGGGATTTGCCGCGCCGTTTGTCGTTATAAGGTCAACATTTGCAACAAGAGGATAACCGAATGATGTGTAGTTCTGTTCTGGCCATGCATTGGGTGTCAGTCCGTAAACGTCGTTTTGGTAAAACATTGATTCAAGTATGAGCGGTGAACCCCATTTATTCTCATCTCGGTAATCTATATAATCGCTTAATGTGCTTATGCCCATCAGAAGTCCGGCTTTTGCCCACTTGAAAAAATCAAAGGAAGGACTTAAGAATACATCTGCAAATCTCAGTCCGCCTGCTGTCATGGTAACGATATCGGCTTTGTCGTTGGTTACATTGAGCTTGAAATCATATTGGTTTTCAAGATCGCGGACTCTCCGCATCGCAAGGTCGCTGAATTCCGTGTTGACAGTGTAGCCGAGATAATTCTCCGTAGAGTCAACGCCGTTGCCGCTGTCAAGATTGATACGGTAAAGCAGCTCCATGCCGTTAAAATCAAATGACTGCCCTTCGTTTGATCCTGAAAGGCTCAGATCAAATGATTCTTCCGAACTCTGAGCACAGCCGGTAACAAGCGTTATCAGCAAAACCGCCGCAAGGATCCTGCAAATAATCTTCATGGTGTGTCCTCCTCGTAAATAAAACTGTTTAGTGTAAATGCACAAAATATTTATAAAAAAACAAATATTTTATGTCATAATAAGATTATACAGCTTTTTACTGTCAATTACTTATACAATAAAACTATAATATGATAATATGAGAACTGTTTGTAATAAAAGACGTTTTTTCAGCTTATCGAACTGTCCCCGCAGTACTGAAAAGCGATTATTAATAGCTGAAGTTCGTTATTATGCCGACATATTTGTTTTTTCTTAAAAAGTTACAAAAAAGTACTTGTTTTTTCGCTCTTAACATGATATAATATCCAAGTTATGGTATAAATATAATTATAATTGAAATTATGAAAAATCAGGAGGTACAAACCTAAATGTCAAAGAAATACGTTTACCTTTTCACCGAAGGCAACGGTTCGATGAGAGAACTGCTCGGCGGTAAAGGCGCAAATCTTGCAGAGATGACTAAAATCGGTCTGCCTGTTCCTCAGGGCTTCACCATCTCAACTGAAGCCTGCACTCAGTATTATGAAGACGGTAAGAAAATCAATGCTGAAATCATGGCGGAAGTCATGGAATACGTAGCAAAGATGGAAGAGATCAACGGAAAGAAATTCGGCGACAAGAAGAATCCTCTTCTCGTATCCGTTCGTTCCGGCGCTCGCGCATCCATGCCCGGCATGATGGATACCATTCTCAACCTCGGTCTTAATGACGATGTTGTTGCTACAATGATAGCAGGCAACCCCGATCCCAAATTCGAACGTTTCGTTTACGACTCATACAGACGTTTCATCCAGATGTTCTCGGATGTCGTAATGGAAGTCGGCAAAAAGTATTTCGAAGCTCTCATCGACGCAATGAAAGCCAAAAAAGGCGTTCAGTTTGACGTTGAACTCGATGCTGCTGATCTTAAAGAACTTGCAGGACAGTTTAAGGCTGAATATAAAGAAAAACTCGGTAAAGACTTCCCGTCAGACCCCGTTGAGCAGCTCAAACTCGCTATCGAAGCCGTATTCCGTTCATGGGATAACCCCAGAGCAAACGTTTACCGCCGCGATAACGATATTCCATATTCATGGGGTACTGCGGTCAACGTAATGCCCATGGTATTCGGTAACCTCAACGACAACTCCGGTACAGGTGTTGCATTTACACGTGACCCCGCAACAGGCGAAAAGAAGCTTATGGGCGAATTTCTCACAAACGCACAAGGCGAAGACGTTGTTGCAGGCGTACGTACTCCTATGCCCATCACCCAGATGGAAGAAAAATTCCCGCAGGCATATGCGGATTTCATTAAAGTATGCGATGTTCTTGAAAAACATTATCATGATATGCAGGATATGGAATTCACCGTTGAAAACGGCAAACTCTATATGCTTCAGTGCCGCAACGGCAAGAGAACTGCTCAGGCTGCTCTTAAAATTGCATGCGACCTCGTTGACGAAGGCATGAAGACCGAGCAGGAAGCCGTAGCCATGATTGACCCCAGAAACCTCGATACTCTTCTTCATCCTCAGTTTGATGTCAAGAGCCTTAAAGCCGCTAAACCTCTCGGCCGCGGTCTCGGTGCGTCTCCCGGCGCTGCATGCGGTAAAATAGTATTTACAGCAGAAGATGCCGAAAAATGGCATGCAAAGGGCGAAAAGGTCGTTCTTGTCAGACTTGAAACATCTCCCGAAGACATTACTGGTATGAAAGTTGCTCAGGGTATTCTTACAGTCCGCGGAGGTATGACATCTCACGCTGTCGTTGTTGCCCGCGGTATGGGAACATGCTGTGTTTCCGGTTGCGGCGACATTAAAATGGACGAAGAAAACAAAAAATTCGAACTTGCAGGCAAAACCTTCCACGAAGGCGACTACATTTCAATAGACGGCTCTACCGGTAATATCTATGACGGTATTATTCCCACGGTTGACGCTACCATCGCAGGCGAATTCGGAAGGATCATGGCATGGGCAGATAAATACAGAAAACTCAAAGTCAGAACTAATGCCGATACTCCCAACGATGCAAAGAAAGCCCGTGAACTCGGCGCCGAAGGTATAGGTCTTTGCAGAACCGAACATATGTTCTTTGAAGCTGACCGTATCGCAGCATTCCGCGAAATGATCTG
>CACZQB010000009.1 GCA_902783255.1 Oscillospiraceae bacterium | reverse complement strand
TATCCGGATAACGCGCAACATCGTGTTTTGCAAGACGGTATGCGGTCGATTCTGCGGGAGTTGCCTCAAGATTGTAAAGGTCGCCGTATTCTTCCTGATAATCTGAAAGACGCTCTCTCATATGATTGAGCACATCTTTTGTGAACTGCAGAGAATCGGGATCCGAGATATCCTTGCCCAGCCACTTTGCGTTGAGGCAGGCTTCGTTCATACCTACAAGGCCGATCGTTGAAAAATGGTTGTCAAACTTGCCGAGATAACGTTTTGTATAAGGATAAAGACCTTCTTCAAGCAGACGTGAAACAACGGTGCGTTTAACTTTAAGCGAACGCGCGGCAATATCCATAAGCTTATCAAGACGACGGTAAAAATCATCCTTGTCGGCAGAAAGGTATGCAAGTCTCGGCATATTGAGAGTAACAACGCCTATAGAACCGGTGCTTTCGCCGCTGCCGAAAAATCCTCCGGTCTTTTTGCGAAGCTCACGAAGGTCAAGACGCAAACGGCAGCACATGCTGCGGATATCGCTCGGCTGCATATCGCTGTTGATGTAATTTGAAAAATACGGGGTGCCGTATTTTGCTGTCATTTCAAAGAGAAGACGGTTGTTTTCGGTTTCTGACCAGTCGAAATCTCTTGTAATGGAATATGTGGGGATAGGATACTGAAATCCTCTGCCTTCCGCATCGCCTTCGATCATTATTTCGAGGAACGCGCGGTTGACCATATCCATTTCTTTTTTGCAGTCTTTATATTTGAAGGGCATTTCTTTGCCTCCGACGATTGCGGGGAGTTCGGCAAGGTCGTTTGGCACGGTCCAGTCAAGAGTGATATTTGAAAACGGTGCCTGTGTGCCCCATCGAGAGGGAGTATTGACGCCGAAAATAAAAGACTCGATCGATTTTTTCACTTCGCGGTAAGACAGATTATCGGCTTTTACAAACGGAGCAAGATATGTGTCAAAAGATGAGAACGCCTGTGCGCCAGCCCATTCATTCTGCATAATGCCGAGGAAATTTACCATCTGATTGCAGAGCGTTGCAAGATGGCTTGCCGGCGAAGATGTGATCTTGCCCGGGATTCCGCCGAGACCTTCCTGAATAAGCTGTTTGAGAGACCAGCCTGCGCAGTAGCCTGTAAGCATACCGAGATCGTGGATATGAAGATCTGCGGAGCGGTGCGCGTTTGCTATTTCATCATCGTATATCTCGGAAAGCCAATAGTTTGCGGTGATGGCGGTGGAATTCGAAAGAATGAGACCTCCAACGGAATATGTAACGGTAGAGTTCTCTTTTACTCGCCAGTCGGTATTCTTTACATAGCTGTCAATAAGCTCTTTATAGTCGAGCATAGTGGATTTCATATTACGGACTTTTTCGCGCTGACGTCTGTAAAGAATATAGCATTTTGCAACATCCGCATATCCGGCAGAAATAAGAACACGTTCCACACTGTCCTGAATTTCTTCAACGCCAATGAGTCCCTCTTTGATCCTGGGTTCGTAATCCGATGTAACCTTCAGTGCAAGAAGATCGATAATATCGGGAGTATACTGTTTGTTTTGAGCTTCAAATGCTTTTGTGATGGCGGCGCTGATTTTTGAAATATTGAAATCAACAACTTTACCGTCTCTTTTTACTACCTGGTACATAGGTCTCTCCTTTATAGTTCACTAAATATATATCAGTATATGTGTCAATTCCCGCTTACGGCGGGATGAATGTATTATATCACAAACGATCTTATTTGTCAATGGGTCAAACACCATATATCGTTGCAATTTTTGCGTTTTTAGTGAAATAACCACAATATATAGATTTTACAGTAATCGTAAATCCGTGCAAAAATCACAAAAAACCGCATTTTTCAAGCGCTTTACAGAATATTTGAAATATTTTTGAAATACGAAAAATCAATATGTTGCCCTAAAAAAATCGCGGCGAGAACGCCGCGTTTTTTTATATTTATATTCCCCTGATCTCAACGGTCCCGACCGTTCTTTCAACAATTTTTGCAAATTCTTCCATTTCGTTTCGTGTAAATGAAGAAAGATCTGCTTCGCCATCAAGGATCCCGTCGGATCTGACAAAAGACTGAAGATAATACTTTTCCGCGCCTTGTATCCAGGCTGCGATATCAATGAAATCCAACGTTTCGTGAATACCCTTTACCGCGGTTGTGCGAAACTCAAACGGAACAGATTTTTTCAAAAGAAAAGAAACGCTTCTTTCCACAGCAGCGGTATCATAATATTCAATGCCGACTGCCTTTCCGTAATGTTTTCTTGAATTTTTAATATCCATAGCCACATAATCCGCAAGCTTTTCGTTTACCGCAGTTTCAAGACGATCGGGAAAAGATCCGTTCGTATCGAGCTTTACGCTCAATCCCGCCTCTTTGATTTTGCGAAGGAAATCGAGTGTCTCTGCAGAGATCAACGGCTCTCCGCCTGTTACGCAAACACCGTCGAGAATTCCTTTGCGTTTTTTGATATATTCAAAAAAATCGTCTTCGTTGACCGCCTCGGGAAAAGAGGACGGAAAGACGAGCGCAGAATTATGGCAGAAAGGACAGCGGAAATTGCAGCCGCCCAGAAATACCGTACATGCTACTTTTCCGGGATAGTCGAGGAGTGTGGTTTTTTGAAATCCGTAAATTTTCATAATGTTATTCCTGCTTTAAATAAATTGGATCTGTGAGGTTATCCTGCAAGTCCTTCGATAACTGAAATAAGCTGTTCCGTTGCTTCCTTAGGTGTTTTCACGCCGTCTATTACGGCGGCGAAAATATCGTTTTCGGAAAGATTTGTTTTCATTGTAAGGAGCGAATCGTCAGAAACGGCATTTTTGATCATATTTTCATATCGTTCGTAATCTTCTGAATAAAAGAAGAAATTTCTTTCGACATACTCTTTCCAGCCGTTTTCGTCCTCTTTATCAAGCGGTTCGAAAAGCGCATTCAGAATTTTGCCCGTTATGCCGATATCGACTGTATTGGAAATTGCAAGGAACTGATCGTTCATACTGTAATACGCGGTCGTCTTGCCGGAAAAATCAGGTCCTGCCGGAAATTCCGTCCAGCGAAAGCTCTCAGCAAACGTATACATGGGAAACATCTCGTCATCCGAAAAACCGACTGATGAATCGGAAACAAGAAATGCCGTATAGAAATTAACGAACGCTTCCACTTCAGGCCTTTCAGATGCGCTGCTTTCGATAGTGTAAGTGATTTTGTTGTTCCTTACAAGTTCTCCGAGCCACTGAAGAGCGTCGATCGTATTGTAGTTCATATATTCGCATTTATATCCCGTTACGGGATCATACGAAAGACGACGACCTCCGTTGGAATTGATTGCCGCATGTATTATTGCAGGATATTCCGCCGTTGGCGTTACAAAAGCAAAAGTTCCCTGTCTGTCCGAAACATAGTGAGTTACAGCAACGCACATATCGGCAAAGGCATCCCACGTCCACTCGCCCTGTTCATAAAGCTCTGCGGGAATAGGCTGAACATTCTGATCAAGAATATCGGAATTGTAGTAAAGAACTCCCGAAACGCTGGCAAGAGGCGCCGCCCAGTAAAGATTTCTGAATCCGTAAGTTTCACCGTTACGGAATGTCATCATATCCTTCTGTCCGTCATATCCCCATTTTTCATCTTTAATATCGAACTCTTCGAGATTCTGCGCATATGTGAGATATCCGCCCTTATACATATCGTAAATGCTTGCTGCGGAAAGCTGAAAGATATCTGCGTAATTTCTCGCTGCGGCAGTCGACGCCATCATCGTGGAAGCTATATTGCCTGTTTTAACCTGTCTTGCCTCAATGGTGCAGTTAAAAAGCTTTTCGACCTCTTCATACCTCGCCTTCATAGCGTCTGCACGAACGGATGAAACGGAAGAGTCGGGGTCGAGGGTAAGAGAGTCTGATGCTTCCGTTTTTATTCTGAATATTCCCGAAAATGTGCCTGCCTTTGTTACTACACTGTCTGTATAACTGTCATTCGGATGATATGCGTCGGCAGAACGCACGTCACATGCCGATAAAGAAAAGATAATGAGCAGCGAGCATAAGAATAGTCTGGAAACAATGTTTTTCACTGATGTCCTCCTGAAATGTAAAATTAACGGCAAATGAAAATGGCAAATCATAATTTGTAAGAAAATGCCGAATTTTCCGCACCGCTATTGAAAAAACAAAGGAAATATGTTATAATCGAAAAAAAATAAAGGTCGGTAAGAAATGAAAAATACACTGAAATGTTCGCTTTACCTTCTCGCAAGAGTGATCCTTGTATGCATGCTGTCTTTTATGGCTATTCCGCTGTCAAGCGTTGCACCGAGCATTCTCAACCCGATACTTGCTGTTCTTTATACGGGAATGCTGATATACTTTTTCGTTCTTACCATGTGGCATGAAGGTGGACTCGATGCAAACAGGGTGGAAATAGGCGCGATGAAGCAGATGCCTTATAAAGGATATCTTGCTGCGTTCATAGTCTCCGTTCCGCTGATGGCAAACAGCTATGCAATGTATGCAGCAGGTTCGGACGTAAACAATATCGTAATACGCATCCTTAAAATCGTATGGGCAGTAAGCGCATTTTCCACATCATACGCAATAAATCTTTTCACTTCCACGACCGAGTCGGATATTATGGAAGGCACTCAGACTCTGAGCTCAGACGCGCTCACGGCGGTCATCGTATTCTGCGTTATTTATTTTGCCGCCTCGATATGCGCGGGAATCGGATATACATTCGGATTCAAAAAAATAGAGGTATTTCCCAAAATCAAGAAGTTCTTTGCCGATCTTTTCAAAAAATGATCACTTGAAAGCTATCATTGTAATGACATTTTTGCCGCTGACGCTCTCGGCGGCTTTTATATAGAAATCTGTCGGTGAAAACTCTTCGTATCTGCGAGCGTCACGCCTGTCTATATAGCCAATATAATCATCGCCGGACGTTACCACATGCATATCTCTTTCCGGATGATATTCAACATCAAGCCTGACGCCTTCGGAAAGATATCCCCTGACGCCGTCACCCGGCTCGCCGGCAAGCCTGAATTCCATCCGTTCTCTTTCGCTGTCGAGATCTTTTTCGTATTTACCTGAATCGGCGGCAACGATCAGTTTTTTAAAGGCCCATACAAGAAGATAGCAAATACCGATCGGGAAAAAAACGATAAGCAGGATACGGAACGTCAGATCCTTTTTGTTGATTTCCTTTTTCATCGCACTACCCTCCGATATATTTATTGCTTTTCAGGAAAATTCCGTCAAATACGCTTCATCATGACAGAAAAGTCTGAATTCACACAACATAAAAAACAGACCCGGCTATGTATAAATTATATCCGTCTTAAATAATTATACATTAAATCTTCATGAAAATCAAGTGCTTTTACAGTAATTTAAAGTTTTTTTTGTAACAAAAATATCAAATTTGCCCTATTGAAAATAATTCGGGTTTATGATATAATTATTAACGCAAAAATCAATATGGTGGGTATAGTTCAGCTGGTTAGAATGCCAGATTGTGGCTCTGGAGGTCGTGGGTTCGAATCTCACTACCCACCCCATAATCCGTTGCTTTTTCATAATTATCAGCAACGGATTTTTTTGTTTTCCAAAAAACTTATTCAATAGTACTATCGTATTAAAATGCAAGAATTTCCGTAGCAAAATGATATAATACAAATATGGAATAAATATAATTTCGGAGGAATAAAATGTCCCTTGTTGAAGCGATAAAAATGCAGAGTCCCGAAACGATACCCGTAGCCGTAGGCATGCTGCCCGCAATGTGGGTAAAATACGGCGCGGAACTTCAGAGAATCGTAGACGAATATCCGCAGTTTTTTAACGGAAAGAAAGTCGATTACGAGCATCCCGAAACATTTATAGGCGGAACATATGTTGCCGGCACACATGTGGACGAATGGGGCTGCGTATGGAGCAATATAGACAACGGCATGGAAGCTTATGTTACAGGCCACCCCATAAAGAGCGAAGAAGATGTTTTCAAGCTTAAAATACCCGAAAACAGAGACGGCAGGCTGCCTCACGGATTTATGTATCTGCGTCTTCTCGATCTTTGCGGATTCGATCTTGCGATGACGATGTTCGCCGAAGAAGACGAAGCGATCGAAACACTTATTGCGAAAGTGCTTGAATACAACTGCTATCAGGTCGAAGCAATTCTTGACAAGATGGGAGAAATCGTTTATTTCGGCGATGACCTCGGAATGCAGACGGGACTTGCCATAGGAGCCGAGCGCTGGAGAAAATATTTGAAGCCGTGTTACAAAAAGCTTTACGGCATCATAAGAGAAAAACGCCCCGACACGCTCATTTATATGCATACCGACGGATGCATTTACGAAATAATGCCCGATCTTATTGAGTGCGGCGTTGACATGATCAATCCTCAGTTCCGCGCAAACGGTCTTGACAACCTTGTAAGGGTTTGCAGAAAAGAGCAGATCATCCCAATCAACCTTGATCTTGACAGACAGCTTTTCCCGTTTGCCACACGTTCGCAGCTCTTCGATCATGTAGGCGAAGCCGTTGAAGCGCTTTACCTTAAAGAAGGCGGACTCGGACTGAACATAGAGCTTAACTATGAAGTTCCACTCGATAATGTTGTAGCTATTCTTGACGCAGCTGAAAAATACAGACATTATAAAGGCTGATAACGGTTCAGATAATAATCCCTGCAGAAAGCGATGTTTATGATCCGGTATTCCGGCGCTGTCATGAATTATTACTCTCGCCAGGCTGCGCCGAAACCGGAAAACGATCGAAAGAATACGCTCAGGCTAAAGGATCATTTGCCATGCTGATAGTAATAATCCTCGCTGTTTTATTGATATTTCATGCTATGGGCACATCGCCGGGAGCTGCCGGCGATAAAAAAGCAACGCGATTCAAGGTCGGCGATCATGTGCGTGTAAAATGGAGAGGTCAGGAAGGTGTGATCATTGATGCAAGCAACGGTTTTTACATGGTATCAATGTCAGGCGGAAGGACCGTTGAGTCATACACGGCATCAGATCTGGAAAAAACATGGTAAATTTGCGTATTCGCTGCTTACTTACGCATAATTCGCGCAGATTTCGGTTTTATACGGACGGATTTTGATCATAAGCTCGCCCATTTCGGTTTTCAAAAGCAAAAATAATGAAAAACAGCACATAAAAAAACGCTTTCTGCGGAGAAAAACCGCTGAAAGCATTTTTATTAAATTCTTTACTGCTGAAATGAACAGTTCTTTATTTTACGGCTTTGTTCATAAATTCGATCGCTCGCGGTGCTTCTGTAAAGAAATCGGAATATCCGCACTCTACCGAAACAGTTCCTTTATAATTTGCTTTTTTGAGAGCTGAAAGAAATCTGCCTTCATATTCTGAATATCCGGGAATTCTTCTTTGCTCAGAAGCTATATGGCAGTGACAGAGTATGTCCGCATTTTCTTCAATAACCGAAAGATCTTCTTTTTCTTTTGACATATGATAGCC
The DNA here is from genome assembly GCA_902783255.1 of Oscillospiraceae bacterium. GTDB lineage: Bacteria > Bacillota > Clostridia > Oscillospirales > UBA644 > HGM12619. The sequence continues at coordinate 8,819 of CACZQB010000009.1, read as the reverse complement.
GTCTGCAAGAAGACGAAAAGACGGAAGCGCAAGTTCCCGAACTGTTTTTGCCCCGTCCGCAACAGTATTGCACCAGTTTGTTTCATCGCGGTTCAGCGGTTCAAGAACAAGTGTAATACCAGCTTTGCGGCACCGTTCTTCGGTATAGACTATAAAATCGTATATTTTGTTTTTCGCAACCTCAGAATCAAATCCTCCCGGTATTCTGCGATTTCCTCCCGAACCGAAAACCAGGATTTTTGAACCGAGTTTTTCAAGGCGTAAAACTGTCTGATCGATATGTGCGTAAATAATTTCAGTTTCTTCCCTTGTGGCGGTCACGATATTGGGCATAGCAGGCAAAAGACCGTTGAAAGCGTAAAGACCAAGAGCGGATCGCGGGTATTTTTTTGAAAGATAATCGATATCGGCATCACTTAGCATTTTGAGAGTTCCTATATTTGACTCAAATACTTCAAGCCCGAGATCACGCGTTATTTCAAGGCATTTTTCATAATAATGCGCAAAATACCGGTCTGATTTTTTATCTTCATGTAAAACCGTTTCCGCGCCTGGCATACAAAATGAAAATCTCATTGTTTTCCTCCGTCAATTCAAAATATGTTTTTACAAAAGTCCCGCCAGCGCGTCAATGTCGACATCAGTCGTTGCCCAGCTTGACGCAAAGCGGTAGACGGTATGCGTATCGTCATATTTTTCCCAGAAGCCGAAAGAAACATGTTTTTTCAGTTCTTCCGCTTTTTCATTTTCGAGAATTATAAAAATCTGATTGGTTACGGTTTCTATAAAAAATCTGTAACCTTTCTTTTTAAATATTTCGCGCATTCTGTTTGCGGATTTTATTGCATTGCGGCTGATCTCATAATACAGTCCGTCCGTAAAAAGCGTGTCGAACTGAATTCCTAGAAGTCTGCCCTTGGCAAGGAGCGCACCGTGCTGTTTAATACTTGTAAAAAAGCCTTTCGGGGCGTTATTATGCGTAAAAACTACTGCCTCTCCGCAAAGAGCGCCGACTTTTGTTCCGCCTATATAGATTATGTCGCAAAGAGCTGCAATATCTTTGAGGGTAACATCTGTGCCGTCGCTCATAAGCCCATAACCGAGTCTTGCTCCGTCAAGATAAAGCGGTATTGAATAATTGCGGCATACCCGGGACAGTGCGGAAAGTTCGTCAAGAGTATAAATCGTGCCGTATTCGGTAGGATGAGAGATATATACCATTCCCGGCTGCGCCATATGCGCATGGTTTTCATCGGCAAAAAAGACTTTGAGATAATTTTCGACCTCATGAGCATCAAGCTTGCCGTATTTTTGCGGAAGAGCGACAACCTTATGTCCTGAATACTCTATTGCTCCCGCTTCGTGCGCATTGATGTGTCCCGTATCCGCGCTGATAACGCATTCGTAAGACTCAAGCACGGAGCTGATAACGGTCTGGTTTGTCTGTGTTCCTCCTGCAAGGAGAAACACCTGTGCGTCTTTTCGGTCGCACGCGTCTTTTATTTTTGCTTTTGCGGACTCGCAGTATTTATCCGCTCCGTAACCGGGAAGCGGTTCGTAGTTGGTCTCGCAGAGTTTTTGCAGTATTTTTTCGTGAGCGCCTGTGTTGTAATCACATTCAAATGACAGCATATCTTTCCCTGCCGTTTTCTTTTTTACAATAAAATAGCATAAAACCGCAAATTTGTCAAGATAAAAATTATCCCTGCCGAAACAATTTCGACAGGGATAGGTTTTTATATCATCAGCCGCAGAAAAGTATGTTGTTAACGATACTTTCGAGGTATTCCTGACGTCCCGAACCGGGAAGCGCGGGCGCGCCGAGTTTATCGGCATATGCGGCAAGTTCTTCGAGAGTTGTTTCGTCTGCGCGGATCTTTGCTCCGATACCGGTGCAGTAGCTTGCGTAACGCTCTTTAACGAACTCGTCGATTCTTCCGTCTTCGATGATCTTCGCTGCTTTGATAAGACCGAGAGCGTAGGAATCCATACCGAGAATATATGCGTAGAACATATCTTCTACGGTATAGGAAGGACGGCGGTTCTTAGCGTCGAAGTTGAAGCCGCCTGTAAGTCCGCCTGCTTTGAGAACTTCATACATGCACATAGTTGTATCGTAGATATCGAACGGGAATTCATCGGTATCCCAGCCAAGCAGATAGTCGCCCTGATTTGCGTCTATGCTGCCGAGCATTCCGTTGATCGCGGAGATCCTGAGGTCATGCTGGAATGTATGTCCGGCAAGTGTTGCGTGGTTTGCCTCGATATTCATCTTGAAATCTTTGTCAAGACCGTAATAACGAAGGAATCCTATTGCTGTTGCAGCGTCAAAATCATACTGATGTTTCATCGGTTCCTTCGGTTTAGGTTCGATATAGAAATCGCCTTTGAAGCCTATGCTGCGGCCGTATGCAACAGCCATTTTCATAAGTTTCGCAATATTTTCCTGTTCAAATTTAACATCGGTGTTGAGAAGGGTTTCATAACCTTCACGTCCGCCCCAGAAAACATATCCGCGTCCGCCGAGTTTTACGGTGATATCGAGCGCCTTCTTGATCTGAGCAGCTGCAAAGCAATATACGTCGGCAGAGTTTGTGGATCCTGCGCCGTTCATGAAGCGGGGATTGCTGAACATATTGGCTGTGCCCCAGAGACATTTGATGCCGGTCTGATTCATTTTTTCAAGAATATAATCTGAAATCTCATCAAGACGGCGGTTCGTTTCCTTTATATCGTCTGCTTCGGGAACAAGGTCTACATCATGGAAGCAGAAGTATTTAACGCCGAGCTTCTGCATAAATTCAAAGCCCGCGTCTACCTTTGCAAACGCATGTTCCATAGTGCCTTTTACGGTGCCGAACGACTTATCAGCGGTATCGCGGCCAAACATATCGGTTCCGGCAGCGCCGAGATTATGCCACCATGCCATTGCAAACGGAAGATGATCTTTCATCTTTTTGCCGAGGATTACCCTTTCTGGATCATAAAATTTGAAAGCAAGGGGATTTTTTGAATCGGGTCCCTCATAAGGGATCACAGGAATATCAGGAAAATACATGATTTTTTCTCCTTATCTGTTTTCCGTATCCGGAATTTTTTTAATTATAACATATATGAAAAATATTTTCAAGTGGTTTGAATATTTTTTTCCGAAACAATCAAACATCGCTCAAATCGGTCAGTGCGCAAGAGATTCCGCAAGACGGAGAAGAGAGTCAACCTCTTCAATATCCTTCATTCCTCCTACAATTATCTGCAGCCCTTTATGAGAAAGGTTGCGCATGAGAAATTCCACTTCGTCTCTGTGCGGTATGAGAACGAGACCTTTTCCTGCTTTCTGTATTTTTTGGAGCGCCTCTATGCTGGCCGAGGTTTTCGGCTGTCCGGCAACGTGAGTCCACTGAATGTTATCTATACCCTTGACAGACAGGATCATATCAAGGTGCCGCTTCTGTTCAACGCCGTCAAGATGATATGTGCAATGCTCGAAAGCCGACGATGTTGCTTCAAGTTCGGGAAGAATGAATTTTTCAAACATCTGCGGCGAGATCATGCATGAATAATCGCATTGCAGCTGCAAATGTCTTTCCGGACACCATAACTGCATCCATGAATGGGACGATCCTCCGAAATTGTTTTCTTTTACAACTTCAAAATATTCCGTCTGAGTTTCGATCCATGCGTCTATTATTTTTCTTTCGGCCTCAAGCACAAACTCCGGCTCATACAGCATATCTACAAGAAGGTTTTCCGTGCCGCGGATATGAGCAAGACCGTCTATGATGCCGCAGTTGTCGTTCATAGCAACAAAATAATCGTGTCCGGCGCGTTTCACGAGTTCCTGCGCGAGTTTTTTGTGCGGTTCGAAACGCTTTCTGTCATAATTCAGCCGCAAAATATCGGGTTCATCAAGAAAAGGCTCAAACCAGATCGTTTCGGATGTATAATTAGGCTTGCTGCCGAAATACTGACATTCTCCCGCCGTTCCGAAATTTATCATCTGGCTGGGGATGCATTCGCATAAAAAATCAGTATGCTCGCAATAATTTATCATAGCATCATACAGTGCATCGGGATCTGTATACCTCTGCTCGACCGTATATTCATTATGCGGAACACTTTTCTTTTTCGGCGTTTTTCTCGGCATCGTTATGGCAAGGCAACAACGTGAAATATAATCTTTTGCCCAATATGCCTCGTAATGTTTTTTTGCTTCTTCCCAGTCGTCTTTATATGTCAGCATATTCTGCTCCCTCAATTGTTCGTAATTTCCGTTTTTCTTTATATTATATAATAAAAATACAAGTTTTTCAAGTCTTTTTTTGTAATTCGAAAAAAAAGATAAAAAGCGAAATACTGTTTGAGTGACAAACAGGCCGTGTCACAAAAAATTTCGATTTTTATATTTATCAACCTATTGACAACCCCAAAAAAATAAAGTATAATAAGTGCCAAGTTAGCAGAGGGTAACCGGCTAACTTACATTTAAGGTAAAAGGTTAGCCTGTGCTAACCAGAGGAGGGGTATACATGATGCCGCTGGCCCTTGCAAATATAGGAGAGGAAAACACGGTAAAAAAAATCAGCGGAAATCAGGATGTAAAGCAACATCTTGAAAATCTCGGTTTTGTTGTGGGAGGAAATGTGACCGTTATTACCGCGCTTAACGGAAATGTAATTGTAAAAGTAAAAGAATCCCGAGTGGCTATAAGCGAAGAAATGGCACGCAAAATAATGGTTTAATGAAATTCAATCAGATCTGATTTACGGAGGGAAAGGAAAAAATGAAGACCTTAAAGGAAGCAAAAATCGGACAAACCGTAAAAGTTGTGAAACTTCACGGTGAAGGCGCGGTAAAACGCCGCATTATGGATATGGGCATCACAAAGGGCGTGGAAATCTATATCCGCAAGGTGGCTCCTCTCGGAGACCCCGTAGAGCTTACGGTTCGAGGATATGAGCTTTCGCTCAGAAAAGCCGACGCCGAAATGGTAGAAGTTGAATAAGAACATAACGAACAGCATATTGTAATAGAAAGGATTTGTTTTTATGGAAATAAAAATAGCCCTGGCGGGCAATCCGAACAGCGGTAAAACGACCCTGTTCAATGCGCTCACGGGTTCCAATCAGTTCGTTGGAAACTGGCCCGGAGTTACTGTTGAAAAAAAAGAAGGAAAGCTCAAAAAGCATAACGACGTTATCATAACAGACCTTCCGGGTATTTATTCACTCTCGCCGTATACGCTTGAAGAAGTTGTTGCAAGAAATTATCTTATAGAAGAACGCCCTGACGCTATTCTTAATATAGTTGACGGCACGAACCTTGAAAGGAACCTTTACCTTACAACACAGCTTACAGAACTCGGTATCCCCGTTGTTATAGCGATCAATATGATGGACGTTGTAAAGAAAAACGGAGATAAAATCGACACTGCTGAACTTTCACGCCAGCTCGGCTGCAAGATCGTTGAGATATCCGCGCTGAAAGAAACAGGCGTTATCGAAGCCGCAGAAGCAGCGATAGACGCTGCAAAAAACACGAAAACAGTGCCTATGCATTCTTTTTCAGGCTCGGTAGAACACGCCCTGGCGCATATTGAAGAAGCTGCCGTTCACGGACTGCCCGAAGAACAGCAAAGATGGTATTCGATCAAAATATTCGAGCGCGACGAAAAAGTGCTTGAAAAACTGAATATTCCGTCAGATAAACTTGCTCATATCGAAGGCGATATAAAAGCAGTTGAAAAAGAGATGGACGACGATGCGGAATCGATCATAACAAACGAACGTTATCTGTATATAGCATCGATAATCAAGGCAAGTTACAAAAAGAAAAACGCAGGAGCGCTTACTGTTTCGGATAAAATAGATAAAGTGATAACAAACAGATGGCTCGGTCTGCCGATTTTTGCCGTAATAATGTTTTTTGTATACTGGATCGCTATGGTCGGCGTAGGCTCTGCCGCGACAGACTGGGCGAATGACGGACTTTTCGGCGACGGCTGGCATCTTTTCGGCATAGGCTCGGGCGCATATGAAGAGGCGGCGGAAGAATTCGGCGACGCATCGCTTATAGTTGACGGTTATGACGCATACGTTGAAGAAAACGGAGAGGCTCCGGCAGACGAATTCGAATATGAAATCGAAGACGAAGAAACACTCGCCGTAGAGACTGCGACCGCAACAATAGACGACTATAACGAAGCTCTCAAAGTTATCGATAAATATGAAGGCGAAGAACCCGATCCCGCAAATTACGGCGTTTGGGTGCCCGGCATTCCCGTTCTTATCGAAAATCTTCTGAACGCAATGGGCGTTCCCGAAGAAGGAGCAGGCGCGGTAATACGCGGCCTTATCCTTGACGGTATCGTTGCAGGCGTAGGCGCGGTCCTCGGATTTGTGCCTCAGATGCTCGTTCTGTTCTTCATGCTCGCATTTCTTGAAGCATGCGGATATATGGCGCGTATCGCATTCGTTCTTGACAGAATATTCCGCAGATTCGGTCTTTCGGGTAAATCGTTTATTCCTATGCTTATCGGTACAGGCTGCGGTATACCCGGAATCATGGCGTCGAGAACGATCGAAAACGAGCGTGACCGCCGCATGACAATAATGACAACGACATTCATCCCCTGCGGAGCAAAAGTTCCGTTTATCGCAATGATCGCCGGCGCTCTTTTCGGCGGTTCCGCACTCGCATCGACTATTGTGTCAACATCCGCTTACTTTATCGGTATGCTTGCAATAATCGTTTCAGGCATTATTCTTAAAAAGACGAAAATGTTTGCCGGAGACCCCGCTCCGTTCGTTATGGAGCTTCCCGCATATCACTGGCCGACACTTAAAAACGTTCTTCGTTCAATGTGGGAACGCGGCTGGTCATTTATCAAAAAAGCCGGCACAATCATTCTTCTTTCAACTATCCTCGTATGGTTCACAAGCTATTTCGGATTTACGGAAGACGGTTTCAGAATGCTTGAGGAAGAAGAGCTTGAATTATCGATCCTCGCCAAGATCGGCGGCGCAATCTCATGGATATTCGCTCCTCTCGGCTGGGGAACATGGCAGGCAACAGTCGCTTCCATCACCGGTCTTGTAGCAAAAGAAAACATTGTCGGCACAATGGGCATTCTTTATGGCGGCGAAGGATCTGTATATGCAACTCTTGCTCAGGAGTTCAACGGAGTTACCGGATACTCCTTCCTCGTTTTCAACCTCCTCTGCGCTCCGTGCTTTGCTGCAATAGGCGCAATAAAACGCGAAATGAACAGCGCGAAATGGACATGGTTTGCTATCGGTTATCAATGCATATTCGCGTACTGCATATCTCTTATGATAAATCAGTTCGGCGGAATTTTCACAGGCAATTTAAACGTGATCGGACTCATTTTTGCCGTCGCAATTCTCGCATTTATAATCTATATGCTTTTCCGTCCTTACAAAGAATCAACAAAACTCACAAAACAGGTCAGAGTTTAATTTAAAACGGAAGTGAATAATTATGATTACATGGCTTACGGAAAATATCGGGACTATCGTAGCGGCGCTTGCGGTAATTGCCGCGGCTGCCATCGCCGTTGCAGTCATAATAAAAGACAGAAAAAAAGGAAAATCCCCGTGCGGTAATCGTTGCGCCCACTGCGCAATGGCGGGGCAGTGCCATAAAAGTAAATAAAACAGAACAAAGGAGCCGGCTCGGCTCCTTTGTTCTTTGAGAAAAAGTGTCCCCGTCGGGTAAATGAATGCCCGGCGGGGATGGAAATATGATTAAAAGTTGCTGATTTTTTGCTTGTACAAATAACCGACGATTGCTAAAGTATCTTGATGAACATCCCGTAGATTTCTTATTGTAATTATAAAAATTTCTTGAAAACATCTCTCATTTTTACCGCGACATCTATTGTTTTATTCATAAGTTCAAGATAATTTGAATGATCTGCGAAGTTTAGTCCATTCAAACTATATTTAATTCTTGATGCTTTTTTATCGTCCAATCTATCCCATACTAAACTTAACCCGAGCATTGACTCTACTAACTTTAGCATCTTGTCCAAAGTTTCCTGGTCTTTCGTCCTCATGCTGGCACCTCTTTCTATAAGTGGGATTTAAAATCCCAGTAAGGCTATTATACTCGATACTTGTAAGATTGCAATAGGGACAGAGACGTTGTGGTGGTCATGGCCGACATGTAATTTTACAAAAGAAAAGAGATGGCACTTATGAGTGACACCTCTTGTTCGAATTTGTTCAAATGGATTGATTTATTTTTTGGGATTAATCTTGCCGCCTGTAACGATTACTACAGCTACACTTGCAACAGCGCCTACACCCGCGCCAATTCCCTTAAGTACATTTTTAGCTGTTTGAGCATGCTGGTTTCTGCATGCCTCGCAATATTTGTGTTTATATCCTGATGGCAGCACTTTCTGACATTTTTTATTCTTGCAAACTCTTATTTCATTGTCGTCCTTCATCTCTTTTTCCTCCGACTACTCTTTGTTTCTAGTAACTTAGTATCTGACATATCCGGAAGAGCCTTAATCTTTTCGCTAATTTGAGGAAGCTGCTTTGACCAATAATTCTCCGGTGCCGGATCAATCATATCCAGTCTATCCACCACACCTGGCACAGAGGTATAAGTATCTTCAATAAAGCCAGCATAATATGTGAGACTTTTTCTCGCAGCTTCATGTTCGCCGAGTTCTTGATAAGCCATAGCTTCAGCAAGCGAAACCATATTGACTGCGCAAAGGCTTTCCCTGATTTCGCTCATTCTGCCATTGATCTTTTCTGGAGATGATCCCGACAAAATTTTTTGTA
>CACZQB010000008.1 GCA_902783255.1 Oscillospiraceae bacterium | reverse complement strand
TCACAGTAGCCGAGCAGCACGAAAGCTCTCGCTATGAAGTTTTCGGGGATACCCCATTTGTTCAGCAGCTCTCTGCCAATGTCATTAGAGTTTTGAGAATTCTTCCTCGTCGATTATGCTGTCAGCATCATAGCCGCACCTTTCAAGCACAAGCTACCGCATCGGGGCGCTGGGCGTGAATAAGAACCTGATCTTTGTAGGCGTACTTATACAAGCGGGAAGAAGTTTTGAGAAAGCTGCGGTATTCTTCGGTGTTGTTCCACAGCCTTTCTACCTGTCCTTGCAGCATCTCCTGCGTGATTTGGAGTTTCGTCTGCATTTCTTCCTCCTTTTACATAATATCACTTTAAGTCACAAAGTCAAGATGTTTATATAATTTTGCATAAATAAACACCGTTTTCCTGTGAAAACGGCATTCTGATATGTATTATTCCTTATTGTTTAGTATCTCATACAGCCCGTTAGTGAGATCTCTGTAATGCTTCGGTAAATTCTCCGAGCCGTGCGCGTATATCTTTTCATCCTGATCGACAATGGCATCGAAAGTGAACATCTTGCCATTAAGTACATCGGATGTTTTCCGATAACCCGCTAAAAACCACAATCGCAATAAAGCACTGTTTTTTGAGAAAAATTGTAAAAAACTCTTGACAATTTGTGTCGCGTGCGATATAACAGTAAAAAATAGATCGTGTGCGATATAATCATGAGGTGAACCCAATGACTGACAAATACTCTGCTCTTCGGCTGAAAAATCAGCTTTGCTTCCCGCTTTATGCAGTTTCAAACATTATTACAAGAAAGTATAAACCGCTACTTGATAAGCTCGATCTTACCTACACGCAATACATCGTCATGATGGTGCTGTGGGAAGAAAAACAGGTGAATGAAAAACTTCTCTGCGAAGCGCTGTGCCTCAAATCGAACACTGTCACGCCGCTTTTGAAAAAGCTTGAGGATAAAGGATATATAAAAAAGAAAAAAGACAAAAACGACGAGCGCAATCTTGTGATCACGTTGACGGAATCCGGCGAAAAACTGCAAGACAAAGCGCTCTGCGTACCGGAGTCCATTGCAAAGGAGTTTCATCTGACGCCCGAAGAAGCTACTTCTCTCTACACTATCTTGTACAAGATGCTCGATGAAGAGCGAGCCAATAATAAATGAGCAAAAAACTAAGCATAAGAAATATTATTTTAAGATTATTAAGGAGGCAGAAAAAATGAGTGTTTATGATTTTACTGTAACAGATAACAAAAGAAACAGCGTTCCTTTGAAGGAATACGAAGGAAAAGTCCTGCTGATCGTCAACACGGCGACACGATGCGGTCTGACACCTCAATACGAAGGACTTGAGGCACTTTACGAAAAATACCGCAACCGGGGCTTTGAGATCCTCGATTTTCCCTGCAATCAGTTTGCGTTTCAGGCACCGGGCGACGCGGAAAAGATCGATTCGTTCTGTAAGCTGAACTACGGAACGACATTTCCTCGCTTCGCTAAAATAAAGGTCAACGGATCCAATGCTGAACCGCTCTACGTTTATCTTAAAGAACAGAAGCCCGGAAGGATCGAATGGAATTTTGCTAAGTTTCTGATCGACCGCAAAGGAAACGTTGTCGAACGTTTTGCCCCGACTGATAAGCCGCAGAAGCTTGAGTCTGCGATCGAGACGGAACTGCAAAAGCAGCCTTAAAGGAGGTATGAAATTGAGTATATTAGATACAATCAGAAAAAGGCGGAGCGTTCGCACCTTCGACGGGACGAAGCTGCGCGAGGAAGATGCTCGGGCGATTATGGAATATGCAGAGAAAGTAGAAAATCCGTACGCTATGCCTATCGTCTGGAAACTTCTTGACGCTGACAAGTACGGATTATCAAGCCCCGTGATCGTCGGTACCGATGTCTTTATAGCTGGGAAAATGCGTCGCGAACCGCACGCCGAGGAGGCGTTCGGATACTCTTTCGAAAAAATCGTTCTTTTCGCGGAGTCGATAGACGCAGGGACGACCTGTATTGCGGGGACGATGAATAGGGACGCTTTTGAACGCGCTCTTGCCCTCGATTCCGGAGAGGTCATGCCGTGCATCAGCCCGGTCGGCTATCCAGCAAAGAAGATGTCGATGCGGGAAACAATGATGAGAAAAGGCATCAAAGCGGACAGCAGATTTGCTTTTGAAGAGCTGTTCTTTGACGGCGGTTTTGAAACTCCGCTGACCGAAGAAAAAGCGGGTGCACTCAAGGACGCTCTCGAAGCTGTGCGGCTCGCGCCCTCCGCGGTCAACAAGCAACCGTGGCGCGTTGTCGTATGCGGCGATAAAGTGCATTTTTATGAAAAACGAAGCAAGGGATATGTCTCCGGCAACGATTGGGATATTCAGAAAATCGATATGGGCATTGCGTTATGTCATTTTGAGCTTGCAGCGAAGGAGTGTGGGCTTGATGTGACGTTTGAGATTGCAGATCCGGAATTGCGTCTTGATGACAATACGCTTTACATTGCGTCGTACGTTCTGAAATGAACGGATCGGTTTCGTCTGAATTATAGGAGAAAAGCCAAATGGAAACGGCAGTAAGATATTATTCGAAACTCGGAAACACAAAGAAAATTGCCGAAGCGATTGCGGAAGAGACTGGCGTGAAAGCGGTATCTGTAACGGACGAACCCGACCTCACGGAATACGTCGGCATTCTCTTTCTGGGCGGCGCGCCATATGCCAATATTATGGCGCCACAGCTTAGAGAATATGCAGAACGGCTGTCGTCAGACAAAATCGGGCGAGTCATTCTTTTTACCACGTCAAATTGGTCAAGATGAACAAGAAGTGCTGTGATACCTATTCACAATAGATACAGAATGACGCTCTCCGGCAGCTCGATGAAAAGACTGATTAATACAATCTTATCCTTTTGGTGTGGTCAGCTCAGTTAAAAATAAAAACAAGTCAGTGAATATAACAAAACCCCGAAAAGCAGATACAACCTGCCTTTCGGGGCTTGTTACTATTTATAATACCATGTATAGATATTATTACATTTTTTAATGTTTACAGCTCCC
>CACZQB010000007.1 GCA_902783255.1 Oscillospiraceae bacterium | reverse complement strand
GTAAAAACGCGAGTTTCTCTCAGTTTATGTACTAACGAAATACTCTTTAAAAAGCCAAGTCCCGAATAATCGCTCGCAGATCTGTTTTTTACATATAGTTCATCACTCGTTTTGCCTGAATCGCGAGTTAGCACATCAAACTCCTGCTTTCGATACTCGTCTTCGCCTAACGCGGAATCCGCCGCCCCGTTATTGTTGTTTAGAAGAGTTTCGATTATCTCCGCATATGCTTGCTCAGCATCAATGTCATCATCGGCGGAAGCATTTTTTATGGCAAATTTTCTGATTGACTCTTTGTCGATTTCACCATTTACAAGGGCGGATTTATATTTATTCACTCCGCGTTTTATACAATCCTTTGTTGCTTCATTTTTATATTTTGGCAACCAGGGAATATATATCGAGCTGATTACATTTGCGAACCACACATTTGAAGCACCGCGCTGCATAACAATGAGCGATTTCCCGCAGTGTTCTTCGCTATGTAAACCGAGCCACGGACGGTTTCCGGCGCAAAAATGAGATATTCTGTCAAGAGCGCCCTTATGAAATGCCGATTGCAAGCTATAGGATGCCCCGCAAGTACAGGTATACCTTATTCCTGCCAACGATGAAGAAGATCCGCCAGTACTTCTGTATAGTTTGCAGGTTGGATTAATAGGCATATCACAATTTTTGTGAACCCACTCCATAATCGGGAAATCTTCAATATGCCCGCACTCACAAACAGCAATGAAACGCTCCGGCACTAAATACGGTCTTTTTTCCGCCTTCTGCTTTGAGCAATAAGTTTCTCTTCCGTCTCGTCTTCTAAGTTCGCCGGAGCAACGCTTTCTATCGCCGAAATTGCCTACAAACTCCATATTTCCGCAAACAGGACAGTATTGCCAGCGAGGAAATCTGACTGCCGGTATTTTTATATATGCATGCTCCGAATCCTGCCGCTCCGTCCTAAAGTCAGGCGGAAGGACAAATAGCTTACCGCCGAGTCGTTTAGAAAGACGCTCATCGGGAAATACAAAATCGTCTATGGGGTGATCTTCGTCGAACCAACTATCGAGGCCCGCCACCATAAGCGATTCATCATGAGGAAAAGGAATAATCGCCCCAACTCCCCACGGAGATATCAAGTTATCTCTTCGAACATTATAATCGGGCATTATTCATCCTCCTCTTCATCGGTGACATTAATTACTCTTGAACAATCGAGTTGGCATTCTCTGTCAACATTACGCATCGCCATTTGGGTTTTCCACCCGCGTTTCCCCCAATCAGCGGGAGGTATGGAACCTGCAACATACAGCAGAGGGGCTTCGGGACTCTGACGGAACGGATTCAAATCCTCATATTTTGAAGGAGTCCATTCCGACCACTCCAGCAAGTAATAATCTAATTGTTTCTGAATATCTTCTGCTGCTTCGGGGTCAATATTACGAGCTCTGTCGATTATCGTTTTGCAAATTGCATCAAATTCCGCTTTGTTTGGTGATCTGCCGGCGTTATTTCTATCCTCGACATCAACATAGAATCTGTGTAATCCTACAAGAATGGCGTGTAATGCCCTTTCGCGTAACGGTCTTGAAAACGGCGTAACAGATGTCGGCTCAACATTTTTATATAATTTAGCATGTTGAGCCTGAAACTTCTCATAGTATGATTTGTCTCTCGGCTTTGATGTATTGTAGATAATAAAGACTAAGCCCGGAGCATTAGACGAACGTCCGACGCGGCTTGTCGCTTGAATGTATTCCGAAAATGATTTTGGCTGGCCAGTAACTGTCATCAACCCAAGGCGAGGTACATCTACGCCAACCGAAACCATATTTGTCGCCAGACACATGTCTAAGGGATGCGAATCTTTGCCATATGGAATTTCAAGCTTTTTCAAAATTTGCGGTATTTCCGAATTGCTCATACGGCTCGTGAGTTCTTCGAGACCGCTTTCAAATATGTATCTTCGTTTGCCTTTATCAGCTGATTGCAGCCTGCTTTGGTAAAGAACCTCTAAACGTTCTTTTATGTCAGCAATATACCAAGTTGCAGCTTGACCGAGTTCCCGCATGCTACCGAAATAGGATAAATTGGTCCAATACGGATCACGCTCGGAATCATCTACATCAATTGCTTTTGCAGCGTATAAAAATGCAGCGAATGTAAAAATAGATGCAGTTGCAGATGATGAGGCGGCAGATCCGTACAACCCGACATATTTTCTGCCGACTGCATCTCTTTTTTCTTTTGCAAAGAAATTGTCCCTGTATGATAATCCTTGAACCGGAAACTGAAAAACGTTTTCCTCTCCGCAATTATAAAGGGCATTGCATTGCTGCTTGGCATGACTGATAGTTGCAGTCGAAGCAATAATTTTCGGAGCATGGTCGTTATTGCAGCATAGACGATGTATCAGTGTTTCATACAATCCGACAGTGGATCCCAACGGACCGGTAATCAAATGAAGCTCATCCTGAATAATCAATTCTGGGGGAGTATGATCTCCATCTCCGCCGAAAATGCTTTTTGCTTGAGGTCTGAAAGGAAGTGTCGCAAATTTATCAACCGTCCCGAATAACAATGTCGGCGGATTGTCGTAAATCTCATCATCAAACAGTTTCAGCGGAAGCGGTGTGCCTTCATCATGATAGTCACAATCTGGATTTCCGCAGCAGAAAAGAACGTTTTTGCGATCGGAGCTAATCCCGTAGCCAGGCGTTTCGTTTGTTCTCCCCTTGCTGAATGTTTCCATACTTGCTCCGCACCACGGGCATTTCAACATGACGGATATGTTTTCGTTGCTTTTTCCTCTTTGAACATCTTGTATATGCTTAATCACTTCGCTACTGTGGTTCTCCGTCAAAGAATCACCGACCCAGAGTCCGATGGTGATTCTATCCTTTCCGAGAAGCGTTTCGTTTTCGGTTCGTATTTTTTCCAAAGAACAAATTAGAGACGCTGCTCGTTCATACTGCTGTGCAGTAAGCAAGCGAAGAGTATATCGCATTATGACATTTGTCCCGCTGTCCTTAGGAGTTCTTAACCTTCGATACAGAATAGTAAATGCGGTTAATCCCAAATACGCCTCGGTTTTTCCGCCGCCTGTCGGAAACCATATTAAATCAACAATTTTTCTTTCAGCAGAGGTCTTGTCGGTCATTGAAAGCAAATTCATAAGAATAAAAGCAATTTGAAATGGACGCCACTTGCCATATACGTTTTTTTCTCTTTCAGGCCAAGTGCCTTCATCATCAATTTGCGGTAAAATGACAGTGTTTTTTAAAGTAAGCTGAAGAGTTTTTGTGTCGAATCCAGTAAATTCCGTTAAAGGCATTTTATAATGTATTTGTTGCATCAGCATCGCCCTGTTGGCAAGACTGAATGCTGTCCAAATTGTATCGTTGGATCTTATCAGTGAAATGCCGGTGCGCATACGAGAAAGGCATTTTTTTGCCAATTCAATTTGCTTTTCTGCCGCCGCTTTGTGCTTTTCTTCAATTTCTTCTAACTCTGCTTCTCTAGCTTTGATCCACAGAGAGTATTCTTCACACAGTTTTGAAAGGTCGAGAATGGTTTTCTCCCGATCTTCAGAATACATTTTCATTGACAACTCGGCAGATGAGTTTCCTTGGACAATCGGCTTAACATCATAAGAAGG
>CACZQB010000006.1 GCA_902783255.1 Oscillospiraceae bacterium | reverse complement strand
CCCCGATGGTTTTTTAAAATCTTATTGCTGATGCTGCTTGACAATTCTGTATACTGCCGCAATAAACAGAACGGCAAGGGAAAGCCCTGTAATTATGCCCTCATAAACAATGTCATAATTATTGTCCGCCAGTTTTATTCCTATAACAATAACGGCAGCAAGCGCGGCAAAAGAGGCGATTATGGAAGCATATTTCAGCACTTTATTCATGCTTCAAGCCATCTCCCTCAAACACTGTCTGATTGGTCGGGGTTAAAACTACCGAACCTATTAGTGGATATTATACATCTCATTAGCGTTTTTGTCAAGCGTATTCACGGCGACGCAGGACGTATATTTGTGGCGATTTTGTAAAATCGATGATTTTATTATGTTTTTACTAGGAAAAGCGTGTTTGTTTGCGTATTATTATATATAGGGATAGAAAAGAGGTGGTAACAATGCCGCAGTTCGGTGAAGAATTTCTTGCCGAATTGAGAAACCGCTGCGATATAGTGACGGTTGTTTCAAGATATGTCGATTTAAAAAAGAGGTCGTCATCTTTTGTCGGCCTATGTCCTTTTCACAACGAAAAAACGCCTTCTTTTCATGTCAATCCTGCAAAGCAGATGTTTTATTGTTTCGGATGTCACGCAGGCGGAGATGTCATTACATTTATAATGAAATCCGAAAATCTGACATATCCCGAGGCTGTTCATTATCTTGCGGACAGCGTGGGGCTTCACGTTCCTAAAACCACGGCTATCGACAGCGAAATCAGCTTTCTCAGAAAAAGGATCCTCGAAACGAATCGTGTTGCCGCTCGGTTTTTTCACAATACCCTTATGTCCGAAACAGGAAAACCCGGTCTTGAATATGTAAAAAAACGCGGACTTTCCCCACAGTCTATAGTACGTTTCGGAATAGGATATGCTCCGGACAGCTGGGATTCTCTTATAAAATACATGCACTCGCAGGGATATTCAGATAACGATTTGAAATCAGCGGGACTCGTATCGGTTTCCGAATCTGAAAAATCTCATATTTTTGATAAATTCCGCAACAGAGTCATGTTCCCCATAATCGATTACAGAAACAATATTATCGGTTTCGGCGGCAGAACGCTTGCTGACGATCCTGCAAAATACCTGAACTCGCCGGAAAACATAGTGTTCCGTAAAGGTGAAAACCTTTATGCTATCAATTATGCCCGGACAAACAAACTCGGTGCGCTTATTCTCGTTGAAGGATATATGGATGTAATATCTCTTCACCAGGCAGGCTTCAATGCGGCAGTTGCAACGCTCGGCACCGCTTTAACACCTGCGCAGGCACGGCTCATGAAACGCTTTACCGATAAAATAATAATCTGCTACGACAGCGACGCCGCAGGCAAAAACGCAACAAGACGCGCAATTGAGATTCTGAAAAATGTTGATCTTGATGTGAAGGTAGTAACCGTTACGGGCGGAAAAGACCCCGATGAATTCATAAAGGCATACGGCGCTGAAAAATTCCGTGAGCTTCTTGACGGCTCGTCAAATGATATAGAGTATAAGCTCGGTGAAATTTCTTTCAAATACAATATGGAGATCGACAGTGAAAAGGCGGCTTGTGTGCGTGAATATCTCGGGGTGCTTTCGGGTATAAAAAACCGTGTTGAACGCGAAGTATATACAGACAGGATAGCGCGAGAAACAGGTCTTTCAAAAGAGAATATAACAGCAGAACTTAACACGCTTATCAGGCGCAGAGCAGCAGAAGAAAAAAAGAACGAAGAGAAAAAAGTGTATACCTCGCTTTCAGGAAGCGGTTCGGGAACAATTTCACGAAATAATATTGCAGTATCAAGGGCTGAGGGCGATGTTATTTCGCTCATTCTCAACTTTCCGCAAAAAATAGATCAGATAGAAAAACTTATCTCCCCCGACGACTTTCTTACGGATTTCAACAGGCGTGTCTATACTGTTCTTTGCGAAAAGCTCAAAGAAAATCCTTCTGGACAACCGCATCTTATGCTTTCTTCTCTTTTTGAACCGGACGAAGTGGGTATTCTGATGGGATATATTACCGAGGTGGGAGCTTTCAGTGTTGACGGGGAAGAAGTTCAGGCTGTGGCAGACCGACTTAAGGCCGAAAAAAAGAAAAAAGCAGTTTCAGGCGAGTTGAGTGACACTAATTTTCAACAATATTTAGAAGATTTGAAAAAGAAGGGGAAATAGACGATGGATAACAATAACACTAATAACAGCAATGCTTCGGGCAACAGCGGATCGTCAAACACAGCCGATAAAAAGGCCATTATCCGTGAACTTCTCGAGCAGGGCAAGGAAAAAGGCTCTCTTATGCGCGGAGATATAGTTGAAGAGCTTGAAAAACACGATTTTACAAGCGAGCAGATCAACCTTGTGATCGATGAATTCCGCAATTCCGGAGTTGAGATAGAAGAATCGTTTTCGATAGAAGATATTAACGATCTCAAGAGCATAGAAGAAGAGGCAAATTCACTGCCGATCGATCCCGAAGACATGGAAGTATTGCTTCAGTCTGAAGGCATTACGATCGACGATCCCGTAAAGATATATCTCCACGAAATAGGACGTGTTGCGCTTCTTACGCCTGAGGAAGAAGCGGATCTTGCGCAAAGAATTTCAGATGGTGACGCGAGCGCAAAAAAACGTCTTAACGAGGCAAATCTTCGTCTTGTCGTGTCTATCGCAAAAAGATATGTCGGCCGCGGACTTCTCTTTCTTGACCTTATCCAGGAGGGAAATCTCGGACTTATTAAAGCGGTCGATAAATTTGACGCAAACAAAGGATATAAGTTTTCTACTTATGCCACATGGTGGATACGCCAGGCGATAACGAGAGCAATAGCAGATCAGGCAAGGACCATACGTATTCCCGTTCATATGGTAGAAACGATAGGCAGACTTACAAAAGCGGAACGCGCGCTCGTGCAGGAACTCGGCCGTCAGCCGAATGCTGAGGAGCTTGCAAAAGAGCTTAATATGAATATAGATAAAGTCCGCGAAATTATGAAGGTTGCGCAGGAACCTGTTTCGCTCGAATCGCCCGTAGGCGAAGAAGAAGACAGCCATCTCGGTGATTTTGTCGAGGATAAGGATATACCGTCTCCGAGCGATGTTGCGTCTCAGACCATGCTTAAAGAGGAACTGAATGAAGTCCTCAAAACGCTGAGCGACAGGGAAGCGCGTGTTTTAAGTCTCAGGTTCGGTCTTGAGGACGGCAGAACAAGAACTCTTGAAGAGGTAGGCAGGGAATTCAAGGTAACCCGTGAGCGTATAAGACAGATTGAGGCCAAAGCCCTGAGAAAGCTGCGTCACCCCTCAAGAAGCAAGAGACTGAAGGATTTTCTTGACTAATAAATTAACGGAGAAATACATTAATGAAATCTTTAAAAGAAAAAAAAGGGTTCATATGCGATATGGACGGCGTGATATATCACGGCAATAAACTGCTCGACGGAGTGAAGGAGTTTGTTGAGTGGCTCTCGCAAAACAACAAAAGCTATCTTTTCCTTACAAACAGTTCTGAACGCTCGCCGCGCGAACTTTCGCAAAAACTTGAGCGACTCGGACTGTCCGTTTCAGAAGATCATTTTTACACTTCAGCAATGGCGACAGCATCTTTTCTTCATTCTCAAAATCCGAACGGCAGCGCTTTCGTTATAGGCGAAGCAGGCTTGATAAACGCGATATACGGCGCTGGATTTTCAATGAACGACGTCGACCCCGACTATGTAGTTGTAGGCGAAACATCATCATACAGCTACAATAAGATCGAAAAGGCGATCAGGCTTGTTCTGAAAGGCGCAAAGCTTATAGGCACAAACCCCGACGTTACAGGTCCGACCGAAAAAGGTATCGCTCCTGCAACAAAAGCGCTTATTGCGCCCATTGAGCTTTCAACCGAAAAACATGCTTACTTCGTAGGAAAACCCAATCCCCTTATGATGCGCCACGCCATAAAACATCTCGGAGTTTCGAGAGAGGACGCCGCTATAATAGGCGACAGAATGGATACCGATATCATTGCGGGTATAGAATCCGAAATCGATACCGTTCTCGTCCTTTCGGGTATATCTACAAGGGAAACGATTGAGGATTATCCTTACAGACCCGATTATGTATTCGACAATGTGGGAGATATAATCAAATAAATGATCTGAAAAAGTGCTATCCCGGAAAAGATGCAAGCATGTTGAACGTCACGGTCTTTATTGAAGAGAAAGCAGAATCTTCAGAACTCTGTGAGGGAACAACTGCCTGACATGTTTTTCCCTCGCCATACCATTTCCGAATATCAGTATGACTAGCGCTCTAAATATCCGGGTGCAATGATTCAGGTAGTGATCCTGCCATATAATTATGATATAATGTCAAAATAATATTAAAAATAATATTTATTATAAAGGAGTAAACAATATGAGCCTTCTTTCCACACTTCTCGGCGGTCTTTCCGATGACAATGCAGTCAATGCCGCTTCACAAAAGACCGGCATATCCAAAGACCTTATCGGCGGACTTATCTCCGCAGCGGTACCGCTTCTCATAAAGAAGCTTACCAGCAATGCGCAGTCTCAGCAGGGAGCGTCGTCTCTTCTCGGAGCGCTTTCCCAGCATACCGATACTGCAAATATTGCTGAACAGATCGCGAATGCCGACACGCAGGACGGCGCAGCTATTATCGGTCATATTCTCGGCTCTGAGCAGGGTGCCGATATCGCACAGCTCGCACAGCAGTCAGGCATCAGCGAAAATCAGGTAAGCTCTGTTCTTTCATCGATCGCACCCGCTCTCATGAGTTCTCTTTCAGCTGCCAATACTGCAAATGTTCAGCAGGTTGCTCAGCAGGCGACACAGCAATCATCCGGCGGACTCGGTTCGATTCTCGGAGGCTTGTTCGGAGGATCATCTTCATCTTCCGGAGCCGGAAGCATTCTCAGTTCACTGTTTGGCGGCGGTAAGCAGGATGACGGTGATGACGGCAGCGAGCTTCTCGGACTTCTGATGAACTCTATGAAGTAATATCCCGAATCAGTCAAAACATCAGACAATTAAACAGTCATCAATTCGAATACTGTTGAAAACTCCCACCCTGTCATGATATTGTTGTATCAGAATCAGGGTGGGATTATGCAGCTAACAGTCGTTTCTGATCGGATCCGGCTCTGGTTATAGGAAAAGGAGCATAAGAGCGTTACGCGATCCCACTTCTTTATCACACCTTCCTGCCGGATATGTTCCCGTTAAACTGAAAGAACAATTCTGGCATACATATGAATCGTTCCCCGTAAAACGGAAAATGATTTTATTATTATATTTTTATGCGCAAAGCGGGAAACGGTTGAATGATCGTAAAAACAAAGGTATATATCGATATCGGTCGCATGGTTTTAAAAGATTTCTTTTTGCCGTATTTTTTCTATTGACATTGAGCGGTAAAAGAGTTATAATATCAGATAATAACCTAAAAACGGTGGATTATGGCAGTATTTGTTCCAAACGGTCTTCCGGCCGTAGCAAAACTTAAAGATGAAAATGCGGATATCCGAGAATACTCTGACGGAATACCCGAAAACAGCGAAAAGATCCTGATTTTAAATCTCATGCCGACAAAACAGGCAACAGAGACGCAGCTTATCAGGATGCTTCTTACTGCAAAGAACAATATTGCCGTTTTTTTGATGAATACTGTTTCATACACTTCCAGGAACACAGCAGGAGAATATCTTGAGCGTTTTTACCGTTCGTTCGATACATATAAAAATGAGTGTTTTGACGGGCTTATCGTTACAGGCGCCCCGGTCGAACATCTTGAATTTACTCAGGTATTATACTGGAATGAGCTTTGCCATATCTTTTCATGGGCGGAAAGCCATGTAAAAAAGCTTTATACCATATGCTGGGGCGCTCAGGCAGCTTTGCAGTATTATTTCGGCATAAACAAGCATCCTCTGCCGGAAAAGATGTTCGGAGTTTTTTATCACAACATTATTCAGCCTGAAAATCCTTTTTGCGCCGGTCTCAGGAACGGTTTTTTCGCTCCTCATTCCCGCCATTCGGATGTTTATACGGAGGATATTGAAAAATGTCCTTCTCTCGATCTTCTTGCCGTATCTCCCGAGGCAGGCTTTCTGTGGGCTGCAACAAAAGACAAAAAAATCACTTTCATGACCGGACATCCGGAATATGATGCCGAAACTCTTTCTCTGGAATATTTCAGAGATCTTGAAAAGGGCGATAAAATAAACTGCCCCAGACATTATTTCCCCGACGATAACCCCGCATGTCCGCCTCCGCTTACGTGGAGGGAAAGCGCAAAAATAATTTATTCAAACTGGGTCAATCTTGAATTATGATCTTATATCTTGTCCGTCACGGAAAAACGGAATACAACACCGTAAAACGATATACGGGCAGCACGAATGTGCCGCTTTCGGAAGAGGGGGTCGCGCAGGCTCACAAAACGGCGGAGATGCTGAAAAACATACCGTTTGACGTTATCGTTTCGTCGCCTCTTTTAAGAGCAAAAACCACTGCGGAAATAATTGCGGAATATCATCCCGACATCCCGATCATACTTAACGACGGTTTTCGTGAGAGAAGTTTCGGAGATTGGGAAGGACGGGAATACAAAGACCGTTCCTTTATAGATTACATCTGTTTGCCGGAAAACATTTATTCTGCGCCCGACGGAGGAGAAACGGTGGCAGATTTTTATGCCCGCGTAAAAAATGCGCTTGACGAAGTGAAAAATGAATATCCGGATAAAACTGTACTGATCGTTGCGCACGGTATGGTATCCCGGATGATAAACAAGGCGATAAAAAGTATCCCTTTCGGACAGGCAAACGAATTTTTGCTTTCAAACTGTGATTATATAAAATATGAAATATAAAAGACGGTCATATATGACCGTCTTTCTTTTACCATTTCAGAATTCCGAGAATACCGCGTCTTAAAACCGATGCGCCTGTGCTGATAAGCGAAGATTCTATTTTTGCTTTTCTTCTTTCGCTTTTCTTTTTTGCTTCAGCTTCTTTCTTTGCGGCTTCTTTTTCTTTTCTTTTTGCTTCCGCCTCTTCTGCTTTTTCTTTTTCCTTACGCAGGCGTTCTTTTTCTTTTTCAAGCTCCTCGCGTTCTTTTTCAAGGGCTTCGCGTTCCGCGTCGGCGGCGTTTTGCTTTTCGAGAACTTCAAAGGCGCTTTCGTTATCTACAGCATTTTCGTATTTTCCGTATACGGGAGACATTCGCATTGCGTTTTCTTTTGAGCTTGCAGCCGCTTCGCTCATTGAGCTTTCGGGACAGATAATAGCTGTTTTCTGAACTATTGTGGGAATACCTTTTTCATCAAGAAAAGAGGTTATCGCCTCGCCGGTGCCTAGCTGAGTTATCACATCTTCGGTTTTGAACGCAGGGTTCGGTCTGAAGCTTTGCGCTGCTGCTCTGATCGCTTTTTGCTCGGTAGGGGTATATGCTCTGAGCGCATGCTGCACTTTGTTTGAAAGCTGCGCAAGTACACTGTCAGGAATATCGGATGGCGATTGAGTAACAAAATAAATGCCTACGCCTTTCGATCTTATGAGCTTTACGGTCTGCTCTATTTTTGCCACTAGCGATTTCGGCTGATCCTTGAAAAGCGTGTGAGCCTCATCAAAAAAGAATACGAGCCTCGGCTTTTCGGGGTCGCCTACTTCGGGAAGCGTTTCAAACAGTTCCGCCATCATCCACAGAAGAAAAATCGCGTAAAGGCGCGGAGTATTAATTATTTCCGCAGCGTGAAGGATGTTTATGTATCCTCTTCCGTCCGCATCAGTGCGTATCCAGTCTCTTATATCGAGCATCGGTTCGCCGAAAAATATTTCGGCTCCTTCATTTTCAAGGGGAATAAGCGATCTTGTTATTGCAGAAAGACTTTGCGCGCTCATATTGCCGTATTGCAGGGAATATTCTGCGCGGTGTTCGGAAACATATGATATTACGGCCTTAAGATCTTTCATATCAAGGATCTTCAAACCTTTTTCGTCCGCTATCTTGAAAATGACGTTCAGAACGGCTTCCTGAACTTCTGAAAGACAGAGGATCCTTGAAAGCAATGACGGACCGATATCAGATACGGTTACTCTTATCGGGTGTCCGTGTCTGCCGTAAAGATCGTAAAAAACAGTAGGGTAGGCTCTGTATCTGAAACTGTCTCTTATTCCGAATTTATCAATTCGTTTCTGCATTCCGGCATTGTCCTGTCCGGGTTCGCACATACCCGAAACATCGCCCTTTACATCGCACATAAATACGGGAACTCCGGCAGACGAAAAGGATTCAGCCATTACCTTCATCGTCACCGTCTTACCGGTTCCGCTTGCGCCGGCTATAAGTCCGTGGCGGTTGCTTTGATTGAGCAGCATATAAACGCGCTCTTTAGGTTCCGTATCAGCAAGTCCCATGTATATTTTTCCGTTTTCGAACATTGCAAATTCTCCTTTGTGACCGTATTTTTTATTCGATTTCCAATAGTTTTTTTACTACATATCCGCCTATCATTATACCCGCAACCGAAGGGACCCACGGTACCGATGCGGGAGGGACTTTATTGCCCGTTTCGTTTTCGTCTTTGAACAAAGGTGTTTTAGGTTCTTCGTCGCTGAAAATCACAGGCACGTTTCTGATCCCGCGTTTTTTCATTTCATGACGCATTACTCTTGCAAGACGGCATACGGATGTTTTGGATATATCCGTTATCCTGATTTTTCCCGGATCAAGCTTGTTTCCGAGCCCCATACTGCTTATTATGCCTATGCCGCGCTGTTTTGCCTGCATAATAAGGTCAACTTTTGCCGTTACAGTGTCAACGGCATCCACAATAAAATCGATATGCCTGCAAAATATCTCTTCACGCGTCTCAGGGAGATAAAACAGCTCCAGAGCTGTAACGTTGCAGTCGGGATTGATCGCCATCACACGTTTTTTCCACTCTTCCGCTTTCGGTTTTCCGATATTTTCGGCGGTAGCAATGATCTGTCGGTTGATATTGGATGGTGAGATCACATCTTTGTCCGCAATGATCAGGTTGCCTACTCCGGCTCGCGCAAGGGTTTCCAATGTGTGTCCGCCTACGCCGCCAAGACCTATCACGGCAACGGTTTTGTTTTCGAGAATATCTGACGATCCTTTGCCCAGAAGCATCTCAGTGCGTATTTTCCAATCCATTATTACACATCCGTTGTCTTTTTCGTGATTATATCATTTATTTTCAACAAAACTGTGTCTAATTCTTTCTGAGCTTCCGAAAGTGATGAAT
Source organism: Oscillospiraceae bacterium (assembly GCA_902783255.1). Lineage (GTDB taxonomy): Bacteria > Bacillota > Clostridia > Oscillospirales > UBA644 > HGM12619. The sequence goes on along the minus strand of CACZQB010000006.1, from coordinate 11,564 downwards.
ATGACCTGCTAAAAAATGTCATATGACAGAATAGTGATATTTTTATAAAATTTATAAAACTGCTTGACAAAACGAACAAAATATTATAAAATAATAAATGTATGTTTACTGGAAAAAAACAGACCCGTATCATACAAACAACTCTATATTACATATGCATGCGGCAATGCCGCAGACGAAAACATAAAATGAATAGGATGAGTGAATTGGCAAAAAGTAACAACAAAAATACCGCTGTAAAAACAAAAAATTCAAACAGCAGTTTTTCTCCGGCGGTAATAATTACGATCTGCGTTGCGTTAGCGATACTTGCCGGCGTTATCGTGTGGAGCTTTGTGGCAAAAAAGGCAAACGACCTCAACGATAAAACTGTCATGACTATCGGTGATACTGAGATAAAAGGACTTGAATTCAAGTATTTCTATAATGCTGCAGTTACATCTTTCCAGAGTGAAAACAGCTCAATAATATCTTATCTCGGCGTTGACTTTTCAAAAGATCTCAGCACGCAGGATTATTATGAAGGTATGACGTGGGCGGACTATTTCAGCACGAGAGCACAGAATACCATCACTGAAACCACGCTCCTTTATAACGAAGCCGTAGCAAAGGGATATACGCTTTCAAAAGAAGATAATGATGCTATAGATGCCGAACTCGATACTCTTTCAGGCGCTATTTCGAATCTCGGTGTCGGAATTGACTACTATCTTCAGCAGGCTTACGGCGAGGGTGTAACGGCTGATTTTTATAAAACAATGCGTAAGAAAACCCAGCTCGCTACAAATTATCTTGAAGATCTTTCCGATTCTTATGAATATTCTGACGAAGAATGCGAAAACTACTACAATGAAAACAAGCAGACGCTTGATACCGCGGCATTCCGTTCATTTGTATTCAAATACGAAGTTCCCGAAGATGTTACGGAAGGCGACGATTCATACAAAAATGAAGCGCGTGATTCTGCAAACGCAATGCTTGAGGCAATCACAGACGAGGCATCATTTGAGAATTATCTGAATGAAAATGTTCTTACCGACGAAGAAAAAGAATCGCTTTCCGAAAACTTCACTCTTTCTCAGAGCGCAACGTATGCAAGCCTCAGCACAGATGTGGCAGCATGGCTTTTTGATCCTTCAAGAACCGAAGGAGATAAGACCGTTATCGACGCCAACAACGCATTTAATGTAATATACTTCATTTCCTGCGGTCTTGACAGATATAATACCGCTGATATTCGTCACATTTTCGTTCAGATCGAAGAAGAAGATAACGATGTAAGCGAGCATGAATCAGTCCATAACGCGGCAGTTGCGAAAGCTCATGAAGAAGCTGAGAATATTTACAATGAGTGGAAATCGGGCGACGCTACCGAAGAAAGCTTCGGAAATCTCGCCGTTACATATTCCGACGACTCTTCCGCTTCAAGCGGCGGTCTTATGTTGAACGTTTACAAAAACTACTTCACTGTTCCTGAAATTAACGACTGGATCTTTGATTCAAGAAACGCAGGCGACAGCGTTCTTATCGATTCCGATTACGGTTCTCATATCCTTTACTACGTTCGCACGGGCGATGAATTCTGGAAACTTAACGTCAAGGCAACGCTCAGTCAGCAGGAATACTCTGCTTATATGGAAGATCTGAAATCAAAAATCGAAATTAACGCTAACGATGAGCTTATCAAAAAATTAGCTAAATAAACCTTAGAAATTTTTAGCATTGACCGTTGGCGGAAAAGGCTGTATTTGCGCTTTCCGCCTGCGGTCTTGATTTTTATTCTGTTTCCTTAAGCGAAAACAGAATTCTTTACATCTGAAATATGAAAATTATTAAATATGACTCTTTTTTTTGCAGGGATATTTCGAACGTTCTGAACGCCGTTCCTTTTCAGCAAAGGAGTGAGATATCACTTACCTTAAACACATTTCCCGAAAACGGTTTTATCGCGTATTCCCTCGGTTCACCTGTCGGCATTGGCTGCTCGGATGTAACTCCGGGCAAAAAACGCACCAATATTTACATTTTTGTTTTGACGGCATATCGGCGTAAAGGCATCGGAACGGAACTTTTTTCATCTATTGTAAAACAGGGTAAGTCTAAAGGAATACAACATTTTTTCTGCGAAATAAACAGTAAAAGCGAAAGCAGCTTTTTTGTCGAAAAAATCGGAATGAATAAAAAGTATTCCTCTGACCGTATGATTTTTCAGGGCACGGTGCCGCAAAGCACTGAAATGTTTGAGAAATATAATGACAGTATGTTTTATGATTTTATAAGGGCAGAGGGCGAGGCATTTTTGCCTATTCGCCGCAGAACAGGCGCCGAACCGTTAATTTTACAGCCGACACCGAATGTCAGATCGTTTCTGGCAAAAGCGCGTGACGATTATTTTGTCCTGAGAAAAAACGGAAAGATCGAAGCAGGCGCAGGGTGCTTTAAAGGTGAGATTTCCGATGTGTTTGTTTCTGCCGGGCTGCAGGGGCAGGGGATAGGGCGAAAACTTGTTGAAAAGTGCATCGTTCACAGCAAAAACAAAGGCTATGACCCTGTTTTTCTGAACGTTGTTTCAGATAACATTCATGCCGTTACGCTATACAGATCACTCGGTTTTGTCGTTGAAAAAACATCGGATTTTTATGTGAAAACAATCGATGATAATTCAATATATTCTTGACAATTATCAATGCATGTGTTATAATCCCACAAGATGGATATACCTTTCGGAGGTTTTATAAATGGACGATTTTTTGAATACGGCGGTCAAATTCGCGACAGAATACGGCCTGAAGATAGTAGGCGCGCTTCTTGTTCTGATAATTGGCATGAGTGCAGTTAATGTTATTGTTAAAATCGTTAAAAAAAGCAGGTCTTTTTCCAAATTGTCTGCAGATACAGCAAAATTTACCGCAAGCGTCATCAAAACGATTCTTAAGCTTATCGTTATTCTTACCTGCATTGCGATCCTGGGCGTTCCGATGTCATCGATTATCGCTCTCATCGGTACAGCCGGAGTAGCCGTGGGTCTTGGCATTCAAGGCAGTTTGAGTAATTTTGCCGGTGGTATCGTTCTTATGATCTTTCGCCCTTTTCATGTCGGTGATTTTATCGATACAGGCACATATGCAGGCACGGTTGAGGCTATAGGTGTGTATTATACATATCTTATAACGATAGATAACAGCAGGGTCGTTGTGCCAAATTCCGTTGTTTCAAATCTTACGCTCAGAGATTACAGCTCGTTTGAAAAGCGCAGGGTGGATATCGTTTTCAAGGTCGATTATTCAAACGATATCGAAAAAGTAAAGTCAGTTATTCTTGATACGGCAGAAAAGAACGAACTTGTTCTTAAAGACCCCGCTCCGTTTGTTCGTCTCTCAAATCATGGCGACAGCTCTCTTGATTTCACATGCCGCGCGTGGTGCAATACTGCTGATTACTGGACCGTTTATTTCGACCTTACCGAAAATGTAAAGAAAGCGTTTGATGTGAACGGAATCACCGTTCCGTTCCCGCAGATGGACGTCCATATAAAAAACTGAAGACCGATATTATTATTTAAAGGAGCGTTTTTATGGAAAATCTTATTATCGGCAATACTCATCCCGAATTGAGCGTAATTCTTAAATACCTTCATTTTGATCCCGATGGTGAACAGGCTGAAGTTGCCGAGGAACTTTACGCAGAAGCAAAAATGATCGCCGCTCCCAAAACTTTGCTTAAAACAGTTCCCGTAACCTTAACTGAAGAAACGGTAATGCTCGGAGATATCGAAATATCATATCCTTATGTGCGTAAAATGCTGCAGGACAACAAATTTGTTGCCGCTTATGTTTCCACGTGCGGAACCGAGCTTGAAAACTGGTCTCTTGCAAAGAAAGGAGACCCCCTTGAAGAATTTATTGCAGATGCAATAAAGCTCAATTATCTTTACGCATCGCAAAAGCCGTTCCGTGAATACGTAAAAAACGAAATTTTCGATAAAACCGGTCATCTTGCGGCGCTTAACCCGGGCTCTCTTGATCTGTGGCCTATATCGGAGCAAAAACAGCTTTTCAGAATTCTGGGTGGCGAAGAATATGTCAAAGAAAAAACAGGCGTAGTTCTTGCGGAAAGCTTTCTTATGAATCCAACAAAGAGCACATCGGGTGTCCTGTTCATTTCAGATGTTGAATATGAAAACTGCGAGCTTTGCCCCCGTCTTACATGTCCCAACAGGCGCGCGAAATTCAAGGGCGCATAAAAACCATAAATTGTTTTTATTCATGCCGTCCCTTTATCATTAATGATGCTACAAGAAATGAAATAAAAAGATGTTTTTTATGTCATTTTCGAAAAAACGATAAAAATATGAAGAAAATACTTGACAAATCTTCGATTGAGTTATATAATATATATGTATAATAGTGTAGAAGGGTGAATATAGATGGCAGACAATAACGAATCCGTAAACAAAAACGAAACCGCGACTGAAGCTGTAGCACCGAAAAAGTCAGATAAACCTGAAAAAAAGGATGCACCGAAAAAGTCTGATAAAAATATAGAAAAATCCAGAAAAAAACAGCAGCTTGAAGCTCTGCTGAAAGACAGACCTCCGTTTGAGGCAAAGCTTATCAAAAGGATTTTCAACGAAAGATACGGACTTGTTGACAAAAGTCTCCTTTCAAAAGATAAAGAAGTTATTTTCACCACAATGCGAATTCTCGGCGAGCTTCGCGTAGATAAATACGTAGACCCGATCGCTCAGGTCGTAAGTGATGCGGCTGACCCTGAATTTCGCAAAGCTGCAGCGAATTCTCTGGCACTTATGAAAAACAACCGTTCTTTGTTCCAGCTCATAAAACGTTTGGAGATAGAACAGGATCCCGAAGTTAAAGAAGCAATTATGAACGCAATAAGAAGCATACATAACAAAGGTGCCGAAGCGGAATAATAATTTACATACCTGATATAAGGAGTTTTGTAATGATTATAAAGTAATTCAAATTTATACAATGGTAAATCACCTTGTTCGTTTATGCGTATGCAAAACTGACATACTTTACTGTTGAAATTTGGGTTACTTGCCGAAAAAACAAATCGTTAAAGGTTTGTTATAACAATTATGACGGCATAAATAATAATACCAGTCCCATTTTCAATAGAGTCGATTTACTGTTGAAAACGGGACTTTTTATTTGGAGATTTTTATGCTTGAATTAAAAAACTTAAATATATCTTTAAAAAAAGACGGAAGGCAGATCATTTCGGATTTCAGTTTTTCCTTGAGCGGACACGATAAGGCGGTTATTATCGGCGAAGAAGGAAACGGAAAGTCAACTTTGCTCAAATATATTTATGATCCTCTCTTAACGGACGATTACTGCGAATGTTCGGGAGAAGTGATAAAAAAAGGGAAACTTGCGTATCTTTCTCAGACGTTCGAAGACAAATATTTAAACTGTTCGCTTGCGAAATATTTTGAACAGTCAGAATATTATTATCATATCGACATTCTGTCCTCCCTCAGCCTTCCTGTTGATTTTATACAGTCCGACCGTAAAATATCAACATTATCGGGTGGCGAACGAGTTAAAATACAGCTTGCAAAAATACTTATGGAGTTGCCCGATGTTCTGCTTCTTGACGAGCCGACAAACGATCTTGACATATATTCGCTCAGATGGCTCGAAGCGTTTATTTCAGAAAGTCCTTTGCCCGTTTTATATATTTCTCATGACGAAACACTGATCGAAAAAACAGCGAATGTGATCGTACATATGGAACAGATTTATAAAAAAACCCAATGCAGAACTACGGTTGCACGATGTTCGTATTCGGATTACATATCTTTTCGATCCGACAGTTTTGCTCATAACGATCAGGTAGCTCAGAAGCAACGCGACAATTATGAAAAACAGCTTGAAAAATGGCAGAGCATTTACGACCGTGTTTCTTACGAACAAAATTCGATTTCAAGAAGGAACCCGAGCGGCGGCAGGCTTCTTAAAAAGAAAATGCACTCAACGCTTGCAATGAAAAAGAGAATCGAGCGTGAAAAAGAGGAATTTCTTGATTTTTCCGTGGAGGAGGATGCCATACTTGCAAAATTTGACGGAAGCATAGCGTTACCCGCAGGTAAGCAGATACTGGATCTCAATATCGAAAAACTTGCAGTCGAAAAACACGTTCTTGCCGAGAAAATAAAGCTTGCCGTCACAGGCGGAGAACATATAGGTATAACAGGCAGAAACGGCGCCGGTAAGTCCACTTTGCTTGCCCTTATATGGCAGGAGCTAAAATGCAGAAAAGACATAACGCCTGCGTATATGCCGCAGAATTATTATGAGGTTCTTGATTATAATAAAACTCCGATAGAATATCTTTCTGATATATACTCTGCTGAAGATGTTACAAGGGCAAGAACTTTTATGGGCAGTATGAAATTCACGCACGACGAAATGACGGGTAAAATAAAGGATCTAAGCGGCGGACAACAGGCAAAAATATTGTTTCTTGATATGGTGCTCCGCAAAGCCGATGTGCTTATTCTTGATGAACCCACTCGAAATTTCAGTCCGTTGTCCTGCCCTGTAATCAGACGGTCTCTGCGCGACTTCAAAGGCGCGATTATCAGCATTTCTCATGACAGGAGATTTCTCTCTGAAGTTTGCGATAAGGTATATGAACTGAGAAGCAACGGTCTTTTCATTGTTGATAAAAGTGAAATACTAAGCTGAAAAAATCCGCCTTTACGGCGGATTTTTTTCTGTTTATATTGTGTATTATATAAGATGCTCAACATCAACATAACTGTGCGTTATTTCAGATCTCCCGTCCGCACCAATGGTGATGATCGTGCCTCCGTTGAGTTCTTTTCTCCACGGATGGATGTTTCCGGTTTTCAGAGCAAAGGCAAGGCGAACGCCTTTATAGGGAATAACGAAATTATCTGTATGAACATGACCAGCGATCACATTGTCTGTGATTCCTTCTTCAAGTATCGCATCGAAAACACCATCGTCATACGGGTAGCATGCTATCGCTCCCTCTTCATATTTTACGCCGAAAGCTTCCTCGTATCCCTCATTCCAGCATGAATTACCGTAGCTTTCTTTAACAGTTATTTTTAAAGTGTCGACATCTTTTCTGAATGCGGCATCCGCGGCGTCCTGATATGCGTGGATCGGGATGTGGAGCAGTATTGAGCTGTGTTTGCAGCCCTCCGCTTTAAGCGCTTGCGCCTGTTCTTTATACCATTTTATCTGCTTTTCGTTAAGTTTATCATAATAAAAATGTTTTACACCGTTTTCATCCGGCAGCCATACGCAGTTGTGAGAATCGATCATAAAAAGAGCATGGACCGTGTCATTTCCGTGTTTGATTTTAATTACATAATTTCCGTTTCCCATTTCGGGATCTCCATCTTCATGAAAGAAATACTTTTTTTGACGGTAATACGGCAAAACTTTATACACAAAATTTATACGTTCCGTAACGTCCTGCTGATCGTGATTTCCCCACACAAGACACCACGGAATCTGAAAAGAGTCCATGTAATCCGCAAAAGCCGGATATGCCTTTGGCTGGTCTGCCATTGAAATATCTCCGGTTATTGTTATCAGATCCGGTTCTGCTCGCTTTATAACTTCCCTTATCGTATAGTCCATAACGGCAAATGCGTTCCCGTATTCAGGATCGTCCGGATCATAGTTACATTCGTTAAGCTGCATATCCGTAAGATTTAAAACGGTGAATTTGTCGTTTTTCATTTCAAACGTAAACATCTTTATCTTCACTTCCTTATGAAAAGGCGGAACTCTCAACAGAGCTCCGCCTTATTTGTTTTTTACATGTTATTTATTGAAAAATTCCTGCTGTCTGATAAGATTTTCGTATTTTTCTTTAGCAAGCTGCTGAGCCTCGTTAAAGAGCTGTTCCGCTCTTTCGGGGAATTTGAGAGCAAGGCTTGAATAACGTGTTTCGCTCTTGATAAAGTCGATATAGCTTCCCGTAGGAGCTTTGCAGTCTACGGTGAGCGGATTCTTTCCTGCTGCTTTTGCTGCGGGATTGAATCTGAATGTCTGCCAATATCCTGCTTCAACAGCTTTCTTCATTTCGGACTGGCAGTTTGTCATACCGCCTTTAACACCGTGCATTTCGCAGGGTGCATAACCGATAACGATCGAAGGACCGTGATAAGCTTCTGCTTCGAGGAGCGCTTTCATCGTCTGATTCATATCAGAGCCCATAGCTACCTGTGCAACATATACATAACCGTAAGACATTGCGATCTGTGCAAGATCTTTCTTCTTTGTTGCTTTGCCTGCCGCAGCAAACTGAGCTACCTGACCTACCTGTGATGCTTTGGATGCCTGTCCGCCTGTATTGGAGTAAACTTCGGTATCAAATACCATGATGTTTACATCTTCGCCTGATGCGATAACATGGTCAAGACCGCCGAATCCGATATCGTATGCCCAGCCGTCGCCGCCGAAGATCCATATGGATTTCTTGGAGAGATAATCTTTTTCCGCGAGGATTTCACGACCGAGAGTGCATGCTTCGCAGGGGCAGTCGGGAAGAACATCTTCTTCGAGAGCTGCAACGAATTTCTTTGTTGCGCCTTCATTTGCTTTGCCGTCATCAAATGTTTCTATCCATGCGTTTGCCGCTTCTTTGATTTCGGCGGTTGCGTAATCTACCGCAACGAGTTTCTTAACTTTTTCAAGAAGTCTGTTCCTGATGGTCTTCTGACCGAGGCAGATACCGAGACCGTGCTCTGCATTGTCTTCAAACAGAGAGTTTGCCCATGCAGGACCTCTTCCGCTGTCACGGTTTACGGTATACGGTGTGGAGGGAGCAGAACCGCCCCAGATAGACGAACAGCCTGTTGCGTTGGAAATATACATTCTTTCGCCGAAAAGCTGTGTTATAAGTCTCGCATAAGAAGTTTCGGCGCAGCCTGCGCAGGAGCCGGAGAATTCAAGAAGGGGCTGATTGAACTGGCTGCCCTTGATCGTTGTGTCTGCAAACGGAGTTTCTTTCTTTGTAACTTTAGCTACGCAGTAGTCGAACGCTGCCTGCTGATCTGCCTGGCTTTCCTGAGAAACCATCTTGAGTGCTTTTTCTTTGGACGGGCAAACGCCTACGCAAAGACCGCAGCCCATACAGTCGAGAGGAGATACAGCCATTGTGAATTTATAGCCTTCGCATCCTTTGCCCTTCATCTGAGTGAGTTTTGCGGACTTGGGAGCGGCTTTCGCCTCTTTTTCGTCGAGTGCGAACGGACGAATCGTTGCGTGCGGGCAAACAAATGCGCACTGGTTGCACTGCAGACAGTTTTCGGGGATCCAGACGGGAACGTCAACAGCTACGCCGCGTTTTTCGAATGCAGCAGCGCCCTGCGGGAATGAACCGTCTGCATGTTCAACAAATTTCGATACGGGCAGAGAGTCGCCGTCCATTTTGGATACGGGAACAACGATATCTTTAACGAATTTAACGATTTCTTCGCGGTCGCCCGTGATTTTAGCTTTAACATTTTTAACTTTAATGTTCTTCCATGCTTCGGGAACGTTAACTTTTACAATAGCTTCAACGCCTGCGTCGATAGCTTTGTAGTTCATGTTGACAACTTCTTCGCCCTTCTTTGAGTAGGACTTGTAAGCTGCCTGTTTCATATATTCAACAGCTTTTTCCATCGGCATGATCTTTGCAAGCGCAAAGAATGCGGACTGAAGGATCGTGTTTGTTCTCTTGCCCATACCGATCTCGCGCGCTTTGTCGATCGCATTTACGGTATAGAACTGAATATTGTTGTCGGCAATGTATTTCTTTGTTTCGTCGGGGAGATGTTTTTCGATCTCTTCCGGAGTCCACTGGCAGTTGAGAAGGAATGTTCCGCCGGGCTTAACGTCACGGACGATTTTGTATCCTTTTACGATATATGAGGGGTTGTGGCACGCAACGAAGTCCGCCTTAGTGATGTAGTAAGAGGATTTGATCTGGCTGTCGCCGAAGCGGAGGTGAGAAATCGTTATGCCGCCTGTTTTCTTGGAGTCATACTGGAAATATGCCTGAATAAATTTATCTGTATGGTCACCGATGATCTTGATGGAGTTTTTGTTTGCGCCGACAGTTCCGTCACCGCCGAGTCCCCAGAATTTGCAGCTGATCGTGCCTGCGGGAGCCGTATCGGGAGCGTCCTTCTCATTAAGAGAAAGGTTGGTAACGTCGTCGTTGATGCCGATCGTGAAGCTGTTTTTCGGTTCTCTCTTTTTGAGGTTTTCGTAAACTGCAAAAATGCTTGCCGGAGGAGTGTCTTTCGATCCGAGACCGTAACGGCCGCCAACGACCTTTACGTTTCTGCCGTTTGTGGCAAGAGCGGTAACAACATCGAGATAAAGAGGTTCGCCGAGCGAGCCGGGCTCTTTTGTCCTGTCAAGAACAGCTATTTTCTTAACTGTTTTCGGAAGAGCGGCAACAAGTCTGTCTGCCTTGAAGGGTCTGTAAAGACGAACTTTTATAAGACCTACTTTTTCGCCGTGAGCGTTCATGTAGTCTATAACTTCTTCTGCAACGTCACAGAATGAACCCATAGCTATAATTACACGGTCAGCGTCTTCCGCACCGTAGTAGTTGAACAGTTTATAGTCTGTACCGAGCTTTTCATTTACTTTTGCCATGTACTTTTCAACTATCTCGGGAACTGCATCATAGAACTTGTTGCAAGCCTCTCTGTGCTGGAAGAATATATCGCCGTTTTCGTGTGAGCCACGCATTACAGGATGTTCAGGATTCAAAGCTCTCTTTCTGAATGCCTTTACAGCGTCCATATCGCACATTTCAGCGAGATCTTTATAATCCCATATATCTATGTTCTGAATCTCGTGTGAGGTTCTGAAACCATCAAAGAAGTTTATAAACGGAACTCTGCTTTCGATAGTTGCAAGATGTGCAACCGCTGCCAAGTCCATAACTTCCTGAGTATTTGTTTCAGCGAGCATTGCAAAGCCTGTCTGACGGCAAGCATATACGTCTGAATGGTCACCGAAAATGTTCAATGCATGAGAAGAAACACATCTTGCCGATACATGGAATACGCTGGGAAGCAATTCACCTGCTATTTTATACATATTCGGTATCATTAAGAGAAGTCCCTGTGAAGCGGTGAAAGTGGTTGTCAAAGCACCTGCATTAAGAGAGCCGTGAACTGTGCCTGCCGCACCTGCTTCTGACTGCATTTCCTGAACTTTTACGGTTGTTCCGAAAATGTTCTTCAAACCTTGTGCCGACCACTGGTCAACATAGTCTGCCATAGGGCTTGACGGTGTGATGGGGTATATGCCTGCTACTTCCGTAAACGCATACGCTACATGAGCCGCTGCATTATTACCGTCCATCGTTTTCTTTTTTCTGGTAATCATTTGGAAAGTCCTCCTTTTTATTTTCAGACCTGACTTCGCCCGACAGGTCTTTTAAAAATGACTTGTATAAACTTACAGCATTTACATACTGCACACAATCAATTTTAGCACTTTTCTCTTTCAATGTAAAGTCCTTATTGCAAATTATTTAAAAAT
>CACZQB010000005.1 GCA_902783255.1 Oscillospiraceae bacterium | reverse complement strand
TTATAATTTCGTGTGTGGTCTGCGAAACTACAGCGAAAGAATAAGAGGAGGTTTTTATCATGGCTTACACCGATGACCTGCATAGTCCATCACACACGAAATGGAATTGTAAGTATCATATCGTATTTGCGCCGAAATAATCAGAATGTTTTGATTATTTCGGAAATCATAACTTAAAAGAAATCAGAACTTATTCCTGAGTAGAGGACTTATTATTATCACTATCCGGGGAATATGTTCTGATTTTATTTTACTTCATTGTTCCTGCAATAATGCGGATACTGCAGTTCTTGTCAGTTTTCCATTTTTTCGTAGCGTCTTTGTCCTGCTCTGATTTTAGGATATTCATTACTTCTTTTTTCTGCTCTATTGATACATCTATGTAATCTTTGATAGTCTCAAGATTCGAATGCCCCAAGAATTCCGCAACAATAAAATCGTTTAATCCATCTTCAAGTAAATGTGTTGCCTTGGCATGTCTAAGCTGGTGAGGATGAAGATCTCTAGGGCAATCCGGATTTATTTCATTGGCTTTTTCCGCATAAGATCGAAGAATTTTTCTTACAGCAGTCTGTGACATTTTTTCGTATTTGCCCTTGTGGTTTGTAAAGAACAGATAGGCATCTGGATTCGGTTTGTCGCCATGAAAACTCTGAATATATAGAAGAAGAATACTCTTAACGTTTTTAAGAATCGTAATATTCCTGCACTTTGATCCTTTTCCAAGTACGCGGATAAAAGGATCTTCCCTTTCTAAAAACAGATCTTTCATTTTCAGAGAAAGGATCTCGTCTAACCTGGCTGCGCAAGAATAAAGAAGCGTGATCAATACCAGATATCTGCGACCGCTCAACGAAGAAGTCGATATCACAGAAAGCAGTGTTTTTACTGCGCCTTTACTGATGCCGTGGATCTTTCTTTTCGGCGTTTTTAGTCTTGAAACTCCCCTGACTTCTTCGCAGAGATACCGATATTTGGGATCCTGCTTTGAAAGGTATCTGACGAAAGTCCTCAAAGATGCCAGCCTGACATTTACGGTTGGCTTACTTTGGTGTTTTTCATTTTGAAGCCATGTCAGCCATTCTTCAATCATTTTTGTTTCAAAACATTGAGATGTGATATTTGAAGTCGAGAACTTCTTTTCGTCTTCAAGCCATTCCAGAAATTGATCCAGTGCCGTTGTATAATTGCGCAAAGTATGTTCACTTCCTGTTTTCACATAAGGCGCATAATCTTTTAGAAAAGAGGAAATGTATTTGAGTATCATTTTTCCTTCAGAAGATGAAGTCTTCATGCTTTACCTCCGGCAGAATATCCTTCATTCCGCTTTCTGTATATTCGGATATCAGTCTAGCCATATGCGGGGAATAGGAATAGTAATATCTCGTTGAATTTAATGTGACATGTCCCATCGTCTTTGAAAGATAAACAAGTTTATGAAACTGATCAACGACATCACCTTCCCAGCTGTTGACATTCGTAATCGCATAATTGTGCCTGAGATCATACGGTTTTGCGCGTTCATCAGACACCTTTGTCCATATACTTTTGAAATTAATGTCTATCCAGTCTTTGGTCAAATGAGGATATCTTCCTGTTCCGGGGAAAAAGTATTCCCGTTCCGGATATATGGAATCTATCTGATTATCATAATGCCTGATCATTTCCAATGTAGTGTCGTGTAAAACGACATAATGCTGAATATTGTGCTTTGACCACTTGATATTTACAATTCCGGCAGAGAGGTCGATATCTGATCTTTTTAACTGACGGACTTCAAATGTCCGCATGCCTGTGCTGTAGAGAAACCTGAATATCACCGGTATTGTCATCTTCCTGTTAATATTGGCTCTGTTATTGAAATTGAGGATCACACGATCACATTCGCGGAAAAACGAAGCTAGTTCATCATCTGTAAAAATATGTGGCACATAGGAACAGGGAAGACCATCGGGTATTTCCGGAATATCAATGTCCATCATTTTTCTGTGATTTGCGAATCTGATAAAGCCGATAACGGGAAAGGCTCTGGAACGACAACTATTATTGATTTCGCTTTCCCTTTTTCTGAACCAGTCATTCACCATTTTCTGAAGAAGTAACGGGCTGTTTCCATTTTCCTTACAATACACATCGAAATAATGAATCCTCTCAAAGTTGCCGTCACAATAGGCTTCGGTTTTTATGCAATACTCCCTGTACTTTTCGAT
>CACZQB010000004.1 GCA_902783255.1 Oscillospiraceae bacterium | reverse complement strand
ATGGCGGAGAAAGAGGGATTCGCCGTCTGCTTCGCATACTCTTCGTTCGGGCATTGCCCTCACACTTTCGGCTGTGAATCCTCCACAGGAGAATTCACTTTTAGCCGAAACCCTTCTCGGGTTCGAATCCCCTGTTATAAAATGATTAAAGGATAGCAAAAAGCTATCCTTTAATTATGGCGGAGAAAGAGGGATTCGAACCCTCGAAACGCTTTCACGTTTACATGATTTCCAATCATGCGCCCTCGACCAGCTAGGCGATTTCTCCATGGTCGAAATATTTCTGTTTACTGTTTTGATACAGCATATGCTGTCAACGCATTTTATTATACACTATGAACGAGGAAAAATCAAGCCTTTTTAATAAAAGACATAAAGATTTTACATTTCATTTTTGTCCTACCTCTTTGCAGGTTGAATTTTCACTTTTTTTCTTGACACGGTAAAAACTATATGATATAATTCCGGTGTAATCCTGATAATTACGGAGAGATAAAAATGAACAGATTTTTTTCGGATGTCCTGAAAGGGAAAGAAGACAATTACATGCTGCCTTTTTACTGGCAGCACGGAGACCATTACGAAAAAATTCCCGAGCAGGTGGAATCAATATTCAAAAGCGGCTGCCGCGCGCTTTGCGTTGAGTCAAGGCCTCATAAGGATTTTTGCGGTGAAACATGGTGGCGCGACATGGATCTTATCATTTCGGAAGCAGAAAAACGCGGAATGAAAGTATGGATCCTTGACGACGATCATTTTCCGACAGGTCATGCCGCAGGGCAGGTCAAGAATCATCCCGAATTGCGCAGCTGGCAGTTAGGTGAACGACATATAGACATTATGGGTCCGCTTGAAAATGCCTTGCTTCTTGCAGATCAGACAAGCGACGAACATATTTTCCTCGGAGCATATGCGTATAAGCGCACGGGGATCGGCGAAGGATGCATAGCGGAACCGATACGCCTTTCTGAAGGGCATAAAAACGGCTTTTTGCAGTTTTCCGTTCCCGAAGGATGCTGGCGTGTATTCTTCCTGTACAAAACGCGAAAAGCAGGAAGATCGGACTACATAGATATGCTTAACCCCAAAGCGGTAAAGCTGCTTGTAGATACCGTTTACGAAGCTCATTTTGAACATTACGCCAAATATTTCGGAAACACTATAGCAGGATTTTTCTCAGATGAGCCGTCTTTGGGAAACGGATGGTACGGCCCCCATGTGACCGATCACGGAATGTATAACCACCGTCTCGGAATGCCGGGTCTTGCCCTGCCGTGGAACGATATAATACCCGGTATGATCTCTGACGCAACAGGCAGAGACGGATTATCGCTTCTTCCTGCGTTATGGTATGATTTCGGTGAGATCACGCATTCTGTCCGTCATTCTTATATGGACGCCGTTACAAGACTTTACCGTGATTGCTTTACCCGTCAGCTCGGTGACTGGTGTGAAGAACACGGTGTGCAGTATATCGGACATATAATAGAAGATATGAACGCTCATGCGCGGCTTGGATGCAGCGCAGGCCATTATTTCCGTGCGCTTGACGGACAGCATATGAGCGGTATAGATATAGTTTTGCATCAGATCATGCCGGGCTTGTCAGAATATATACATACAACAACAACTTCCGGCAATGTTGCCGATCCCGCATTTTTTGATTATGTTCTGGCAAAGCTTGCTTCTTCATTTGCAAATATAGGAACGCAGATGGAAGGGCGCGCAATGTGTGAAGTGTTCGGCGCTTACGGATGGGCCGAGGGCACACCCTGCATGAAATGGCTGCTTGACTACTTGCTTGTTCGCGGCGTCAATCATTTTGTTCCGCATGCATTTTCACCGAAATTCCCCGATCCTGACTGTCCGCCGCACTTCGGAGCAGAAGGAAAAGACCCGCAATACGACGGATTTGCAAAGCTGATGACATACGGAAACAAAGTAGCCCACATACTGTCTAACGGACATCATATTTCCAATGTAGCTGTTCTTTACCATGCCGATGCCGAATGGGCGGCATATAAAGAAGACGCAATGCTGACGCAGGTTCCTGCAAAGATGCTTTACGATGAGCATATTGATTTTGATATTCTTCCGACAGACTGTTTTACTGATGACAGCGGCAGCAGAGTTTTCCCCGCAAAAGCGCAAAACGGCAAACTTTGCGTCGGAAAACAGGCCTACGGATGCCTTGTTGTTCCTTATGCTGAATTTTTGCCCGAAAAAGTCGAAAAAGTATTCCGTGAGCTTGAAAACGACGGCGTATGCATTATCAGGATGAAGAAAAACCAGACAAAACAGGAGCTTATCGAACTTGTGGATAGAGCTATCGAAAGAGACGTTGTCGTCGACGGAAATCATCCTCTGATGCGAATAACGCATTACACATATGACGATTCAGATGTTTATATGTTTGTAAACGAATCGGTTGCAGACCCCGTTAATACGGAAGTATATCTTCGCACCGTTGAAAAGCTTGAAGGCGGCACAATCGCAGATATACTGAACGACAGCATTTACGGCATCAGAATTAAAAACGGTAAGATCAGTCTTTCTCTTGCTCCATATCAGTCGGTTCTGGCAGTATTCGAAAAAGAAAGCGAAAATATCGGAAATATTCCGGATAAGCCCTGCTACGCTCTTCGCGACGCAGCACTGAAATTCCGGATAGAGACCGCAGAATATACCGATATGAGCAAATTTACCCTTTACAAGGATTGTGCAGATACGGAAAATCTGCCAAACATTACGGATATAAACGAAAATCCGTCATTTTCAGGCATTATCAAATACACCTGCAGATTTGACAGACCGGACGGAGTATGCGGCATAGATTTCGGCAATGTCGGTCAGAATATCAGGCTCAGATGCAACGGAACGGATCTTGGCATAAGAGTATGTCCCCCCTATTCATTTAATCTTTCCGATGTTTTGAAGGACGGCGAAAACGAAATCGAAGCCGTTGTTTCAAACACGCTCGCAAACGCGATAAAAGACGGATTCTCGAATTATATGACGATACCTGCCTCGGGAATAATCGGTCCGGTCAAATGGGAAGTTGAGAAATAAACTGCTTTTCTATCAAAAGGCTTCTGAAAACCGAAGCCTTTTTCTGTATTATTATTAATAATGCATAATTATTTTCATATTGAAACTCTCTATTTTGTGGCTTTTTACGATTGACAAGTTCAAATAATTATTGTATAATATTACACATAGTAAGGTTGATTTCCTGTACGGATTTAATCGGTTCCGGATATCAAAGGAGAAGACATATGATCAATCAAAAAATAACCGTTACAAATTCGGTAGGTCTTCATGCAAGACCGGCTACTTTCTTTATTCAAAAAGCAAACGAGTTTAAATGCTCAATCTGGATAGAACGTGAAGATCGCAGAGTGAACGCAAAAAGTCTGCTTGGCGTTCTTTCGCTTGGGGTAACTAAAGACAATGAAATAAACATTATTGCCGACGGATCGGATGAGGAGGCGGCAATCAAGGCTCTTTGCGCTCTGATAGAAACCGGATTTACCAACTCACTGTGATTTTTCTGAATAAAGTAAAAGAAGCTTCAAATCGTTAATTTGAAGCTTCTTTTTGTTTATAAGATTGACTTATTTGAGTTCCGCGAAATACTTGATGGTTCTTACCATCTGGCTGGTATAGGAGTTTTCATTGTCGTACCAGGAAACTACCTGAACGTGATATGTGTCGTCGTCAATCTTGGATACCATTGTCTGAGTAGCATCAAAAAGTGAACCAAAACGCATACCGATAACGTCGGAAGAAACGATCTGATCGGTGTTGTAGCCGAAAGATTCGGAAGCTGCTGCTTTCATAGCTTCGTTGATGCTGTCCTTGGTGATATCTTTGCCCTTTACTACGGCAACAAGGATAGTGGTGGAACCTGTGGGAGTGGGAACTCTCTGAGCGGAACCGATGAGTTTGCCGTTAAGTTCGGGAATAACGAGACCGATTGCTTTTGCAGCGCCTGTGGAGTTGGGAACGATGTTTGCAGCGCCTGCTCTTGCTCTTCTGAGGTCGCCTTTTCTGTGAGGACCGTCAAGAATCATCTGGTCGCCGGTGTAAGCGTGAACAGTGGTCATGATACCGGAAACAATAGGAGCATAGTCGTTAAGAGCTTTTGCCATGGGCGCAAGGCAGTTTGTGGTGCATGAAGCGGCAGAAATGATCTGGTCATCAGCTGTAAGGGTATTTTCGTTAACGCCGTAGACGATCGTTTTGAGATCGTTGCCTGCGGGAGCGGAAATAACAACTTTCTTTGCGCCTGCCTGAATGTGAGCCATGGATTTTTCTTTAGAGGTGTAGAAACCTGTGCATTCAAGAACAACATCTACGCCGAGTTCTTTCCAGGGGCAGTCTGCAGCGTTCTTTTCAGCATAAATTTTAAGAACTTTACCGTCAACGGTGATTGTGCCGGCTTCGTCGTCAGATTCTACCGTATGACCGAGGTAACGGCCCTGAGCGGTATCGTATTTAAGAAGATGAGCAAGCATTTTGGGGCTTGTGAGGTCGTTTATAGCGACTACTTCATAGCCTTCTGCTCCGAACATCTGTCTGAATGCGAGACGGCCGATACGACCGAAACCGTTGATTGCAACTTTAATTGACATGGGTATTTTTCCTCCCGAATATATAAATATTTAAAATTTCAACCATCTATCATTGTATACCAAAATTATGTCATAATCATTAATTTTGATTAAATAAAAAAAACGGCATATAAAACATAAGCAACATATCATGGTGTTTTTTGTTGAAAATGACCAAACAGAGTATTTTCAGTATGTTTTTATTCACAAATACAGTCTCTGTAAAATTATATATTGACAAAAGCGGTAAAATGCATTATAATTAAAAAAAAACGAGGTAACATTATGAATAAAATAAATGTAGCGATAGTCGGATTGGGATTTGGCGGCTGTTTCCCTGAGATATACAATTATCACCCGAATGTAAACACAGTCGGGGTGTTCGACACGGACAAAAACCGCCTTGATACTTTTGCGGACCGTCTCGGGCTGAAAAAATACCGTTCATTTGAAGAAATACTTGAAGATAAAAATATTGATGCTGTTCATCTGGTAACTCCGATCCCCCTGCATGAGGATCAGACCGTAAAAGTGCTTGAAGCAGGCAAACACTGCGCCTGCACCGTGCCGATGGCAACTTCGGTTGACGGAATAAAGCGGATAACCGAAGCGAAGCGCAGATCCGGCAAAAACTATATGATGATGGAAACAACTCTTTACACGTATCAGTTCTTTTATGTTAAAAATATGATAGAAAGCGGCGAGCTTGGACAGATACAGTTTATGCGCGGATCGCATTATCAGGATATGTCGGGTTGGCCCGATTACTGGATGGGACTGCCGCCGATGTGGTACGGCACTCATGCAATAGGACCTATGGTCGCTCTTTCGGGATCAAGGATAAAAAGAGTTATCTGTTTTGGATCCGGAACAATGGAACCGTGGCTTTCCGAACAATACGGAAACCCGTTTCCGGTAGAAAGTGCGCTTTTCGAATTTGAAAACGGCATGAAAGGCGAAGCGACGCGAAGTTTATTTGAGACCGCGAGAATGTATCAGGAAGGAATGTTTATATACGGCAGCAAAAAGTCGTTTGAATGGGGCTTTACGGACGGCGATGACCCGTATATAACAACGCTCGGCGAACTCGGCAACGGAAGAGGGAAATACACCGAATATAAAAAGACTGAAATGCCGAATTTTCACCAGAGTCTTCCGGAAGAGATACAACGCTTTACGGTCGGAGGCAATTTCGATCCGCTGAATCCGCAGGATTCACTTAAAAAGGGCTCAGGCGGAGGGCATCACGGTTCGCATCCGCACCTTGTAAACGAATTTGTAAGAAGCATTATCGAAGACAGAAAACCGTGGATAGATGAACAACTCGGCGGAAACATTACTGCTGCCGGTCTTTGTGCGCATGAATCGGCAATGAAAAACGGAGAACAGATTTTTGTTCCGAAATATTAATAAAACTGAACGGACTCGTATATGAGTCCGTTTTTCTATTGACATATGACTTATTATATGGTAAAATGATCAAAAATGAGAGTTGAAGGAGGAAACGGTATGTTTTGCCCGAATTGCGGCAATAGATTAGAAGAAGGAATTAAATTCTGCGGAGTTTGCGGAACGCCGGTGCCGAAAAAGCAACAACCGCCTGCCGAACCTGTAAATCAGCCTGTGCAGTCTATTTACGAAACCACTGTGGCGGATATAGGACGTGTGACGAACAAAACACCAAAATTCTGTCCGAACTGCGGATCCAAAACGGAAGAAGGAATAAAATTCTGCGGCGTTTGCGGTGAATCTCTTATTGAAAAGCAGGCAATGCAGAATGACGTTCAACAGCCGACGCAACCTGTTGAAGAAGCAGGAGAAACAAAAGCAACAGGTTTAAATCACGACTTTGTTTCCACCGCTGATACAATTTCAACGGAGACAATTCAGTCGGAAAAAACCGAAAATAAAATTCCGATCGATAATGAGAAGGAAAACAATGAACCGGATATGATTTTCTGTCCTCATTGCGGCGGTAAGAATCCCTCGGGAGCAAAATTTTGCGGCGCTTGCGGAACGCCGATCATTCCGGAACAGACAGTCCCATCCGTTACTGATCAACAACAGATTTCTTTTGAAGAGACAAAAGATACTCAACACGAAGCTGTAGATGAGGGAACTTCAAATGCAGTCCAGGCCAATGCGGCTCAATCTGCCGAAGATGAAAATGTATCTTCTGAAAAAAAGGAAGTTCTTACCGATGAAGGACCGCATTTCTGTCCTCATTGCGGCAGTAAGCTGCCTGCTGGAGCAAAATTCTGCGGTGTCTGCGGAAAGACAACAGAGGCTGTTCCCCCTACCCCGGAATTTGAATCAAAAAAGGCAAGCTTT
>CACZQB010000003.1 GCA_902783255.1 Oscillospiraceae bacterium | reverse complement strand
CTGTCGCATACTACCCGCTCAGAGCAAGCTCTTCGCGATTTCGGCGGAAAACAATTCCCTGAATCGTTTTCTTTCGCCGAAACCCTCTCGGGTTCGAATCCGATACAGTACAAAATAACAAAAAGACAGCCAAAAGGCTGTCTTTTTGTTATGGCGCAGGAAGAGGGATTCGAACCCCCGTGGCTTTTGGCCAAACGGTTTTCAAGACCGCCTCGTTATGACCGCTTCGATATTCCTGCATATTTGTGCCGATCAACTTCGGTAATATATATTATACAATAATCGTTGCGATTTGTCAATAATCGCAGTCAAAAGAATTATGAAATATTTTTGACCGCATACCGAAAAAAATCTCCGGCAAACCCGTAAGAGTTGCCGGAGTGCGTTTTTTTTGCTGTTTATCAATAATTTTCCGCTTTAACTTCAAAGTAAGCCTGCGGGTGATTGCATACGGGGCAAACTTCGGGAGCTGCTTCACCGTAATGGATATGTCCGCAGTTCGCGCATTTCCAAACAGTCATAACGGGTTTTTTGAACGCTTTGCCGGACTTGATGTTTTCAAGGAGCTTGAGATATCTTGTCTCATGTTCTTTTTCTATTGCCGCAACACCGTCAAAAAGCTTTGCAATATCTTCAAAGCCTTCTTCTCTTGCTGTTTTGGCAAATTCCGCATACATATTTGTCCATTCGAAATTTTCACCCTGAGCCGCCGCAAGCAGGTTCTTATCTGTGGAGGCAACGCCGCCGTTCAGAAGTTTATACCACAGTTTTGCATGTTCTTTTTCATTTGCTGAGGTTTCGGCAAAAATATTGCTTATCTGAACATATCCGTCTTTTTTTGCCTGTGATGAATAATACTGATATTTAACGCATGCCTGAGATTCACCCGCAAATGCGGTTTCAAGGTTTTTTTCGGTTTTACTGCCTTTAAGTTCCATTTTTATATCCTCCGTAATATAAGTTTATTTACAACCAAGCCTATTTGTCTATAATAAATCTGTGTGTGCTTTCTCCGTTTATTTCTTCCGCTTTTGCGTAAACGACATCTCCTTCAAAGCCGAGCTTTTCTTTAAGCATGGAAAGATGCTTTTTCATATCGGGAAGGTGCGTTACCGAAATAACTCTTGCCTTATAAAGCGCGGCAACGGCAATAAATTCGCTTAATGCTATCGATGCCTCATCGAAAGACGTTGACTGATAGACCTCGTTGAAAAGCAGCATATCGTTAGGCTTTATCATGTCAAGGAAGCCCGATACTGTTTCAACTTCTTCTTCAAAACGTCCCTGACCGACGTCAAGCGCAGTGAAATATGCGTAAACGCCCGCTACAGGGGTGATGATCGCTTCCGTGCACGGAACGGGCAGAGCAGCCTGTCCGAGAAGCTGAATTATGCCGACGGCGCGTAAAAATACCGTTTTGCCTGCGTTGTTTTTACCCGTGATGATATATGCGGCGCAGTCTTTGCCGAATATGGCGTCGTTTGCAACAAGCACGTCGCCCGGACGTTCGTTTTTGTTTTTCTGATACTGTTTGAGCGAAAACCAGAGATCGTATATGTTTTTGCACTCAAATCTGTTGCCTTCGGTGCAGAATTCCGGAATACACATAGGCAGACCGAGTCTCTCATACGTCCGTTCAAGTATTGCGGCAAAATCGTAAAAATAAAATCCGTCGCGTATTTTGTCGAAAGGTTTTTTCATCTGATACGTTATCGATTCCATAAACGAAACGAGTTTTATCATGCTTCTTTCGGCAAGGAACTGCAGCTGCTGGTCTGAGTCAACGTCAAATCCGATTGAAATCACGGTTTTGTCTTTATCCTTCAGTACGGGAGTATCCTGACCGTAATTATACGGATCCGACGTAAGAGCGAACATTTCGCAGTCAAGAATACGGATATATTTATCAAGCTTCGTAAGAATTATGAAAGATGTGTTGAGGTTAAGAGATTCCGCAAGTTCCGACGCGACAGCCTTGAGTTCCGCAAAGGCGGGATTTTCCACCTGAGCTTTTACAAACTCGCGCATGCTTATCATCAGTTCCGATCGAAGGTCTTTTTTTGCAAGCGTTTTGCCGTATTGCTCATAAATTTCCTGGATCTTTAAAATACAGTCAGCCAGAGTCTGAACTGTGAAAATAGACGATTCTCTGTCTGATGTCGTCGCTCTTCCGCCCGTAGTGGTAATGATCGACGACGCGGATGTTTTTACTATCTTCAGGGCGTCTTCAAGCTTCAGGTTCAGCCTTTCTATAAGCTCGAATTCGTGAAGAAGCGAGGCGTTGCGCCTGAAATCGTCAAGGATCTCTTTTCTCCAGATAAGATTTTCTATGTCCTGTTCGGGATGGCTAAGAAGCGCGAACATCTTTTTCTGAAGGATGATATCTACAGTAACGCCGTTTACCACCTCATCGAGAAGCAGGCTTTTCATAGACATTTCAAGCTGCTTTGACGATTCTGTTTTTGATGGATTTTTGTAAAGAAGATCAAATTCGGGATACATTTTACTTTTCCTCCCTCTTCTTCTGTATGCGTTCAAGCATCTGTTCTACCGTCATATCGTATTTCAGAAGAATATCTCTTGCAAATGAAGAATTCTGAGTGCTGAGCGGAACGATCTTATAAAGTCTTTTGCCCGTTTTTTCATCGTTGAGAGCCGTTAAAACACCTGCGCTGTGCGGTCTGTCCGCCGTTTCCGCCGCATAATCTTTCAGGCTGTGAAGATGCGTGACGAAAAGACCGGATATATCGTGTTCAAGCACTTTGTCTACAAGCTCGGTTGAAAGTTTGTATGCGATGTCGGCTTTTGTGGATGAATAAGTTTCGTTGAAAAGCGCAAGGCTCTGTCCGTCTGCAACATCTTTGAATATCCGTTCCACACGTCCCTGCTCTTCAACAAGACGGCCGGAATTATCGTTATATTCTTCAACGGGAAAATGCGTGAACATTCTTTTCATTATCTTTATTTTTGCCTTTTTTGCGGGAACATGTCCGCATGCCTGGAAAAACAGCTGGCACAGACCTACCGCAGAAAGATATATCGTTTTACCGCCGGCATTCGGACCTGTGATAAAGAAGAACGAGCTTTTTTCGTAGGTATAATCGTTATATACGACCTGGTCGGGCGAAAGACCTCTTTTTACAAGGAAAAGGCTGTAAAAATCCATGATGTCGGTAGTATCCGAAATCGTTGCTTTAGCGCAGTCAAAGCCTTTTTCTTTTATTTCTCTGAAAATTCTCGCAAAACCGATGACCGCATCAAGCTTCTTTATAAGGTCGAGCCATGAGGTATCAAAAACATCCTTGTATTTTTCATGGAAAGAGTCGATGTTTTTGAAAATATCGTAGTAAAGAGTATAGAGTGACTTGAAAACGGGACGTGAAAATTCTCGTGGCTGATGAACTGCAGGGGCATACGCTTCGGTAACGTCCATGCCGAGGTTTTCGGAAATACCCGCAAGCCGCATCGTCAGCGACGGCTCTTCGGTTTTCGGAATTATGCTGTTTTCAATATTCTGACCGCGCGAAAAATAACGGTTCAAACGTATTTCGCCTATCGTTTCAAGGCTTTCGCGGAGACCTGCCATATCCTTCAGAATTGCGTCGAGCTGCTTCTTTTTATCATCCGAATATGTTTCGCAAAGAATGTTTTTTACGGACTGTGAAAGGTTTTGCTGATCTACGGCTCTTGCGCCGTCCATAAATTTTCTGTATACCTCGGTGAATTTTTCTATGATAAGAAAAGTTTTCATCGTTGCCATTTCGGGAACATTCTTGAACATTTTAAGCTCATAAAGAAGATTCAGATCCCACAGATCGGAGCGAAGGTCGGAAAACAGGGAAAAAAGAGCATCGTTTTTTATCATATCGTCTATAATATCGGCGCGGTATGATATTATTTCAGGGTCGCTGCAAAACTGATTTATGATTTCGAGCGTCGCTTCTTCCTGCTCTTTTGACGAAAGAAAGGCATTCAGCAGCTCTTCAAGCTGCATATCAACCGCAACACAGTAATCAAGCGGTTTTGCGTCCGGCTGAGCCTTAATCGGATCGAAAAACAGTTTCATTTATCAAAATCCTTTCTTCATTTCCACGTAATGTTTTTTTCTCATGGCACGGCGCGCTTCTCTGAATATTTCTCTTGCCTCTTTTCCCGAAAAACCGCATTTTGCCGGTTTTGAAGGATAAAAGCTGTTTGCCATTACTATTCCGTAAAAAATCGTGTCGCCGTCTATAAGCTCAATGTTGTTTTTTGTTCTGACATCTTTTACCGAGGGGTTTATCAGCACAACGGGCACGCATGATACAGGCTTGTCTTTAAGCGCATAGTTTACCGAAGCGGCGTATTTTACAAGTCCGACAGGGGATTTTCTTTTGCGCTTATGCACGGTGAATTTATGAAACGCCATAGTCATTGAACCGATAACACCTTCGTTTTCGGTAGGAGCGAGCCCTCTGTGGCTTGATATTTCCCAATATGAAGGATCGGAAAACATTACGGTCGATTTGAGCTTGCGGTAGCTTTTGAGCTTTATAAGATAAAGCTTGTTTCCGGAAAGAAGCATGTAGTCCGGCTTATGATTCCAGAAATGCGGGATGATAAATCCCGGAAAGCCTACTTTCGCAAATTTTGCGCCGCAAAAAACGCACCTGAAAAAGAGAATGATTCTGAGAACGATATATCGTGTAAGCGGTATTATAACAAAACACATCAGGGCAACCGTTGATGCCGATATGAGAATAACAAGTCCGAAAACCTGAAAAAACGACATCGCCATCGGCAAAACCGGCAAAAATGAAGGAAGCATCGATTTTCAATCTCCGTTCAATATTTACTTATTATATTATAACATATCAGATGTAAGAATTCAACAGTTATTTTATGTCTTTTATCGTAAAAAGGGAAAAAGAGTGAAGAGATACGGAAATAATATATTGATATTTCTTCTGATTTATGCTATAATCATTTAAAATGAGGAAAAATTGATTTTTTCTTCCGGTTAAAGGAAATAGCAATGATAAAACTTCTTCGCTATCTTAAAAACCATCGCACAGAAAGCATTCTCGGTCCACTTTTCAAGTTGCTTGAAGCATGTTTTGAGTTAACGGTGCCGGTAATAATGGCAAATATGATCGACATCGGTATTAAAAATAAAGATGCCGGTTACGTTCTTGTTTCAGGCGGAATAGTTGTTCTGATGGGCCTTCTGGGTTTCGCAAGCTCTCTTACGGCGCAGTTTTTTGCCGCAAAAGCGTCTATGGCTTTCGGAACGGAGCTTAGAAACGATCTTTACAGACATATCGCCTCGTTTTCTTCCGCCGAGCTTGCCCGTTTCGGAACAGCTTCGCTTATAACACGCCTCGGATCGGATGTTATACAGACACAGTCAGGCATAAACCTTGTTCTGCGTCTGCTTTTGCGTTCTCCGTTCATAGTTCTGGGCGCAGTTGCAGCCTCGTTTATGATAAACGCGCGACTTGCTCTGATTTTCGTTGCTGCGGTAATACTGCTTTCGGCAACAGTTTGGGTAATAATGAATAAGCTCTTGCCGCTTTATTCAAAAACAAGAAAAAATCTTGACAGAATAACCGTAAAAACGCGTGAAAATCTGACGGGAGCAAGAGTTGTCCGTTCATTCGCGGCTCAGAACGACGAAAGGTCGGAATTTGACTCCGCGTCTGATAACCTTTATTTTTCACAGATAATTTCAGGTAAGATCTCCGCGCTTCTGAATCCGCTTTCATATTCGGTCATCAACCTTGCTGCAGCCGTTTTAATGTGGTTCGGCGCATTTTCGGTAAACGGCGGAGATATTACTCAGGGTCAGATCATAGCTCTGCTCAATTATATGACTCAGATCCTTATCGCGTTGCTGGCTCTCGCAAATCTGATCGTAATGATAACAAAATCGTCGTCGTCAGCGGCTAGAATAAACGAAGTATTTGCAGTCATGCCGTCTTTGAAGGACGGAAGCGAAGAAATAAAAGCAGTTGAAACGATAGAATTCAGAAATGTCTCGTATAAATATCCGGGTGCATCGGGATATGCGGTAAAAGACGTTTCTTTTTCCGTAAAAAAAGGAATGACTGTTGGAATAGTTGGCAGTACGGGTTCAGGCAAATCGACAGTCGCCTCTCTTATTCTTCGTGAAACCGACCCGACGGAAGGAACGGTCGAAATAAACGGACGTTCTCTTAAAGATTATACTTTTTCTTCAATACGCAGCCTTTTTGCCGCGGTTCCGCAAAAAGCATCGCTGTTTTCAGGCACGGTCAGGGAAAATCTGTTATGGCGGGATAAAAACGCTTCGGACGAGGAGCTTTTCAGTGCGCTCGATACTGCAAGAGCATCGGAATTTATCGGCAAAGACCTTGACAGACCCGTTGCAAAAGCCGGAACAAATTTTTCCGGCGGACAAAGACAGAGGCTTACGATCGCAAGAGCGCTTGTGGGACATTCGGATGTTCTTTTGCTCGACGACAGCGCATCCGCTCTTGACTACGCAACAGATGCGGCGCTTCGCAGGGCGATAGCGGCTTTGCCGGGCAAGAAAACGGTATTTATTATTTCACAGCGTATTTTTGCGGTCAAAAAAGCCGATCTTATTATCGTTCTTGACAACGGACGTCTTGCAGGCGCGGGAACGCATGAAAATCTTCTTGTGACCTGCCCGGTATACGCCGAAATATGCGCATCTCAGACATCGGAGGTGCGAAATGAAAAATAAAAAAACAAAACCGAACGATACATTGAAAAGAATCGTTTTGCTCGTTTCACCTTACCGGATCCATCTGATCTGTTCGCTTGTTTTCGCGTCATTTTATGTTGCGCTTTCACTTTTTGCTCCCATCATTTCGGGAAGAGCTGTCGACGCAATGACGGGAAAAGACGCTGTAGATTTTGAGGCGGTATTCACTCTCGCGATTATTTACGCCGCAACAGTCCTCGGCGCATCCGTATGTCAGTGGCTTATGACGCACCTTACAAATATAATAACATACAAAACGGTTCTTAAATTACGGAGAGATCTTTTTTATAAAATAACGGATCTGCCCGTAGGATATATTGATTCTCATCCGCACGGAGATATTTTATCGAGAGTAATAAACGATGTCGAACAGCTTTCAGACGGACTTCTCATGGGCTTTTCGCAGCTCTTTACGGGGCTTCTCACTATTGTTGCAACGATAGGATTTATGTTTTCAATAAATATTCCGATCGCTATCGTAGTTGTGGTTTTTACGCCTCTTTCTTTATTCGTCGCATCGTTTATTGCCAGAAATACATATTCGATGTTCAAAAAACAGTCCGAAATACGCGGTGAAATGACAACGCTTATCGAAGAAGCTGTCGGCGGCGCAAAAACGGTTAACGTTTTCGGAAGAGGTGATGAAATCGGGAAAAAAATCGCTTATACTGGTGAAGAACTGAGAAAATGCGGCGTTCGCGCGCTGTTTTTCTCTTCGATCACAAACCCCGCAACAAGATTTGTAAACAATGCGGTTTATGCCGCGGTGGGTATTCTCGGCGCCTTTCTTGCCATAGACGGCAAGATCTCCGTTGGAGGTCTGTCTTCGTTTCTGATGTATGCAAATCAGTATACAAAGCCTTTCAATGAAATATCCGGCGTTATTGCGGAGTTTGTGGGCGCAAAAGCTTCCGCAGAAAGAATATTTGATCTCCTTGACGAAAAAACGGTCGAGTCGGAGCTTTCCGGTGAAATTATTCCCGACGGCGAAAAGGAAATCAGTTTTTCTTCAGTTTCATTTTCGTATTCTCCCGAAAAGCCGCTTATAGAAAACTTTTCTCTTTCTGTTCCATACGGTAAAATGGTCGCTATAGTAGGTCCTACGGGCTGCGGAAAAACAACTCTGATAAATCTGCTTTTGCGGTTTTATGACGTGAACAGCGGAGATATTTCTCTCGGCAACATTTCCCTGAAAGAGTTCGACATAAATTCTCTTCGCAGAAATTTCGGTATGGTCCTGCAGGATACATGGCTGAAAAACGGAACAGTTGCTGAAAATATCGCATACGGCAGAAAAAACATTCCGAGAGAACAAATTGTTGCCGCCGCGGTCAGGGCGCATGCAGACAGCTTTATTTCGAGCCTTGAAAACGGCTACGATACCGTAATAAACGAGGACGGAGACAATCTTTCCGTCGGGCAGAAACAGATGCTCTGCATAAGCCGGGTAATGCTTGATTTGCCGCCTATGCTTATACTTGACGAGGCAACGTCTTCCATAGATACCATGACGGAACTCAGAATACGCAGGGCATTTGACGAAATGACAGTGGGACGGACAAGTTTTGTTGTTGCGCACAGACTTTCAACGATCACAAAAGCCGATCTTGTGCTTGTTATGAAAAACGGCAAAATAGTTGAAAAAGGCACTCATTCTGAGCTTCTGCGGGCGGGCGGTTTTTACAAAACACTTTATGAGAGTCAGTTCGAAACCGAGTAGGGATCGATTATCATAAAAAAATTAAAAATCAGCAGAAATAAAACATATACGGAGGTAAAAATGATTAAAAAAATCACGGCAATTGCGCTTTCTCTGCTTTTGACTGCAGGATCTCTTGCGGCATGCGATTCAGGCGGCATTATCGGCGGAGATAAAAAAACAGATTACGATCTTACTAATTATTCACCCAGCGACGGGCTGGATATCAACGGTTTTTTCAAGGATATCAAGGCATCCGATTACGTTTCGCTTCCCGAATACAAAGGTGTTTCGATACCGGCGGATCTTCTTGAAGCAAGCGAAGAGGATGTTGAAGCTCAGATAGAACTTATACTTGACGAATACACAACGTATGAGGAAATAACTGAAAGAGCGGTTGAAGACGGAGATACTGTAAATATCGATTATACAGGCACGATAGACGGTGTGGCGTTTGACGGAGGCTCAACAAACGGACAGGGAACCGATGTAACGATAGGCGTTACGAATTACATCGATAATTTCCTCGAACAGCTTATCGGTCACTTCGCCGGCGACAGATTTGATGTTTACGTAACATTTCCGGCCGATTACGGCGTTGATTCTCTGAACGGAAAAGAAGCTGTTTTTGACGTGACCATAAACGCTCTTTACGGTGAAGAAATAAGAGCCGAAATGTCAGATGCGATCGCTAACGATTACGGATTTGAAAATGTTGAAGAGCTTAAACAGGATATAAAAGACTGGCTTGTTTCGCAGAATAAATCCGATTTCTTCACAGAGCTTATCCATGGATCTTCTCTGACAAAAGATGTTCCGAAACAGGTCATGGATTATCTTATAAAAGCAGACCTTTCCGATTATAAGTATTATGCCGATTCATATGGCGTTACACTCGACGAGTTTATGTATTCTTATGCCGGATACGAAAACACCGATGTATATCTTGAATACAACACGGAAACATATAAAAACAATGCGCTTTACTGCCTTGCGATCCAGGCAATCGCCGAAGCTGAAGGACTTTCCGTTACGGATATGGACGTTTCTGACGCAGGTCTTTCTGATTACATCGAAAGTTACGGTATGCCGTATTTAAAACAATATGTTCTGCAAACAATAACCGTTCCTTCGTTCGTTATCGACAACGCTGTTGCGGAATAAAAAAACGCCCTTCAAAAGAAAGGCGTAATAATTAAGATATAAAAAGCAGGGGATAATTCCCCTGCTTATATTGTTATTTAATTTCAGTCTGTAACTTCTACGACTATCGATCTTGTTGCCGTATTGCCTTTACCGTCTGTGCCTGTGAATACGAGGATCGACGATCCTGCTTTCTGAGCTGTAAGAACTGCGAGAGTGTTCCATGAGCCGGTAAACATAGATGTATCAAATGTCCAGAAACCGTTTACATTCGGAACAAGAACGATTTTTTCGCCGGTCTTAACGCGCATGTAATAAGTTGATTTCTTAACTCCGTTGAAGATGATGTCGTCCGATGTGAATTCGCCGTCACCGTTTTCGTCTGCCGAAGTCGGCTTGGGAGAAGGAACGGGAGCGGGTTCGGGAACAACAGTATCTTTAAGCATATCTTCGGTTACGGTAAGAACATCGGATGCTACGGGTCTGTAATAGAATTCGCTGCCTGCGATTACTCTGTATTTATCGCCCGCAGATGCCGCAACGGAAAGAACGGGAGAATCGGAACCAACGTTCTGCCATGAATAGTCACCGTATTTCTGCCACTGATAATGAACAGCTTTTTCTTTTACGGCAGGCGCTGTAAGAGTCATAACACCGTCTTTTGTGGTATATGATATCTCAGAACCGTAGATGAATTTGAGAAGATCACCGAAGAAATACTGGTATGCGAGGAAGTTTTCATTGATATTCGTTTCGGGAATAGGATTCTTTCCGCCGTTGAGAATGTAGTAGAAAAGAGTCGGGCTCATTTCAAGATCTTTGTCTTTGAGAAGATACCAAAGATAATTTGAACCGTCAACGGCACCGAGTTTACCTGAGAAGAGCGAGTAGTAAAGGAATTTCTCGGAGGGAGTCATATTTTCGTTATTGTTAACGAGTGAATAGAAATAGAACCAGTTCGGGTTGTCTATAAGTGTGGG
The DNA here is from genome assembly GCA_902783255.1 of Oscillospiraceae bacterium. Taxonomy (GTDB): domain Bacteria; phylum Bacillota; class Clostridia; order Oscillospirales; family UBA644; genus HGM12619. Next base: position 172,584 of record CACZQB010000003.1, on the reverse strand, counting down.
AACGGTTTCCTTAACTGCAGCGTTGTTCTGATTGAGAAGATACCAGAAAAGCCATGTATCGTTTACTGTTTCTTTATTGTTGCCGTATAATCTCATGTAGTAATAAAGCTGAGGATTATACTTATAAAGAGACGCGATACCTGATGTATAGTCGCCTGCCCATATGCTTCCGCCTGCGGGGGATGTGATGCTCTCTACGGTTGCCGTGCTTCCTTCGTTTGTAAATGTAACGTTTGCAACGCTCATATTGCCGGCTATATCCGTAACGACTACCATATATGTGCCTACGGCGAGGACGTCATAGTTTACAATGTAAACTTTTTTACCTTCGATCTTTTTGCTGTCGGCTATCGTTTTGCCGTTAACGGCAATTCTGTCGATTCCGTAGTTATCCGAAGCGGCTATAGTGAGAACGCCGATCGTAAAGCCGTTTGTAAGCTTTGTGCCCGTAACGTTGATAACAGGACGCGTCGGGTCTGTTTTGAACTTAACTACCTGTTCAAATGTTGCGTCGCCCTTCTGATAAAGGTCGTAAACATAGAATCTGAGGCTTGTATCGGTAAGACCGAGAGTATAATAACCCTTGTAAATATAGGTATACGAGTCAAGCTTTTTAAAATCGGATATCGAAAGTGATTTGTTGCCGACTTTAATTATGCTTGCATTCGGACCGTGCAGGGTGATTTCATACTCTATTACAGAGCCGGGAACGTTGTAACCGTTTGCATTGCCTGTTGTGATAACAATGTCGGGACGTTCATAGTTGCCTGTGAATTCCTCAGCAAAAGCCGGGACTGCGAGCGCCAGAACCATGACGATCGACAGGGCAAATGCCAATGTTTTTTTCATTTTTTACACTCCTATCTGTTTTGTTGTGCACGTAATTAAAAGTGGGTATTAAACCATTATGATTATAATATGCAAATATGACAAAAGTATGTCATTATTTATCGAAAACGAAAAAAAATGCGGTAAAATCAGTATTTTTTATCTTTCAGCAGCAAAAATCAAGAATTACCTGCGCGTAAATTTCCGCAAGAGTAAGTAGTGCATCCTCGGTTATAAATTCATCGGGACCGTGCATATTGCCGCAAACTGTTTTGTCGCTTTCATCTGCCGGACCGAACGCAACGCATTTTCCGTCAAAGGCTTTTGCGTATGTCGAACCTCTTTCGCACACAAATCCGCACGGTTTTCCCGTTGCCTTTTCGTAGCTTTTTGCAACGGAGCGCATAAACGGGCTGTCTTCGGGAATGCGAATGCCGTTTCCTGTTCTGTCGGGCACATATTCGGCGCAGTTTTCAGCTGCGGTATTTTTAAGCTTTTCAACGATTTCAAACGCGTCAAAGCTTATAGGCACTCTGCTGTCCAGAGTTATTTCAGCCTTACCGTTTTCGTAGCTGCACATTCCGAAGTTCGTTGATATTGCGCCCGAAAACTCATCTTTACAGTAAATACCGAGCGGTTTGCCGTCCGTGCCTTTGATGTATTTTTCGGTGAAGGAAAGAAAACTGTTTTTTGCGCCGAAATGAGAATATGTTTTTTCGAGAAGGGAAAGCATATCGATAACGGCACTTCTGCCTTTTTCGGGGACTGATCCGTGTGCGGAAAGTCCGCGGCAAATGACCGTTATTTTTTCGCCGTCAAAACCGATCTCAGGTTCGTAAAGGCATTCAGACTGAGAGCGAATAAAATCATAAACATCCTTTTTTGCAAATAACGAACATTCACATTTTTCGGCAACGCAATTTACGGCTTTGCCTCCGCAGATGTTTATCAGGTGAATATCTCCTTCTTCAGATATGCTGTCAAAAACAAATTTTCCGAAAATGAAGCCCAATTCTGCGTTAGTAATGGGGAAGCTTGCATCCGGTGTAAGCGCATAATCGGGCAGACCGTGCTCTTTGACATACATATGCATATCGTCCATTCCGCACTCTTCGTCTCCGCCTACAACAAGCGATACTCTCATTTTGGGATCTATGCCGGAATTTTTGACGGCGGCAAGAGAATACATTGCAGCAACTGCGGCGCCCTTGTCGTCAAGAACGCCCCTGCCGTAAAGCACGCCGTTTTCTCTTGTGAGCTTATACGGCGGTTTTGTCCATCCGTCGCCTGCCGGCACAACATCGCCGTGTGCCACAACAAGAAACGTTTCGTTTCCGCTGCCTATTGAGATTTTGAGCGCATATCCGAGATTTTCAACTTCAAGTCCGAGAGCGGAGGCGGCAGAGGAAAGAACGCTGAAAGCGTCCGCTACAGGCTTGCCGAAAATTCCGTGATCGTCTGCTTTGCCGCTTACGCTTGGGATCTCAACGAATTTTGCAAGATCTTCAAACATGCGTTCGCTGTTTTTGCGTATAAAATCCATTATTTATCTCACTTTCATATAATCGGCGTATTTTTTCTCCCAAAGGTCTGTATCTTTCGGAAGATATTCTTTCACGTCTCCGAGAAGCGTTCTTGCCTCGTCAAGATCTTTTATAACGCCTTTTGCTATAAGCTGAACGGCTATGTTGCCTATCGCCGTTGCCTCAACTGGACCTGCCGTTACTCTCTTTTTTGTTGCGCATGCGGTAAAACGGCAAAGATTTTCGTCTTTAGTGCCGCCGCCGATAAGATGCACGGTATCTATTTTTTCGCCGAGCAGTTTTTCAAGGTTTTCTATATAAAAACGGTATGTCAGGGCAAGACTTTCAAGAATACAGAGCGCCTGCTGTCCTTTTGTTGAGGGCAGAGGCTGTTTCGTTGCGATAAGATAATCTTCGATCCTTTTCGGCATATTGCCCGGCGCGGAAAACGAATCGTCGTCCGGGTTTATATAAACGTTCGCAGAAACCTCCGTTTCAAGCATTCTGTCTATATCCTTAAAAGAAATATCGCTGCCTTCTCTGTTCCACTGGCGGCGCGTTTCCTGTATGAGCCACAGACCGGAAATATTTTTGAGAAATCTGATCGTTTCGGCATATCCGCCTTCGTTTGTGAAGTTTTCTTCAAAACTGCTGCTGTTTATAAGCGGACTTTCAAGCTCTGCACCGAGCAAAGACCACGTTCCGCATGATATATAGCAGCTCTTTTCTCCTTTTTCTATTGGAGCTGCCACAACTGCCGATGCTGTGTCGTGCGAAGCGCATGCGATAACGTCTACGGGTCTGTCAAAACCGACTTCCTGAGCTATCTCAGGTAAAAGTCTGCCTGTTACGGTTCCGGGCATGCGTATGGGCGGGAAAATCGATTTTTTAATACCGAGTTTTTCAATAAGCTCAAAGTCCCAGTCACGCTTTTCTGCGTTTAACAGCTGAGAAGTAGATGCGATAGTATATTCAACGCTCATTTTACCCGTAAGAAAATATGCGAGCAGGTCGGGTGTGAAAAGAAGCGTTTTTGTCCGTTCGAGCAGTTCTTTTCTGTTTTCAACAAGAGAGGCCAGCTGAAAGATCGTATTCAGCTTTACAAACTGAATACCGGTGGAGGCATATATTTCTTCTTTCGGCACTTTTTCAAAAACTTTTTCCATCATTCCGTCGCATCTCGCATCACGGTAATGAACGGGATTTTCAAGCAGTTTGCCGTCTGCGTCGAGAAGTCCGAAATCAACGCCCCATGTATCTATGGCAATGCTTTCAATATCCTTGTGACCGGCATTGACGCATTTCAAAAGCCCCGTCTTTATCTCATAAAAAAGGCGGAGAATATCCCAGTACAGCGTTCCGTTAACCGATACGGGATCATTTGAAAAACGGTGGATCTCCTCCATCTGAAGCTTTCCGTTTTCGTATATGCCGAGAATTGCGCGTCCTGAAGAGGCGCCGAGGTCAAAAGCAAGTACTTTCATTGTAAACATCTCCGGAAATAAGTGATATTTTTTTTATTATATCATCTCCGAAGCGATTTGTCAATTAATAAGACGGATAAAAAGGCAAAATGTTCCGCATAATTTCGACGATATTGACAAATTCTTTTTCATATGTTAAAATAACCGAAAGTGTGGTGAAAAAAGTGATTTATAAAAATATAATCATAAACGGTTTTACAAACGATATCGTTGTCAGAAACGGAATTATCGAAAAGATAGGTAAAACCGATGAAAAAGACGAGATTACAGACTGCTCGAACCTGACTGCGCTGCCGGCGTTTACGGATCTTCACGTTCATCTTCGCGATCCGGGTTTTGAGTATAAAGAAACCGTGTATACCGGAACTCTTGCCGCAAGAAACGGCGGGTTTTCGGATGTTTTCTGTATGCCTAATACAAAGCCGGTATGCGATAATATCGAAATTGTGAGATATATCCTCGAAAAACAGGCAAACGTCAACGTTCATCCGATAGGAGCTGTAACAAAAGGACAGAAAGGCATCGATATCTGCGATTTTGCCGCTTACCGCGATGCGGGAGTTCTTGCCGTTTCAGACGACGGTATGCCGGTTGCCGATGATGATGTTCTCGAAAAAGCAATGATTTCCGCAAAGAAAAACGGACTTCTTTTTATCTGCCACTGCGAAAACAGATCAGTTATAAAAGACAGGCTGAATATTCCGTCAGAGGCTGAATTTTCCGATGTAATACGCGTTCTTCATGCGGCGGCAAAAACAGGCGCAAAGGTCCATATAGCGCATGTAAGCACAAAAGAAAGCGTGGCTGCAATAAGAGCCGCAAAAAGAGCAGGAACGGATGTCTCCGCAGAAACGTGTCCTCATTATTTTACTTTGACGGCAGATGCAGTCGAAAAAATCGGCGCAAACGCAATGATGAACCCTCCTCTCAGATTCGAAGAGGACATATATGCGGTGACCGAGGGACTCTGTGACGGAACGCTTGATATGATTTCAACGGATCATGCGCCGCATTCCGCAGAAGAAAAGGCAGTAGAAAAAAAACTTGCGCCCTTCGGCATTACGGGACTTGAAACTTCATTTCCGCTTTCGTATACAAATCTCGTAAAAACAGGCATAATAACGCTCGGAGACCTTTTGCGCCTTATGAACGACTCTCCGTGCGAAAGAGCGGGCATAAAAAAGAACGAAATAAAAGAAGGCTGCGAGGCGAATTTTATCGTTGCGGATTTATCGTCGTCATTCATATTCAAAAAAGAAAAAAGTCTTTCAAAATCAAAAAACACACCGTTTGACGGCGTTGAAATGACGGGAAGAGCGGTTTACACCATATTGAAAGGAGAATTGTTTAAATGTCAACCGATATTCTGATAAAAAAAATAATCGAAAAGAAAAATCCTACTGTGGCAGGACTTGATCCTCTCTGCGATTATCTGCCTCAATCAATGATTACGGGTGATTCACCTGAAAAAAAGGCGAAAGCAATACTGAAATTCAATATGGAGCTCATAGATGCCCTTTACGATATCGTTCCTGCGGTAAAACCGCAGGCAGCGTATTACGAGCTTCTCGGCGCTGCTGGATACAAAGCTTTTTGCGAAACCGTAAACTATGCCAAAAGCAAAGGGCTTTATGTTATTGCGGATGGCAAAAGAAACGATATAGGCTCTACGGCAACGGCATATTCAAAAGGATTTTTTGACTGCATAGGGACCGACGCGCTTACGGTCAACGCCTATCTCGGTTTTGACGGAGTGGAGCCGTTTATTGTTGAAAACAAGGCGATCTATATTCTTGTTAAAACGTCAAACAAGGGAAGCGGCCAGCTGCAGGATCTTCTTTTGCAGAACGGAAAGACCGTATATGAGCATATGGGCGATCTTGTATCCGAGTGGGGCGAAAAATCGATAGGGGAGTACGGATACTCCAATGTTGGCGCTGTTGTTGGCGCAACATATCCCGAACAGCTTGCCGCGCTGCGCGAAAGACTGCCGCATACATTTTTCCTTGTTCCGGGCTACGGAGCCCAGGGCGGCGGCGCAAAAGACGTTGCGGGCGCATTTAAAAACGGTCTCGGCGCAGTAGTCAATTCATCAAGAGGAATAATGTGCGCATATAAAAAACAGGGACTTCCCGCTGAGGAATTTGCAAAAGCCGCACGAGCGGAAGCGATAAGAATGCGCGATGAAATAATGAGCGAACTTTGAGTTAAACAAAAAAAGGACGGAGATCTTCTCCGTCCTTTTGCTTATTATTGTTTTAGCCTTTCGCTTCCTCTTTTTCGGGAATGGGTTCCTGCAGGATAATTTTTGTAACAACAACGTCAACGTCTCTGAGAATCGTTATCTCAACTTCGTCGCCTGCTTTGAATTTGCCGAGTTTAGATATAAGCTCGTCTATCGATCTTACTCTTTCGCCGTTCAGCTTCGTAATAATGTCTCCGACCTGGACATCAGCGTTTGCGGCTCCGCCGCCTTCGAGTATTTCAGATACATAGATGCCGCCGATCGTTGTTTCGGTTGCGCCTTTGATGCCTATCTGCGGACGCTGAACTTTGCCTTCGTTTATTATCTGCTCAACTACCGGAAGCGCTGCTTCTATCTGGACCGCAAAACCGATATCTTCATAGGTTTCAAAATTTCCTGTCATTATTTTTACGGAATTTATGCCTACTACCTGTCCGTACATATTAAGCAGCGGACCGCCGGAATTGCCGGGATTTATCGTTGCGGAATGCTGAATGAGATCGAGCGTAAGGTTCAGGTCGTCAAGTTTGTAACTGTCTCTTCTTGAAGAAACATAGCCTGCCGTAACGGTATACGCAAGATTGCGTTCATACGGCGTGCCTATTGCCACCACCTGCTCACCGGGAACAAGTTTGTGCGATTCGCCGAATTCCGCTGCGGGAAGTCCTTTAAGGTTAACTTTAATAACACCTATATCGGTATAAGTGTCAAAACCGATAACTTCCGCGTCATATGCCGTTTTGTCGTCTCCGTAAAGATATACAGAAACGCTTGTTGCATCGTCAATAACGTGAGCGCATGTGATTATATATCCGTCTTCGGTAAAAATAACGCCCGTGCCAAGGCTGCCGCCGGTTGCGTTTTTAACCATGACCACAACAACGCTCGGGTTTACTTTTGCCGCAACTCCCGCAACGTCAAGTCTGCCTTCTGCTGTGTTCTGTTCAGCTGGAACATAATCCGGAGTGGATATAGTTATTGTTTTTGCGGTCTGTGTGGCGGAAGGGGCAAGATCTGTTTTGCCTGCTCTGCCGAAAACAGTGCCTACGGCAAACGACGTGGTCATAATGCATATCGCCGCAAGAACGGCTGTTGCCGCTATCCAGAAATTCTTTTTATTCTTTTTCTTTTCCGGAGCTGGCGCCTGCGTATATACTGGAACCGAATAATATGAAGGAGTTTCGTATTTCGGCTGATAATAAGCGTTCTGAGAAGTGGTCTGGGGCGCCTGAGCCTCCGCCCGGTTATTTACGGTGTTGCTGAAAACAGGTGTTTCTTCTGTCTGCGGCATTACAGGTTCGGTTTCGATGTTTTCGGTATTTTCTGCCGCAACTGCTTCTTTTTCTTCGTTTACGTTCTGTTCGGGTTGAGTGATTTCGTTGGTTTCATCGTAATTCATAGCTAAAACCTCCTGTTCGATATTACATAATAATTATATCCCTTTATTTTGTTGCGTGGGTGACGGGTCTGTGTCAGTATTGAGGGAAAATTGTATACATATATATGTCAGAAAGCTTTGATCTGTCATCATTGAGTCTTGCATATTTTTCAAGGAGCGCCTCTCTTTTCATACCCGCTTTTTCAAGCACTTTTATCGATGCTGTATTTTCTACGGCGCAGAGAGCCTGAATGCGTTCAAAACCGAGAGATGAAAAACCGTATTCTATCATCGCTTTTGCCGCAGAAGTGGCATACCCCATATTTCTGTATTTTTTTACTATCCAAAACCCGAGATCGGCGCGCGCATGCAAAGGATAAATATCGTGAAAACTTATCATGCCAACCGGTATTTTGTCTTTGCGCCGCTCTATTGTCCAGTCAAAATATTTACCGCTTTCATATTTCGTAAATATCTTTGAAAGAAATTTCTGAGTATCCTCATATGTTCTGTGCGGTTCCCAGAATTCATAGCGCGACGTTTCGGGGTCGGACAGCGTATTGTAAAAAACGATGTCTTCCGGTTTTGCTTTGCGCATAACAAGCTCTTCGGTTTTTATTACGGGGAATGCTCCTCTGAACATAATTATCCCTTCTATTCTTCCTTCATCTTGCCGACAATAAGCTCTTTTGCGTAAGGCAGAGTTTCGATCCACGCTGCGTATTCGTGCCACTCGTCAAGCTTGTGGTTTTTTCGCAGGGCATACATTGAAATAAGATTTTCGTAATTCATCGTGCATGTTCTCATCTGATTGTAGCTTGACGGCAAAAACTGTATTATGTCGTACCAGTATTTTTTATCTTTTGTATCAAGATATAAAAGACGCAGCTTTTCAAGATATTCAATGCTTTTGTCGAGCATCGCAAGCGTTTCAGGCGTCATTTTATCATGTGAAAAATCATCTCTCGAAAATTGCTTTGAGTGGATTTTATGCATTGTGCTCGTTGAATTTGCCACCGTGCCTACTTTATATGTGTCAAACTCCTTCCACCAGTAAAGAGGCGCGGTTATATCTACCGAAACAAAGATCTGACGCATGAATTTTCTGTGTGTGCTTCCTGCGGAGGCAAGGCGGGAGGCCAGATCGAGGTCTGCGGCGCCGAAAACGAAATTGCCGGACTCATCATAAAAGCTGTCGCTCTTTGCCCAGCTGTTCATCGGGTTCCTTGCTCCCCTTATGGCATTTTCAAAATTCATTACGGATGTTCTTTCAAACTTAATCATTTTTTTCTCCTCCGATCATTATTGGTTCAGAAAGGTAAAAAGACCATAAATATATTTCTTTTACGGGTTTTTCAAAACTTTTTTGCGCGGCATAAGCATAATATTCAAGCTGTTTTTTATACCGTGAAACAAGCTCTTCTTTTGTTGCTCTGTCAGTTTTGTAATCAATTATCACAAGTCCGTCGGCATATTCGCAAAGCACATCTATTGCGCCCTGCAACAGAATTTCTTCGTTTTCTTCAGCCTCGCACGAAAATTCTTTCGCAGGCAGTCTGACAACAAAATACTCTTCTTTTCTTATTTTTTCGGCAGACATCATTTTTGCGAACAGTTCGCTTTTCTGAAACGCTGCGATCCGGCGACTGTTTTTCCTTATTACTTCGGCTTGGTTTTCCGCAATAAATTTACCTTCCACGAGCCTTTTTATTTCGTCTTCCGCAGGCAGCGACAGATCTGCAAGTGATATGAAAAGATGCATCGCGGTTCCTGCCTGTGCGCCGCGCAGCTCACTGTTTTGCAGCATGAAATCAGGCATTCGCATTTCTTCCGTCTCAAAGTCGCCGTTTTTTATCAGTTTTTCGCTTTCTTTATCTTCAAGTCTGTTTTTTATAAGCTCCGTAACGCTGATTTTTGCGGGGATGCGTTCCTGCTTTTTTGTCGGCGAACATCTTCTTGCGATCTCTTCATCGGTTATCGGAATATCAAAATCCGTTGCGTCCTCTGAAACGGTTTCGTTTTCGGGAACAGGCTCGTTTATAAAAACATCTGTTTTTTCGTGATCATCCTGCGCAACGTCTGAAAATTCCGTGATAAGCTCTTTACACATCGGATGGCATGTAAGGCAGTCAAGTATAAGATCTTCGGGCGACTGCGAGTCATATGTTTTAACGGAACTCACTTTTCCGTCCGAGCAGAAAAGCGAATGCTCGTAAAAAAGCTCCTCTCCGTATTTGTCTCCGCCCGAAACAAGAATGAGCTTTTCCCTTGCGCGCGTAAAGGCAACGTATAAAAGACGCAGCGTTTCCGAAAGCTCTTTTCTTTTTTTCTTTCTTGCAAGAACTTCGCGCATAAAAGTTGTTTTTTCAAAAATCATCTCTTTATCGCGCATTTTTGTGGCAAGCCCTGCGTCAATATCAATTATAAGCGGCTCGCGCAGTGATTTATAATTTATTTTTTTATTGAGCTGAGGCAGTATGACTATCGGAAATTCAAGCCCCTTTGAGGCGTGTATGGTCATTATTTTTACAAAATTGCCGGAAGGCATACCCTCTGCTGTTTTCACGCTGCCGGTCTCCGCGGCATTTTCCGTGAATTTTATAAATTCGTAAAGAGAACCGCCCTTGCTTTCCGAAAAAGAACGGGCAAAAGCATAAAAAGACATAAGTCTCTCTTTTTTCAGATATCCGAGCGGAAGCGCCTGGATAAAAGAAGGATACCCCGTTTTGTCAAATATTTCTCTGACAAGACTGTGAACAGGCAGATTTCTTGCAAGAAGCCTCATTTTTGTGAAAAACGAAAGAAATTCCGCCGCGTGTTCATCGCTTTTTGCCGCCTCGGTAAGGTTTGTATAAAGCGGCGCATTCTTGTCTCTTATTCTTATTTTTCCCGTCTCGTCCGCTGTAAAACCGCCTATAGGCGAAAACATCGCGGCAAAAAGCGAAAGATCGTCATAAGGATTGTCGATCGCTTTCATGAATGCGAATACCGTTGCTGTTTCGGGCGCGTCAAGGAAAGTTCCGCCTCCCGAACCGATGCATGGCACTCCCTCTTCGAAAAATATCCGTTCATAATCGGCAAGGTTTTTTCGGTCGCGGATAATTATCGCAAAATCCGAAAAATCTGCTTTTCTTGTCGGATAAGAAACGGTAAATCCGTTTTTTACCATCTGTTTTATCTTTCGGGCGCAAAATCTCGCCTGAGTTTCGTAATTATCTTCTTCATCACTGTCCGCAAGAAGATGCAGTTCAACATCAGCGTCGTTTGTATCTGGATATTCCGCTCCGGGATACAGCGCTTCGCTCGCGCCGTATTCCATACCGCCGGTACGCTCGGAAAAAAGACGGCTGAATATAAAATTGCAGAAATCAAGAATACCTTTTCTGCTTCTGAAATTCCTGTTCAGATATATTACGGGCAGAGATTCGAGCTTTTTCGCGAAATTATCGGGATTTGCCTGCCTGAACATATATATGCTTTGCTTTATATCGCCGACTGCAAAGCAGTTGTTTTGCGAGATCGATGTAAAAAAGCATTCCTGCAAATCGTTTACGTCCTGATACTCATCTATAAGTATTTCATCAAAGGACCGTGAGAGCGTTTTTGCGTATTCGGTTATTTCTTTTTCGCCTTTTTCGTTTACTCGAACGGTAAGTTCAAGCGCAAACCTGGCTATGGCGTCAAAAGAATATGCGTTTCTTCTTTTCATTTCGGCGTTTACGCCGGCAATATATTCGAGCGTAATATCAATAAGAGAAAAAACGCCTGTTTTTACCTCTTCAAGATCTGAGCGCAGAATATCTCCGTCCATTGAAAAAAGCGGTTTGGCGATGTATGCTTTGAGCATATTGCGAAACACTTTGTATTTCTGCTTTGTTCTGTCGTGCGGCTGGCACGGCGGACTTTTTTTGAATGTGAAAGCAGAAATCGTTTTTTGCGCGGAATCCCAATCGGACTTTTCGAGATGATATATTATATCCCGAATAAAATCGCGCTCTTCCTCAATAATGACCGTTTCTTTTTCCGAAAACGGATTATCGTCAAGTATTTCGTCATATATCCGTAAATATTCCGCAAAATCGGGCAATACGTCTGCACATGCGTCGGAAAGCCATTTTCCCGGCTCTGTATACATATCCTTCTGCTTTTTTGTCCACTCTTCGGGAAAAGGCAGAGACTGAAGAAAAACATAGAGCGCGTTTATCTGCTTTGTCATCTCTTCGTTTTCGCCCTCGCCGCCGAAAAGACGGAGAAGCTCCGAAAAACCGTCCGGATAATTTTTGTAACATTCATCAAGTATCGAAGATAAAACATCTGATTTTATAAATCCGTATTCGGCATCGTCAAGCATACGAAAATCGGGAGAAATACCGAGCGTTTTGAAATTATCGCGCACTATTTCCCCGAAAAAACTGTCTATTGTGGATATTTTTGCCTTGTAAAGCAGAAGTTTCTGACGGCGAAGCGATTCTTTGTCTTTAAAATCTGCAGTTGAAAGCAGTTTGCCTATTCTTTCACGCATTTCGCTTGCAGCAAGGCGCGTAAACGTAACGACAAGCAGTCTGTCAAGACTTCCGCCCGAGGCGGCATACTCCACCACTCTGTTTGTCAGCACCGCAGTTTTTCCGGATCCTGCCGCTGCGCTGACAAGCAGACTGCCTTCTCTTTGATGTATTGCTCTGTTTTGTTCGTCTGTCCAGCCCATTCTGATCTTTCCGTTATGCTGATTTACGGCTTTTCACTGTCTATTTTTTCAAAAATGTTGTCTGTCCCTATCTTTTCCATGCCTCTGCCCTGTCCGCCGTAAAAACAGAAAGAGTTGTAAACGCAATACTCGCATCCGTCTTTTTTCTTTGTTTTGATCGGATTTTTCGATGTATTACCGTTAAGCAGTGACGACGCCATGTTTTTCAACAGATTTTTAATATGCAAAAACAGTTTGCCGAACTGTTCTTCAGTTGCGAGAGGAGCTTTTGCCTGCCCTGTTTTTACAGGAATGTATTTTCCTCCGAGCCCGTTTTCCATTGCGTTCAACACTGAAGTATCGTTGAGAAATATTCCGGACCGGGGGTGCTTTTTTCGAAGCTCCGCTTCTGCATCGGCGTATCCGCCGTCCTTTTTGAGCGCAACTATTTTCGGATTTGCATTGACATACATACATCCCGCAGGTTCCGTATGTCCGTATATATCTTTACCGTTTTCGCCGAGAGCGTAAAGATACATCAGCATTTGCACGTCAAGTCCGTAATATACATATTGCAGATCAAAAGTTTTTGCTCCGCTCTTATAGTCTACCACGCGGATGAACTTTCTGCCGTCTTTTTCAAATATGTCAACTCTGTCTGCCACGCCTACAAGACATACCGAACCGCTCTCTACGGGAATTTCCACCGGTTTAACTTTGCCGTCAAACCCTATTTTGACTTCGAAATCAACGGGAACGAATTCAGACTGTTCAAGCTCATCGCGGAACATCACAAGCAAACGCGCGGCTTTTTGAACGAGTCTTCTGTAGTAAGTCATAAATCCTGCCGGAGGCGCGGCGCTGCCGAAAAGCGAAATAAGATATTCCGAGGAGTATTTTTCGGCAATATCCCGTATCTCTTCGTTTGTGCCCAGCCCTTCTGCGAGTGCATGCTCAAGGATGAAGTGCATGTAATTGCCGGTCTCAAGCGCACCCAGAATGTTGTCTCTTTTCTTTTTCAGTTTAAGTCCGTATTCGCAGAAATATGAAAAACCGCATTCATAATATTTTGCAACGCGTGAAGCCGAAAGCCTCATGTTTTTTCCGAAAAGCTTTTCCGCAGTCTCTTTTTCGAGATCGGTGCTTTCAGTGTGATGCAAAAACCGTCCGTATTCGGTGGTTTCAATGTAATTTTTCAATTTTTGGGAACCGAACCTTGTATAAACGTCAAAAGCGGAAGGAAGATTCTGGATCCTTTCCGCAATTACTTCGGGAGCGTTTTGAGAAAGCGGCTGAATGACCCGGACCGACGGAAAGATTCGCATAATTTCCGCTATTGCAGATGACGGACGCGTCTGAGCGGAAGAGGACGACGCATACGAAAGATAAAGTTTTTCCGTAGAGGCTGTCAGCGCTTTGTATGCAAGGTACTGCTCGTGAATAAGCTTTTCTTCTTCCGTTTTGCCGAGAATTATATCATATTTTTCGAGAAGAGCTCTGTCGTTGTCGTCAAAAAGCGAGAAACCGCTGTCTGTTTTCGGGAATTTACCGTCGGAAAGTCCGAACACAAATGCGACTTTCGGCATGTTGAGCGGAACGGAATCTATTCCGCCTGCCGTGACCTCGTTTACTGCTGTGGGAATGATGCCTATATCGTTTTCTTCGATCACGGCAAAAAGAAGTTCGCGAAATTCGTCAAAAGAAACGATATCGTTTTTTGCAACCGACACAAGCTCGTCAAGGGCGTTTATTATAAGATCGTAAATCTGCTTCTGCTCCGAAAAAAGTGCGTCTTCGCCGAATGCGGCATATTCTTCGCCGGCTTTGTCAAGTGCGGATTTAAGTGAAATCGAAACAAAAAAGCCGTAAAGCGCTTCTGCGATCGTTTTTATGGTTCCTCCGTTTGCGGCATCTCTGAACGATTCTGTTTTAGAAACAACATATTGTCTTGTTTTATTTATTCTTTCAAGACTTTCCGCTTTGCCGTCGTCTGCGGGCAGAGTGAAATCCGAAAGGAATGCGCCGTATGATATGCGCCATTTTTCCGTATATCTCTCAAAAGCGGCAACATCGTCGTCGTCAGGTTCGGTAAGCCCCGTTTTCAGAAACGCAAGCACATATTCGCGCCTGTATCCGTCGCAGATGACAGAAAAAAGCGCGTCAACAAGCGAACAAAGAGGTTTTATTCTCAGAGGAACACGCCTGTGGCAGAAAAGCGGAATGCCGTATTTTTCAAAGGCGGGTTCAAGCACCGGAGCGTATACGTCGCTGTCACGCATAATAATCGTGAAATCGCTGTATTTATACCCTTTATCACGCACGAGTGAAACTATTTTTGCCGCGGCGAAATCCGCTTCGTCTATAATATCCGACGCTTTGTAGATCGATATATTCATCGGGGGACATTCTGCGGTTTTTTCGCCGTAAAGATGTTCTTTTACCGCAAGCAGATCGGCAGGCTTCTCATCATTGCCTTCAAGAACGGTCATTTCAAATTCAAGACCGGATTTTTGCGCTTTTGCCCTGAACGCGGCGGCATTTTTTGAAATGACCGAAAAAAGAGAATACTTAGGCTCATTCAACGAGGGTGCGGGAAAAGAAACGCATACGTTTGCTCCGGTTTTCGCAAGAGCAAGCAAAACCTCTGTTTCGGAAAAAAGAAACACGGAAAACTTATCGCAGATGATATCGGCATCTCTGAAAAGAGATGTATTCTGCAATTCTTTTGCAAGAACTCCCAAACGATTATCCGCCTCAAAACTGCCTTCTTCAAGCAAAGCGCGGTATGCTGAAACAAAAAGCGAAATATCGTGAAGCTTATCGTTATTTTCTGTTTCTGCCGCGCGCATCAGCTCTTCCGGCGAAAGACCGCTTATCTCCATTTCCGTTATCGCTCCCGAAACAAGAGAGATAAACGGATACGAACGCACGCTTTCGGGATAATATTTCAGCAGTGGGGCAACTTCAGCCACTGCTTTCAGAATAACGGCGTTTTTTCCGCCGTCACCTATAAATTCGTGGCGCAGCGCACCCATATCCGCAAATATCAGATTTGCCAGCCTTTTGAAGGAGACGACCGAAATCCTGCGCAAAGCCTTTTCCCCGAACAGCTCAAGAAAACGGCGCTCCGTTTCAAATGTATACTGTTCGGGTACTATGACCGTGATTTTTTTTCCGTTGTCGGGCTTTTTTAGAAGCCCTTCGATCTTTTTTTCAACAAACTCTTTTCGTTTTGTTTCCGAAAGACCGATAATAAGCTCGTTCATATTTTTGATCTGATCTGTAAATTATATAAAACCGCGTTTTGTTTTTATCCGATGTTTTCTGCGCTGAAAAACATATCAGAGTTTTCTTTGATTTTTTGCGCGTTGCCTACACAGCATTTATAGTCCTGCGAAAGAACGTCCTTTATAAGTCCAGACATGCTGTGCATCTTTTCAATGGTTACATCAAGGATCTGTTCGCGTATTTTCTGAACATCTTCATACTTTCTGCCTGTGAAATACGCTGAAAGCGAATAGCCTATCTTGCCGCTGATCGATTTCGGAGTATCTATGCCGCTGAAAGTGCCGATGATATACTTCGTCAGCTCCGCGTCGTCGGGGTTGAGATTTTCTACAAAGTCAGGCGTTTTGATATATACGTCGTCAGTTTCGGCAAGCTTGGGGTCTCTGTATGAATAGAAGAAAACGTCGCCGGTATCCGCCGCAAAGTCGCAGCCGCAGCCGTATGCGCCGCCTTTGAGGCGTATCATATTGTAGAGATAATCGCAGTTTGCCGCTGTTCTTACAACGCAGAGCGCACCGTCAAATTCATATCCTGCATCAAAGAGATTGCCTCCGCGAACGAGGAACTGAATAAGCGCAGGCGTCATGAAAGCTTCGTTCTTCTTTTCGGGAACTATCGCAGAGGGTTCGCCGAGATCTTTGTGACAGAGCGCGTCGGCTTCTTTTGCAAAAACGGGAAGCGCTTTTTCTGCAGCTTTTACGCCCGCTTCATCGGCGGCGATGCTTACAGTCATATGCGCGGGATTGAAAATGTAGCCCGCGGCGGCACGCAGATTTCTGCAAAGCTCAGATTTGCATTCTTCATAGTTATCGAAAATATTCTTTTTGAATTTGTAATTGTCTATTCCGCCGAGATACTCGTCAATAACGCCCCTGCGGGTATAGTAAGACTTTATTCTTGCTATTCCCACTGAGTTGCCTCTGCCGATAAACTGTCTCTGCTTTGAGGAAATATCTTCGCCGAGTATTTCTCTGAGACGTTTTGCATCGTCAAAATTCGACGAAGTGATTATTTCGGAAGCAAGCTCGAGAGCATACGGTATCTTGTCAGCAAAAGCTTTGATATTGACGCAAAATACAAGTCTTGAAGCATCCCTTTGACCGTAAAGCTTGTAGTTTGCGATTCCGAACGAAACGTCGCCGGTATGGATCTTTATTTCGCTTGAAAGATCTGTTGCAGTGTGCTTTGCGGTATCTATCTGACCGAGAACACTTGCAAGAAAGCTTATATAAGGCAGCTTTTCGGTGGGGACAGGACCGACGTCAAAGAGAAGCTTAAGGTATGTTATACCGTTCGTTTCATATTTATGGCTGACGGCAGGGAATCCTGCAAGATTGAATTCAATATTAGAGAATGGTTCCGCTTCGCGCTTAATGTCTGTTCTTTCTATCGAAGGAATGCACGCAAGTTCTTCTTCGGTTGTTTCCGCTGTCTGATATGCGATAAGTTTTTTGGTAGATTCAACTATCGCGTTGATCTCGTCTTTTGAAAGCGTTGCCTTATAGTCGGCAAGTTTTTTCGCAAGCTCCGCATTCTTCTTTTCCGTAAGACCTTTTTCAGGTTCGAGAGAAAGAAGAACGGCGTGATTGTTTGCAAGTATACGTTTTCTGATAAGATCTGTATAGTAGCTTGTGCCTATAAGTTCGCGAAGATGTTTATAGCGGCTGTTTTTATTGAGTGAATCAAATACCTTGTCGTCGTCGTAAAGCCAGGTCTGAAGCATATCTATAACATAGTAGATGCCTTTTGACGTTCCGCCGTAATCCGATTCTCTCCAACGGTATTCCGCACTGTTTACCGCGCCGAGAAGCGCTTTTTCATTAAGTCCTTCTTTCACGATCTTTTCGAGCGTTTCGAAAATAATGTCTTTGAAGCGGTGTTTGTCTTCTTTTTTCGCATTTTTGGCGATAACGAGGAAAGCTGGAGTGAGGAGACTGTTTTCAAATCCTCCGTAAATATCCTGACCGAGTCCCGCGTCAAGAAGCGCCTGTTTGAGCGGTGCGCCGGGCATATCAAGCAGAACTTCGCTTATCAGTTCCCATGCCTCGCGTTCCTCTCTGTCAAGAGAAGCGTCGCAGGAGGATGCGAAAGCGAGATATGTTTTGCCATCTTCATCGTCGTTTTCGGCGATAGAGTATTTTTTTACGGTCTCTCTCATTTTTTCGAACGGTTCTGAAATCCTGATCGAAGAATCTATATCAAGCCGTTCAAAACGTGAAAGGTAATGCTCGTCTATCCAGTTGAGCTTTTCGACAACATCCATATCTCCGTAAAGGAAAATATAACTGTTTGAAGGATGATAATATCTTCTGTGAAAGTCCGTATAATATTCGTATGTCAGCGACGGTATGACATCCGGATCTCCGCCGGAATTTACGCCGTATGTGCCGTCGGGATAGAGAGCGGCTGTAAGCTCGTCGAAAACCGTGCTGTCGGGAGACGACATCGCGCCTTTCATCTCACTGTAAACAACGCCGTTTATTTCGATGGGATCTTCTGCGTTTTCAAGATGGTAATGCCAGCCTTCCTGCATGAAAATCTCTTTGCGTTTATGTAAATTCGGGAAAAATACCGCGTCAAGGTATACGTGCATAAGATTCTGAAAATCTTTGTCGTTGTAGCTTGCAACAGGGTAGAGAGTTTTATCCGGATACGTCATTGCGTTGAGGAACGTGTGCAGAGAGCCTTTTGCGAGCTGCATGAACGGGTCTCTTGCAGGGAATTCGTCAGAACCGCAAAGAACGGTATGCTCGATTATATGCGGAACGCCCGTGCTGTTTTCGGGAGGTGTTCTGAATGTGGCGCAAAACGTTTTGTTTGGGTCGTCATTTGATATAACGCATACTCTTGCGCCTGTTTTTTTATGAGAAAAAACTATTCCAAGTGAGTTTATATCGTCAAGAAACTGCTCCTGCTTTTTTTCGTATGCCGGGATGGCGGAATAATCGATATTTTTCATATTATTCTTTCCTTTATAATATTTTTTCTTCATTTTAACACATATAAAAGTAAAAGTCAACAATAATTTATTATGTTTTGCGATTTGAAAACTGACCGAGAGCGAATTTTTTCTTAATTCTCTTTATTACGTGCGAATATTGACATTTCCGTATGAATATTGTATAATGTTATCGTGGATGATTTTTTGAAATGACAATTCTTTTTTCTCAAAAGGTGAATTTATGAGAATTTTTACATATGATACCACGCTGAGAGACGGGGCACAGTCAGACACCGTATTTTACTCAAAAAATGATAAACTGAATATTATACGGCTGCTTGATTCTCTCGGCATTGATTTTATCGAAGTTGATAATCCCGTATATAACCCGTATGACGACGGCTTTTTTGAAGAACTGAAAAATATGAAGCTGAATCATTCCAGAATAGTTGCTTTCGGCAGCACTGTGAAAGTCGGTGTACAGCCGCAAAACGATTCCGTTCTTTCTTTTCTGTCGTCTTATTCGGACTGCTGTGCAATATTCGGCAAAGCGTGGGATCTTCATGTTTCGGATGTGCTGAAAACAACAAATGAAGAAAATCTGCGTATGATCTCAGAGAGTATAAAATATCTCAAAAGCAAAGGGAAATATGCTTTTTTTGACGCCGAACATTTTTTTGACGGATGGCTTTCTTCGCGTGAATATGCTCTCGCGGTCCTTGAAGCCGCTCAGAACGCCGGAGCGGATGAAATCGTGCTTTGCGATACAAACGGAGGAACTTTTCCGAAAGATATCGAAAAAGCGGTCGGGGATGTAAAGAATCATATTTCGGTAAGACTCGGCATACATACTCATAACGACTGCGCGCTTGCTGTTGCAAACGCTCTTTCTGCGGTGAACGAGGGCGCGGAACTTATTCAGGGCACTATTAACGGGATAGGGGAGCGATGCGGAAACGCCGATCTTGCGGCGCTTATAGCAAATCTTCAGATAAAATCAGGTTTTGATGTTTTGCCCGAGGGAAAAATTAGAAGCCTGACGGGTATTTCAAGGGCAATAGCGCAGATAACGAATATTTCCACGCAGGGTATGCCGTATATAAGCCGCGCGGCTTTTTCGCACAAGGCAGGAACACATGCGGACGCGGTCCTTAAAAATCCTGCTACATTCGAACATATCGACCCTTCGCTCATAGGCAACAAGCGAACGATACTGCTTTCGGAAATCAGCGGAAAAAGCGCGATCATGCCGATAATAAGGCGCGTTGTTCCCGATATCGATAAGAATTCCGACAAAGTTGATATGCTGCTCGCCGCCATGAAAGACAGAGAGGCTCACGGATACAGATATGAAGCTGCGCAGGCGTCCTTTGAATTGCTTATACGAAAAATGCTCGGCATGTATACGCCGCATTTTGAGGTGGATATGTATAAACTGATAAGCGAGGCAAAGCTCGGCGAAGAATGCAAGAGTTATGTTTTCACCGAGGTTCGCGTTGACAATCAGAAGGAGATCGCCGCAACAACAAGCGACGGTCCGGTGCACGCAATAGACGAGGCGCTCCGCAAGGCGCTGCGTCCGTTCTTCCCTTCGCTTGATAAGGTTCAGCTTATAGATTACAAGGTCCGCGTGATGGACAACCGCTCGGCTACCGGCTCGACCGTTCAGGTACTGATCGATTCCACAGACGGCAGAGACGTATGGAGCACTGTAGGCGTTTCGATAGACATAATCAGAGCGTCTCAGGAAGCGCTGATAGATTCAATAGAATACAAACTGCTGAAAGACGAAAAAACTTCGGAAAATCGATAAAAGAAAGGAATGAAGCTCCGATGAAAAACAGAAAGGTTATTCTTATAATGACCGATTCTCAGCGTTGGGATATGGTGGGATGTTACAAAAACACCGGACTTCTCACTCCCAATATCGACAGCCTTGCCGAAAACGGTATTCGCTGTGACCGCGCATATACCACTCAACCCGTCTGTCAGGCTGCCCGCGCCGGAATTTTTACCGGAAGATATCCTCATTCTACGGGATGCTGGTCCAATCTTGAAGGTATGGCAGACAACGTTCACACTCTCGGCGAAAGACTCCAGAATAAAGGCATACACACGGCGTTTGTCGGAAAATGGCATCTTGACGGCAGCGATTATTTCGGACTAGGCAAAGCCCCTGTGGGCTGGGACAGTCGATATTGGTTTGATATGCGTAATTATCTTGAAGGAATGTCGGAGGAAGACAGAAAAAAATCACGCCAAAACGGCGCGGAGGGCATTTCGACGGAGTTTACATACGGTCATCAATGTTCCGATAAAGCGATAGATTTTCTTTACAATTACGCAAATGAAGATTTCTTCCTTGTTGTTTCATACGACGAACCTCACGATCCGTCGCTTTGCCCCGAACCATACAGAAGCATGTATAACGATTTCGAATTTCCCAAAAGCGAAAATATATACGACACTCTCGAAAACAAGCCCTCACATCAGAAAGTCTGGGCAAACGGAAGAAATAAAGAGGATAAATCGAATATCCGTCTTTGCGCGCCGAGGTTTTTCGGCTGCAACACATTCATAGATAAAGAAATAGGCAGAGTTGTTGCCGCGGCGGATAAATACGCGCCCGACTGCGTGATCATTTACACTTCCGATCACGGAGATATGCTTTCATCTCATTCTCTTTTCGCCAAAGGCCCTGCCGCATACGATGAGATCACAAGAATACCGCTTATCATCAGAGGCGGCGGTATACCGAAAGGTGTAGTAGACCCGAATCCCGTATCTCATATAGATATCGCGCCGACGATTATGGATATCATGGGCTTTGAAATACCCAAAGCGTTTGACGGAAAAAGTCTGCTCCCGTCGATCGAAAACCCCGGAAAGCGCGTAAATGATAAAATATTTATCGAATTCGGCAGATATGAAACAGACCATGACGGTTTCGGCGGTTTTCAGCCTATGCGCGCCGTATTTGACGGCAGATATAAGCTCGTTGTAAATCTTCTTTCCGAAGACGAACTGTACGATCTCGATACCGATCCCGCAGAAAACAGAAATCTTATATCGGAAGAAGAATATTCATCCGTAAGAGATATCCTTCATGATGCCTTGCTTGAAAATATGAATCGCACAAGAGATCCTTTCCGCGGTTATTACTGGGAGAACAGACCGTGGCGTAAAGACGCGCATGCTCCTTCGTGGGATTATACTCTTATGACCCGTCAGCGCGAAGAGGATGAGGAGTATGAACCGCGGCAGCTTGATTATTCTACGGGACTTGAAATGACAGACGCTGTGAGAAAGAAAAATGCATAAGCTTTTTGTTCCGCCGGAGAATATTGAAGGGAATATTATTACCGTTACCGGTGAAGATGTTGAGCATCTTCACGCTTTACGGATAAAAAACGGCGAGAAAATAAATGTGAGCGACGGCAAAAAAACAGCTTATGAAGCAGTTTTGACCGAAATGAGAAAAAGCTCTGCGATATTTGAGATCCTGTCCGTCCGCCCTTTTGAAAACGAACCCCGAATCTGTATTACAGCATGTATCGCTCTGCTTAAAGGCGGCAATTGCGAGGATGTTATCAGACAGTCCACAGAGCTTGGCGCTGCGAAGATAGTTCTGTTTTCATCTTCAAACTGCATAGCAAAAGACCGTGAAAAGGACGGAAAATACATTAAGATCGCGCGTCAGGCGGCGATGCAGTCAGGCAGAGATATTATTCCCGAAATTGTGACAGGCGTATCGTTTGAGAAAATGATAGATCTGCTGAAAGCGTCCGAGCTTCCGCTGTTCTTTCATGAAAAAGCAGAAACTCCGTTTTTTGACGTTATAGAAAAAAACGATCTCCCCCGAAGTGCGGCTTTTGCCGTAGGCCCCGAGGGAGGATTTACCGATATTGAAGCTGAAATTGCCGAAAAAAACGGAATAAACGTTGTTTCTATGGGCAAACGGATCCTGCGTGCGGTCACTGCCCCGATCTGCGCAATTTCCGTTCTTACTTCAGTATATGACCGGCAGCGTTGAAGTATGAGATTTTTTTCGCCGTTTCGATAACGTCTTTTCCGTCTCCGAATCTGCCGAGATATTCCGAGAGTATCATGCGAAAATAATCGTGACGGACATATGAAAGAAAGCTGCGGCTGTCTGTGAGCATGCCGAAAAGCGCACCAATGTGACCGAGCGCCGAAAACGTTTCAAACAGCTCGAAAATGCCTTTTTTGTGGTCGCAAAACCACCACGGCACGCCTATTACGGAGCCGGGAAACGCTCCGCACATCGTTATAAGCTCATAATACATAGTCGGGTTTAATGTGTAAACTATCGTAAGGGGCAAATTCCCGTCTGTATACATTTTGTCAAGAACATTTGTTACGCTGTTTATATCAAGCGGGCTTCCCACGCAGTCAAAGCCGCTGTCGCGCCCGATGGTTGCAAGCATTTTCGTGTTGCTGTTTCTTTTTGCCCCGAGATGCAGCTGCATTATCATGCCTCTTTTTGCATACTCTTCGCCTAAAAATACGAATAAATAACCCTGCAGCCCCTCCGCTTCATCTGCGGAAAGGGGTTTTTTGTTTATTATCTTAAAGAACGCTTCTTCCGCACATTTTCTTTCGGCAATAATATTCGGAAAGCCCTGTATCCCTACATCCGAAAATTTGCATCCGTTCTGAACAAAAAAGTCCATACGATTTCTGACCGCATTTTCAAACGAATCGAGCGAGTCGATATCAATTCCGCTTACTGCCGCAAGTTTTTTTATATAATCCGGATAGTTTTCGTCAAAAACAACAAGCTTATCAACTCTGAATGACGGCACGACCTTCGTTTTAAGCGTTTTATCTTCACGTATCAGTTTGTGGTATTCAAGGCTGTCGCATACGTCGTCTGTCGTTGCAACATATTCCACATTGAACATCTCAAACATTTTTCTCGGGCAAAGTCCGTCTTTTTTGATCTTTTCGTTTGCCTCATTCCATATTTCTTCGGCGTTTTCTTTGCAAAGTCTCTTTTTTATGCCAAAAACAAGATCAAGTTCAAGCGCGCACCAGTCCTGTATCGGGTTTCCGTATGCCGTGGATACGGCTTCAACGAATTTTTCGTATTTTTCCTTCATCGGCGTTTCTTTGCCGGTAATATATTTTTCATCTATGCCGTAAAAACGCATGAGACGCCATTTGTAATGATCTCCCGCAAGCCACATTTCACCGAGATCGCCGAAAATCCTGTTTTCGTATATTTCTTTCGGACTAAGATGACAGTGATAGTCTATTATAGGCAAATCTTTGATTTCGGAGTATATTTTTTCAGCGTTTTCAGTAGTTATTATCTTTTCCATATCAGCCCTGCCGTTTTTGTTTGATTATATCACTTTCAGACGTGATTTGTCAAGATTAAAAACAAAAAAAGAACGGTCCCCGAAAGGACCGTTCTTTGTATATTCAATTATATAATCTTAACCGATTATTTTCTCTTGAATACGGAGATACCACCGATAGCGGAAACAGCAGCGAGAGCGTAGAAGAGAACGCTTACGTCAGCAGTCTTCGGGTTGGTGTTAGTGGTGGTGGTAGTTGTTGTGGGAGCCGGAGTTACGGTTTCTGTAGCAGCCGGTTCTTCAGTAGCAGCGGGTTCTTCAGTAGCTGCAGGTTCTTCTGTAGCAGCGGGTTCTTCAGTAGCTGCGGGTTCTTCAGTAGCGGGAGCTTCTACCTGTTTAGAGGATTTTTCAGCGGGTGTAGCAGAGAGAGAGTAGAAGTCAGGCTGAGCCCAACCCATTGTCTGAGAAATACGAACACGTTTGCCTGCTGTGTTGGAAGCATCTTCCCAGTCAGCATCTCTTACAGCCCAGATAGCACCGATTCTGAAGGAGTCGCCTGCCTGGCCGAGGTCTGTAATCTTAACGTTTGTTCCATCCTGGTTCTGGCTGTTGATGTAGTCCCAGGGGAGGAATATTTCGAGATCCCAATGACGGTAGCCGTCAGCATCGGGTTCGCTGATTTTGGATATGCTGTGGATTCTCTTAGCTATAGAGTTGTCTTTATCGGGGTTGCCGTCTTTCCAGCCTGTGGTAGCGTAAGCGGAAGAAGAAGTAACTTCATAGTCAGCCCAAGCTTCGCCGCCGTCAACAGTACCGATCCAGAAGCTAGGCCAGAGGTAACCGGCGTCATCAGCATCATCGTCAGAACGATAGATCATCGGTTCGTAAGCGTCAGCGGACATACCTGTGTATTCGTAAGCATCAGCAACACCTACAGCACCTTCGTAATATTTGAGATATTCGGAAGTGTTCAGAAGGCCGTTGAAAGCAACGAGGTTGTCACAAGTGGAAGCGATGTAGAGACCTGCATCGTCCCAAAGGAAGTATGTGTTGATGGTGATTTTGTACTGATCGGGCATATCATCAAATGCGTCGAAGTTGAAGTTACCACTCCATACAGCCTGAGGCCAGAGGGTGATTTCATCATAAGTGGAGCTGTTTGCAGATGCATCAAGGGGTACCAGAACAGCGCCGTACCATTCGCCTTCGAGATCGACATCGCCGTCAAATACGATAGCGGGGTTTTCGGGGTTGATCTTGGGAACTGTCCATTCATACTGCTCTCTTACGCCGTTAACGTGAGCGAAAGAAACTGCAGAGAAAGCAATGGAAAGAACAAACACAAGAGCAAGAACCAGTGAAAGTTTTTTCATGTTTTTCCTCCTAAAAATTTACCGGTCGGATTTTCCGACTGATATTAATTGCGTTTTAATTATATACGATATTGAGCAATTTGTCAAGTATGTTAACAATAATTGGAAAAATAAAAAAATGAACAAAACGTGAACTATTTGTTACATAATAAAAGAACTCTCTGTTCCGGTGAGCTCTTTCTATATTCTGTATGTCAATAATTATCTGATCCCGATCGCTCTCTGTCTTTTCAGACGCCGTGTGTTTTTTATCACATTTTTACAGATATAAATCATACGGTGTTTTTCTATTGACATTTGAATTCAATAATGATATAATTTATCCGTATAATTAAAGCGGAGGATATAATGAAGAAATATTTCATTTTTTTGATGGTTTTTGTTTTTATTCTTGCCTCGGGATGCGGTGACGGTGAGATAAAAGAAATCGATTCAGTGAAAAAAACGCCTTACTCTGTTGAGATCGAGACCGCATACCGCTCGTATACCGCGGAGGACGGCATGGAGATTATCTATATAAGCGCGGAATACCCGGTAATAGACGACCAGGACAAAAACGCGGATATCGATGTTCTGAACGAAATGTATCGTCAGAATGCAGACGACTATATAAATGCGGTTATAAACGATTTCGGCGAGAGAGCCGCAGAAGCATACAAAGCAGACCCGGAAAGCTTTGAGGAATATCTTTTTTATCAGCAATGTTCGGTAACCTTCAACAAAAACGGATATCTTTCAATAAAACGCGACTATACCGAAGAATATGAAGACTTCAAGGGTGAAGAAACATATGCCGACGTATACGATATGACGGAAATGAGGGCGCTCTATGCAAACGAAGTTATTTCATCGTCCGCGGAGGACACGATGAAGATAATCTTTCTCGGCTATTCCTCAGTGGCGGATGAATTTCCGGAAAGGTTCAAGGAAGGGTATACGGATATTATAAATCAGGCTTTGCCCGAAACCGAGTTTTACCTTACAGATACCGCAATGGTGTTTGTTATGCAGCCGGGGATCGCAACTTACCCCGAATACGGCTGTCTGATGTTTGAAATGCCTTATAAGGGCAACGAAAACTTTTTTAAAGATCTGCTTGAAGAATAAAAAAAACCGACCGGAACGGTCGGTTCATTTTTTATCTGATCACTGTTCTTCAATATCGCTTTTAAGAAATTTCTCTCCGCAAAACGGGCAGGAGAGTTCTTCGTCGTCCGGGTGAATAAAAATAAGCGTATTGCAGAACGGGCAGCGGACGAATGATGCTTCGTTTTCTTCTTCGTCATCTTCTTCGTGTTTTTCACAGTCGCATTCGTCGCAATGATGCTCATGGCTGTGTTCGTGCTCTTGTTCATCTTCATAGGTATCATCTTCGATATTGTCCGCTTTTTTCAGCAGAAGTGACTGAATATCGTAGATATCCATACTTATTATGTCCGAAAAATCTTCAAGCTTCATAAGGCGGTCTTCGATTTCGCCGAGCCGCGTTTCCGTTTTATTCAGAGTATCAAGAAGAGATGTGGCAAGTGCAAGTGCATCGCCGGAAAGCGTGCCGCTTTCTTCCATTTCGCGGCATCGTTTCGAAAGATCGATAAATTCGTCGCTTTTTTTCATGATAGTTTTCCGTTATGCTCGCTGCAGATATTCGCCTGTTCTTGTATCTATTCTTATCGTTTCGCCTTCTTCGATAAAGAGCGGAACTCTGATTTCCGCACCGGTTTCAAGCGTTGCATATTTAAGAGCGTTCGTTGATGTATCGCCTCTGACGGCAGGCTCTGTTTCGGTAACTTTGAGATCCATGAAGAACGGAGGTTCAACCGAGAATACGTTGCCTTTTACGGATAGGATTTTAACGATGGTGTTTTCTTTTACAAATTTGAAGTTGTCGGGAAGAATATCCGCATTAAGGGGCATCTGTTCGTATGTTTCGGTATCCATGAAATAATAAAGCTCGCCGTCGTTGTAAAGATATTCCATATCTTTTCTTTCAACGAAAGCAGCAGGGAATTTTTCTGTGGGGCTGAATGTTCTTTCAACTACGCTTCCCGTAACTACGTTTCTTATCTTTGTTCTAACAAATGCGGCGCCTTTACCCGGTTTTACATGCTGAAATTCCACTACGGAATAAACAGCACCCTCCATCTCGAAGGTAAGACCGTTTCTGAAATCACCTGCAGAATACATTAATATAACCTCCAAAAAACTGATAATCGATATATTTTTTTCTATTATACTATATTTTAAATAAAATTTCAATCCCCCAGGATAAAAAAAATTAAAACATTTGTGATTTTTTTTATTCTTTTTCATCTCTTGACAACGAATAATGTGTATGATATACTTTTATTATTCAATATTAATACGGAGAAACATATGAATAAATATAAAGTGGCGGATACCGTGCTTACGATATTTGTTATTCTTATTGCCGCAGCCGCAGTTATTGCGGGTATCGTTTTTACTGTTCAATGGCTTTCAAGTCACAAAGAACCGGAGGACCGCGCATACGAAGGCGTAAAAATATACGAAGAAGATCAGATACCCACAAAGCTGACTTTGAACCGAGACAGAACTGTCGCAGTTTATTTCGATGCGCTCTTGCCTTTTTCTGGTATGGATATAATCTGCTCGACCGACGGAAAAAGCGATATTGAAATATCTCTTTATGCGTTTGATACTGATTATCCGACGACTCTTTCGGGTAAAAAGCTTGCCAATGTGAAATTTTCGGACTACAAAAACGGCGCAGCGCTCGCCGTAAGTTTCGGAACGCTTGATGAAGGCGAATATCTTGCTGTTTTTTCTTCGGACAAAACAGCGCAGATAAACTGCTCGTATTACCAGTCAAAAGAAGCGGACAACTCCGTTGTGGTTTACGATAACGGCGAACTTCTTTTGAACTGTGTGCCGTATATGAGCGTTATTTTTGACCAGACTTCCGAAAACGGGAATTATTTCGGCTGAAAATTATCACTAAAAAAGGACGCATTTCGGACACCTGCGATAGAGTAGATGTCCCGATTTTTTACACTTAGCTTTAAAAGATATCTGATCCGTGCTGTTTATCGCGAAACTAACGCAAAAGCGCTTTTGACAACCTGCGGTCATCAAAAGCGCATTTTGCTCGGTGAGGCGGGGATTGCTCCCCGCCTCACGCGTTAATCGGTTATTCTTTTGTCTTTTTTACCCATTCATCCCAACGCGGGTCGGCTTGGATATGCGGTCTGACGTAATCGTTTTCCGGCACAGACCACCACGGCCAGTCTTCCACGAGCGAGTATGCGGTTGTATGAGGATATTCTTTGTTCGGCTTACACCCTGCTTTTACTAGATGCACTAACGGCGCCGTATAATAAGCGTCTTCTTGTTTTTCATATTTTCTGAAGCGTTCAAGCGCGTCGTCGAGAGCTTTGAAAGCTTCGTCGTGTCTGCCGTTGAGCCAGAGGTAAACCGAAAGCAGTGTATAGATCCTTGAAATATAGTTATTGAAATATCCATAGTTACCGTCGGTAAAAACGTGATCATAAATACCTATCGCCGATCTTAGGCAGTCTATTTTATCTTCGATCGCCATGTTTCTTTTATATGTTATAACAGTATGTACCATAAGATCTGCGCTTGCCTGAACTGTTTTAATGAGCGCTTCGGAATACGCTCTTGCACGTTCTTCGCCGTCACATGCGTTTATCTGCAGAAATTCACGCGAACCGTATATATCGGGGGCGGAGGAAATGACCTCAAGCGCTCTGTCGTGCTCACCCGTGTTGAGATAGAGCTGCGTCAGCTCGCAAACCGCTCTGCTCCGCATTTCTCCGAGCTTAAGGTTAGGCAATACCTTTTCATAAATCTTTATCGCCTCACGCCACTCCGCGTATTCACGGTGCGTTTCAACGTCGTAAACGTCATACCCCTTTTCGTCCATAAGATGATATTCGCCGTATTTTACGTATCCGGCGGTATAGAGAACGGCGGCGAGGCAGCATAAGACCTTATCGTTGCCCGGAAATTCAACGAGAGCTTCGCGGGCAAGCTCAACACATTCGTCAACGTTTATGTTCACGCCGTTATTTTTGGAATTCATATCATATATGTGTTTTACGGCTTCGTCGATCCTTCGTTCGCGGTCGTTTTCATATCCGAAAAGCTCGTCAATCGATACGCCGAAATAGTTTGCTATTGCGGGTATCATCTCCATATCAGGATAACCACCGTTCGCCTCCCAGCGCGAGATCGCCTGCGAAGTTACGCCCAAAGCGTCCGCAAGAGCTTCCTGTGTGCGTCCGTCACGATGACGGAGTTCACGTATTTTTTGCCCTAATTCAAGTTGCATATAAGCACCTCCAAGTTTTTCTTTTTCACCGGTGTGATCATATTATATCATGTAATGTCGCGCATATCAATTATCAATTCGTTGTTAAAAAAACAAGTAATCATTGATATTTTACTGAATATAAAGGACACCTGCTATACGGCAAGTGTCCCTTCGCGTCCTTTTTTTATTCGTTATTTGCAAGCTCAGCTTTTATACGTTCCGCAAGAACAGGTGAAATGCCTTTTACCTCACAAAGCTCTTCAACGGTTGCGTTTGCAACGTTTTCAACGCTCTTGAATCTGAGAAAAAGATCTTTCGCTTTTGCCTTGCCTATTCCTTCTACCTGAGTAAGGCGTGACTGCTGCGTAAGCTTGTCGCGAAGATTTCTGTGGTATTCTATCGCGTAGCGGTGGACCTCTTCCTGCAGCCTGCCGCAGAATGCGAACACCTCGCGATCTGATGAAAGCTGCTTGTCGGGCATAAACGGGTCTGAAAATGCGATTGCCTTTGTTCTGTGCTTACTGTCTTTTTTGAACCCCACAACAGGGATCGAAAGTCCGTTGTCGCTTATGGCGCGGAGCGCGGCGTTGATCTGACCGCTGCCGCCGTCGCACACGATAAGGTCGGGAGCCGGCGCAAATTTTTCATCGCCGTCGCAAAATCTCGCAAGACGCCTCGATATCGCTTCATACATATAGGCAGTATCGTCAAATCCTTCCATTTTGCCTATTTTGAGCCGTTTGTAAGATTTCTTTTCGAAGTTCCCGTCAACGCACACGACCATTCCGCAAACGACCTCTTCGCCCGCAATATGGCTTATATCATATATCTCGGTCCTGCGCACATTGTCGATACCGATAAATTGATTGAAAAGGCGCTGTATCCGCTGCCCTTTTTTTGTTCTGCCCTCAAATTGCAAAAGGCGTTCCTCCGCATTTTTTTTCGAAACGGAAAGAAGCGTTTTGTCTGAATCGAAAGACGCTGTCGTAACTATGCCGCCAAGCCATTCGTTTATGAGCGTCATCCAGTCGTGTTTCTGTTCCAGATATATTTTTGTAGGCAGCTGGGTCTCTTCGGTATAAAATCTTTCAATATATTCTCTCAGCAGATCGGAAGACATTTTTTCGGAAAAGATATTGCAGTTTTCGCCTATAACATATCCGTTGCGTATCCTCAGCATGAAAACGGCGCAGTGTCCGTCTGTTTCTCCGCATGCTATGTAGTCCGCATTCCTTTTCTGAGAGACCATCGGCCGCTGTTTTTCTGTAATGAGAGAAAGTGATCTAAGTCTGTCCCGCATCTGAGCGGCTCTTTCGAATTCGAGTTTTTCAGCCGCAGCTTCCATCTCTTTTTTCGTTCTGTTATAAAGCTCGTCGGCGTTGCCGGACATTACCGAAACGATATCTTCATATACCGCATCTCTCTCTTCTTCGCTTACATCGCCTACGCACCAGCCTGCGCATCTGTCTATCTGTTTTTCAATGCAGCCTTTGTCTGTCCGCGCACTGTTTTTGCCGCACTTGGGCAGTTTGAATGCCGCAGACAGAAGATTTATAAGATTTTTCGCATTGAATCGTGAAATGAATGGACCGAAATATTTGCCGTTGCCCGTTTTCTGAAAAGACATTTCAAGCATGGGCGCTTCGATGTTTCCGATTTTTTCTTTGTAAAGGTGAATATACGGATATCCGGATCCTTTTCCTTCTTTTAATTTAATATTGTAAAACGGCGAATGGTGGCGGATAAGACTGCACTCCGTCAAAAGAGCGTCAAGCTCGGATTCGCAGATTATCACGTCAAAATCTGCGACCTCAGATACGAGTTTTGCGGTTTTCGGAGTATGTTCTCCGTTTCTGAAATAACTTGTAACTCTGTTTTTCAGTATTTTTGCCTTGCCGACGTATATTATCCGTCCCTCGGCATTGTGCATAATATAAACGCCCGGCTTTTCGGGAAGCTCAAGCGCTTTTTTCAGCAGATCCATCAGGAAAACCTAATTACGACTGCCACAAGGCGAAGAGTTTTGTCCCCTATGTTCTCTATTCCGTGGCATCTGCCGCCGCCGGTGAGAAGAGAATCGCCTGATGTAAGAATTACATCTTCACCGTTGTCGTTTGCTTTTGCCGTGCCTTCGATAATATAAAAAATCTCTTCTTCGTTTTCATGCGTGTGCACTCCTATGGAATTGCCCGGTTCAATGTTTATTTCGGCGCAAAGTCTTGCAGGACTTTCAAGCTCTTTATCCGAAAACGAATGCAGAAGTCTTACTTCGCCTTTTCCGCCTTTCATATTCGGGCGTATCTCAACTTCTCTGTCTGATGCTTTTCTGTGCATTTTATTACCTCTTTTATGATTCTTTTTTTCTTTTACGGGCGTGATACTGCGCGCAGCTTCCTTACAGCTTCGGGAAAAACGTCAAGTATTATATTTATATCTTCTTCTGCAGTGTATCTGTCAAAACTGAAACGGACCGCGCCGTGAGCGGCTTTTTCGTCGAGTCCCATTGCGGTAAGCACATGAGAAGGATCTTTTGATCCGGACATGCAGGCGGAGCCGGACGACGCATAAACGCCTTTAAGGTCAAGCATCAAAACAAGTGCCTCACCCTCGCAAAACGGAATACTTACGTTGACAGTGCCGGGAAGAGTGTTTTTTTCGGGGGTGTTTCTTATAATACCCGGAATTTTATCAAAAAGTCCCAACAGAAGCTTTTCTCTCAGTTCTGAAAGACGCTCCGCTTCTTTTTGCATTTCAGCCGCAGCATTTTTTGCCGCTTCCCCCATCGCAATTATCCCCGCAGCGTTTTCGGTGCCGCCGCGTTTTGAATTTTCCTGATTGCCGCCGTCGATAAGACAGGGTAAAACGATCCCTCTTTTTATGTAAAGACCTCCCACGCCTTTCGGGGCGTTGAATTTATGCCCTGAAAACGAAAGCATATCTATATTCATCGTGTTTACGTTTATAGGGATATGGCAGAAAGCTGATACGGCGTCTGTGTGAAAAAGAATACCGTGGTCCTTTGCAATCTGACCTATTTCTTCAACAGGCTGTATCGCTCCTGTTTCGTTGTTTGCAAACATTACCGTAATAAGCACTGTATCCGGTCTGATTGCTTTTTCGAGTGCTTCGACAGATACAAAACCGTTTTTGTCAACATCAATATACGATATTTCAAAACCGTCCTTTTCAAGTGATTTAAGCGGATTTAAAACGGCGTGATGTTCGATTTTCGATGTTATTATATGCTTTCCCATGTTTTTTTTGAGATATGCCGCGCCCTTGATCGCCCAGTTGTTGCTTTCCGTTCCGCCGGAAGTGAAATACAGTTCGTCTTTATCGCAGGCAATTACAGATGCTGTTTGCTGTCTTGCGTTTTCAACGGCAAGTCTGACCTCTCTGCCCGCTGAATGGTATGAGCTCGGATTTGCAAAATTATCTTTAAGATACGGCAGCATTGCAAGAAGCGCCTCATCTGAAATTCTTGTCGTTGCGGCGTTGTCTGCATATACTTTTTTCATAAAAACCTCAAAAAAACAAATTCTGCGTTAATTGTATCACACGAAATTCAAAAAGTCAATACAGACCGTTATTTGTGATACTCGCTGCACACTTTCATGCATATTCCGCATACCGAACCTCTGCCGATAAGCTGAAACGCTTTTTTCATATAGTCCGAACACGCTTTCGGGTCAAATCCGTTCGGCGTGATCGCCTGAGCCGGACACGCTTTAATGCATCTGCCGCACTGCGAACATGCCGTATATTCGTTCTTATCCATTACATGCGCCTGATTATCCGTTACGGGACAGTCTGTGAATACCGTTGCGAGCCTGACTCTCGGTCCGAATTTATTATGGATAAAAAGATTGTTCAGTCCTACAAAACCGAGACCGCAGTATACGGCTGTCTGCTTGTGCGAATAATCCCCTTTGAACGGATTGCCGTCGGTGTTTACGGATTGAGATGCGGCTACGGGATAAAAATCGTATCCGTTTTTCTGAAGATACAACCCGAGTGCGTGCGATGCGTCGTCAAGAGCTCTGTTTACCGAACGGTAGTGGTGGAAATAAGCGTGCGTCGGTCTGTCAGTTATTGTTTCAACAACAGGATCGGAAAGCTTTATGCATAAGCTTATCACATACCCGAGCCCCATAAAAGGCTCGGGTAATTTTGCGGCTCCCACATCGCTTACGCGGCAGTCAAGAAACCGTTTTATGTCGTTTAACGTCATCAGAATGTAAATCCTTCTTTGCAGAGAGCAACTATCAGCTCAACGCATGATTCGCAGTCCGCAAGAGAAACTTCTTCGGTTGGAGTATGGATATAACGTGTGGCTATCGAAATTCCGCCGGCATATACGCCTGCGCGGGTTCTCTGGATAGCAGCGGCGTCCGTTCCGCCGTGAAGAAGAATTTCTGTCTGATGTTTTATTCCGGCATCTTCTGCAACTCTGTTCATAAACTCCGTCATCTTCGGCGAACAGATAAGACTTCCGTCCATATATTTTATGCATGCGCCTGCGCCTACAGACATATTCATCGGGTCGCATTTGGGTGTATCTGCTGCGGACGTAACGTCTATGGCAACGCCGTATACGGGGTCTATGCCGAAAGCAGCGGTCGAAGCGCCCCTTATGCCGACTTCTTCCTGAACCGAGAAAACAAAATAAACTTCGTTTTTAAGCTCATTTGCGCATTCCGAAAGCTTTTTGATAGCTTCTATCTGAATAGCTACGGCTATTCTGTCGTCAAGGAACGGAGAAACTATCCTGGGATCGTTTTCCGTACCCATTCTGAACACTTCACCGACAACTGATGCCGCCATACCGAGAGAAATAAGCTTTTCAGCCTCTTCTTTTGAAGATGCGCCGATATCGACATAAGCGGTCCTCATATTGAGATCGCCGGATTCAAAGCAAAGAAGACCGTTTACGCCATTTGTAAATCTTACCTGCCTGCCTCTGAGGGTCTGAGTATTGATTCCGCCGAGAGGAGAAACTTTAACAAATCCTTTTTCATCTATAAAATATGCGACGAAGCCCAATGTGTCGGAATGTGCGGAAAACATAACTTTTTCGCCCTTGCCCTTGCCTAAAACGGCGATCATGTTACCCATTTTGTCAAAACAGATGTTTTCTTCACCTGCAAACGGAGCGATCTCTTTTTTTACGTATTCAAGCTCTTCGCGTTCATGAGCGGACGGCGATACAAAGCCGTTAAGAGCTTTCATTGTATTGAATATACTGTCTTTCATGTCGTCATCTCCTTAATTGATATCGAAAAGATTTTCCATAGATGCGCTTACGGCTTTGCAGAAATCAAACATACTGTCTGTATCCTGCGGTGCGCATACGGAAATTCTTGAGTGCAGATATCTGACCGGAACGGAAAGTGTGCAAACAAGCGTTCCGTCTGCCGATCGCTGAATGTTGCCTGCGTCGTTGCCGCCCGAAACAAATGTTTTTATCTGCCATTTCACGCCTTTTTCGTCTGCGATATCCGTAACGGCTTTAATAAATCTCGGATTGTAAACCGTTGACCGGTCCATAAACGAAACAGCGACACCGTTGCCCAGAATGCATACTTTTCCGTCGTCGTCAACACCGCCTATGTCTGCAGCCGTTGTTCCCTCAAGCGTAAATGAAATATCGGGTCTTATTCTGTGCGCCGCCGCTTTTGATCCGCGGCACCCCGTTTCTTCCTGAACCGTAAATGCGAACCATGTGTCATATTCAAGCTCGGTTTTTATAAGTCTTATCATGGCAAAACAGCCTGCGCGGTCGTCGATTGCCTTTGCTTTTATGAAATCGCCGAATTTGCCGAACTCACCGTTGAAATATACGCTGTCACCAAGACATACCTTGCCTTCGGCTTCTTCTTTTTTCTTTGCTCCGATATCAACACGAAGAGATTTTATCTGCGGAAGTTCGGAAGAGTTTGACGCAAGATGTATCGGGCATACTCCTATAACGCCCTTTATCATTTTCGGCTCGTCTCCGGCAGTCGCTTTTACAAGCACCGTCTTTCCCGGCGTAACACTCGTGGAGACGCCAATGGAGTCTATTTTCAGACATCCGTCATCGTCTATACCGTTAACGTAATAGCCCGTTTCGTCCATATGAGCCTGAAACATAATTGTTTTCGGAGGTGTTTTTTTGCCTTTTTTATGAGCCAGCAGATTTCCGAGATTATCGGTTATTATTTCGTCGCAGTAACTTTCTATTTCGCTTTTTATAAAATCGCGAACTTCGTCTTCCTCGCCGCTCAATCCGTTCAGATTGCACAGCTTTTCAAGAAGATCGTATTTATTTGCGTTTTCGCTCATATTATTCTTCGCCTCCTATCTCATATGTTCTCAGATACGCCGCAAGAATATCCGCCGCGCTTTCAACATCATCCATATCGCCTACTTCGACCGGCGTATGCATATAACGCACGGGAATAGAAATAAGTCCGGTCCTTACACCATTGCCTATTACCGGGATCGTGTCTGCATCCGTGCCGTATGCCGCGCCGTTCGCCTCGTACTGATGCTTTATTCCGCGATCTTTTGCAGCCTTATCGACAGCCTTCATAAGCTTTCTGTCAAAAAAGCTCGAAAACTCTATTACGGCTCCTTCTCCTAGACCGTGGCCGGGAGCATCTGCCTGTTTTGCGAATGTTACGTCAAGCACTAACGCTTCGTCAGGCTCTATACCGTATGTGCCAACGGTTGCTCCGCGAGAGCCAACTTCTTCTTCGGACGCAAACATCACAACTATGCAGCAGTCAAGCTCATTGTGAGCTATAAGCTTTTTCAGCTTTCTGAGCGCGGTAAGAATTGCAAAGCAGCAAAGCTTGTTGTCGAGAGCCTTCGATGCGAATCTGCCGTTGAGAAGCTCTGTGACGGGAGCTTTGATTCTTACTCTGTCGCCGATCTTAACACGTTTTTTTACCTCGTCTGCCTTGAGGCCGAGATCGATATAGATATTTTTGTATTCCGGAACCTTGTTGCCTTCTCCCGGTTTTGTAAGGTGCGGAGGGGTGGAACATATAATACCGTCGTTGCCCGCTACGGTGACCTCTGCGGAAAGAAGAGTCCTCCTGTCTACGCCTCCTACACGGTAAACGTTTACAAACCCCTCGTCCGTAATACCCGTAACGATCATGGAAAGCTCGTCCAGGTGAGCGGTGAGCATGATTTTTTTCTTTGTGCGGTCGCCGATATACGCTATAACGTTGTTCAGTCTGTCAATGCTGATATTTTCGGGACCTGTGTACTGTTCGAGCAGTTTTGCGCAGTATTCCGAAAATTCGCGTTCATTGCCGCATTCGGACTCAACAAGCAGCATCTGCTCAAGATCCTTGAATTTTGCCGTCACTTTATCACCTTTTTCCTATTTATATTTTACAGCTCATTTACAAGCTGCTTGAAATGTTTTCCGCGTTCTTCGAAATTCTTATAGCAGTCAAAAGACGCCGAAATAGGCGAAAGATAAACGATATCGCCGCTTTTTGCGCAATCATGAGCTTTTTTTACTGCGTCTGCCATTCCGTCCGCGAATTCTATAACGGTATTATCCGGATCGTATCCTTCGCATTCAGTGACTGCTTTATATATTTTCTGAGCCGTCTGCCCTGTAAGAATCATATGCTTTACATATTTGATTATATACGGAGCTACTGCGGAATAATCGAGATTTTTATCGGAACCGCCGCTTATCGTGATAATTCTCTGCGTCTGGCTTTTCAGACATGCTATTACCGATGTGGGCGATGTCGCGATCGAATCGTTGTAGTATTTTACTCCGTCTTTTTCGCGCACGAACTCCATTCTGTGCTCGACGCCCGAAAACTCCTTTGCGACTTTTCTGTATGTCGAAATATCCGCAAGACCCCATGTGGCACATACGGCTGCCATGAAATTTTCAACATTGTGGTCTCCGGGAAGCTTTATTATATCTCTGTGGAAAAGAAGAACGGAACCTGCCCTGTCTTTATGGACGATAAAACCGTTTTCGTTCAGAAAAGTACCGTTTTCCTGAGGTTTTTTCATTGAGAAGAATTCAGTCTTACCGTTAGCTTCCGGCGCAAGTGAAAGCGTTGTGGCATAGTCGGCGTTGAGAATGAGTCTGCCGTTTTTTTTCTGAAAACGAAAAACGTTTTTCTTCGCGTCTATATACTCTTCCATCGATTTGTGCCAGTTGAGATGCTCTTCAACAATATTTGTTATTACTGCGGTATCCGCGCTTGAAGTCATATCCGAAAGCTGAAACGATGAAAGCTCCGCAACAACAAAATCATTTTCGTTCATTTGCGAAATGCGCGGTAAAAGCGGTGTTCCGATATTTCCGCCGAGAAAAACGCGGTACCCCTGCTCTTTGAGTATATTGTAAATAAGAGTGGTCGTGGTGGTTTTTCCCTCACTGCCGGTTACGGCAATTATTCTGCACGGACAAAGCTCAAAAAAAAGCTGCATTTCGCTCGTTATTTTTGCTCCGTTTTTTTCCGCCGCTTCAAATTCGGGTATATCTCTGCGCATGCCCGGGGTTTTGAAAATAAGCTTGTCGTTCAGATCTTCAAGATACTTTTCGCCCGTTATGAATTTTATGCCTTCAAATTCGCTTTGAATTTCTTTTTCGGGTTCTTTTTTATCCCGGACCGTTACAAGCGCGCCGCATTCGGAAAGCATTTTTACAAACGGACGGTTGCTTACGCCGAAACCTACTACCGTTACGTTTTTCCCTTTCAGAGATGCAAAATAATCTTTATAATTCATAATAGGTAAAGATTTATTCCGCTGCTTTTACTATTGCGGCAAAATCGTCGGATTTAAGGCTTGCGCCGCCGATAAGTCCGCCGTCAACGTCATATTTTTCAAGAAGTTCTTTTGCGTTTTTTGCGTTCATAGAGCCGCCGTATTGAATTGTTGTTCCTTCTGCGGTCTCTTTGTCGTAAAGTTTGCAGAGCACGTTTCTTATTATTCCGCAAACTTCTTCCGCCTGCTCTGCTGTGGCCGTTTTGCCGGTACCGATCGCCCAGACGGGTTCATACGCTATAATTATGGATTTAAATGCGCTTTTATCAATTCCCGCAAACGCGATTTTCGTTTGCATTGAAACGATCTCTTCTGTGATTCCCTGTTCTCTCTGTTCAAGCAGTTCTCCTACGCAGACTATCGGCTTAAGTCCCGCTTCGAGAGCAGCTGTGATCTTTTTGTTTACGGTAATGTCTGTTTCAGCAAAATACTGACGTCTTTCGCTGTGGCCGATAATAACGTATTCTACGCCGAGATCTTTCAGCATTGCTGCGCTTACCTCTCCGGTATATGCGCCGTTCGGCATAAAATGAAGGTTTTCCGCGCCGATCTTAACGTGTGTGCCTTTTGCCGCTTCTGTAGCCTGACAGAGGTTTACAAACGGAACGCACGCTACGACCTCGCATTTTGCGTTTTCGGTCTTTGCTGCGATTTCCTTTATGTAGTCGTATGTTTCAGAGGGCAGTTTATTCATTTTCCAGTTGCCGGCAATAACGGTTTTTCTTTTTTCGTAATTCATTTTTGTCACCTTATCCTTAATTAATAAAAGGAATTATTATCAGGAATCACATCAATTCCGGAATAATAATTCCTTGAAGTTTATTTTGTTTTGGTAAAATTATTTGTCAAGAAGGCATGCGATGCCGGGAAGCTCGATTCCTTCGAGGAATTCAAGGGAAGCTCCGCCGCCGGTGGAGATATGAGTCATCTTGTCAGCATAACCGAGCTGTTCAACAGCTGCGGCAGAGTCTCCGCCGCCGATTATCGATATAGCGCCCGATTCAGCAACCGCTTTCGCTACAGCGCGTGTGCCGGATGCGAAGTTTTCCCATTCAGAAACGCCCATCGGTCCGTTCCATACAACGGTGCCTGCGCCGGCAATGCTTTTTGCGAAAAGTTCCTGTGTTTTTTCTCCGATATCAAGACCCATCCAGCCGTCGGGAATAGAATCGGAGTATATTCTCATGAATGTGGCGTCGGGTTTATATTCGCGCGCGATTATATTGTCTACGGGAAGAAGGAAGCTTACGCCTTTTGCCCTTGCCTTTTCGATAAGTCCTTTTGCGAGATCAAGTTTGTCTTCTTCGCAAAGTGACGAACCGGTTGTGCTGCCGAGAGCGCGGAAGAATGTGTATGCCATGCCGCCGCCGATAATGAGCATATCGACTTTTTCGATAAGATTGTTTATAACGCCTATTTTATCGGATACTTTTGCGCCGCCCAGAATTGCAACGAAAGGTCTCTTGGGATCTTCGAGCGCTTTGCCCATTATGCCGATTTCTTTCTGAATAAGATATCCGCATACGGCGGGCAGATAATCGGCAACGCCTGCTGTGGACGCGTGAGCGCGGTGAGCAGTACCGAATGCGTCGTTTACGTAAATTTCAGCAAGAGAAGCGAGCGCTTTTGCGAATGCGGGATCGTTTTTCTCTTCTGCTGCGTGGAAACGGACGTTTTCAAGAAGAAGGACTTCGCCGTTCTTGAGAGCAGCGGCTTTTGCCTGAGCGTCGGGACCGATAACGTCGGAAGCGAGCGTTACGGGAACGCCTTTCTTTGCAAGATCGTCCGCAACGATCTTAAGAGAGAGCTTTGTTATATCGTTTTTGCCTTTTTCGATCGCAGCTGCGGTCGCTGCAGCCTGTTCTTCGGCGGGAAGCTCTTCGATTTTTTTCTTTTCTTTCTTGTCAAGCTTTATTTCCGCGTCAAGCACATTGTGGGGTCTGCCCATATGGGAACAAAGAATGACTTTTGCGCCCTGATCCATAAGATAGCGGATAGTTTTCATTGCGCCCTGTATACGCTTGTCGTCGGTTATAACGCCGTCTTTGACGGGAACGTTGAAGTCGCATCTTACAAGAACTTTTTTGCCTGAAACGTCGATATCCTCGACGCATTTTTTGTTGTAATTCATTTTCTTTCGCACCTCATAGTATATTGTGAGTTATATTTTTAGAAGTTAGCCGGAATCTGCGTTTACGCACGATATGATAACCGATTTCGCCGTTTTTTTCAATAGAAACGGCATAAAGTTCGGTTTTTTTTCATTTATGCATTATTTTCTGTTCGCATCCTCGGTCCGTAT
Organism: Oscillospiraceae bacterium; assembly: GCA_902783255.1. Lineage (GTDB taxonomy): Bacteria > Bacillota > Clostridia > Oscillospirales > UBA644 > HGM12619. Next base: position 132,106 of record CACZQB010000003.1, on the reverse strand, counting down.
CTGCTTGCGCTTTATTTTTCCCGAAATCGTTTTGGGCAATTCGTCAACATATTCGATTATTCTCGGATATTTATAAGGCGCAGTAACGCGCTTTACGTGGTTTTGCAATTCTTTCGTCAGTTCGGGAGACGGGGAGTAGCCTTTTGCGAGAACTACCGTTGCTTTAACTATCTGTCCTCTCTCCGGGTCGGGAACGGCGGTAATTGCGGTTTCAAGCACTGCCGGATGCTCAAGGAGCGCCGATTCTACTTCAAAAGGACCTATCCTGTATCCGCTTGATTTTATTACGTCGTCGCTTCTGCCTACAAACCAGATATATCCGTCCTCATCTTTCCATGCCATATCGCCTGTATGATACCAGCCGTCATGCATAACGCCTGCCGTTGCTGCGTCGTCCGCTCTGTATCCGTGAAAAATTCCCGGAGGTATGCCGTGAGAAATATCAATACATATTTCGCCCTCTTCGCCTACGGGCACATCGTTGCCGTCGTCATCAAGAAGATGCATTCCGAGGACAGGGGACGGTCTGCCTGTTGAGCCCGGTTTCGGATCGAGCCACGGGAATGTTGCGATTATTACCGGACTTTCGCTCTGACCGAAGCCTTCGCGCAGCTCTATACCTGTCTGTTTAAGCCACTGCTCGTATACAACGGCGTTCAGCGGCTCGCCCGCGATATAACACGCGCGAAGATTTGAAAGATCGTATTTTTTCAGATCTTCTTTTATTAAAAATCTGTATACGGTAGGGGGCGCGCAGAAGGTCGTTATGTTTTTTGTTGAAAGAACATGAAGGATATCGTTCGGCGCGAAGCGGTCGTCATAATCGTAAACAAATACACATGCGCCGCATATCCACTGCCCGAATATTTTGCCCCACGCGCATTTTGCCCAGCCGGTGTCGGCAAGAGTGAAATGCGTGTCGGTATCTTTGAGGTTCTGCCAGAATCCTGCCGTGAGGATATGACCGAGCGGATAATACTGAACATGCTGAACCATTTTAGGATGCGCCGTTGTGCCGGAAGTGAAATAAATGAGCATCGGATCGTTGTTTTGAGTAACGCGTTCGGGTTTTTTGTCGTCTGCGGCTGCAAGTTCCGCATCAAAATCGATATATTCCTCCGCGCCTTCGTTGCCTCCGGTAACGAATACAGTTATCCCGGAGAATTTTTCCGTTACTTTTTTTACATGACCGATAATATTTTTATCGTTGGCGCAAACGATGTATTTTATATCCGCAGCTTCAACACGGTAGTCTATATCCTGCTCCGTAAGCATGTGCGTGCTCGGTATGGCTATCGCCCCTATCTTTATAAGACCGGGAAGACAGTACCAGAAATGATGTCTTCTTTTCAGAATAAGCATTACGGTATCTGATTTTTGTACTCCGTATTTTTGGAATACATTCGCCGCTTTGTCTGAAAGAGAGGATATATCCGAAAATGTGAATGTTTTTTCTTCGCCCTTGTCGTTGCACCATAATAATGCTTTCTGGTCGGGAGCAAGGGCAGCGTATTCGTCAACGATATCAAAACCGAAATTGAAGTTTTCCGGAATATTTATTTTAAAATTGTTGTAGAAATCCTCGTAAGACGAGAACTCCGTAGAACAGAATCTGTTAAGTAAATTCATTTGTACGATCACCTTTCGATATGCGGTTTTTTCAGATCGTCACAACAAGGATTTTCGCACATTTTCCGTTCAATGCCTTCATTCCGTGCGGGTAGTGCGAGTCGAAATACACGCTGTCACCTTCACAGACGGTGATTGTATGTTCGCCTATCTGCAGAAGAAAACTTCCTTCAAGACAATAATGAAATTCCTGGCCGGTATGAGAATTCGTATGGATTTCCTGGTTCTCGTTCGGGTCAACCGTTACAAGAAGAGGCTCGACTTTTCTGTCTATAAAATTGAATGCAAGGCTGTTGTATTTATAGCCTTTTGTGCGTTCAACATCCAGCCCGTGGCCTTTTTTTACGAACGAATATGTGTGAAGCTTTGCCGTGTCGCCTGTAAGAAGCTCTGTCATGCTGATTTTAAGATAGTCGCAGACATCCAGAAGAATGCTCACCGGAATGGGAACTTCACCGTTTTCCATTTTCATGTATTCTTCTTCCGTCAGCTCTGTTACACGCGCCATTTCGCTCGTTTCCACGTCGGACAATAATCTGATTGCGCGAAGTCGTTGAGCGATCTCGGAATTTTTTATTGCCATTATATCACCGCCTTAAAGGTATAAAACCGTGTGAAATCAATAATTGAACCCGAATTCAAGGGCTTCGATGTTTTTGCCAAGCAAGGCAGCCTTGCTTGCGGGAACTGCTTTTGCAAGACCTTCTTTCAGAACGTCAAGAGAAAGAAAACCTGTCTTTTTTGCCATATATCCGAGGGCTATCATATTTGCAAGTCCCTGAAAACCGTGTTCTCTCGCAAGCTTTGTTGCCGGTATGGGATACACTGAAATATCCGTTCTTGCATCTGTTCTTTTTATGAGACTGTCGTCAAATATCACCGTGCCGCCTTCTTCGACTTTTTCAACAAATTTATCGTAAGACGGCTGATTGAGCGCCATAAGAAGGTTCGGTTCGTTTACTATGGGGGAGGCAATCATTTTGTTGTCTATTCTTACCGCGCAGTTAGATGTTCCGCCTCTCATTTCAGGACCGTAACTCGGTAAAAGAGAAACTTCACTGCCGCTCATCATGCCCGAATAAGTTGTTACCTTTGCGGCAAACTGAACTCCCTGTCCGCCGAAACCGGCAAAAAGAATATTGTATGCCATATCATTCCGCCTCCTTTGTCTTGTCCTTGTAAACGCCGAGAGGATAGTAGGGGATCATGTTTTCTTCAAGCCATTTCATCGCTGCAACGGGAGTCATGCCCCAGTTGGTGGAACATGTTGAAAGAACTTCGATAATTGAAAATCCCTTTTTGTTTATCTGCATTTCAAACGCCTTTTTAATGGCTGCTTTTGCCGCCATAACATTTTTAACGTTGTTTACCGCAACTCTCTGCGCCAGCGCAACGCCGTCAAGAGTGGATACCATTTCGCAGACTCTTACGGGATATCCCGAATAGTTTACGTCTCTGCCGTACGGCGTGGTCTGAGTTACCTGACCGGGAAGAGTTGTGGGAGCCATCTGTCCGCCGGTCATGCCGTATATGGCATTGTTTATGAAAATTACGGTAATATTTTCGCCTCTTGTTGCTGCGTGGACCGTTTCGGCTGTTCCTATCGCGGCAAGATCTCCGTCGCCCTGATAAGTAAATACGATGTTGTCGGGCAAAGACCTTTTCAGACCGGTCGCAACTGCCGGCGCTCTGCCGTGAGGTGCCTGGACCATATCGCATGAAAAATAATTATATGCCATTACCGAGCATCCTACAGGCGCTACGCCTATCGCATCACCTATGATCCCTAGCTCTTCAAGCGCTTCGCCCACAAGACGGTGGACTATTCCGTGTGTGCATCCCGGACAGTAGTGTGTTACGGCATCGGTAAGTCCTTTTGTTTTCTGAAAAACAATACTCATTTTTTAATTCCTCCGTTCAGCTCGCAAAGCTTTGCAAACACTTCTTTCGGTGTGGGAACAATGCCGCCCGTATGTCTCAGAAGCTCTACGGGTTTTTTGCATTCAAGCGCAAGCTTTACGTCGTCGGTCATCTGACCCATATTGAGTTCTACCGTGAGCACGCTCTTTACTTTCGGGTCGTTTTTTATTTTGTCAAATGCTTTTGTCGGGAACGGAAATACCGTGATAGGACGCAAAAGACCGACTTTTATTCCGGCAGCGCGCGCATCGTCTATTGCCGATTTCGATACTCTTGCGGCAATGCCTATCGCAACGATTATGATCTCTGCGTCATCAGTCATATACTCTTCGTATCTCTGTTCGTTTTCGCATACTTTTGCATAACGCTCAAAACGCTCGAAGTTCTTTATTTCAAGTTCTTCGGGTTTGAGGAAAAGCGAGTTGATTATATTGTGCTCTCTTGCGTTTTTATGTCCGTTTGTAGCCCACGGTTTTTCGTGTTTTACGGGTGTGGGGATATCGTCGAAAGATACAGGCTCCATCATCTGACCGAGCGTGCCGTCAAGAAGAAGCATCGCCGGCATACGGTATTCTTCAGCTTTATCGAAAGCCGTAAATATATATTCTATTATTTCCTGCACGCGGTCGGGCGCATAAACAAGGAGATGTCCGTCGCCGTGCCCCGGAGCTTTTGTTGCCTGCCAGTAGTCTGACTGCGAGGGCTGAATGCCGCCGAGACCGGGACCGCCTCGCTGCACGTTGATTATAAGACAGGGCAGGTCACTGCCTATGATATATGAAATGCCTTCGGTTTTGAGAGATATTCCCGGCGACGATGAGCTCGTCATTGCTCTCACGCCGGCAGACGCCGCGCCGAGCACCATATTTATCGCCGCTACTTCGCTTTCAGCCTGCAAAAAAGTTCCTCCGAGCTTCGGGAGCTTTTTTGAAAAATAAGCAGCCACTTCGGTCTGCGGGGTGATGGGGTAGCCGAAAAAGTGCAGACATCCTGCTCTTATGGCGGCTTCGGCAATCGCTTCGTTGCCTTTCATCAATACTTTGCTCATATTAAAGTCTCTCCTTTTCAGTCTTTTTCTACCGTGATAACGCAATCGGGACACATTCTTGCGCAGAAAGCGCAGGCAATGCATTTTGTTATGTCTGTCATCGCGGCGGGAGAATACCCTTTATCGTTCAGGTTTTCGCTGTCAAGCACAAGCAGTTTTTTCGGGCACGCTTCAACGCACAGCCCGCAGCCCTTGCAGCGGTTTATGTCTATCGTTAGCTTTGACATGTCTATGTTCCTTTCGGTAAAAGCTTTATTTTATCTGAAATTTCAAATTCTTCCGCTTTAACGCTTTAATATAATTAAATATTATATCACAAGATTTATTTGATTGGAAGAGAATATGCCTATTTTTCATAAAAAAGTCGAAAACGGAGACGTTTTCGCAGGTTTATTTCACGATACAGGAAAAATCGTATTGATTAATATTACAATTTGTGATACTATTTGCGCATAAAATACACTATGCGTGATATTTATGCCTAAAAAAATTAAAATGCGAAAATAACATGTTTTCGAAAAGGATGAAAGGAAGATCGAATGACGAATTATGAACTTGCAAAAAACTGCAGAAAGATGGCAAACGCAAAAACCGTGTATATGTGGGGTTGTTACGGACAGAAACTCACTGAAGCGCTGATCGCCAGAAAAACGGCGCAGTATCCGAACCGATTCAGCACCGCAAGACGGAAATATCTGAAAAAACTTGTTTCTGACGGAGACGTTTATGCCTGTGACTGCGCTGGATTGATAAAAAATTTCCTTTGGGGAGGGTTCCGCAGATCGCTGCGTTACGATCCGAATACGGATTTCGGTTCTGAAAGCTTTCGAAGGGCAGCGGAAAAGACAGGTAAAATCAGCACTTTGCCCGAGATTCCCGGACTCGGCGTATACAAAAAAAATCACGTCGGCGTGTATGTCGGCAAAGGCAAGGTCATTGAATGCACTCTCGGAGCAAGGGGCGACGGCGTTGTTGAAACGAAAGTTTCGGACACCGCATGGAAAGAGTGGTTTTATATCCCTCATATCGTATATCCGGAAATGCGTTTGAAAACGAAAAAATATACGGATGCAATCATTAAATTTTTAAAAAGGAACGATATTTTATGAGAGAAATCATCTCTGACGAAGAAATCCTCGAAAAGGGCGGAGCAAAAAGGCTTGAATACCTTGAAGATGCGGCAAAAACATACGTTCTGAATATTACGGAAGACGATAATATGGTTATAGGCAAGGGACGCAGAGGCCGTGTGCCGGACGTTGTTGTTTTCGGCGCCGCAACAAAAAAGATAGATACGCAAAAGCGCTGTGAACTGCCTCATTTCGTCATTTTTCGCGACGGGTCGGTAAGACAGTATGTGTCTTTATCGGACGCTTCGAAAGTATTTGAAACATCATCGCTTTCCACACAAAAAAACTACTATGCCTCGGGCAGAGGGATCGTTGCGTTCCGTTGCGACAACGCTGCATTGTATTCCGTTTCCGTTCTTTTTGAAGGCGACGGCATAACGGATGATCAGATCCTTTCAGCGGCGTCGCTTTTACGGTATATATACCTTAAAATTCTGCGTATTTACGGAAAAAAACTGCCGCTTGATAATAACCATATTATCTCAGCGGCAGCTATTCCATGCGGATATGAATGTGATTTTGACACGGCGATCTTTACGGAGCTTTGCAAGCTTCGCCCCGTCTGATCACGGCATGTTTTCTTCAAGCGTTTCTATGCACTCGTCTGAATAAAAATCTCCGCGTTTAATGTGCTTCATCTCGTGTTCAAGCGCCCTTGACTGCGCGGAAGATGAAAGATTTGAATTGATATAAACGTTAAAATCTCCGTTTTCGTCTCTTACGGTCACGCCGTATACGGTCGACGGAAGCTTTAAAAGCCTTACATGTATATCGTCCATTTTAAAACTGCTTCAGCGCCTCTATAATTTTAATTGCTTTTTCTATATCTTCCTTGCTTGCGCTTTTCGAAACGGAAAAAAGCGCGCGCATTTCGGAACGGGAATGTAGGGTATTTCTCAAAGAAATAATCTCTTCGTCAAAACGAGCATCGTGCTTTAAACTATTATTGCTATCAAATTCAAGCTCTATATTATCACGTAGAAGTGTATCGGTAGAAACCGAGAAATAATCGGCAATTTTGACTATCATATCCTTGCTTGGTGCTCTGTTAGCTGTTTCCCACATGGCAATTGTGCTTAGTGCTACGCCGAACTCCTTGGCAAGTTCACGTTGTTTCATGTGTCTCATTTTTCTCAGAGTTTGAAGTTTGTTTCCAAATGTCATTTTTCCCATTTCCTTCTAACATAATTCTACTTGTGTGACAATTATATCTCACTTTTTGTGATTTGTCAAGAGGTAGTTTAAAATTTTTTTATTATAAAAGGGGTAGCAAAAACACTGAAAAACAGTTCGGCATACAGAAAAAACTGCATAAAACTTATCAGAAAATATTACGAAAAGCCTGTACGGAGTTTTCCCGAAAGAAAGGCAGTCGAAAACGCGCTTTTCAAAATCGAAAGTGAGGGGGATGGAACAAGGGCGGAATTTGACAGAATATTTTCTTATTTTTTTGAGAACGGAAGAAGAAACGTCAACGCTGTTTCAATTGAGTGCTGGTTTTCTCCGACATCTGTATACAGAAAACTCGATATACTGCGAAGGGCGGTCGAAAAAGAACTGCACGATATGAAAAAATATACGGAGATCACCGTGCTGCGGTATTGACAAAACCTTCGTAAAAAGTTATAATCAAATAAAAACGATCGAAAGGGATATACACAATGCTGAATGTTGCAATGCTTTCCCGTTGGCATGTTCATGCCGACGGATATGCCGATATGCTCAGAAAAACGGGCAAAGTAAATATATGCGCCGTATGGGACGAGGATCCCGTGCGCGGAGCAGACTGGGCAAATAAGCTCGGCGTTCCGTTTTATGCAAATCTTGATACTCTTCTTTCTCAAAGTGATGCAGATGCGGTCTGCTGTTGCACTCCCACAACAATGCACAGAGAAGTTCTCATAAAGGCTGCAAAAGCCGGAAAACATATTTTTTCCGAAAAAGCAATGGCTACTACCGTAGAGGACTGTCTTGCGATCGCGGACGCCGTGGAAAAAAACGGAGTAGTTTTTATGCTTTCTATGCCCCACAAATGCAGAAAAGATGTTCTTTTTATAAAAAAATGTATCGATAACGGTGATTTTGGAGATGTCACGCTCATAAGGATCCGAAACGCGCATAACGGGATCTCGGGCAAATGGCTTCCGTCCTACTGGTTCGACGAGTCTGCGGCAGGCGGCGGTGCTATGATGGATCTGGGATGCCATCCGATGTATCTGCTTTCAATGTTTCTCGGTAAGCCGAAAAACTACGCCGCAATATATTCGTCTCCTTTCGGCACTCCTGTCGATGAGAACGCGGCTGCGCTGATAGAATTTGAAAACGGGGCAACGGGTGTTTCGGAAACATCTTTCGTGTCTTATTCATCGCCGAATATAATAGAAGTTCACGGAACGAAAGGCGTATTGATATCCACAGACGGCAATGTGCAGTTCAAAAACTGGAAGACAGCTGAATATCAGAACGGATTTATTACTCCTGCTCTTCCCCAGTCTCTGCCCGAACCGATCTGCATGTTCCCGGATGTCTGCCTGAGCGGCAGTCCTTCGCCTGAGGAATTCGGAACGAAAGCCGGCATAGAGCTAACAAGACTTCTTGAAGAAACATATAAAGTAAACGCTTCAAAATAAACAAAACAGCGGCAGGAAGAACGTCTTCCTGCCGTTTTTTCGTGAGATGAACACCTTTGCGGCGGGATATGTCACATTTTATTCAACATTTTAACGGCATTACCACTTGAAAAACCGTTATTTTTGTGATATAATAACTAAGCTAAAAAATAAATATTCACCAATTATACGGAGAAGTACTCAAGTTGGTGAAGAGGCGCCCCTGCTAAGGGTGTAGGTCGGGAAACCGGCGCAGGAGTTCAAATCTCCTCTTCTCCGCCATCAAAAAAACGTCTTTTGTCTACCGACAAAAGGCGTTTTTTTAAATGATGTTTGCCCTGCCGGGCAAATGCTGAGAGCAATCTTGCTTTTTTTTCTGAAATGTGCTAAAATAAACAGAAGTATGCGAGATATTTTGAAAAAGAGAAAATATGATTAAAGGTATTGAAGCTGGAATGGATAATACTATATCAAAAAATACGGAGCAGAATAATAAATCAAAGATCAATCCCGGTGTCTGGATCGGACTGCTTCTTCTTGCGGCTTTATTCGCATATATTATATTCTGCGCAGTCAGTTCTTCAAAATTGGAATCGGCATATAAAAAAGCTCAATCCCTTATGGCAGAGGGCGATTATAAACAGGCAAAAGCTGTGCTTGAAACAATAAAGAAAAAGTCTCCTTTTGATACGGAAGCCCTTCTTTTGATTTGCGAAGCGCATAACTCGTATAATGTTGGATACATCGACTGGGCGCACTGGCGTATGCAAGAAGCACTGAAATGGTATAAGAGCAGTTATTATTATACCGCACCTGAGGGAAGCGAAGAATTTATGCAGCTTCTCGAAAAAGAATATGATGATTACCTTGCTCGTGAGAGAGAAAAAAAAGAACAGGAAACTGAAATCAAAATCAAAACCGGAGTTCCCTTCGTTGGAATGGATGAGTCCAGAATAGGCGATACTATACTTGGCAAACCGTCCTCCACGAGTACCTATTACGCCTGGCGCAAATACCTCGGTAAGACTGAACGACATAAAGGGAATAGCTATTATTTTAAAAAGGACGGCAACATTATTTTTGTTGCCTATTGTATGTTTGGCATAGTAGAAGAGGTGAAGGATTACAGAAACGATCCGTGGGTCCCTTACACCCCCAAAAAAGGTTCCACAATAACATACGATAACAGTTCGGACGATGACAGTCCGAGCGTCGACGGATTTTCAAGTCCCGAAGATTTTTACGACTGGTATTATGACGACTTTTTCGACTATTACGAAGCGGAAGATTATTATTACAGTCACGGCGGCGATTGATCCGCCTTGCGCATAGAGGATGCGTTCAATATCCGTATATATTGAAGCATTCTTAAAGTGCTCTCGCAGAGCGCAAACAGAAAGATTGTTTGAAAGAAAAATGTTTATCGTTCATCCTTTTGAGCCGTTTATCGGCAGTGAGCCGAAAATACTTATTCTCGGCTCTTTTCCGTCCGTAAAATCACGCGAGACGGGTTTTTATTACGGAAATCCGAGAAACAGATTCTGGCAGGTTATCGCCGGAGTATTCGATCTGCCCGTGCCCGTAAAGATCGAAGAAAAAAAAGCGATGCTCGACAGATGCGGCATCGCATTGTGGGATACGGTTTTTTCATGCGAAATATCCGGGTCAAGCGACAGTTCCATAAAAAACGTTGTGCCTAACGATATTTGTTCCGTTATCGAAAAATACGGTATAAAAGCGGTTTTTGCCAACGGAAAAACATCGGGCGCGCTTTATGCGAAATATGTTGAACCGAAATGCGGCATAAAAGCGCGGGTATTGCCTTCAACAAGTCCCGCAAACGCGGCTGTGACAATCGAAATGCTTATAAAGGCGTATTCCGTTATCCGTGAATTTATCTGAATATCCCAAAGACCGCAGCCGCATAAAAACATACGGTCATGAACGGCGCGAGAGGGTATGATACTGACGACAGTTTTATTTCTTCGCCGTTTTTTCCTGAAATAATAAAAACGGGAAGGATATAAAAAAGCAGAGCGGCGATTTCGGCGGCGGCAAGTATGGCTGTTCCCGGAACGATGCCCGCGCATGCGAACAGGATCGCGATCAGCGCGATATGTCCGATATCGGACGGTGCGGACCCGGTTTTTTTCGCGATAAAATTAATAAAAAACATTAAAACAACGGCAAAAACCGCGCCCGAAAAAAATGTCAGAAGATGCCATGCTGAGCCTTCCGAAAAACAGACTGCGGCAGTTCTTAAAACAACGCATATCCCCGAAAAAACGAGCCCCGCAAGAGGTATGAACCCGTTCAGTGCGTCGCATACGGATACCGTTACGGCAGACGGTATCATCAGAACGAGAAAAACATCCGCAATATCAATATCTTTCAGCGCAAATAATACCCCGACGGCGGCGCCGAAAACGGCGCAGATAATATATATGAGAGGCGAAGATGCTTTTTTTGACGGAAATTTTTCCGACAGAAGCTCCTTTTTGTGCAATGTGTTGTAAAACGGCACTGACGCTAACGATATAACGGTGCAGAAAACCGTTATGCAGGCAAAAAGTATGTTTGAGTATAGTTCGGGAAACGGCATTTTTTTCACCTTTTTTTTTCTTACTGCTTTGATTATACCACGACGAGGCGTTTTAGTCAATAGAAATCTCAGGGCGGTACTTGACAAAAAGAAACCGATGCGGTATAATCAGCAAAACTGACTGCATTAAAAAAACTGTCAGAACCCTTCCATTCTGAGGATATTAATATGAATAACGATATACTTGCCACGATCGGGAATACGCCGATGGTAAAAATAAACCACCTTTCTCCGAACCCGAACGTTGAAATATTTGCAAAGCTTGAAGGCTTTAATCCGACCGGAAGCATCAAAGACAGGATCGCCCTTAAAATGGTAGATCAGGCGGAAGCAGAAGGTAAACTGAAACCGGGAGACACGATAATCGAAGCTACGTCGGGCAATACGGGCATAGCCCTTGCAATGATAGGCCGTGTGCGCGGATATAATGTTGAAATAGTAATGAGCGCAGCGGTATCGGTAGAAAGACAGAAAATGATCAAAGCGTTCGGCGGAAGCGTTATTCTTACCGACCCTTCAAAAGGCACAGACGGCGCAATATGCGAATGCAGAAGAAGAGTCGAGGCTGCGCCGGACAGATATTTCCATCCTGATCAGTTTACGAATATTTATAATAAAATGGCTCATTACAGAACGACTGCAGAGGAGATATGGCACCAGATGGAGGGCAAAATAACGCATTTTGTTTCCGCTCTGGGCACTTCTGGCACGATAATGGGTGTTGGGGCAGGACTTAAGGAAAGCGACCCGAGAATAAAAATAATAGAGGCTCAGCCAGTAAAGGGGCACTATATCCAGGGGCTGAAAAACATGGAAGAGGCTATCGTTCCCGCCATATACAAGCCCGAAATGATAGACGAACATATAATGATAGATACCGAAGAGGCTTTTGAAGTTGCAAGACGCATAGTGTCGGAAGAAGGTATTTTTGTTGGCATGTCGTCGGGTGCGGCAATGCTTGCGGCAATAAAAGTCGCGGAGCGGATCGAAAAGGGCCGCATCGCAGTTATTTTTCCTGACAGAGGCGAAAAGTATCTGAGCACACAGCTTTTCGGAGTATAAGATGACAAATACAAAAAAGAGAACCGGATCGATATTTAATCTCATTGCAGGCGCGGCATATACCGCTCTTGCTGCGGTTCTTTTTGTCTTGTCGGCTGGGTCTTTCGATGTTTCTGATTATTATTTGCCGGATGCGGCGCAGATAACCCGCGGCGAAAGCGTATTTGACGATGATTCGGAACCTGAAGAAGAAATGTCATATTCCGCGGAGGATTATGCCGGACTTAAACTTTATTATTCCGCACACGGAAAAAAATGGCATCTTACAAGAGAATGCCAATATATAAGAAACAGTAAAAATACAGAATATACCGATTACGAAACAGCTGTTTCGATGGGGCTTACCCCGTGCTCGAAATGCGGATTTCCCGGCATGCTGAAGGATTGAACTATATTACAAAAAGGGAGAAGTATTATGACGATAAACAACGTTAAAATCACAAAAGGCGCAAGCGACTGGCGGATATATCAGCAGATAAACGGAAAGGCAACGCTTGATCTTGAAGGCGTAAGCATTATAAGCGGCGATGCCGCAACATGGCTCAGAGTAGTAAGAGAAGACGACAAATCCGTTGTTGTCGACTGGAAAAAAGCCGACTATACAGGCAGGACCGAAGACGAAGACGGCACGCCGCTGAATAAATTCGCAATTTCGATCACTTTGCCTGCAGGCGGTCTTTACAGAATTGATTCCGCCGTATGGGACAGCCTTACCGGGATAGAATGGAGCTACCAGGGCAATAAAATATATCATATAGGCGTTGGCGATCTTTTCCTGATTACGGGTCAGTCAAACTCCGCAGGTTACGGACGCACGCCTATAGCCGATCCGCCGGAGTTCGGCGTTCACCTCTGCCGCAACAGCGAGGTATGGACTGTTGCAACGCATCCGCTGAACGATCCCGAAAACACAAAACACCCTGTAAACAGAGAGCCGGCTGCCGATCATTCGCCGTATCTCTCTTTCGGTAAAATGATGAAAAAAGCGCTGGGCTATCCTGTGGGACTTATTCAGGAGTCGCTCGGCGGAAGTCCCATTTCACGTTGGAACAGGCGCGTAAACGGCGATCTTTACAACAGTATGGTCGAGTCTGTAAGAAGGATTACTGACGGAGATATGCGTGTCGCAGGCGTTTTATGGTATCAGGGCTGTTCGGATTGCGACGATCAGAACAGCGGCGTTTATTTCGAAAGATTTTCGCAGATGGTATCTGATATGAGAAGTGATTTCAGATCGCCTTCACTGCCGGTATATACCGTTCAGATAAACAAGGTTCTCAGCGCCGAAAACCGATACTGGGCGGATATTCGAGATATACAGCGCAGAGCAGCAAAGGAGATAAACAACGTTTTCGTCGTTCCGTCTATTGATCTTGCGCTCAACGATGCAATTCACAATGCGTCTTCTTCAAATATGGTTCTCGGCGAACGTCTTGCCCGCGTTGCTCTTGAAGGATATTATAAAAAAACCGCATACGGTTTTGCGCCGGATATAAAATGCGCAGTCTGCAAAAACGATATGCTTACGCTTGAATTCGATAACGTTCATCATTATATGCTTACGCTTGATGTTCCCGCGGCGGCATGCGACTTTACGGTGGAAGACGAAAAAGGTCTGATCACACCCGTATATTACGCCGGAGAAGAAAACAGAATAATAATAAAACTCGAAAGAAAACCCGAGGGACAGGCAAAAGTATCGTATGCAAAATCAAGCTGGCCGAAATCCGTTCCTCCTATGGATCCGGGAAGCGGATTGCCTATAATTGCGTTTAACGATGTGGAGATTAAGTATGTTTGATAATTCAGAAACAGGCGAATACAGAGGATATAACAGCGAACAATTCGTTTTTGACGGAAAACACTGCACGGTCGTTTTTCCCGACAGTCTGTCTGAAGGCAACAAATGGATCTGGCGTACCGAATTTCTCGGTGCCTTCGATTCGGTCGATACGGATATGCTTTCAAAAGGCTATGCGCTCGCTTATATTTCCGTAAGCAATATGTACGGTCATCCCGATGCAGTCCGAACGATGAAAAAATTCCGCGATTTTATGACGGAACACGGTTTTAACGAAAAAACAGTCCTTTTCGGTTTCAGCAGGGGAGGACTTTACGCCTTCAACTATGCGCTGAAATACCCCGATACGGTTGCAGCGCTTTATCTTGATGCGCCCGTGCTTGATATAAAGAGCTGGCCCGGCGGATTGGGAAAAGGGGTAGGAGCGCCGCGCGAATTTGAAGAATGTCTTTCTCTTTACGGACTTGATAAAAGCAGTGTTCTTTCATTCAGGCAAAATCCGTCTGACAAACTTGAACAGCTCCTTTCTCTTCATATCCCCGTTGCTCTTGTGGCAGGCGACAGCGATCGCACGGTCCCGTATGAAGAAAACGGAAAGCTTCTTGAAAATACATACAAAAACGGCGGCGGAGATATTTTGTGCATAGTAAAAAAAGGCTGTGACCACCATCCGCACAGTCTGTCGGACCCGTCTCCGATATCTGACTTCCTTTGCAAACGATACTGAAATAAAAAGAGACATATCATTAAAGATATGCCTCTTTTTTTATTCTTTTATCGCTTTGATAAGATTGTCTTTTGCCCGGCGAATATGCTCAGCCGCTTCTTTTTCAGCAAGTATAGAGTCGTGTGCTGCTATAGCTTCGTATATTTTTCTGTGTTCGCCAACCGATGCGACCGCTCTGCCCGAATATTTTACGGATATTTCACGCGGTTTCTGTATATAATTGTGAAACTGCGAAAGGATCTGGCGAAGCGGACGGCTGCCCGATGCGGAATATACAGTCTGATGAAACTGCGAGTCGAGATGGCGAATCTGCAAAACGTCGTTTTTTGCAACATAAAATTCCTGAAGCTCAACAATATCTCTGAGCTTTTCAAGCTCTTCCTGCGTAATGTTTACCGCCGCCCACCTTGCCGCTATGCCTTCTATCGCCATGCGTATGGTGTATATATCGTCAATATCTTTTTCGGAAATTCCCACGACCACGACTCCCTTGTTCGGAACGCTCGTCACAAGTCCTTCGAGTTCGAGCTGACGCAGCGCTTCGCGCACGGGAGTTCTGCTTACTCCGAGAGCCGTTGAAAGTTTCTGTTCCGTCAAACTGTATCCGGGAGGAAAATCACCGTCTAAGATCGCCTGTTCTATTTCGCGGAACACCTTCATGTGCAGCGAGCCGGAGTCATCGGAATATATTCTGTTCATTTTGCAGCCCTCTGTTTTTCGATGTCGAAAAGGAAGGGCGCATATTCGGTAACGAGCGCAAGCATTTCTTCGTCGCTGATTATCGTCTGCCTGTCTGCGGCATACTGGGCATCGATCCACTCCTTCATTTTTGCAATAAAAGGAGCCTTTTTATCAACCTGGTCGTCTCCTTCAAGCTTGAAGCGCCTGTTTATCCAGAATGCTATGGCGGCATGACCCGAAACGTTTGAGATCGAAACGGCTGCGGGTCGGTTAAGGATCTTTTCGGTATTGAAAATATTGTATATCTCTTCGTCCTTCAAAAGACCGTCCGCATGTATGCCCGCTCTCGTAACGTTGAAATCTCTTCCCACAAACGGTGTCATCGGCGGAATTTCGTAGCCTATCTCTTTTTCATAGTATTCTGCCAGTTCGGTAATGACGGTCGTATCCATACCGTCTGTCGTTCCGCGGAGCTCGGCATATTCCATTACCATTGCCTCAAGCGGAATATTGCCCGTGCGCTCTCCGATGCCGAAAAGAGAGCAGTTTACGGCTGAAGCGCCGTAAAGCCATGCCATAGACGCGTTGGCAACAGCCTTGTAAAAGTCGTTGTGACCGTGCCATTCGAGCCATTCAGAAGGGACGTCGGAATACGTGCGAAGACCGTACATTATTCCCGATACGCTTCTAGGCAATGCCGTGCCTATGTAGGGAACGCCGTAGCCCATCGTGTCGCACGCTCTGATTTTTACGGGAATTCCCGCCTGTCTGGACATTTTCATCAGTTCGTTTGCAAACGGCACGACAAATCCGTAAAAATCGGCTCTTGTGATATCTTCAAAGTGACATCTCGGTCGCAGTCCCGCTTCAAACGCCTCTGCCACAACAGCAAGATATTTATCCATTGCCTGACGTCTTGTAAGCTTAAGCTTATTGTAGATATGATAGTCGGAGCATGAAACAAGTATGCCGGTCTCTTTGATGCCTATATCCTTAACGAGCTGGAAATCGTTTTTCGACGCGCGTATCCATGTAGTTATCTCGGGAAATTCGTATCCTTTTTCCATGCATTTGTAAAGCGCATCTCTGTCTTTTTCACTGTATACGAAAAATTCCGTCTGTCTCAGTATGCCTTTCGGTCCGCTCAGACGGTGCATCATATCGAAAATATCGGTGATCTGCTTTACCGTATACGGCGAGCGTGACTGCTGTCCGTCACGAAATGTCGTATCTGTGATCCAAATATTTTCCGGCGTCTGCATCGGCACATGACGGTGGTTGAACGAGATCTTCGGTATCTCGTTGTAAGGGTATATATCTCTGTAAAGCTCGGGGTTTTTAAGGTCCTGAACCTCGTATCGGTATGTTTCTTCTTCAAGGACGTTTGATTTCCTGTTGAGCTCAAGCATTTTTCTTCACCTTTTTTGTTTTTGTATGATTGTATACAATTATACAAAAATGCCCCTGTTTTGTCAATAGGGGCAAATGTGAATTTTTATTGAATATTTATTCGGTTTATATGCAGTTAATACTTATATTTATACAATTTCAAATAAAAAACTTGCTTTCAACATATTCTCTTGCGGGACGGCATATTGCGAGAAAGATAAGAAATCCACCCACGAGAATAAGTGCTGACATGGGATAAAACGACCATCCCATCATCTGTCCGCTGCCGAACGTATGCGAAATAAGATATTCGAGAACCGGCATGAAAAGACCGAGCAGAGCTGCGGCTCCGCCGAAAATATAAAGTCTGCCTTTTTTGATATATCGCGTCAGCGTTACGGTTGCAGTGACTAATATTGCCGTAAATGCTGTTACGGGCAACGCAAACGGCACAAACCAGTTTCCGCCTACAGCGAAATTAATGTAAAAAAGAAAGAGCGCCGTTGCCGCAAAAGAACACGGTACGAATATAACGGGGTTTGGCGATGAAAACCATGTCGGCAAAAAGAGCGCAATATACACAAGCATCACCGCTCCTACAACATATCCGGACCACGTTACGGCAAAATTGAACCTCAGATCGCATGCAAGAGTAATGATTATCACAAAAAGAGCGCATGCCGTAACAAAAATCGGAAATCCAAGAGAACGCCGTTCCTTTTTCGGATATTTGTTTTTCGGATATGTATATGCGTCCTCTTTTGGGGGGAAATCGGGATGATATACTCTCGTTTTGCACAGAGGACAGAATTTTTCGCTGTCTGCAAGCTTAACTCCGCATTTTATACAATACATTTTTTTTACCTCGATGAAAGATTGCTTTCCGCTTCGACTTCAATGCCGAGATCACGCAGTTTTTCAAAAAAACGCACTTCAAGATCGTTTTCTTTGATATTTCTGATAAAGTTCATGTAAAGAGTGCCTTTGTAAGAGATCGCCGAGCAATTGTACGGATTTTTTGCCTGAGCGCCAAGTATAAAATCGGCTCTTTCAACATATTTATCCATTTCGTCGGGCAGTTTCATCAGACCGAGATTGGAAAAATTGATGCACGATTTTTTCTCGCCTACCGTATCGTATACGGCTTTCATAACGAGATTTTTTATGAAAAGAGGCATTATCCTTACCGCCATAAGCTTTTCGCTGTTTACGTTTGCGGCAATTTTCATGCTCATCTGCTTCTTCGTTATCTCAAGTCCCATTTTATGCTTTACCGCCTCGCATATCTCCTCTAAAGAATATGTTCCGAGCTTAGGCAGTATCTCAGGCGTTGTATAGAGCGCAAAATTGCGAAGAGAGCGGCTTTCGAAAAGATTGCGCAGATTGACAGGGATCAGCACCTTGATCGGCTTTCTTTTGTGCTGATTCGTTACCTTTTCCTTCTGGATATCCTGAAGTGCATCCATAAGAACGGCGCATAAAAACACCGTGACCGAAACCCCGTATGAATGCGCTTTTTCCGTCACTTTATTCGCATCAAGCCTGAAGCAAGTAAGATCGAGAAATCCGTCTTTTTCGGGAGTTCCGCGAATAGGCCATGCATCGTTTTCTTTTCTGCTTGCGCTTACCGAGCCGGCATATTTGCTGAAACTGTCTTCAAGCTCTTCGGGGGAAGGCGATTCCACTCTTTCAAGAACGCCGTTTTTTGGCGGGATCGTTTCGCCGTATTTCTGACGGATATATTCTGCGGTAAGAGTTTTCAGAAAAATCAGAGCTCCGGTCCCGTCAGTGAGAGAATGAAACATTTCGACCGCAATTCGGTTTTTATAGTAAAGGACTCTGAATGCGCATTTCCGTGTTTCCCGTTTTGACATTTCGGTAAGCGGGTAGCTCATTTCCTCTTTTACCTGCGGCACGGACGAGGTAGACTGAAGATAATACCAGAAAACGCCTTTTCTGAGGCGGACCGATATTGAAGGAAACCTTCTTACCGTAACGTCAAGGGCGGACTGAAGGATCTCTTTGTCAATATCTTCTGTGAGTGTGAGCGAAAGCCTGAAAACATTGCTCCAGTTTTTTCTTCTTGCAGCAGGGTATATTTTTGCGGCGTTGTCAAGTCTGAACCAGCGCATCTTTTTCTGCACTGCCATGTGTTTGTTCAAAAACCTGTTTATTCTCTCAAAATCATCGCGGTCTTCATCAAGCATATATACAACATACGCATGCCACCGTTCGGGTTTTGAGTAAAACAGACTTTCGCAGCCCGAATCGAGAAGTTTCAGGTGAAGAAGATTTGCGTCGCTGAACATGATCTCGTTTTGCGCCGCAAATATTATTGAAGGGGGCATTCCCCGAAGGTCGGCAAAAAGCGGAGATACGAACGGATCGGTCCTGTTATCAGTATAGCTTTTTGCAAAAAAATCAAGCTGTCCTTCGGACATCGAAGGATCACTGTTTTCGTTTTCTTTATACGAACTGCCAGACATCGTGAAATCAGTCCACGGCGATACGGCAACGATGCCGCATGGCATCGGCATGTTTTTTTCGCGCAGTTTCAGGCAAAGCGCATAGCATAGTCCTCCGCCGGCGCTCTCCCCGGCAAGCGTTATGCGCTGCGGCGGATAGCCTTTTGAAATAACGTATTCATACGCTTCAAGTGCGTCTTCAAGCGCCGCAGGGTATCTGTTTTCGGGGGCAAGCCTGTATGCACAGCAAAAAACTTTTGTTCCGCTTTCCACCGCTGCTGCAGAACCGAAGCCGAGCGAGTAGTCCAGTCCTCCGCACGTATATCCGCCGCCGTGAAGATAAATTATTACGCCGTCTCTTCGTTCGTCTTTCGGAATTACCCACGCTCCCGTAAATTTTTCGAATTCGTGTTTGCGGATGATAACATCGTTTTTATTTCTTGCTTTTATAATATCGCCTATCATGTTCTGCCCGATTCTCATAGTTCTGAGCGAGCTGCTTTTCAGAAGAGGCGACAGCGTTTCCATATGTGCTTTTACATTTTTTACCGATAAAATCATTTTGTATGCCTGCTGTCAGTATTTGGTATTTAGGATCGATGGAACGGTTTTCATTCTCTCAAAACAGTGTTCGAAAAACATTTTGTATGCATCACAGAAAAACTGATAACCGCCCGTGTCGCTTATCGGCTCCTTGTTTCTTCTGCAGCCTGTCCTGCAAAGAGGACGCCATCTGCAGTTCGAGCATTCTTTTTGCTCAGCGAATGACTCCGAAATGAATTTTTTTGACGTGTCTGAATTGATCATTTCGTCCAGAGTAAGATCACGTATGTTGCCGATAAGATATTCGTCAAGAACGTAAAAATCGCAAGGATATACGTTCCCGTTCGCCTCGACGGTAAGATTGCATGAGCATCTGCCCTGAAGAGAGCATATTTCCGGTCTTCTGCCCATAAGAATGCCGCAGTAATTGTCAAAATCGCGTATGCTTATATATTTCCCGGAGCAAAAATCACGGTACCACAGATCGAAAGTTCTGCATAAAAACATTCCGTAGCTTTTTGCCGAAAGTGTGTCGGAATCGCCTTTTTTGTCAAACGGAGCTATCTGCGGTATATACTGAATGAATTCAAGACCGTTTTTTTTGAAAAAGTTGTAATTGCCCTCGGCGTGTCTTGCACCTGCTTCAGTAACGACAGAAAGAACGTTGAAATCCACTTTCTTTTTTGCCAGCAGATCAGCGGCTTTTTTTACTCTTGAAAAAGTTCCCTCGTGCGCGGCGTCGATCCGGTTCAGATCGTGACATTCTTTCGTTCCGTCAAGCGAAATGCCGACAAGAAAGTTGTTTTTCGCGAATATCTCCGCAAATTTTTCGTCTATCAGCAACCCGTTCGTCTGAATTCCGTAGCGGACATCCGCTTTTTTTCCGGACTGCTTTTTTGCTGCGTATTCCGTAAAATCGGTGTAGAATTCGTGTCCGCAAAGCGTCGGTTCTCCGCCCTGAAACGCAAAAAATATATTGTCGGTATATTCAAATGCTCTGTCGATAAGCAAATGCGCCGTCTCGGCAGACATAATACCGTAACTTTCTATTTCACGGTTCCCTGCAACATCGTGATAAAAGCAGTATCTGCAACGCATATTGCAAAGCGACGAAGCCGGCTTTATAAGCAGATTCACGCTTTTCATCAGCACTCACCGCTTTTGAAAACAAGCGCTGTGCATACGGCTGCCGCGGCATTGCCAAGACCGATATCGCCCATGCCTTCGTTTGTTTTCGCTTTAATGCTTACGTTTTCAATATCAGTTCCGATAGCTTTTGCAATTTTTTCGCGCATTTCAAAAATATACGGCGCGAGTTTCGGACGTTCGATGATCACCGTAGCGTCTGTGTTGCCGACGGTAAAGCCGTTCTGTCTGATCATTTCCGCCGTTTTTTCAAGAAGAACCATGCTGTCTGCGTTTTTATACTTCAAATCGCTGTCCGGAAAATGAGTTCCTATGTCTCCGAGTGCGCATGCCCCAAGCAGCGCGTCTATGACCGCGTGCGTGAGCACATCGGCATCGGAATGCCCCAGAAGGCCTTTTTCAAAAGGAATTTCCGTTCCGCCTATAATCAGTTTCCTGCCCTCCGCAAGTTTGTGGGAGTCAAAGCCCATACCGATCTTCATAATCTGCTCCAATCATATAAATAAAAAGAGTGAAGAGGAGGCCAAAGCCCCGCTCCTCACTCCTGCGGAATAAAATCAGTCGTTAGTGTAGGGAAGAATAGCGATCTGACGAGCGCGTTTGATAGCCTCTGTCAACTCACGCTGATGCATAGCGCATGTGGCGGTGATTCTTCTGGGAAGAATTTTGCCTCTTTCGCTGATAAAACGGCGAAGTTTTGCAACGTCTTTATAATCTATGCAGTCTACTTTGTCTGCGCAGAACTGACAAACTTTCTTTCTGGGCTTTTTCTTGAAGCTGTCTCTGTCTTTGGGTTCGCGCTGTTCGCGTGCGGGAGCCGCATTTTCTGCCGGTGCGGTTACGTTATTGTTTTCCATTATTTATTCTCCTTTCTGAGATTAGAAGGGGAGTTCGTCCTCAATATCCTTGATATCGGCGAAAAACTCCGTATTTACCCCGGTGTCGGGGTCTGAGGAAGGTGCGGAAGCCGTATTCGCGGGCTGAGCGGCAGCCTGCGGGTGAGAAGAATAATCTTCCTGGTCTCTTGCCTGATTTCTGTCCTGCTTTGTTTCGCCGAACTGAACCTCATCAACGATTACGGTCGTGGACTGACGGTCGTTTCCGTCTTTGTCTTTGTAATTGTCGTTCTGCAGAGAACCGAACACGATTATTACGGAACCCTTCCTGAAATATTTGGAAACGAATTCCGCTGTTTGTCTGAATGCAGTGCAACGGATAAAATCCGCAGTCGGTCTGTCTTCTCCCTGTCTTGCAAAGCGGCGGTTTACCGCAACGGAAAAACGTACATTCGGTATGCCGGATGCAGACATTTTAAGCTCGGGGTCTGCAGTAAGCCTACCCATAAGCATAACTTTATTGATATTCATTATAAAAACTCGTCTCCTTTCCGCTTGTGATTATTTCTTGATAATGATGGAACGAAGAACGCCGTCCGTGATATGATAAACACGGTCGAGTTCCGCGGGGAGTTCTGCCGGACCTTCAAATTCTACGAGAACATAATGACCTTCTGTTTCGTAATTGATGGCATAAGCAAGTCTCCTCTTTCCCCACACATCAACGTTCTTTATCTCTCCGCCGTTAGCGGTAATGAGAGATTTGAATTTCTCGGTAGCAGCCTCTATGGCAGCGTCGTCGAGCGTTTTTGTGCTGAGAACAAAAATGGACTCATACTTGTTCATGTTACTTTACACCTCCTTCTGGACTTTCGGGGAAGAGACGCTTCCCAAGGATGAAATCTTACGTTTGCGGATAATTCCGCATTATATAAAAAATAATATCACAAACCTCATGATTTGTCAAGCATAAATTTCGTATTTCGAAATTATTTTGAAAACAGGGCTGTGATTTTTTTTATACCTATATTGTAATTTTGTATAAAATATGGTAAAATAAGCGCGGTAGATCTTGCACCTCAGTCTTTTTATTCATTGCCGCACTCGATTTGGCTGCAATGCGCTGAAAATCCCATTCGTGCAAGCAGTTTGCCGATGGCAAAATCGTGGTATGAAACGTAAAACGGCGGGTAATGGCACCCCCAACGGGAATCGAACCCATAACTAGCCCTTAGGAGGGGCTTATTATATCCATTTAACTATGGGGGCATATCATCACTGTCGCCGTCTTAAGATTATACAATATTTTATTTGAAAAATCAAGGGGTTTACAAAAATTTTATGAAATCTCAGAACAGAACAAAAATAAAGATGTTTTTTTCGGGAATTGCGGCAAAATACGAAGAAAATCCCGAATACTTTATCGGAGCAAACGTCGAATTCGTTTCGGGCGGAAAAAAATACGGCGGAAGCATACGCGAAAACGGAGACGGTTTCGAGTATTCTTTTCTCGGACGCAGATCTTTTGAGTCCGCAGAAGCGATGCTTGATGCGGTATGCGAAGATATGCTGAAATACGATTCAGCAGTCTTTTCGTATATGGAACGCGGAAGAACGACAGTAGTTTCGGCAGACGACAGAAATGTTAAAATTTCCAGGAACGAAACGGAAAGCGAGTATGTGGACACGTCGCTGTTGCGCGCGAAGGATTATATAATAAATCCCGGCAAAGCGGGAAAACTTATGCGCGTTCTGGGCTATCTTACCGAAGACGGAAAAATAAAGAATGATAAAATACGCAAATACAATCAGACCGAACGTTTTATAGAGCTTACGTCGTCGATGTTCGACCGTTATACCGAAAAAGACGAGATCTGCGTTGTGGACTGCGCCTGCGGCAAAAGCTACCTTTCTTTTGTTCTCAATTATTATTTGTGGGAAGTGAAGCGTATAAAGGCAAGATTTATTGGCATCGATATATCCGAAAACGTTATTTCCGAAAGCAGAAAAATGGCTGAGGAGCTCGGTTATAAAAATATGGAGTTCATATGTGAAGACCTTCGCTTTTATAATACCGAAAAAAATCCGGACGTTGTTATTTCCCTTCATGCATGCGACACGGCAACCGATATGGCTCTGGGATACGCCGTAAGAAACGGGGCGGAAAAAATAATATGCGTGCCCTGCTGCCATAAGGAGCTTCTTGACAAATACAGAAAAGACGATCTTGAACCGATAATAAAACACGGTGTTATGCGCGCACGCCTGAACGATATCCTTACCGACGGTATACGCATGGCAAAACTTGAAGCGGAGGGATATTCCGTAAGCTGCGTTGAATACTGTTCGCCGCTCGATACGCCGAAAAATCTTCTTATCCGCGCAGAAAAAACGAAGAAAGGCGACAATTCGGCAAAGAAAGCGTATTATGATCTTCTCTCCGAGCTTTCCGTAATGCCTTCCGTTGAACTTTATTCTTCGGTAAGCGATGATGAAATGTGAAATTATGAATTTTTTACCCCGTATTTTTGTTTTACTTGACATTGTGATGCAATTGTGTTATTATATCAGTAAGCGCTTATGTGTAAACTGCGCTGATGAGAATATCAAGGAGTGCCGATTTATATGAAAAAAATCATTGTATTTCTCTGTCTTGCTCTTTCGATCATATGCATGATCGCATTTGTTACCGCATGCACGAACGATGTTGAACCCAAAACGGATGAAGTGAGCGAGTCTGCAGAAAACCACAGTGAAAGCCAGACCACCGATCAGACTGCCGAAAACGGAGAAACCGATTCAGCAACCGAAACTGAAGAAACTTCCGAAGAATCGGAGGAACAACCGTCTGAAGAGCCTGTCGAAGAACCCTCTGAAGAACCGTCTGAGGAACCTTCCGAAGAACCCGTAGAAGAACCGTCCGATGAACCTTCTGAAGAACCGTCCGATGAACCGGTCGAGGAAACTTCCCTGAAAGTTATTCCTCTCAGAATACCCGACGAAGAACCCGACTGGAATGCCGATTACAATAAGCCCAAAGTTGAATTTGATCAGATAGTTCCGGGACTTGTTGCGCAGAATGTTTACGTCGGCAATGACGGATGGATGTTTTACGGCGCAACGATAGACGACTATACCGGAAATTACAGATACGGCGACACACGTCTTAAAAATATAGCAAAAAAATTTGAGGAACGCCTTGAATTCTGCAAAGAAAACGGCATAAAGCTTTATTTTGTCGTAACCCCGAACAAAAATTCCGTATATCCCGAGCATATGGCGACAGAAGGCGTTGAAATGGCGGATGTCCGCGGAATAGACGTTGTTCTCGATTATCTTAAAGAAAATACCGAAGTTCCCATCATAGACTGCCGCGACGGACTTTTTGCTGCAAAAGAAGCGCGTCCCGAGGAAAATCTTTACTATAAACTCGATACACACTGGAACAATCACGGTGGATTTGCAGCATATTCCCAGATCATGAACGTGATCTCAAAAGACTTCCCGAACGCAGTTATACATACCAGAGATGAATATCAGATAGATTATTTCGATTCGTATATGAAAGACGAAGCGTATTATCTCGGCTGGTATGATACTATTACCGAAGAGGGCCCCGTATATACGCTCAGAAGCGGCGATACCGCAATAATGACAGACAGAAGAGACAGTGGTCCTTACGGAGAATTCATTCACGCCTATATCCACGAAAACGGTTACAGAGACAAAACGGATTATTGCGCATTTGAAAACACGGCTATCGCAGACGCCCCGTCGGTATACGTCATACGCGACTCTTTCGGCATCGCTCTCGTTCCTTTTATAAAAGAAAGCTTTTCCGAATCAACTTTCTCATGGACCCTCGGTTTTGACAAGAATGATATACTTGAAAAGAAGCCGGATATC
This sequence comes from Oscillospiraceae bacterium, assembly GCA_902783255.1. Lineage (GTDB taxonomy): Bacteria > Bacillota > Clostridia > Oscillospirales > UBA644 > HGM12619. The sequence continues at coordinate 106,612 of CACZQB010000003.1, read as the reverse complement.
GTAATTATGCAGGTCGTTGAAAGAAGCCTTACAGATTTCTTCAATCAGAAATCTTTCAAATAATATAACGAATAACGATATATAAGGAGGTTTACCTATGAAATACAAAATCGGCTTTATAGGCGCGGGGCATATGGCAGGCGCACTTATTTCCGGTTTTATCGGCTCCGGCGCATATTCTAAAAACGATATACTCATTTATGACGCTGACAGCGAAAAGATCGAAAATTACAGAAACAGCGGATTTTATACCGCATCAGCCGAAACCGAGGTCGTTTTAAACTCAACATTTGTTTTTCTTGCGGTCCGTCCCGCAGATATCGTAACTGTTCTCAATAAGATCGCGCCTGTAATAACCGTAGGCAACGTTATTGTATCGGTTGCGGCAGGAATATCGATCAAATTCATAAAGAATCTCACGCGCCCCGAATGCAAGGTCATAAGGATCATGCCCAATACTGCGGTCTCGGTAGGTCTGGGTGCGACAGCGCTTTCATACGATATGCCCGTAACGTACACCGAACTTACCGCAGCGCGCGCAATGCTTGAAACGGTAGGTATCGTTGAAATACTGCCGGAAGACAGAATGAACGAGGTGATCTCGCTCAATTCATCGTCCCCCGTATATGTTTATATGCTTGCCAGGGCAATGACAGAAGGCGCTAAAAATCAGGGTATCGACGAAGAAGCGGCATCAAGACTTGCAGTGCAGACGATCCTCGGCGCGGCAAAAATGCTTGAAAATTCCGATGAAGATATATCAAAAATGATCTCGGATATCTGCACGCCGAACGGAACTACCGTAAAAGCGGTCGATTATCTTGAAAAACGAGGTTTTGAACAGGCGATTGCCGATGCGATGCTGACATGCACAAAACGCGCAAATCTTATAGAAAAAGAGATCGAACAGTAAAAGATATTCGAAATTTTCTTGTCTGAATTGCTGAAAATCAGACATTTTTGACAAGCAGTGTCCTTAAATTGGGACAGTCATACGGAACAGTTGTTGAAAATATACAAAAACAAACATAATATTAAGCAATTATTCGACTTTTCAAAATAAAAAAAATGTGGTATTATATTTAAGTAATAATTGTTTGATTGCAAACGAACCAAACTTAATCACATAAACGGAGGTTAACACTGTGGCAGGATTAGTATTAAAGAACATCGGCAAGGTATATCAGGGAGGCGTTCGTGCCGTTACCGATTTTAACCTTAAAATCAAAGACAAGGAATTTATCATTCTCGTCGGTCCTTCCGGTTGCGGTAAATCCACAACTCTGCGTATGATCGCCGGTCTTGAAGAAATAACCGAAGGCGAACTTTACATTGACGAACGTCTTGTAAACGATATAGCTCCGAAAGACAGAGATATCGCAATGGTTTTCCAGAACTACGCTCTTTATCCTCATATGACCGTTTTTGAAAATATGGCTTTCGGACTTAAGCTCCGCAAAGTCTCCAAAGAAGAAATCAAGCGCCGCGTTGACGAGGCAGCAAGAATTCTTGATATTTCCCACCTTCTCGACAGACGTCCGAAGGCTCTGTCAGGCGGTCAGCGTCAGCGTGTTGCTCTCGGTCGTGCGATCGTTCGTGAACCGAAAGTATTCCTTCTTGACGAACCTCTTTCAAACCTCGATGCTAAGCTGCGTGCTCAGATGAGAACAGAGCTTTCAAAACTCCATCTCAAACTCGGCACAACATTTATCTACGTTACCCACGACCAGACCGAAGCTATGACGATGGCTGACCGTATCGTAGTTATGAAAGACGGCTTTATTCAGCAGTGCGATACCCCGCAGCATCTTTACGACGAACCCTGCAACCTCTTCGTTGCCGGCTTTATCGGATCTCCTCAGATGAACTTTGTTGAAGTAAAACTCACAAAGAGAGGCGAAGATGTATTCGTTAACTTCGCTGACTTCGCAGTTAAAGTTCCCAAAGAAAAGGTTGAAACCGAAAACTACGACAAACTTATGTCTTACGGCGGCAAGATGGTAATTATGGGTATCCGTCCCGAACATATCCACGATGAAGATATGTATCTTGAAAGACTTCCCGACAGTATCATTACCGCAAATGTTGAAGTTACCGAGCTTATGGGCGCAGAAACATACCTGTATCTCGATGTTAAAGACAATAAGTTCACTGCTCGTGTTTCACCGAGAACAACCGCAAAACCCGGCGACACAATCAAGATCGCCCTTGATATGTCTCACATCCATCTGTTTGATATCGACACCGAACAGACCATCATTAACTGATTTCCGTATATCTGTTTATATTCCGGATATTATTCTGAACATTATGCTGCTTATTTTCGTTTAACCAAATTGTGCACCTTCCGTTCGGGCGACCCCCGAACGGGCGGGTGCGTTTTGTTTTTTATACGGAAAGAATTATCAAATGAACAAAACCGACCCTGTAAAAAGTAATCAGATTTCTTCTTTTAGCTTCGATGAGCAGGACTTTGCAAATACGGTAAAAGAGTTTTCGCCGTATATTCACAGTGTTGTTTCGTCATTCCCTGAGCGTCACCGCGAAGACCTTTATCAGGAGGGGCTCGTTGCATTGAATGCGGCATGCAGAACTTTTGATGCAAACAAAAACGTTCCGTATGAAGCATATCTGAAAATATGCGTTAAAAGAAGAATAATCGCCGCATACAGGGTAATGAAAAAAAACGATGAAACTGCAGACATCGACCTTAACGAGATAAGCGATCCGGTAAACATCGAAGCTGAGATAGTTGAAAGAGAGTATACGGAGGATTTTTTTCAGAATCTTCTTGAAAAACTTACCGATCTTGAAAAAAACGTTCTTTCAGAATATCTTGCAGATAAAACTTACGCTCAGATCTCCGAAAAACTCGGTATAAGCGAAAAAACTGTTGACAATACGCTTGTGCGGATAAAAAATAAAATAAAAAAACTTTTTGGCGATGAATAATCGCTTTCATACGCCCAGGAACAAATTCACGTTGAAAATAACGCAATATTGAACCGGCAATAGCATTAAGAAACAAGGAAGGCCCCTGAATGAACCGCTTGCACGGCAGCAGGAAACGGCAGGGTTGCGATCTTTGCACCTTAGGTTAAAGTGTGAAGCTGTGAGTAATCAATTCGGCTGAATGTTCGACGAAATTCGGTGTAACTCCGAAACGGGCACATATTTATATTTAAGTGAGGTTTCACAAAATGTACGAAGACAAAGAATTAGTATGTAAAGATTGCGGCAAAACTTTTGTTTTCACCGCTGGCGAACAGGAATTCTACGCTGAAAAAGGTTTCCAGAATGAGCCTCAGCGTTGCAAAGAATGCAGAAATGCCAAGAAGAACGCAGGCAAAGGTCCTCGTGAATTCTTCACCGCTACTTGCGCTTCATGCGGCAAAGAAGCTAAAGTTCCTTTCCAGCCCAGAGAAGACAGACCCGTATATTGCAGCGAATGCTACGCTAAAATGAAGGCTGCCGAATAATCCTAAACAAAATTTTTGCCGTGCAAGAAGAATGGACCTTCCTGTCCGTTCTGTAAAAATAAGAGACGCCGTAAGGCGTCTTTTGTTTTTTATATTGACATAATCCCTTTTCCGTATTATAATGATCACGATTCAGAGGTGTGGTTATGAAAAAAATAATTCTTGCTCCCGATTCATTCAAGGGTTCTGTTGCGTCTTTTGAAGCATGCGATATTATGGCTGAAGCTCTGAAAAGCCGCGGAAATATCGAAGTTGTTAAAATTCCGATGGCAGACGGCGGCGAGGGAACGCTCTCTTTTGCGGCATCTTTGGCGGGCAGTATTGTAAAAAGTGTTGAAGTATACGATCCTGTCGGCAGAAAAATAAACGCCGAATACGTCATAAACGGCAAAACCGCAATAATAGAGTCCGCAAAAGCCTGCGGACTTACTCTGCTTGATCCCGAAGAGAGAAATCCGCTTATTACAACAACATACGGAGTGGGGCAACTTGTAAAAGCCGCGCTTTCGGAAAATGCCGATACGATAGCTGTCACTCTTGGCGGTTCATCCACAAATGACTGCGGCGCGGGTTTTCTTGCCGCTCTCGGAGCGAAATTTTCGGGCGACGGTTTATCGCTTATGCCTTGCGGCGGTGATCTTGAAAAAATTGACGATATAAATATCGATGATATTGACGTGCGGCTTAAAAAAGTCCGCCTTACAGCTGTTTGTGACGTTGAAAACCCGCTTTACGGTAAAAACGGCGCGGCATTCGTTTATGCTCCGCAAAAAGGCGCCGATGAAAAAACTGTGATGAAACTGGAAAAAGGTCTTATTCGCTTTGCTGAAATTGTAAGGAAAAAAACAGGTATCGATATTTCCGCCCAAAAGGGAACAGGGGCAGCTGGCGGACTTGCAGCAGCGCTTTATCTGCTCGGAGCTGATATGCGAAAGGGGAGCGAGATCGTTATGGCGCTTTCGGGATTTGACGAAAAACTCAAAAACGCCGACTATGTGTTTACAGGTGAGGGACGGTTTGACTCACAGAGCTTTATGGGCAAGGTGATCGGAACGGTCTATACTCACGCATCAAAGGCAAATGTTCCTGTTGCGGTTTTTTGCGGAGGATATGATTCAACGGAAAATCCGGAGGGACTCAGAACCGTCTGTATTACTCCGGAAGGGCAGAGCATTGACGATGCTATGAGAAACGCAAAAGAAAATCTTTTCAATGCAGTCACGAGATTTATCGAAGAATGTTTATGAGCTTTTTAGCGCCAATCTGTAATAATACTTTACGACTTTTATGAACTATAAAAGCATCTGCCCGACAATGATCAGGCAGATGCTTTAAGTATTTTTCAGTAAACTGTTTTTATCTGATGTGTATTCCCCTGGGATAAGACGAGTTTATTTTGTCTCAATAACCGTCTGCAATTCCTGAAGAGCGGTCTTTGCCAGCACATGATATCCTTCTTCGGTGAAATGCACCCCGTCACCTGAGATGAGATCCGGGTTTTCCGCCGAAGGGGTATAGAAATCAATTGTCGGGAGACAGTGTTTTTTTGCTATCGCTTTTACGGCACCGTTTCGTTTTACAACTCGTTTATTGAGCTCTTCATCTCTAACATGTGTTGTCAGCACGAGAAATACGGGCGTTCCTTTAAAAGCGTCAAGCAAAAAAAGCACCATCTTTTCGTAGTATTCCGGATACTCCTTTTCATCGTCAATATGCCAGCCGTGAAGTCCGTTATTGAAAATCACGGCATGCCTGTAACCTTCCTGAACGCCAAAGAGGCGTAGAGCATCGCAGAAACAGGGATTGTCAAGCGCTTTTGATGTGCCGAAATTGTCAAAATAAGCTTTTTGCAAACCCAATCCGGTAGCGATGTGGCGAGTACCTACTGAAATAGAATCTCCGATATAAAGAATGCGTGTAATGTCATCTTTTTCAGCGTGTTCTATCCACACGTTATCCCATTCAAAGGTTTCGAGTTTTTTTCTGTCGTGTAAAAAAGTGTCTGCCATATTACTTAAACCTTCTTCCCGGCTTTCCCAGGTTATCGCAAAGCCCCGCATAAAGCAGCACAAGCGCGGCACTGATAAGAATTCCGCCTGTTATATCCGTAAGCCAGTGAACGCCTGAGATCAGACGCGCCAGAACCATGAAAACCGTGTATACTGAGCATAACACTACCGAACATATCATAAGCGTTCTGTTTTTTATCCGTTTTTGCATCTGCATTGTCGCGGAAGGCATAACGGTTAAAATAAGCATCGTTGTAGATGACGGATATGACGTTTCAAGCACGCCTTCGATCAGTATCGGTCTGTAGTTTACTTCATATAATTCAAAGAAAACAAAGACGATGCCGACGGCGACATAAAGACATCCCAAAAGAAGAATATCAGGGTCTACCTTCAACAGGCTTTTTCGTTTGATAAGCTGAATAAGACCTATGACCGCAAAGCACAAAACCGCAAGGAACGGAATTATTTCAAGAATATCAGTAAGCTCGTAAAGAAAGAGATTTTCACCTGTCATGTTATGAAAAGCTCCGTTTACGGATGCAAAGCCAACGGATGAGTCATTCGGACCTATGGGCTGAACATCAACAAAGTGAAGCATTGCCGTCAGCGCAAGAAACAAAACAAAAAAGCATATTGCTGTCGCCGTCTTTTTATTCATTTTAAGTATCGCCTTTCAGATAATATCAGTCTATTTGGGGAAGTTTTGCTCTGTATTTTGCCAGTTCTTCATCTGTGGGAATATAATCGGTCATTTCGCCGTTATGGAATTTTTCATATGCCACGAGGTCGAAATATCCTGTGCCGGTAAGACCGAATACGATCGTTTTTTCTTCGCCGGTCTCTTTGCATTTGAGCGCTTCGTCGATCGCAACGCGTATAGCGTGGCTGCTTTCAGGCGCGGGAAGAATGCCTTCAACTCTTGCAAACTGTTCCGCTGCTTCAAATACTTTCGTCTGAGTTACGCTTACTGCCTCCATAAGGCCCTCATCGTAAAGCTCGGAAAGGATCGGGCTCATGCCATGGTAACGAAGTCCTCCTGCATGATTCGGAGCAGGAATAAAGTCGCTGCCGAGCGTATACATTTTTGCGAGAGGACAAACCATGCCTGTGTCAGCAAAATCGTATGCGTATACGCCGCGGGTAAAGCTCGGGCATGATGCGGGCTCAACGGCGATTATTCGGTAATCTTTTTCGCCGCGGAGTTTTTCGCCCATGAACGGTGAGATGAGTCCGCCGAGGTTCGAACCGCCGCCTGCGCAGCCGATGATTATGTCGGGCGTGATGCCGTATTTGTCAAGCGCTGTTTTTGTTTCAACGCCGATAATACTCTGGTGAAGCAGAACCTGGTTGAGAACGCTGCCCAAAACATAGCGGTAGCCGGGGTTTGAAACGGCAACTTCAACAGCTTCGCTTATTGCGCAGCCGAGGCTTCCGCCTGTGCCGGGATGTTCTGAAAGTATTTTTTTGCCTATCTGCGTCGTTTCGGACGGAGACGGTGTTACCGACGCGCCGTATACGCGCATAACTTCGCGGCGGAAAGGTTTCTGTTCATAGCTTACCTTTACCATGTAAACCTTGCAGTCAAGGTCAAAATACGAACATGCCATTGAAAGAGCCGTGCCCCACTGACCTGCGCCTGTTTCTGTGGTTACGCCTTTCAGTCCCTGCTTCTTTGCATAATATGCCTGAGCTATTGCCGAATTGAGTTTGTGGCTTCCGGACGTGTTGTTTCCTTCAAATTTATAATAGATTTTAGCCGGTGTGCCGAGTTTTTCTTCAAGGCAGTATGCTCTGACAAGAGGAGACGGACGATACATTTTGTAAAAATCGCGGATCTCCTGGGGAATGGGGTAGTAGCGGGTATCATTGTCGAGCTCCTGCTGGATAAGTTCTTCGCAGAATACCGGAGCGAGATCTGCCGCGGACATGGGCTGATGTGTTCCGGGATTCAAAAGCGGAGCAGGTTTCTTTTTCATGTCTGCGCGGACATTATACCAATATTTCGGCATTTCGTTTTCTTCAAGATATATTTTGTAGGGGATATCTTTGTTTTCCATAATTCTGATCGGCGTGTTTCTGAACGCCTTCTCCTTTCGTAATAAAGAAAAATTATTGATTTTTGTCTGTTACGCTCTTTACCGGAGAAATACGGTTTTTCTGCCTCCTTGTGATATATTTTATTCTTCAAGGAGTTTATTGTCAACAAAAAGTCCTTGACAGAATAATACTACTGTCAAGGACGAATAAATATTTATCCGCGGTGCCACCTTGATTCACGGCATGACCCGTGCGCTTGCAGGATACCTACATATCCCCGGCATGTAACGTCTGCCCATACGTCGCAGAATACTCTGAACATCCGTTCATTTGACTGCGCCCTCAGCGGTCCATTTGACAACTTGTTTCTCGTCTGCATCTCACCGCCACAGACTCTCTGTACAGGCATCATTGCCGTTATCTCCGCTTCAACGGTTTAAGGTTTTAAATTGCGGTCATTATAGCATCGCTTTTTCAAAATGTCAATAGGTAAAGGCAATTTGTAACACTTTTTTCAAGATTCGGAAGGTGTACCCTCCAAAAAGTCGTAAACATCCGTTATCTCGGCATGTCCGTCAATCGCGGAATAAATAACGATTATCTGCAAAATCGGCAGCGAATTTGACTTTTTGTCGGCAACCTGGCATAAAACACAGTAATTCATACCTGCAACTACCTGCTCGCCTATGAGCGCGATCGGGGTGTATTCTTTTTCTTCATCCGCTTCGGATATCTTAGCAAACGCATCCTTTACCTCATCGGTAACAGCAGGTGCTACGTCGTATGTCCAGCCGCCGGGAACAGGGTCTGCCATGAAGTCTGAAACCTGGAAACTTGACTCTATCAGCTCTGTGACGGTTGCATCGCCCTGCAAATCGGCGTATATTATTAAATTAAAAAAATTTGCAGGAGCGCCTTTTAAGGGCGGGACAAACCTTGTAAAAATTTGATAATTCATTCCCGCAACTACCTGCGTTGCAACAAGTGCGAGAGGAACGCATTCTCCGGGCGCGAAAGTCGTTTTAGCGATCGCTTTATCGAAAATCGCCTGAATGTCTTCCGTTATTTCGATCGATTCCGCAAGTTTGTATCCGCCAAGGAGATTAGTCTGATCAATGGTTCCGGTCGTTTCTCCAGTCTCACTGCCGGTTTCCGATTCGGACTGTGTGTTTCCGGTATTATCTTTTTCGCCATCCGGCTGTGCGCATGCCGCAAATGCAAAAAGCATAAAGCAGGCGATAAGTAACGAGATGATTTTTTTCATGTGAAATACTCCTTTATATTTTACTTTTTTTCAGTCAGAAGAAATTTGTCTCTGCCGTTTTTTGACGGTTCGCCGAAAACTACCGCAAAACAGCTGCCTATTATCACTATTGCGTCAAGACCGAGCGACGCGATATCCATAGCTTCTTTAAGCGGCAAAAACAGGTCCTCATCGCAGTTTTCGGGAGAAAGAACGAGGCATATTTCATTATGCCGCGCCAAAAAATCCGTAAAACCGCGGTCGCGGTCTATACCGTCGCCTTCCATAGCGATTTTTGACGGATCTATCAGCTCTTTTGAACAGTGGCAGAAACGGCTGATACCCTCGTATCTCTTTTTCGGTGTTGACAGCTCGTAAAGCAGTCTTTCACGGCGATCTTTGCGAATATATGTATTGACAAAATATTTTTCGGTCTTTTTATCCATAAAATATGGCTTTCAGAGCGTTTAAATGCGGGAACTTACATTTACGTTCTGAATATCTCTTTTCTTTTTTTTCTCCGTTCTCTGTTTATGTGCCTTTCAAAATTGCCGCTTCTTATTATTTCGGCAACAACAAGCTGAATAATTGTCGGTACCGGGCACGAGTAAAAGCCGAGCTTTTTTTCGTATTCTTTTGCAAGGTATTTCGGCAAAACCATATATCCCACTCTGAATGACGGCGAGAGTGTTTTTGAAAAAGTGTTCATATATATTACGTTTTCGTTTTTTGTAAGCGAAAAAAGAGTTTCTTCGGGTTTCCTTGATACGGAAAATTCAGACTCAAAGTCGTCTTCTATTATTATACCTCCGGTTTTTTCCGCCCAGCGTATATATTCATGCCGTTTTGACGCCGATGCCGTTACGCCGCTCGGAAAGCTTCTGTATGGCGAAATATGCAGAATCGTGGCTTTTGTCGATTTCAGATACCGGCTTATTATTCCGTCCTTGCCCAGGGGCAGCATTTCAAACGTTATGCCGCATATACCGTAAACCTGCTCGATTTTTTTGTATGACGGCGATTCGATAGCGTAAATTCTGTCTTTTCCGATCAGATCAACGGTAAATCGGTAAAAAAATTCGGAACCCGAACCTATAATGATCTGCTCTTGTCCGGCTTTTATTCCTCGGCTTCTTTCAAGATATCGGCTGATTTCCTTTCTCAGTTCGGCGCATCCGGTATTCGGGGATCGTTCAAGAATACGCTCGCCGCAGTCGTTAAGCACTTTGCGTATCGTTTTTGCAAGAAGCGGAAAAGGATAACTTGATTCCGAAACATGCGGCGGATATTCTGCTTCAACCGCGGTTTCATATCTTTCGGCAGAAGCCATAAATCCGTCGTCCTGTCTGAAAATAACTATGTATCCGCTTCTTTCGCGCGATTCAACATATCCCTCGTCGCATAAAAGACCGTATGCGTGCTCGACCGTTACGGTGCTTACTCCCGTTTCCTGCGCCGTAAGACGTTTGGACGGCAGCTTGTCGCCGCAGCGGTATGTTCCCGCTATAATGTCGTCTTTTACCTGATTGTAAAGCTGCAGGTATGCAGGACTCTTTTTCTGCGCATCAATAATATATTTCATCTGGTTATATGAAATTCTCCCGATTTGGTTATTTTCATCTTATCATAATTATTATATACTGAATCGGTAAAAATGTCAAGAGGTGAATTTATATGGCAGAAAAAAGATTAAAAAAACGGACAACAGTATGGCTCTGCGTGACTGCGCTGTTTATGGCGATTAACATTGTTATGAGCATGAGCATTTTCAGCATCCCCGTTCCGGGAGGACATCTTTATCTTAACGATATAATAATCTGCGTTGCATCGATCCTGCTCGATCCGTTCGGCGCGTTTATGGTAGGCGGCGTAGGCGCTTTTCTCGGCGACTTTTTCTTTTACCCGACTCCTATGTTCGTTTCTCTTGTAACTCACGGACTTCAGGCGGTCGCAATTTCGCTCATTTCGCATTACACACTGAAAAAACATCCCGCAGTCGCATCGGGCATCGGCGTTACGGTAGGCGCGGTTATTATGATAGCGGGCTATTCGATAGGCAGAGCGTTTTTTTACAGCACACCCGAAACGGCGTTGATCAAACTTCCGTATCAGACGCTTCAGGCGGCTGTGGGCGCAGTTTTCGGCATGCTCATCTGCTGGAAGCTCGGCATAAGAAAGCTTTTCAATAAACTGATGGAAAAATAAAACGGTAATAATCTGAAACTCGGGTTTTGCCCGAGCTTCTTTTTTTGTCAAAAAAAGTTCCAACGGATCGAACTGATTTAGTATTGACGAAATTAAATAAGCGTAGTATAATATGAAACCGATCGGAGGAAGAATAATGGACGAAAAAATACTTAAGGCAATGTTTGAACCGAAACGGTTTTTACTTCTCAGGCTGATGGCAGAAAGAACATACTGCGTCAGAGCTCTTGCTTTGAAAAGCTATCTTTCTGAGCCGGCAGTTTCGCAGCATCTTAAGGTTTTGCGTGAAGCGGGGCTTGTATATGGGGTAAAAAAAGGTTATTACACACACTACGGACTTGATACGCAGGCTTTTAACGCAGTCATTGAAGAACTTACGGAAATCCGCGATACAAAGCGCAAACCGTGCGACGGACCGTTTTACGGATGCGCCGAATCAGAATATTTAAGGTGCAAATCATACGTTGCGCCGGAAAACAGGGAGAAAAATAACTGAATTATGCTTAAGAGATTTATCAGCTACTACGGTCCGCACAAAAAAATGCTTGTGCTTGACATGCTCGCGTCGCTTCTGATTTCCGTTATCGGTATGGTATACCCGATAATGACTAACAGAATGCTCAATACATATATCCCCGGAAGAATGTATGACAAAATAATATTCGCCGGAGCAACCGTTCTTTTCCTTTACGCGGTAAGAATGCTTCTGCGCTATTTTGTTCAGTATTACGGTCATATAATAGGCGTCAGCATGCAGTCCCGCATGAGGATCGATCTTTTTAAACATCTTCAGAAACTTCCGTTTGAGTTTTACGATAACAACGAAACAGGCCGTATTATGACAAGAATAACAAGCGACCTTTTCGAAGTTGCCGAGCTTGCGCATCACGGTCCCGAAAACCTTCTCATAAGCTCGGTGATGATAGTTCTCTCCTTCTGCTATCTTTTAAGTATAGACTGGATATTGACTCTCATAATCTTTGCGTGCGTGCCGATACTCATTGTTGTTACGATGCATTACCGCAGGCTTATGAACAAAGCTTTTGAAGACAGGCGCAAAAGCACCGCCACAATAAACGCCGCAGTAGAAAGCAGCGTTACGGGCATAAGGGTAACAAAAGCGTATACAAATGCCGAATGCGAAATAGAAAAGTTTGAAAAAGGCGATGACGAATTTGTCGGCGCCTCAAAAAGAGCATACAACGCAATGGCGAAATTCTTTTCGTCCACATCCTTTGTATCAGATGTTTTCAATGTTTTCATACTGATCGCGGGCGGGCTGTTCCTTTATGGCGGCCGCATATCTTTCGGCGACTATTCAACGTTTATAGTATCTGTCAACCTGTTTATCAACCCGGTGAATACGCTTATAAATTTTATGGAACAGTATCAGAACGGCGTTACGGGCTTCAAACGTTTTCTTGAAATAATGGATGAGACACCGGAAACAGATGCGCCGGACGCGACGGAACTGAAAGATGTAAAGGGCGAGATCGAATTCAGAAACGTAACTTATTCATACGACGGCACGAAGGAAGTGCTTCATGATATCAATCTCAAAATCGAAAAAGGCAGAAAGCTTGCTCTTGTCGGACCTTCCGGAGGCGGAAAAACAACACTCTGCCATCTTCTTCCCAATTTCTATAAACTCGGTCCCGACAACGGAGCGATTTTTATAGACGGGCAGGATATACGCACTCTTACGCTTGATTCGGTAAGAAAAAATATCGGTATAGTTCAGCAGGACGTTTTCCTTTTTGTAGGCACTATCCGCGAAAACATTTTGTACGGCAGACCCGACGCTACCGACGATGAGGTAATAGAGGCGGCAAAACGCGCAAATATTCACGATTATGTAATGACGCTCCAAAACGGCTACGATACCGAAATAGGCGAGAGAGGCGTAAAGCTTTCCGGCGGTCAGAAGCAGAGGCTGAGTATTGCAAGGGTATTTCTCAAAGATCCTGCGATACTGATCCTTGACGAAGCGACAAGTGCCCTTGACAACACTACCGAAGTTCTTATTCAGCAGGCACTTGACGAACTTTGCAAGGGCAGAACAACGCTTGTCGTCGCTCACCGTCTGTCAACGATAAGAAATGCCGATGAAATTGCAGTCGTTATGCAGGGAAGAATAACCGAAAGAGGCACTCACGAAGAGCTGATGGCGCAAAACGGCACATACAAATCGCTTTATTCGCTTCAGTTCAGAGACAACGATATTTTTGAATGATATAAACAAACGTACCGTCCGTAATAGAGGAACGGTACGTTTTTTTCGTAACAGCCGTCTTTTCATATTTTTGTAATATTCATATAGTATCATAGATATCGGGGAAAACAAAAAAGGGAGGAAAACATATGAAACATATTTTAACGACTTCAAAACCCGCCCAAAAAACACCGTCACAGGTTTTACCGGACGGTATGATAACAGGCAACGGCGATGTTTCAGTCATACTTTCCGGAGGAGCGGACAGAATAAGGCTGTATATAGGCAAAAACGATTTCTGGAAAGCGGACGGCAGAGTTTATACGGAACACAGAGGGGGACTGGCTCCGCTGGCGCTCGCCGAAATACTCCTTCCGCACCTTGCTTATGCGGAATACGAAGCAAGTCAGGATATGGATAATGCAAATATCACATTAAGTCTTAATGTGAAAAATCTTTTTGCAAAACTCAGGATCACTGTATGCGCAACAGAAAACACGGTAATAATAGAGCTTGAAAAATCATTTCCCGCAGTTTCGTCTTCATTCTCGTTTATTCCGCTTGATTCATGCGAAGCGATCACCGATACGGGAAACGAAAACGGCGTTCTTTATTCGGTTCGAGGCTTTGATACACCGGAATGCAGATATCCCACATACGGTATCTGCGCCGCAAAGCAGATATCAAGGGAGGTTTCGGACGGAAGGGAGCGTTTGGTCTGGGCAATAAGCGTGATCACAAGCAACGATTCAGCCGCGTATAAACAACAGGCGCTCGAAAAAGCTGCTGTTATGAGAAAAGATGATGTTGAAAAACTGCTTAACGACCATATAGAGTGGTGGAAAAAGTTCTGGGCAAAAAGCAGCGTTTCTCTTGATGATGAAAAACTTGAATTATATTGGTATGCCGGTATTTATGCCGTTGCCTGCTGCGCACGAAACAAAAAATTCCCTCCCGGTCTCTGGGGAAACTACTCTACAGCGGACAGTATGGCGTGGTTTGGCGACTATCATCTTAACTACAACTATGAAGCTCCGTTTTACGCCGTCACATCATCAAATCATACGGAACTTCTTGACTGCTATATGGCGCCGCTCAACGATTATCTGCCGACCGCCAAAAAATATGCGGAAGAGTTTTACGGAATAAAAGGTGCTATTTTTCCGGTAGGGCTCGGTCCTCTCGGACTTGAAACCGATTTAAGACCCGAAACAAAGGAACACGGACATCTTTTTCACGGACAGAAAAGCAACGGCGCATACGCGGCGGTAATACCGATGATGCACTGGTACGGCACACGAGATACTGAATTTGCAAAGCGCGAATATTATTCCTATCTTCTTTCCGTTGCGGAATTCTGGGAAAATTATCTTGTTTTTGAAAACGGAAAATATCAGATCTACAACGATGCTCTGAACGAAGTGGGATGGTATGGCTCTGCCGACAGTATGCCTCAGGGACATGACGATAAAAATCCGATCGTTTCTCTTGGACTTGTAAAAATGCTAATGAATCTGCTTATAGATATTTCAACCGAGCTTGGCGAGAATTCCGAAAAAATACCGAAATGGCAACATATCGCTGAAAACCTTTATGAGCCCGAAACGTTTGAAAGCAACGGCGAAATGCTTCTTCGCGGTCTTGACGGCAGTACCGAAATACGCGAACTTGCTCTTGAATACGGTTATCCTGCAGGGCAGATAGGTAAATACTCTTCAAAAACGCTTTTTGATGCTGCAAAAAACACGCATAAACGTCTTTCGATATGGGAAAGCCACAACAGATTCTGTTCGTATTATCCGCTTGCGGCAAGACTTGGATTGCCGCCCGAAGAAATTATTTCTCATATACATACAAACATAGAAAAATACGGGCTGCCTAACGGTATGTTTGAGTTCGGCGGAGGCGGACTTGAAGACAGCGCAGCAGTGCCTGCCACCGTAAATGAAATGCTTTTGCAGAGCTATGAAAACGTTATACGGCTTTTCCCTTGCTGGCAAAAAAATAAAAATGCTTCATTCTGCTCTCTTCGCGCATACGGGGCGTTCCTTGTAAGCGCAAAAACGGAAAACGGAGTCGTTTTTGCAGAGATCACAAGCGAAAAGGGCAGAGTATTAAGGATAGAAAAACCGGGCGACGGCTATGCCGCGATAAAAAACGGCAAGAAAATACCTCTTGAAAACAACGTCACAGAAATCGAAACATCTACGGGCGAAGTAATAACAATAACAAAAAACGATAAGTGATCAATAAAAAGGAGAAGAGAGCAAATCTCTTCTCCTTTTTAGTAATACAAATATTTTACCGGTCGTTTTTTCCTTTTTCGGGAAACAGCGCGCAGCCGCTTTTCTGAAAACGGCGTATCATTTCCCATGCCTGATGTTCGGTTATTTCTATTTTTTTGCACATACATTCAATACAGGCATATTCCTGTGCGCCGCGGTTTACCATTTTTCTGTAAAAACCGATATCGTATCCGTCAAGTTCTTTTCCGCAAATTATGCAGGAACTCATAGATCAACAACTTTTGCAATATAAATTGCACAGTCGTGCGGTTCTACGGGTTTGCGGATATATTCTTTTTCAACGCCTTCATTCTCGCCGGTGAATGCGTTTGTAAGAGCAAGACCCTTCTTTACGGATGTGGGAAGTCCGATATGTTCAAACGGGAAAAATACCGGCCATTTGTGTTCCGAGAAGTTTACGAGCATTATTGCGAGCTCTCCACCGGAAAGAATGCGGACATAAATGTTTCCGCCTTCGCCTTTTACCTGGAAAAGAGGTCTGCATTCTTCGTCCTGATCGATACGAAGAAGATACGGATTTGTAACGAGCTTCAGGGTCGTATCGTCTATCGAGCGAACGTCGCAGCCAAGCATGAGCGGAGCTCCCGCCATGCACCAGAGGGCGAATTCAAGGCGGTATTCGGTGTCTGTGCAGCCTGCAGACGCAACATTGCCTTTATTGTGCATACCAACAGTAAGCATATCTATATCGTTGAAGCAACCGGGAGCGGAATATTTGAAGTTATTGACCTGACTGAGGAAAATATCGCGGAATGAAGTGAAACTGTCGTTGATATCTCCTGTTGAACGGTACATGCCAGATCCTGTTGAGCGGATCCAGTCATGAACGTTGTCTGCGCCCCAGTTGCACGCGGAAAGAAGAATGTCACGACCGCAGTTCTGCAAAGCCATGCTTATACGGCGGTAAAGAATCGTTCCGTTTACGTCGTGAGGTCTGAAACAGTAGTCATATTTAAGAAAATCCGCGCCGTATTCTGCAAAAGTTTCGGCATCGAGAAATTCATGGTCAAAAGATCCCGGATATCCGGCGCATGTAAGAACGCCTGCGCATGAATACATGCCGAATTTCAGACCTTTTGAGTGAACATAATCTGAAACTGCTTTCATTCCGTTCGGGAATTTGTTTTTATCGGGAATTATTTTACCTGTTACGGCATCGCGTTTTCTTTCGCTCCAGCAGTCGTCGATTACAAGATATTCATAACCTGCTTTCAGCAAACCTGTGTCTGCCATCGCATCGGCAGTCTGACGGATCATTTCATCGTTAATGTTTTCACCGAAGGTGTTCCAAGTGTTGAAACCCATCGGAGGTTTTTTCGGAAACATAGCTATCCCTCCAAGATTATTACTTAAATGCGACATAAGCATCGCCGTTACGGAAATTATAACAGATTAAAATCTCCATGTCAACATTATTTTCGCAAAATCAGTGAAAAAATTTCCGCATACTCATTTGCGCCTAAACAGAAAGCAGGATTGACATACACCGGACGGTATGATATAATAAGCTGTCAGTATTATTACGGGATCGGGCAGATATATGGACCTTGAAATCATTCGCAGCAAAAGAAAAACATTTGAAATTCAGATAAAAAAAGACCGCGTTATCGTTCGCGTTCCTTTTTACGCCGCAAAAAAGGATATAGATACTTTTATTTCCCGTCATTCGGAATGGATCGACAGGCAGACTGCAAAGCTGGGAGAAGCCCGAAGAGAAAGAAAAAACGTTAAAAAACTGACGGAAAAAGAAATCGCCGATCTGTATGAAAAAGCAAAAAAGGTAATTCCCGAAAGAGTGGCGTATTACGCCCCGACAATAGGCGTGAAATACGGCAGAATATCGATAAGAAAGCAAAAAACACGCTGGGGCAGCTGCAGCGCAAAAGGAAATCTCAGCTTTAACTGCCTTCTTATGCTTGCGCCTTGCGAGGTCGCGGACAGTGTTGTTGTTCACGAGCTTTGTCACATCAAGGAAATGAATCATTCGAAAAAGTTTTATGACGAAGTATTAAAAGTTTTTCCGTCATACAAAGAGCAGAGAAACTGGCTGAAAATAAACGGTGAAAAGCTTCTTGCAATGGCGGATCTGTAAGATCGGAGGAATTGTATATGAAAATTGCGGTCGTCACCGGCGCATCTTCGGGAATGGGACGCGAATTTGTATTTGCCGTAGACAAAGAGTTTGATTTAGACGAAATATGGGTAATCGCAAGAAGGGAAGAAAGACTTGTTTCTCTTTCGGAGAAATGCCGCAGCAAAATTCGCCCCCTCGCGTGGGATCTTTCCGAAAAAAACAGCTTTGAAAAATATAAATCGCTTCTTGAGGAGATAAAACCCGAAATATCAGTTCTTGTAAACGCCGCCGGCTACGGTCTTTTCGGAACATTTGAACAGCTTGACCTTGAAAATCAGCTCGGAATTGCGGAGGTGAACGACAAAGCTCTTACGGCAATGTGTCTGCTTTCTTTACCGTATATGAAGCAGGGTGACTCTATTATAAATCTCGGTTCAAATTCAAGCTGGCAGCCTGTTCCCTATATGGCAGTATATGCCGCAAGCAAGGCGTATGTTCTCAGCTTTTCAAGAGCGATCGGCAGAGAACTGAAATCCAGAGGGATCCATGTTATGTGCGTTTGCCCCGGCTGGATAAAAACGGAATTTATGGACCGCGCGGTTCATGACGACACCATAAAATACTACGACAGATGGTATACCGCAAAACAGGTTGTTGACAGGGCGATGAAGGATCTTAAAAAGAAAAAGAAAGTTTCGATTCTAGGAGCTCCGGTAAGAAGACAGGTCCGCCTTGTAAAACATCTGCCTGTTGATATGGTCATGGATACATGGTGCAGGCAGCAAGGAAAAAAATAATCAGAAATATCCGGCTTAACTTTTATGCTAAGCCGGATATCGTTTTATAAATCGCATATAAAGCAATGATTTTATTCTGCTTTGTTCCTTCCGCGGAACGTGTTGTATTTATCGGGATGCCATTCGGGTTTTATATTCTTTACCGCTTCCTTTGCGGTGATAACAGCATCGTTGTTGTCAATATCTATAAGCGTGTAAAGGTCATTGCCCATACAGAGCTCTTTCATATAACTGAGCTGGCGAAGACCGTGGCGTGTTTCCACTCTCTTTATCATTTCCCTGCCACCGCCGTCGGGAAGACTGTATATCAGGTCTATGCACGCATTGTCGACTGCAAGAATGTCAAGCGAGGCAAGAATGCCTACATCGGGAGTTACAACAGGTTCCGCACCCGCGCCTTCGCAGTCACATGAAACAGACATGTTGCGCATTGTGTTTATATAGCATACATGAGGCGCAAAATAATCTATTGTGGCTTTTGTGCTTTCACTTATCCTCTCCATAAGCTCTTCTTCCGCAATGCTCCACATATTCAGAGAGCCCTTGTGAGTGTGTATCTCTTTTTTGCCTATTCTTCCGTCGGCGCAGCCTATGCCGATATTTTTATTGCTGCCGCCGAAACCGCCCATCGCATGTCCTTTGAAATGAGTTAAAACGAGCAGGGAATCATAGTCTGTCATGCTTTTACCTACATGCATTTCCGTAAACCATTTGCCGCCCTTTACGGGAAGAGTTGTTACACCCTCACTGTCGGTGATGTCTACGGGACAGAACGTCCAGCCGTTTGTTTCAAGAGTTTTGCGGTGATCTTCAGTCGTATATCTTCCGCCCTTGTAATATGTGTTTGTTTCAATGATCGTTGCGTTTTCAAGACGTGAAGCAAAAAGTTCCTTTACCCACGGTCTCGGAATGATATTCGGTCCTTCGGGTTCTCCCGTGTGGAGCTTTACTGCAATTTTGCCGCAGAGCACATGGCTTACTCTGTCGTAAATCTTTTTCAGTCCCTCTTCGGAAAGATCTCTTGTAAAGAAAACAACGGATTTTTCGCCCGTACGGTTTTCATACGGAACATATTTATTTCCGTTTTTGCCAGCAACCGGCTTATCTGTCATATAATACCTCCTGAAATATGTAATGATATGTTTTTTTCTGAAATTAAAAAGAGTCAGTCGATCTTAAAATCCCACGTGAGTATATTGTCCGTAAGCCTGCATGCAATGGGATCTTTGTCGTTTACGTCGGTGCGGACCGTGCATAAAAGGATGCATCCGTCGCCGCATTTTACGGAGAGGAGAGGCGTTCCGCCGTGAATTTCATAATCGGTTGGCTTGCCTATATAATTATGCCAGTGAAGAGTTTCGCCAATAGCGCAAAGAGATTTATCAAATCTGTCTATATTGTATCTGCCGTATGCGGCGTAGGGCACGCTTTTTGAGTTGTCAAACCATGAGATCGCGTCTTCGTCTATGCCGTTGAAGATACTGTTCTCGGGAACGTTCATCGTAACTATTTCCGTGGCGTCTTCAACAAATTTAATATCTTTTCCTCCCGTAAGCTCAGCGTAAAGCTCTCTTTGATCGAGCATAACAACCTTGCCTCCTGCGCTTGCAAAGCGGTAAACGAGAGCGGAACGCGCAGGATCGAGTTTTTTGGCGATCACAAGCCTTGTATCTGTTTCATTTTCGGACGGAACATCTTTTGTTATCACTGCCTTGAGTTTATGCGTTTTAAGAAATGAGATCGCTCTTTCGTCGTCTTCGAGGCAGAAAGCTGACATATCTTTTTTCGGAGAAATTGCCCAGTCTTTTTCGCCGATAAAAATATCGTAGTCGTTTTGCGATACAGTTTCTCCGTTGCTGACGGCTTTGAGCTTCAAAACCGCGTTTACCGCGCCGTTCGCCAGCTTTTCAGGCAGATGCAGAATTGCAGTTCTCATTGAAGTTTCAAAATATCTGATATCGTCAAAAGTCAGTTTTGCATATGCAATCACGCCGTCTTTTGTTTCTATTGAAACTTCCGCTTCGGGAGATATGAGAACATCTCTGTCGCGGTCATCGTTAATTATCGTTACGGGAATATCGATTTCCTTTCCTGCCATAAAGTGACGGGAATAAAGCTCTGCGCATACAAGAACCGGCTGATATGCCATTTTCAGCCTTTTTGCCGAAAGCATAGGCTGAATACGCAAAGCATCGCAATGGTAATAAAACCATGTTTCAAACGCAAAAAGCAATATTCCGCATACGCGCTCATGCTCAACTCTGCGGAAAGTTTCAGCAAGTCCCTGAACCTGAAAAGCATGGCTCTTCTGGAAATATTTCGGATCGTTATGCTCATACGAACGTTTGCCGGTGGTGGTCTGAGGCGTCTGATGCGAATAAAGATACGAGCGCACGGCATGTCCGTCTTCATCTCTGCAATAGCCTACCGAAAGCTCCTGCAGCAGGCACGGGCGGCCGGGTATCGTTTCGCGCCAGCCGAAATCGCCGTTCATAAAGTGAAAGAAATCTATATCGTACCAGCCGTAATAGAAATGCGGATCGTCTATATCTCCGTCGTCAAAACCGTATTTCTGAATTATGCGTTCATAGCGTCCGTTTGCGAAAGGAAAGTTCAGATCGCGGCTTTTTGCGAGCGTGGGCGCTCTGTTGTATCCGGAATCGCATATAAGCGGAAGATCGGGAAATACCTCTCTTGCGATTTTCAGTCCGCTTTGAATACGGTATGCCTTTTCCCTTACTGTTTCATCCGTGCCGCGTGTGAGATAAAAATTCATCTCGTTGTTCATTGTTATCACAAACAGGCACGGCCTGTTTCTGTGCCTCATATAGAGAGCCCGAAGTTCCGTTCTCCATATTTCCAAAGAACGTTCGCTAGGAATATATCCGCCCATCAGCCACGGCCATGTTCCTTCAAAAGAAACAAGAAATCCTTTTTCGTCCGCCGCACTCTGCCATACGTCGGTCCAGGGTGATGCGTGGGTTCTTGTAGCTATTACGTTGTTTTCTAAGGCTAAGTCTATAAATTTTTCGGCAAGTGCTTTATCGTTGGGCCTCACATGGGCGGGACAGTGATTTCCGCCTCTTACCCATATGGGCCTTCCGTTAAAAACCAGCTGACTTCCGTTAAGCGTTACGGTGCGAAATCCCACCTTTTCAACATATCTGTCCTTCAGATCGTCTTCTTCGGAAATATCAAACGTTAATCTGTAAAGATTAGGCTTTCCCGGTTCCCAGAGTCTCGGACTTACCTTTGGCGTTTGCACGGTAAATGTTGATTTTTTACCCGATTCAATGGCAATATCGCAGATATCGCCGCCGCACAGATATTCTCCGGTTACGGTATGAACAAGCGAATACGAAAGCTTGCCTTTGCGGGTGACGGTATCGGTATTTGCAAGAGTAACTTCTATTGAAGCTCCGTCGGTTTTCGGCCTGAACCAGCATCCCTCGGTGAAAAGTTTGTCACGGATAATCATTTTTACCGAGCGCCATATTCCGCCGGGATGTCCCGAATAAAAGGCATGCGGAATATCGTCAAGATTGAATGGACGGTGTTCGCAGTCTTTCGCATAAAACTCTTCCGCCTGCGGGTTTCTTGCAAGAGCATAATTATCGTCAATGCTGCCGTCGGTTATATTTTCGTTTGGATCTATAATGCGGCTTACTTTTATTGCAATTACGTTTCTTCCCGCATGAACAAAATCGCTTATGTCAATCTGCATCGGCGCAAACATACCTATATTTTCGTGAACTTTTGTTCCGTTGATATATATTTCGCTTACAAGCGCAATTCCTTCAAAATCAAGAGTGATATTCTTCTTTTCTATGCCGTTTGGCATATCGATATAATGGCGGTACCATGCACACTGAGTTTCCTGCCAGTCAAACGTGTAATTCTGCACACGGCGCAGGTTGTCTATCGCAAATGTATCGCTCTGACCCTTGCTCAGCTTGCTGTCGCCGAAATACTCGCCTTCAAGCCAAGCAAGAAGCGGGATCCAGCATTCCGGAACATGGATAGTGTGCGCCTTCGCATCGTCATAGAGCAGCTCGGCGGCATTTTTGCCTGCCTCTTGTTCGGGAATAAAAAGCCAGTCGCCTTCAAGAGACATTTCCGCTCTGTCGTCGGGCAGAAGAGGTACGGGAAACGGACGGTATGTTGCACGGTTGCGTTTTCTTATTATTTCTTTTTCCTCCGCGGAAGGAGTTATTGTCTGAATAAAATCCGGAGCTGCATCCGTTTCATCAAGAGCGCTGCGTTCAACGTTTTGCAGTGAAATATCCTTGTATTCGCTTTCGGTAAAGCCGCCGCCGAACGCTATCGTTCCCGAAACGAACGGAGCGTCGTCTTCGCAAAGAACTCTCGGCGATGTTTCGTTGTCAAGATAAACCGCTATCTTTTTTCCGGCGCAAACAACTTTTATTTTATACCATGTGCCCGGCATGACGGAAAAATCAAGCGGACATACTGCGAGAAGCTTATCATATCCTCCCGAACCGAGACGGGAAAGATAAAGGTGATTGTGCCCGTCACCGCGAAGACCGACCATGTAAAAATAATCGCGGCTGTATCTTCTGAAAGACGCCCAGAGCTCTGTTTTAAGTCCCGTTTCAGGTGATCTTGCAGAAAAAACAAGCTCAAAATTTTCGGCGTCAATTTCCTTATTTACCGCAAAAGCGTCTTTTGTGCGGATAATTCCGTCCGAAAACGAACAGTTTTCTTCCCGTCCGCATATTTTCCAGTTTTCTTTTTCCAAACTAATCATAAAATATATCCTTTCGTTCCGATTTATATAAAACGGATATGGATGCAGATAAAGTCTTATTAATTATAGCATATTTTTGCAAAAAGTCAACCGCAATCGGGAAAAAAGAAATCAAACAATACGGCTGTATGCCGTGAATTATTCCGTGCAGGCAAATTTTTTATGACTTTTCGGTCATGTTTATTGCGCGCTTTTTTTTATTGTGGTATAATTTTAAAAACATGGCATATTTTCAATCTGATTTCAATTTTCATATGGTATTCTCTTTATGACGGAGGACGGAAAAAATGAAAGTATTGCTTGCAGAAGACGAAAAAAGAATGAATCGTGCGCTTTGCGAAATAATGCGTCAGGAAGGGTACGATGTTGCATCCGTAGATAACGGCGAAGACGCTCTTTACGAAGCGGAAAGCGGAATATACGACCTGATTGTCCTTGACGTTATGATGCCTGGGATGAACGGTTACTCCGTTGCAAAAAAAACGCGTGCCGCAGGTGTTCGCACGCCCATACTTATGCTTACCGCAAAAGGTGAACTTGACGATAAAGTGGAAGGCCTTGACAGCGGAGCGGACGACTATCTCACAAAACCTTTTATGACGAAAGAGCTGCTTGCCCGTCTGCGTGCGCTTGCCAGACGAAACCTGCCTACAAACGACGGCAGTCTTTCTTACGGGGATATTACGCTTGACCTGAAAAATGCCGTGCTCAGCTGCGACAACGGGCAGAGCGTAAGGCTCGGAGAAAAAGAACTCCGCATTCTTGAATATCTTATTGCCAACAGCGACAGAATTCTAAACAGGGAACAGATAGCCCTGAAAATATGGGGTTATGAAAACGATTCGGAATATAACAATGTAGAGGTATACATGTCGTTTGCCAGAAAAAAGCTCGCTTTTGTGGAGTCCCGATGCGAAATAAAAGCGGTCCGAGGAATAGGTTACGAGCTGAGGTGCCGCGATGTTCGGTAAAACAAAAGTTAAAATCGTTTTTACTGTAGTATTATCACTGCTTGCTCTTATGATAGTAACGCTGAGCACGATCTACCTTTCAAGCAGGGCGGCAATGCGGAACGAAAACGATGAAATGCTCATGACCTATATCGGGCTTTACGATCCTGAAAATCAACGCGAGGATTTTGACAAGGAGGATCCTCCTCCTTTGGAGCATGACAACTTGTTTTCGGAATTTCCCGGTATGATGCAGGGAAAGGGTCATATGAGAAACGAACCGGGATTCCGGCTTTCCACTTTTTATTCCGTGGCTTATTCCGAATCGGGAGAAATAATTTCGATAAATAACGGCAATAACGGTCTTCAAAGTGAAAACACGCTTCTTGAGATCGCGTCGGCGGCGCTTGAAAGAAAAAAAGAAACAGGCACATACGGGAGTATATATTACCGTGTTGCAGACAAAGACGGCTATACTCTTGTAGCAATGATAGACGGCACGATAGGCGACAAGAATCTTGAGCTTTTATTCAAACAGATGCTTATGATCGGCGCGGCTGCCGTTGCCGTTCTTCTTGCAATATCAGTAATCGTTGCGAGAATAATCGTCCGTCCTCTTGAAGAAAACGACATTCGTCAAAAACGGTTTGTTTCTGATGCGGGGCACGAGCTTAAAACACCTGTCGCTGTAATTTCCGCAAACAGCGAACTGTTAAGAAGAGAGATCGGAGATAGCGAATGGCTCGATAATATAGATTACGAAAACTCAAGAATGAGCGACCTTATAAAACAGCTCCTTATGCTTTCAAAAGCGGAAAACGAAAAAATACCGAAAGAAACGCTTGATTTTTCAAAGCTTGTAAATGGCGAAGCCTTGCCGTTTGAAAGTCTTGCGTTCGAAAAAGGAAAAACGATAATCAGCGAAACGGAAAACGGTATTTTTGTCGAAGGCAGTCAGAATCAGCTGCGCCAACTTATATCCGTTCTTCTTGACAACGCTTTATCTCACGGAACCGGCACCGTAATATATCTTTCGCTTAAAAGCGAACGTCATTTCGCATGTCTTTCGGTCGCAAACGAGTCAGATCCGCTCGACGATGAACAGCTTGCGCATATTTTTGACAGGTTTTACAGAACCGATGAAGCAAGAAAAGGCGAAGACTCTCATTACGGTCTCGGTCTTTCCATAGCGCATGCAGTTGCCTCTGCGCATGGCGGTCAGATACGCGCAGACTACAAAAACGGCAAAGCGGTATTCACGGTTCTGATCCCGAAAAAATAAAAATTTAAATCATTCAATCTTTTTTCAATTTATGTGTTATATAATGTTGCTGCAAAACGAAAAACGTGACAGAATATCAAAACTGCGGTTTTATAAAAAACGCAGGGAAATGAGGGAAATATATCAATGAAAAAAATAACTGCTTTGCTTCTGGCAATTTTTATTGCGGTATCTTTTGCCGGCTGCGCTTCAAAAACAGATACGGATACACAACAAACAGAGAGCGTCACAGAATCAGCTGCTCAAACAGCCGAAGCGGTCACTGATACAGATATTTCTGCCAAAGAAACGACATCGGCTTTCTCTGTAACAACAGCCGACGGAGCATTTGAAAATTCAGGCAATGTTTACACTCTTACGACCGCCGGAACATACGCATTGGAAGGATTTTTAGAAGGACAGATCGTTGTTGATGCGGGCGATGACGACGAAGTGGTCATTGAGCTTTCCGGCGCAACGATAAGCTGCGGTACAGATTCTCCAATAAAGATCCTCAATGCAGACAAAGTTGAGATTTCCGCAAAAAAGAATACGGAAAATGTTATCAACGATACACGCTCCTCTTCTTTGACAGACGACACACTCGGCAAAGGCGCGATTTACGCAAAATGCGACCTCAAAATGAAGGGCAAAGGAACGCTTGTTGTAAATTCGGTATACAACAACGGTATCCACACAACAAAGGACCTCGAGATACAAAATCTTTCACTTAAAGTTACCGCTCCGTCTACCGCACTTAAAGGCGATGACTCAGTCACCGTTACAAGCGGTGAAGTCGTAGCGATATCAACGGGCGGCGACGGAATAAAAACGGAAAACACGGATGTCAGCAAAAAAGGCGTTACAAGAGGCGATATAATCATCTGCGGCGGATCTGTTACCGTATACGCTGCCGGAGATGCTTTTCAGGCGGCTCACAGCTTTGAAATGAGTGCAGGCGAAAGCGAACCTGCAGTAACCGTCTATACCGGCTCATATAGCGGATATACGTCATCTGATGCGGCAACAACTTCATACAAAGGCGTGAAGGTCCAGAACGAAATAAACATCCTTGCGGGAAGCATTACTCTTCAGACTTATGACGACGGACTGCACGCGGATTACGGAACGGCTTTTGAT
The DNA here is from genome assembly GCA_902783255.1 of Oscillospiraceae bacterium. Lineage (GTDB taxonomy): Bacteria > Bacillota > Clostridia > Oscillospirales > UBA644 > HGM12619. The sequence goes on along the minus strand of CACZQB010000003.1, from coordinate 80,128 downwards.
GACGGACAAAGCGGACTCGGAACGATCAATATCTCCGGAGGAACGGTAACGATGAATGTGTACGCTCCCGAAAACAAAACCGCGGGCGGAAGAATGGGTCCGGGAAGATGGGGCGGACAGCAGACGGTCATCGGCGCAGACGGTATTCACGCAGACGGTACTCTGAATATTTCCGGAGGAGAAATAAATATAGACAGCGCATACGAAGGTCTTGAAGCAAACATTATCAATGTTTCGGGAGGCAAAACGTATGTTGCGGCAAACGACGACGGTGTAAACGCCTGCAAAGGCAACAGTACGCCACAGATCAACGTTACCGGAGGCTACCTTGACGTGACTGTTTCTCCGAACGGAGATACGGACGGAATAGACAGCAACGGCACTTATAATCAGACCGGCGGCGTTGTGATAACAAGAGGTCCGGGCAGCGATATGGCTGCCGCAATAGATGCGGACGGTTCGGTAAATATCACTTCGGGAACGCTGATAGTTCTCGGCTACGGCCGCGTAAGCACAGGAGGAAACGTAAAGCAGGTTTCTCTTTCCCTTCACTCTTCCGGAAGTCATACCGTAACGGTCGACGGAACGAAATATACATTTACAAATTCAAACGGCTACTCTTCCACTTCATGTTACAGCGATGCTTCGGTGTCTTAATAACTGAAAACGAAAGGTGAAATGATATGCGAATGCTTTTTGCATCGTCAGACAGGGACCTGCTTGAATGCTTCGGCAAACTGTTTGAGCCCGACGGATGGGAAACGGTAACGGTTTTTGACGGAACGCAGGTGATCTCATCGCTGGCGAAAGAAAAATATGATATCGTTATTCTTGACAGAAATATCCCCCGTATCGAGTATAAGGAAGTATTGACGCGAATAAAGAAAAAAAATATTCCCGTTATCGTTCTGATATACGAATCGGTCACGCCTAAGATCCTCAACGAGGAGCTCCTTCCGACATCATTTCTTCCGTTTCCATTCGATCCCGGAAAAATAAGGGCAGTTATAGATAACGTAATGAAAAAAGCAATGTCGGTCGATACCGTTAAGGCGGCAGGCGCCGAAATAGACGTTTCGGCGTTCCGTTTGAAAAACGGCCCGGCGGTCACTGCCGAAGAAACGGATGTTTTTATTTCTGTAACAGAAGGAAAACCGCTTCTGGCAGAAGAAAAAGTATATATATCATCGCTGAACGCAAAACTTGCAGGATCAGGTGCCAAAACAAGAATAAAATATATTTCGAAGAAAGGATTTGCTGCGGTGGCGGGAAATGAATAAAGCGGAAAAAAAATTCAGATGTTATTCGTTGCTTACGATATTTGTTCTTCTTACCGTTCTTCTTGCCGTGATCAACGGCGTAAACTTTACCATGGCGTCATCTGATGCGGATGAAATAACTCAGATGCTTGCCGAAAGACAGGGAACGTTTGAAAAGGGCGACGCCTTATCCGGCAATACGGGTTTTCAGCAGAAAGGCGCTTTCGGCATGGGACCGATGGGCCCCGATTCGCCGGAACTCAACAAATCTCTGAGATATTTTACCGTTGCTTTTACCGGTAAAGAAAACAATGCGGAAACCGTTGCGTTCCATATTTCCGCTGTCACCGAGAGCGAGGCAGTTTCCTGGGCGGAAAGCCTTCTCGGCAAAAAAACCGGATGGACGAAATATACATACCGTTACAGAGTTTACAAACGCAACGGCGCAACATATGTTACAGTGATCGATCAGGGACGGGAACTTTTGCCGTCATACAGAATTCTGATCATCTCCGCTGTCGGAGAAATAATAGTTCTTGCCGCAAGCTGGCTTCTTTTATTCAGTATCGGCAGAAAAATATATTCGCCTCTTGAAGAAGCAGACAGAAAGCAGAAAAACTTTATTAAAAACGCAAATAAAGAATTTCGCGTTCCGCTTACCGTGATAAGCGGCAATACGGAACTTGCGGAAAGAAAATACGGACCTGATGATCAGACACGCTCGACCCGCCGTCAGCTTGCCAAAATGAACGAGCTTGTTGAAAAACTCGGGAAGATCGGAGTATTCGAAGAAGACGGTCTGCAACAGGAAAAAGTGCCCGTTTCGGAATATCTCAGCGCAGCTCTTGACGATGCTGCCGAAAGATTTTCATCACAAGGGCTTGAATTGCATACCGATATCGATGGCGATGTTACAGTTTCGGCTGACCCAGACTCGATCAACAAAATGATCGTCGAACTTATAGATAACGCAGTAAAATTCGCTCTGCATAAAGTATCTTTTACTCTTAAAAACGAAAACGGCTATGTCGTTCTTGAAACAAGCAACGATGCGGCTCTTCCGGACGGTCCTGCGGATCAGATATTTGACCGCTTTACAACTCTTGAAAATTCCGACGGAACTGGACTGGGCCTTTCGTATGTGAAAGATACGGTCAAGGCGCTGAGAGGGCGTATTTCGGCAAATGTTGCGAACGGAATATTTACTCTGCGCATATTCATGTGACAGCGGGGTGATATTTTGGCTATAACCGTGATGAAACGGTATGAACTGAAATATCTGCTTTCACCCGAGCAGACGGCGTATTTCAGAGAACGTCTGAAAGGTCATATGCAGGCTGACGATTACGGCAAAACGTCGATCGCATCTCTGTATTATGATACCCCGACTTTTCAGCTCATACGCACAAGCGTTGAAAAACCTCTTTTCAAAGAAAAGATCCGTCTGCGTTCTTACGGGCTCGCGACCGAATCTTCACCGGTTTTTCTTGAACTGAAGCGTAAAGCATACGGCATTGTATATAAACGCCGTGTTGAAACAACGATCCCTCTTGTTCATAAATTCTTTTCGGGTGACGGTGATATCTGCTCGCCCGGTCAGATCAACAGGGAGATAACAACATTCCGTGATTTTTATAAGGTTCTTGTGCCGGCCTGCCTTATTATTTATGACCGCGTGGCATATTTCGAACCGGGCGGAGACCTCAGACTTACGATAGACGAAAATCCGCGATACAGAACAAGCGACCTCACTCTGACAAAATCGATGGACGGCACTTCGCTTCTTGACGAAGGCTGGACCATACTCGAGGTCAAGGTACAGGAAGCAATGCCGCTCTGGCTTGTTGATATCATTTCCTGCGGCAACATAAGAAAAGCAAGTTTCTCAAAATACGGCGAAGCATACAGACAGCAGCTTCTCGATACGCGTAAAATGTAAATAAAGAAGGAGATTATTATATGTTTGATTCAATTTATTCTTCCGCGGTAGCTCCGTCGGAATTCTTTATAATGGCTGCGGTGTCCATAGTCACGGGTTTTTTGTATTCGTGGATCATGAGCTTTCGCGTCCGCTCCACAAAGCGTTTTTTCATCGTTACGGCGCTTATTCCTTTTGTAGTTGCTGCCGTAATAACATTCGTCAACGGCAATATCGGCGCTGGCGTTGCTATAGGCGGCGCTTTCAGCCTTATTCGCTTCCGTTCCGCTCAGGGCAGCGCGGACGAAATCGCGGCGATCCTTGTAGCGATGGGTTCCGGCATTGCATTCGGTATGGGATATATAGGATACGGTATAGTCATCCTTCTTGCTCTTTCGGTACTTTTCCTTCTTCTCAGCCTTGTTCCGCTTTTTGAACATAAAAGTATGGCTGAAGACCAGCTTTTAAGGATCACGATCCCCGAATCGCTTGAATATACGGGAACATTTGACGATATTTTTGCGCACTATCTGAAAAAATACGAAAATGCCGGAGTAAAAACGACCGGAATGGGCAGCATGTTCCGCTTATCATATAAAGTTCAGCTGAAAAACCCCGCAGAAGAAAAAGCTTTTATAGATGAGCTTCGCACAAAAAACGGCAACCTTGAGATCGCGCTCCTGCCGTATACCGAAACGCAGAATCAACTGTAAAAACAAGGACAAATATATTAAGGGACGGATTTATTCCCGTCCCTTTTTTATTTTTCATTGAAACCGTATTCCTTTGCCGTAACCGGTATTTCCTTTACGGTTATATTGTCGATATGCACGTATCTTCCTTTTTCTATAGCGGAAACTACGCTGTCTATATCATATTTTTTGCCCTGAATTTCCATTTCCACGGATCCGTCAATATTATTGCGGACCCAGCCCGTGCAGCCGTATTTCAACGCGGCATTACACGCCCTGTAGCGAAATCCCACGCCCTGCACTCTGCCATAAAACAGTATGTGCAGCCTGACGGCATCAGTCATCAACTTCAACCAGTTCTATACGGAAATTCAGCTCTTTTCCCGCCATTTCATGGTTTGCGTCAAAAGTAACGGTTTTTTCGTCCTTTGCCGTAACTGTTACGGGGAACGGATGTCCGTGATGATCATAAAGATATACGTGCTGTCCTGCCGTTACGTTTTCGGATCCGGGCATCTGAGCGATCTCTACCGTGAAAACAGCATCGGGATCATATTCACCGTATGCCTCGGAGGGCATGAGATGGATATCCGAAATCTGTCCCACTTCCATATTTGCAACGGCGGCATCAAAACCGTAGATCATCTGTCCTGCTCCGCATATGAATTCGAGAGGTTCGCCGCGATCGTATGACGAATCAAACTGTGTGCCGTCGTTAAATGTTCCTCTGTAATGCGCGCGTACTTTTTTTCCTACGTTTTTTCCTTCAAAATGAGGCATTTCACAGCCGCAGTCGCAGCCGTCGTCTCCATGGCAGTGACCGCAGTCGCAGTCGTGATCGCCGCAGTCACAGTCGTCATCGTGGCAGTGATGGTCGCAGCATTCGCCTTCGGAATATTCAAGCTGTCCGAGGATAAACGCGTTTACAGCTTCGTCGGCGCTTCCGTCTGCTCCTGCAAAAATATCGATCCCCGCTTCTTGAAGAGCAGTTTTCGCCCCGTCGCCTATACCGCCGCATATAAGTGCGGTTACTCCGTTATCGGCAAGAAAGGTGGCGAGGGCGCTGTGGCCCTTACCGTTGGTGTCAACGATTTCGGCACGAATGATGCTGCCGTTTTCAACGTCGTAAATTTTGAATTTTTCGCTGTGTCCGAAATGCTGAAAAACATTTCCGTTTTCATAAGGTACTGCGATTTTCATGAATGGATTCTCCTGTATAATATTAAATTTGAAAACTTATTAACGGACTGCCGTCAGTCCCAATAGAACATATATTTTTCAAGCGCGTCCATAAGCGCGCGTATATTTTCAATCGGAGTTCCGGCATACCAGCCGTATATAAGCATCAGACCGCCCGATGGCGACGAAAGAGTCGTCACTTCTTTTCTTATAAGATCATCAACGTCTTTCGGAGTGCCGAATACCGTGATATTTTGTCGGTCGATGTCAAGTTCAAGCGCATATTTCCCGAAAAACTTATCGTGGATCCAGTCAATGCCGTTCACAAGATCCTGGATGTTCAGAATGTCAACGCCGCCGTCAATAAGATCGTCGGCAAGTGTTCTCACGTCTCCGTCGGAATGCATGTGTATCACAGCACCCGCGTCTCTTGCAGGCTTCATAAGCCTCCGGTAAGACGGCTTGATATATTTTCTGAAAAGTGACGGCGATATCATCGGCCCCGACTGCATTCCCAGATCTTCCGGAAAACTTATCATATCGTAGCCTGCTTTTGAGTAAAACTCCGAAAATGCATAATTATAATCCTCGAGTTTTTTTATAAGGCTTTCCATCTCCGCATCTTCATCCATCATTCCGCAAAGAACATTGCTGTAGCCGCACAGATCGGTAAGCCGAAGAAAGGTATGTCCGTGAGGAAGTCCCGATACTGTGAAAAAGCCGTCATTTTTAGCTTTTTCAACTTTTTTCCTTTCCTCTTCGATATTAAACTTCGGAATTTCCGGAAACTTATAATATTTTATTTTTGAAAAATCATCCAGCGGATGCTTCTGAATAACTCCCCTTATACCGTCTATGTCGCCTTTCCACTCAACTCCGAATTCATCGTAATATATGTGCGGTTTGTCTATTTCATCCTTGCTTTGCGGCACCTTGTTCCAATTCATTCTTTCCTTGCCTGCGATTATAGGATGCGATGCAAGCAGTTCCTCAATCGCATGCGGATCGTAATGCGAAAATACCGAGTCGCTGACGGCAAAGTTAACGGGAATATAGTCGGGCCGCTCAAACCGTATAACTCTGAGCATGTTTTCTCTCTGCGTCATATATCCTCCGAAAAAAACTGATACCGACCGATTTAATACATTTAGACCATTTTAACATATTATCAGCGATTTTTCAACCCCGTAAAACAAATTTTTCGGACGATCGCAAAATATATCGATATCAGCTTTGATCAATTGGTCCTCTGCGTATATGCAATAATATATCTATAGAGTGAAAAAAATATACGGCAGTAAGACAGAGACCGGAATTATCAAGTAAAAAAACAGTTACGTGTTTTTATAAAAACGGCTCTGTTCCAACAAAAACCGTATCTTCGCAAAAGCTTGACAAACGGCAGACTGTTTGTTATAATATAAGTAAGTTAACATAATCTGAACAAGAGGGTTAAAACCTATGAAAAAATGCGAGTATTGCGGACGGACTGCGCACGATTCAGATAAATTCTGCAGCGGATGCGGAGCAAATCAATTCAGAATAATATGTGCAAATTGCGGAAATGAGTATTCAGACGGACTGTTCTGCCCCAAATGCGGCGTCAAGGCAGGGCAGCAGGCGAAAATATGCCCGGACTGCAATACGGAGTATTACACAAACGCATGTCCCAATTGCGGATATACCGCAAACAGAGAGATAGTTGTAAGAGAAGTATATCAACCGGAAGAATACTCCGAACCCGTAAGGGAGCAGGTTGACTTTAGCGGAAACGTCAAAAGCAAATCGGTCGCGCTTTTGCTTTGTGTCTTATTGGGTTTGTTCGGCGCGCATAAATTTTACGAAGGCAAAATTGTTATGGGTATCGTTTACCTTTTTACATACGGACTTTTCGGAATAGGCTGGATTCTGGATATAATCGCGATCGCGCTCAAACCGTCACAGTATATTCCGTAATAAACAACAGAATAATATTTGTCGTAATCAGGAGCAGATCATATGAAATTCGGATTAAGAAAACCGAGCCTGAAAAAATCTTTTAAAGCCCGCACAACAGGAAAACTTAAGCGTAAAATTAAAAAAATACTGATTCCCGGTTACGGAAAAAAGGGAACAGGCTGGCTGAAAAATCCAAAAAAAGCAGTCTATAATAAAATTTACAACAAAACATCTTTTAAACTGTTTCGCTGAATACGCAGGATTATTAACAGAATTATAAAAAGGTGAAAAAATGAAAAAGTCAAGGATCATATTGCCGCTTTTGATGTCGATGGTTTTGCTTTTCACATCATGCGCTCAGATAGACGGATCAAAAAAATCAGGATTCTCAGGAACTCTTATAAAAGATACCGTGACTTCCGACATCGGGGGAGTTTTGAGAAATGATAACGATGATACGGTTCCCGAAAAAGATTTTACTTTTGATGAAGAAAGTGCAGATGCCGATGCAGAAGCGAAAGCCGAGGAAGAAGCCCGTATAAAAGCCGAAGAAGAGGCCAAGGCGAAAGCGGAGGAAGAAGCACGTATAAAAGCCGAAGAAGAGGCAAAAGCGAAGGCAGAAGCCGAAGCCAAGGCGAAAGCCGAGGAAGAAGCCCGCATAAAGGCTGAAGAAGAGGCAAAAGCGAAGGCGGAAGCCGAAGCCAAGGCGAAAGCGGAGGAAGAAGCCCGCAAGAAAGCTGAAGAAGAGGCAGAAGCGAAGGCGGAAGCCGAAGCCAAGGCGAAAGCTGAGGAAGAAGCCCGCAAGAAAGCTGAAGAAGAGGCAAAAGCGAAGGCGGAAGCAGAAGCAAAAGCGAAAGCCGAGGAAGAAGCCCGCAAGAAAGCTGAAGAAGAGGCAAAAGCGAAGGCGGAAGCCGAAGCAAAAGCGAAAGCCGAGGAAGAAGCGCGCATAAAGGCTGAAGAAGAGGCTAAGAATAAAGAAAAAGAGCAGACAACCAGATCCGGAGGATACGGGTATTACGTTTTAAATACCAATACAAAAAAGTTTCACAAACCTGATTGCGGTTCCGTTAAACAAATAAAAGAAAAAAATTATGCGGAATCAACCAAGAGCAGAGACGAAATCATAAACATGGGGTACGAACCATGTAAAAGATGTAATCCGTAGGCGTTAAGTTAATAACTGAATATCAAAAAGTACAAGTTCTCATTGTTCTCATTTTTCGGGTCTGCCTGAATTTCAGGCAGACCTGTTTTTTCCAGAAAAATAAGAAAAAAATATTATTTCCGTAGATGGATAAACAACAAAAAAACAGTTGACAGCTGCCGATTATTGTGATAATATGATCTTAAGCGAAAACGTTTGAATTTATCGCAGCGCATCAGTCCGACTCGGCGACGAAAAAAGTGAAATCAGAAAGGAACGCAGAAGATGAAAAAAACAGTAAAAGCATTGATTTTTGTTTTACTATTCTCGGTTATGCTTGCTGCATGTGTAACGCAGGCGCAGGAAACATTCGATCTTGATTTTTCTATAAAGAACGAGAAAACAGACCTTGAAGGCGCAGCCTTGAAGTATATGCGCAGAACCGGCGATCAGTCATTCAGCGCAGACGATGAACAGGTTCTGGGCTATGCGGTAAATACCGTGCTTGCAGATCTTGCCGTTCAAAGAATAAAGGACGTTCAGGACGATCTCAACTGTAAACTGGATATCTCTTATTATTCAGACGGTTCTATGGAAACAAACTTCAGAATGAGCATCGCTGCCGGAATGTATTATTGTGATATATTCACCGGTGTTTCAGATAGATTTCGAGACAGCATGAAAGCAGGCTTGCTGGTCGGTCTTTCGGAGCTTGGGGAATATATCGATTACCGCAATGAAGATAAATGGGGAAAACGCAACGTTCTTGAAATTCTTTACTGGAATGACGACGTTTTCGGCCTGATCCCCGCCGCATGGCCTACATCCTCGGTTTCATACAGGGGACTGACGGTAGTAAACGAGGAAATCATTGCCTCTCTGAACGCCGAAGATCCACGCGATTTGTATGAAAACGGAAAATGGACATGGGAGACGTTCCGCGAATGTCTTGAAAAATACTACGTTGATGAAGGCGGAGAAGTGAAACATTACGCTCTGGCAACATCAGGGCACGATCTGGGAGCAAATTATCTTCTTTCAAACGGATTTCAGGTCGCAAAAAAAGGTCCTGACGGGAATTATCATTCGGGAATAACCGAACCTTCCGCTCTTGAAGCCATGAACGAGGCAAATTACGTTTTCAACGGCGCACTTTCATATACGGTCGATAAACGCGGAGGAAACACTGCTCAGGTAGAGGCGCTTATTGCGGGCGAAACAGTGCTCGGCGTTATGCACTACATTGAATACGTAACAAGCAATATTGCTAAGACAATGACGAATTTCGGGCTTTTGCCGTGGCCGTCGGGTCCGAATGTCGAGCCGGGATATATGGCTTGCCATTATACAAACCTTGAAAATGTTATTGTTATTCCGCAGACTTCACCGAACCTCGAGGCGACCGCGCTTGCTCTTGATGCGCTGTACGAACCATTCGAAGAATATCCCGATCTCAATGCAGTAAAAGATCTTTTATATCACACATACTTTTTTGACCGCCGCGACGCGGACATCTATTTCGGAATGTTCCTTAACACCCAGTTCACGGCGCTCGGCGCTCCGACGAATGCGGCTCTCGGCGAATGGGTCGTGAGCGGACAGGCGCCTTCGGAATTTATAGAATCAAACATAACAAAACTGGAAGAATATATAGAAAAAGAAGTTGCTCCTTCAAAGAGGGGAATAGAACACGTATGGGGAACGACAGACTGAAAAGGAGAATATTATGCATATATCTGAAATAGACAAAAATCTCAGGGTGGAAGAGACGGTCCGAATGGATGATATCGTATGGAGACCGGCCGACAGTGCGGAATTTCGTATTTACGGCTGCTGTTCCGTTACGCCTTTCAGAAGGCTGCCCAAAGAAACAGCCGATAATACGAACGACGGCGTATCATTGCTTGCAACGAATACTGCCGGCGTCAGGCTGAGGCTCCGCACCGATTCACCGTATGTGGCGATACATGCCGAATGGGGTGCTCAATGCTGCTTTTCACATATGGCGGGTACCGGCGTAAGCGGATTCGATATGTACAGGCTCCGTGACGAAAAGCATGAATTTGTCGGTACTTTCGTTCCTCCGTTCAACTGTCCGCACGGATACGAGAACATGCTGAGAACGCCGGGAGGTATGCAGGATCTTATAATCGATTTTCCTCTTTACAACGACGTGGATAAACTTTTCATAGGTGTTTCCGATAAGGCTTTGTTTGAGACACCTGCCGGGTACGGCAGACGGGTGCCGGTCGTTTATTACGGTTCGTCCATAACCCAGGGCGGATGCGCGTCAAGACCGGGAAACAGCTACCAGGCGATGCTGTCGCGCGCTTTAGACTGCGATTACATAAATCTCGGTTTCTCCGGCTCGGCAAAAGGGGAGCAGATCATAGCTCGGTATATAGCGGGACTTGAAATGTCCGCATTTGTCTTCGACTACGACCATAACGCACCCGACGCGGAGCATCTTGCGCGGACGCATGAACCGTTTTTCCTGACAGTGCGCGAGGCGCATCCGGATACGCCCGTGATAATCATATCAAAACCGGATGTTATCAATGTCGATCCTGAGGCTGAACGGTCGTTTGCCGTAAGACGGGATATCATCAGAAAAACATATGAAAACGCACTGTCGCGAGGCGATAAAAACGTTTACTTTATTGACGGCGCTTCTATATTCGGTGATGACCCTCTCCGTTCGTGCACCGTCGATACTTGTCACCCCACGGATCTCGGATTTTTCCGCTTCTTTGAACGGCTTTATCCTTTACTCGCAAAACTCATATAAAAACCCGGCTGAGAGTATTCCTCTCAGCCGTTATCGTTATTCTGCTTTTTTTTAACGGAACGGCTCGGGCGGCATAATGACCTCTCTTTCTCTTTATGACTGTGTTCTGCGGATTTCTCGGATGATGAACGGAACGGATACCCTCAAATCCTGCCGATTCAAGCGTGTTTCCGCTCTGCTCTGCATTTAAACTGTTAAACTTTGTCTGACCTGTGTCACACTTTGGCGTCATACAGAATTGTTTTCAGACAAAATCAGCTGCTTTTGCCGGCTGAACATCAGAAATTGAAATTTTTGTTAAACATTTAAATGTATATTGACACCGTGTCAGAACCGTGATATAATATCGATATTGACACGGTGTCATAATAATTCGGAGGGCTGAAAATGCTTAAAAAAACATCAGAACAGATCGCGGAGCGCCGCGAGGAGATCGTGAACGCCTGCGAAAAGCTCTATCAGACAATGAGTTTTAAGGAAATCACGCTGAAAGAAATCGGAAATGAAGTTCCGTTCTCTCGTCCGACGATTTACAACTCGTTCCAAACGAAAGAAGAAATTTTCCTCGCGCTGTTCGAGCGGGAATACGAGCGCTGGAATGCGGCTCTCACCTCGATCCTTGAAGATAACGAAAAACTTGAAAAAAAAGAGATCTCTGCAAAAATCGCGTCGTCGCTTGCTGAGCGGGTGCAGCTTCTTAAGCTTCTTTCTATGAACAACTATGATATGGAGGCGAACAGCAGAAAAGAGCTTTTGACCGATTTTAAAAAAGCTTACGGTCGTTCCATACAGCTTGTTTGCATGATTCTCGAAAAATTCTGCCCGGAAAAGTCCCTTTCGGATATTCAGAATTTCATTTATATTTTTTACCCGTTCATGTTCGGTATATACCCTTACACCTCCGTAACGGAAAAACAGCGTTCGGCAATGTGTGACGCAGGCATTAATTATGTCTATCAGTCCGTTTACGAGATCACATACAGCTGTCTTATAAGATTGCTTTGATATAAAAAGGAGACCAAGCGGAATTTGAAAAGCTGTATTTCGATATCGCGGGCGACCCTGAGCCGACGCATATCAATATGCTCCGTGCCGTCGCGGCAGACGACAGAATTGTATACGGAAGCGATTTTCCGCATTTCCCCGCAAATGTCGTAATATCCAAGAAAAAGTATTTTGACGAAAATCCGAAATATGACGGCGTCAGAGAACTCATCTATGCGGGAAACGCCTTTAGATTACTTGAAAAATAAAAGACACAGGAGAACGTTATGAAAAGATTATTCGTTTTATTATTGACAGCGGCGCTTTTGCTTGCGCTTGTTGCCTGTTCGGGAAATACTTCGGAAAATACTGAAGAAAACAGTTCGATAACAGTCACGGATGAAACAACAGGTTCTGATGAAACACTGCAGAACACAGAAACGCCCGAACCTTCTGCTTCTGCTGAACCTGAAACGGAGCAGAATACGGAAGAGGCTTTTCCTGAGACCGAAACCACACCGGAAACGGACACTGATTCAGCGCATAAATCAGTCCTTGTCGTTGTATTTTCGGCAACCGGGACCACAAAGGGCGTAGCCGAAAAGATCGCCAAAATTGAGAATGCCGATATTTACGAAATAAAAGCGGCGCAGGAATACACTTCGGCAGATCTTAACTGGAACGACAGCAGCAGCCGTTCCACAAAAGAGCAAAACGATCCCTCCTCTCGCCCTGAAATAGGCAGCGAGCGCATATCTCTTGAAGGATATGAAACGATATACATCGGTTTTCCGATCTGGTGGGGCGAGGAACCTCGCATTATGGATACATTCGTTGAAAGCTATGATTTTGACGGCATAACGATGATACCGTTCTGCACATCTTCGAGCAGCGGTATAGGCAGGAGCGGAAAAAACCTTGCAGAAAACGCGAAAAGCGGTAATTGGCTTGAAGGCAAGCGCTTCCCGGGAAGCGTTTCGGAATCGGACCTTGAATCGTGGATCGACGGCTTAAACCAGTAAACAGGGGGACGGCAAAATGCCGACAAACAAAAAAAACGTTATAAAAAAAATAGTCGATGCCCTTATGAGCGTCCTTCTTCTCTGTCTTATGGCTTACCAGGTGACCGGCGAAAATCTGCACGAATGGGGCGGGATCGCAATGACAGTATTGCTGATCGTTCACCACATTCTTAATTTCAAATGGTATAAATCGCTTTTCAAGGGCAGATACAATGCCTGCCGCATCGTGACTGTCATCGTGAACACGCTGCTTCTTGCATCGATCGCACTTACGGCGCTCTGCGGTATGGCAATGAGCTCTCACGCGGTGCCGTTCCTTTACGGAATGCTCCCTATAGCTTTCGCGCGGCGTTTTCACCTTGCTATGTCGTTCTGGTCGTTTATCCTTATGGGACTTCATCTCGGACTGCATATCCCTGCGATGACTGCGGGCTTAAAATGGAACGGCAGATTAAAATCCGCTGTCACAGCGGTATTTGCTGTCTTAGCAGGTGTCGGATTTTGGCTTTTCGTCAAAAATTCCATTCCCGATTACATGTTTTTCCGCACGCCGTTCGCATTCTTTGATTACGATAAAGCGGCAGCGCTCGTTTTTCTTGAAAACCTCGCAATTCTGATCGCTTTTGCGTTTCTCGGCGCTGAAACCGCGTCGATAATCAAATGGACGGCCGGCAAAACCGAAAACAAAAAGACGAAGATGCTTACCTCCGTCTGCCTCGTGCTTCTGTCTCTGCTGACCGGCGCAGCTCTGATAATATGCACCGGCTGTAAAACCGATACATCTCCCTCGTTGGGTGATCCGACCACTCATACACAAACGAACCAAAGACTCTGTCCTGAAAAAGCGTATAAGCTCGGAAAAAGCTTATAAGAAAGGTAATAAAATGAAGAAAAAACTGTATTTTGCGATAATTGTCCTTCTGGCTGCGCTCATATGCTTCATCTCATGCGAAAAAAACGATGTTAAACATGACGATACGGATAACAATGCTGCGGTTCCTTCTGATGAAATATCCGAATCAGCTGCAATCACAGAAGAAAATTCGACCGTGACACAAAATGATTCGTCAAAGGCGGATGATACCGACAAACCGACCGTGTTTTTTACTTCGGATATCTCGCCGGAAGGTCTTGTAAAGATATATAATGCGCTTAATTTTACACCAACGGGAAAAGTTGCAGTGAAAATATCAACGGGAGAGCCTCCTTCAAGCAACTATCTGCGCCCTGAGCTGATAAAAGATCTTGTTCAGCTGGTAGACGGCACTATAGTCGAATGCAATACTGCGTACGGAGGTTCACGTGCAAGCGCGGCTATGCACAAGCAGGTTGCAAAGGACCACGGCTTTACAGATATCGCACCTTTCGATCTTCTTGATGAGGAAGGCGAAACGGAATGGCCGGTGACGGGCGGAACACGTCTTGACCGCGCGATTGTTGGAAGTCATGCGGAAAACTATACAGACTGGATAATTCTTTCCCACTTTAAGGGTCATGCAATGGCAGGATTCGGCGGTGCGATCAAAAACGTGGCGATCGGCATGTCTTCTCCGTCAGGTAAGGTTTATGTCCATACTGCCGGCACGAAAACGAGCGGCAGTATCTGGTATAACGATCAGGACGCCTGGCTTGAAGCTCTTGGCGAGATGGTGACAGGCGTTCGCGATCATGTCGGAACTGAACATATCATTTACATCAACGTTATGAACCGTCTGTCAGTCGACTGCGACTGTGACGGAAATCCCGCAGAGCCGGATATGCATGATATAGGGATCCTTGCTTCGACCGATCCCGTGGCGCTCGACCAGGCTTGCGTCGACCTTGTTTACAATGCGCCCGACAGCGCTTCGCTTCAGCGCAGGATCGAGAGGCAGAACGGCGTTCATACACTCGAACACGCCGAAAAGATCGGACTCGGTTCTCGGACATATACATTGGTAAGCATTGATGAGTGAGTTTTTGGAGATCGTTCGGCGGGAGTTTGTTTATCTGTGGTATTATTCTGATATTCAGTTCCGTCAGATCTTTCTCTACTGGGTGATCGGTATTGTTGCGGGATCATGTATATCTGTCTTTCTGAAAGACCATATCCACGGACTGCTTAAAAGGATGAGCGATGCAAAGCTCGGAATTCTCGGCATAGTTCCGGCATCTCTTCTCGGTATCGCTTCTCCTCTTTGTATGTACGGAACGATTCCTCTCGCCGCGTCTGTTTCAAGAAGCGGTATGCGTGATGACTGGCTTGCGGCGTTTATGATGACTTCCATCCTGCTCAACCCGCAATTAATCATCTACAGCGCCGCTCTCGGTCCCGCTGCGCTTACCGTGCGCATCGTTTCGTGCTTTCTTTGCGGTATAGTTGCCGGAATACTTGTGAGAATGTTCTATAAAGGTAAGGAGTTTTTCGATTTCAAAAGCTTCGACGAACCGAAGAGCCGCGACGTCCATCCGAATATATTCATTCGTCTTCTGAAAAACATAGGAAGGAATATCAAGGCGACAGGGCCTATGTTCCTGCTCGGCATTGTGCTTTCGGCAGTATTTCAGAGATATGTTCCGCAGGATCTGATGGTAAAAGTGTTCGGCGGCAACGATGCGTGGGGCGTGCTTATGGCGGCAACTATAGGCGTTCCTCTTTACGCCTGCGGCGGAGGCACGATCCCGCTGATACAGGGCTGGCTCGCGGAAGGGATGAGCCTTGGCAGCGCTGCGGCGTTTATGATCACCGGTCCCGCTACAAAAATAACTAATTTAGGGGCGCTCAAGATCGTATTCGGTATCAAACGCTTCGTGCTTTATATTGCGTTTGTCATGCTGTTTTCGTTCATTATAGGGCTTCTTATAAACATATTCGTTTGACAGTCTGTCTTTCCCGCTACCGATCCATTTCATAACTCTTATGATATTTGGTTTATCTGATAGAAAAAACGACCGCGCAAGGGTGCTGCACTCTTACATGGTCGTTTTTTTATTGCGTTCCGTTGAAAAATGTCGGTTTATTAAATTTTACCGAACAGTTATATCGTTTGCACGCTGCTTTTTATGCATCGAGAACGTCAAAAATCTCTTTCCATACGCTTTCATCCTGCTCGGTTATTTTATCCCAGTCAAAAGCGTTTTTGAATTCTTCTTTCTGCTGAGGTGTTTCAAGTTTTTTCTCTTTAAGGCATTCCTTCAGCCTTGCTTCGCATTCTTTCAGACTTTTTACTGCATTTTCAGTGTAGTTAGGATTATGTCCCTTGTTTTCAACCAGTAAAAATCTGATATTATTTTTTTCAGACAGTGCTTTTTTCAAAACATCGAAATGATATTTTTTGCTTACTATCGGGTCGTCTGCAGAATAAACAAGAAGTGTCTTTGCTTCTGTTTTTGACAGCGCATCAACCGCATTCGACGAATAATATTTAGGATTTGCGTTTTTTTCAAGATCATAAACAGGTTTTCCGAAAAGTTTCAGAATACCGTGCAAAAGCTGATCCAACGCTTTTTTTACCGAAATAAAACCCGAAATCACAACAATGTGCGAAATATCTTTGTGATATGTGCATATGTTTGCGCACGAATAACCGCCCCAGCTGTGTCCGATCACTGAAATATCCGCATCTTTGTATCTGCTTGAAGATCTTATCGCCTTTATGCAGTCGTCAAGATCGGCAAGCGACTGTCCAAGACCGTTTATATCTTTTCCGTCCGATTTATCGCAGCCCGTGTGATCGTATGCATAAACCGTAAAGCCGTGACGGCAAAGCAGTTCGATCTCCTTCATATAAGCCTTATGTCCTTCGCCGAGACCGTGGTCGAAAATCACGAGTCTGTTTGCGATCGGGTCGTCGTAGCAGTAAAAAAAGCCTCTGAGCCTGTTTTGTTTTTCGGTCATAAAATCGAAGCTTTCTTTTTTCAGCCCTTCAAAATCATCCGCGGAATAATAGAAAAGATATCCGGGATCGTCGTAGCGGCGAAAAAGCTGCGATTTATAGGTGTTCAAAATTTTATCTTTTATCATATTCCGCCCTTTCAGTTGCCGATCGCGGTAAATTCAAGTATTTTCTGCGCCCTGGACACGGAAATCGTTTTTACTGTTCCGCATTCCGTTACATCATTGGGTGATAGTATTTTTTTACCGTTAATTTCAAGTATAACATCGTTTTGTCTTACCCCTGATCCGTAATACGGAGACTGAGGCAGAATTGTTTTTACATATGCGCCTTCAAAGCCCGAAAGCCCCGCCATTGAGCGGACCGATTCATCGGGCAGAGTCAATACCATTCCTTCTGTTTCCACTGTATCGTCTTTGATTTTTTGCCTGTTGGCGATATTAGGTTTAGGCTTGTCTTTTCTCCCGAATTCAAGTGAGAACGGCTCGAAGAATATTTCTTTCGGTGAAAGGGAAAGCATGTTTCCGTCATCTGCGGCACAGACGTAGTTTTTGTTGTCTTTGAAAAGACGGTCGGAAAGAACTGAAAGGTCTGCGCCGGCAAATAAATTATTGACCGCTTTTGTGGTAAAGCCCTCGTTTTGCGCATAGATGCTGAGCGGCGATTCCGAAACAATGATGTTGTTTTCGATAACGTCGTCATTTTCGGCAAATGTGCAGTGAAGATCGAGCGGAGCGCCCGAAATGAAATTGTTTCGGACTGTTCTCAGAAACCCTTCCCTGAGCTTTATTCCCACGCCCACACAGTAGTTTTTCTCTATCAGATAATTTGAAGAACCGTCATCAAGATCGATGCCGAAGCCTCTGCTGCCGCAGAACATATTATGGTAAATGACGGTCGTTTCAACGGCATCGAGCGTTGCGTAATGTCTTTTTATCTCTCCGTCTTTTCCGCTGCCGTCAAGTCCGCCCAAAGACCAGAATCTGTCTCTGCCCCAGCTGTTGAAAGGACCGTGATCTCCCGTTTCGCGCACGGTATCAAAAACCAGATTGTTTTGTATTCTGTGTCCTCCGAAAGAACCGTCGCATATGTTTATGCCCGCGCGCGGAACATGATGTATTGTGCAGCCGTCGACCGAAACGCGCGAACATACGCTCATCGTTACCGGTGAAGTCTGCTTTTCATATATCCCGAGATAATAAAAATAGCAGTCCTTTACTATTATGTCCTTCGGAAAATCGTCTTTTTGCGGACCGGGCTCATAATCGGAAATAACGGTTTTGTGATTTTCCCACGTTGAAAGATCTCTCACGCATTCCTGATTACCGAATATGCATACGCCGGATGCCCCGCAGTATGTGAAATCACAGCGCGAAACGGCGATATCCGAGTTTTTTCCGTCAATAAAAATACAGTTGCCCCCGATTTCGGTAAAACCGCAGTTCGAAATACGAACATTTTTGCTTTTGTTGATATAGATCGCGCCGTTACGCGCTACCGCCCAGTCGCTTCTGGTTATTTTTTCGTATTTCGAGCAGAAAAGCATTCTTTTTGTGCTTTTGAAGAGAATATCCGAAAACTCGATATTTTCACACTCGGAAATTCTGAAAAGTTCTCCGCATACGGCGCCTTCGACTGTTGCGCAGGCAATATTGGTGCCCTGCTCGGGAATAACGTAAAGATATCCGTTTTCTTTATCGTAAAACCATTCTTTTTCACTGTCAAGCTCTTCGAAAATATTTTCGACCATTACTTTTTCGGAGTGGAAATCGCTTCCTCTGTTGTTGTCTCCGACCCAGCGTAAACTGAGCGAGCCGTCGGCGTTTTTTCCGTCGATAAAATAGTCGTTTCCTCCCCATTCGCTGCCGTGAAGAGCTCTTATGTATCCGGTCGACGGATCTTTCCAGCGCGAGATCCTTTCCGGAGACAGCGTATCTGCCGAATACCCGCCCAGTATCTCTTCCGGATCTTCGTTCGGGTATCTTGCCATAACATACTTTTTACCGTTTACAAAAAGCTGTTGGATGTCAAGGCCGCGGTCCGTTTTCAGCACAAAAACATTGCCGTCATGCTTTTCCCATTCGCCCTCAATCACTCTGCATCCAGTGACTTCAGCTCCGTTGCCGATGATCTTTATGTTCTTTTTTCCCGAAACGGTTATCGGCGTTTCGAGCCTGTATACGCCTTTATCGAAGCATACTGAATCTCCGTCTTTTACGGAATCGAAAATATCCGTGAGATTGCTGTTTGTATCAACAAAAATATCCATAAGCGCCGATCATACCTCTTTTGTGAATTCCGAAATATCTCTTCTCATGGCATGTCTTTCTGAAGGACATGCATCCGGTGCGGGATAGCCAACGGGCAGCATGCAATAGGGGTACATATGTTCGGGCAGATCGAGTATCATATGCGCTTTGAAAGGATCCATCATGCAGACCCATGTTGAGCCGAGACCGAGATCTGCGGCTTCAAGCATCATATGCGTTGTTGCTATCGAAACATCCATTTCCGCGCGTGATCTGCCTGTATACGGATCGTGCCATCCGTTTTTCACATCGCCGCACATAACAAAAATAACGGGAGCGTCGAATGTGCATGGGGACGCTTCTTTCATTTT
This sequence comes from Oscillospiraceae bacterium, assembly GCA_902783255.1. Lineage (GTDB taxonomy): Bacteria > Bacillota > Clostridia > Oscillospirales > UBA644 > HGM12619. The sequence goes on along the minus strand of CACZQB010000003.1, from coordinate 60,709 downwards.
TTTCCGCATCTCGTCGCTTCTGACAACGATCACGTGCTGCGGCTGGCCGTTTTTTGCGGTAGGTGCAAGTGTCGCTGCCTGCAGGATCTTTCTGATTTTTTCTTCCTCCACAGGTTTGTCGGAAAATTTACGGCATGAATATCTTTGCGCCGCAAGTTCAAGAAAATCTTTCATCGTTTTTTACTCCCTGATCATATGTTATATTTGTCGTTGTCTATCGCGATATAGGCGAGAAGTCCGCCCCAGTGATAGAATTTGTCACTGTTTGCGGCGCTGCAGCCCGTTCCGTCGTCCCCGCTGTAGTTTTCATGGACGTGACCGTGCCCACGCCATTCTTTCAGAATAAGCTCTTCCGATTTCTTCGCCAGATCGTCGCATTCCTTTTTCAGACCGGCGTATTTCATAGCCTCATATGCAAGAAAATTCATCGGCGCCCATATCCTTCCCCTCCAGTAGTTCTGATCAGGATATCCGGGATCGTTTCTCGCAATTGATGGCATTATATATTCGCCCCAGAATTCTTCGGGATTGTAAAAATGATCGTCCATCATCCGGCGTTTGCGTTTTTCGCTCACTTTGTCCGACTGGAGCGCATAAAAGTTCGTGGGCGATATCCGTCTTGAAAGAGAACCGTCAACGAGGTCTTTGTTGAGGTAAAGCCCGAAATCGTCATCCCACAGTGTGTCAAGAGCGTTTTCTACAATGTTTTTTCTCTCTTCGATTTCGTTTACGGCATCGTCTCTTCCAACGATTTTGGCTATCTGCGAAAGACATCTGCAGTCAAGAATGTAAAGACCCATGAGGCCGACATCCGCAAGAAGCATTATATTGCGTTTTTCATCAAAAGCCGCTTCGTCATACATCGGAGAATTGTCCAGACCGCTTTCAAATTTTGCCGCCTGAAGATCGTGGACATTGTGAATTTCGTAGTAACGGCCATTTACAGAAACAGGTTCGTCCGAGCCCCAGCATATATACCCTTCGGCAGTCATCCTGTGGTCTGCAAACCATCTGTTCCAGCGAAGAAGTGTGAAAAATACATGCTCAAGAAACCATTTTTCCTGCCATTTGTTATATATTTCAAGACATGCGAACGAGCCTACGGGCGGCTGTGAGCGGTCTCTCGATTTTGAATCGTTTGCGCTGCCGAAATTCGGAACGAATCCTTTTTCAGTTACTTCTTCCGTAATCGCTATAGCGTTCAGCTGGGCAAGTTGCCTGTTGTCAAGCGAAGCCATAACAGCCGCGAAATAAGTATCCCAGTCAAAAAGGACGTATCCGCCCCAGTGCAGATTCCAGATACGTGAAACAGTAGAGCATATCCTGTCGTGCTCACATTCGTATATGGTATCCCACGCAAGACACGTTTTCATCGCCGTATAAGCTTCGGCATGCGCGCCATATCGTGAATTCTCTTCGTCAAGTTTTGCTTTTGCCTCGGCATAAAGCGCTTCTGCTTCTTCGACCGAACAGCGGCGTGTTGAAATAACGAGCTTTTCATCAAGTCTGACGGCAATATACGGGGAAAGCGAATGGGTATGCTGTTCATTCACCGTTTTTGCCGTTGTGAAAACGTCAAATCTTCTGCCGCCGCACTCGCAGTATATGTTCCCGTCCTTTTTGCCTATAGTTCCTTCTTTTCCCCATAAGAGACATGCTTCGATTATTAATGTGGGTGTGCGGATACCACACTTTTCGGGATTGATTATGACTATCTGTTCATCGTCTTTTACAACTGTTTTAACGTCGATTTCAAGTGCATGAAAGGTAAGCTTCAGCTGAGTGCAGCTGCCGTCATATGTGCGCGGACCGGGAAATATGATTTCGTCCGAATTTCCGCTTCTTCCTATGAGGCTTTCCCTCAGCACTTTCTGATCGCTGTATTCGCGTATGCAGAGATTTATCGTGAACCCTTCCGGCAGATGGGAATACGAAAGAACATTAAGAGTGTTCCATGTATTCCAGCCGCGGTTTGTTTCTTTTTTCAGTTCTTTATAGTCCATCGGCTCTCCTCCCTTTCTGTTCCGGATTCTATCATATTTTTAAAAAAAAGTCAATATATGCAGCGTTTAGCTATTGCATTTTAGGCGAAAATATGATAAGATTTATCCGAACAATTTTGTTCAATAAGGAGGAAATTACAATGTTAACAAAAAACGGAGTATTGGTATTACAGGGCGACAGTATAACCGACGCCGGCAGATTCGGCGATTCCGAGGGACTCGGTTCGGGCTATCCCCGTATGGTTGCGAAATATATTGAGAATTTTTATCCGGATCTTTCCATGAAAGTAGTAAACAAAGGTATTTCGGGCAACCGTTCAAAAGACCTTGTTGCAAGATGGAAAGAAGATACCCTTGACCTTAATCCCACTATCGTTACGATCCTTATCGGTATAAACGATACGTGGCGTGCATTTGACTCAAACGACCCGACTTCCGCCGAAACATATGCGGCAAACTGCGAAATAATAATGAAACAAACAAAAGAGGCAGGCGCTTCGCTTATAATCCTTGAACCATTTGCCGTTCCCACAGGCGTTGTAAAAGACTCATGGAGACCCGATATAGATCCGAAGATCGATGCTCTGCGCGCCCTTGCGCTCAAATATGCAGACGCATATATACCGCTTGACGGCATTTTTTACAATCTTTCCATCGAGGCCGCTCCCGAAATATGGACTGGGGACGGCGTTCATCCTTCTGCTGCGGGACACAGAATAATTGCCAAAGAAATAATCAAAGTTCTTGAAGACTGAATATGTACAACAAAAAAGCCTGCGGTGAGCGCATCCGTTTTGCAAGAGAAAAAAACGGGATTTCACGATCTGACATGGCAGAAAAACTCGGTATAACCGATAAATATCTGTACCAGATAGAACACGGTGAAAAAGGTCTTTCTACCTCGCGCTTCGTGATGATCTGCGAGATTCTCGACGTTTCGGCAGACAGGATCCTTTTCGGCGAAGATTGCCATTATGGGAAATCCTCGCTTACGGGATTGATCGAGCGGTGCGACAGAAAAAAACTGCCGTATCTTGAAAAGATAATAAAAGCTTTTATTGATGCTTATTATGAATAAGCGGAAAAATGATAAACAGTAAATCAGACGGATATATAGGAGATGTATCAATGAAATATAATTATGATTATTCTCAGACTCTCTGGATGAAACTTTTCATGGCAAAACCGGATTTCCCCAACCACAAAAGCGAAGTATACTTTACATTCGAACAGGCTCTTGACGTTATAAAAACAGTCGACTGTCTTACACAGGGAATAAAGAAGATCGTTTATCTCGTCGGCTGGCAGGGACTCGGTCATGATGACTGCTATCCCGAAATGGAAGTTGTAAACGAATTTCTGAAACGGGACTGCGATAAAACAGCAAGCGAAAGTCTTTACTGGCTTTTTGAAGAAGCAAAGAAATACAACACGGTCGTCAGCTTTCACGGAAATGTTGCCGATGAATACGGCGACAATGCATCCCATCGCGAAATAGTTGAGGCAAACGCAGTTGCCAACGGTATTGACGGCAAACCTTCAGTTATAGAAATATTCAACGGCAGAGACGCGTATAAGATCTCTTACAAACAGTATTATGAAAGCGGTCTTTTCAAAAAGTATTTTGACCGTTTCGTTGCCGCAACACCGGTTCGTGAGGCGGGCACGGTCCATCTCGATAACTTCTGCATAGCTGAAAGCCTCAATCCGCGCACGGATGTTTATGATCAGAACGATGCGAGAAACAAAATGATAGATTATATCACATCTCTCGGCATCGATGTTACAAGCGAATATACATACCGCGAGCTTCCGCTTCGCGCCGATGCTCCTGATCACCCGATCAGAAAACTTTATTCTCAGCTCGGCGAGCCTCTTCCCGAAGAATCTTGGACTCATGCTCCTATCCACACCCTCGGCAGAATCGCCGCCGCATGGTGGCTGAGCAATCTGACGATGGAAGACTGCATGAAATTATCTCCGAAAGAATACTGCGGTCGTTTTACGGACAGATCTCAGCTCGCAGTTTTCTACGGCGCATTGCACGGCGAGGATATTTGGATGAGATGCGGTCGCGACGAAACAAAATGGGTTCCTGAATATCTTCGTGAATTTTGCCTTTCACAGCTTCCTTACTGCTATCTCAACAGATATGACCGCGTAAGATTCGAAGAGGATGATTCACTCGGAGAAGAAAGATATACTGTATATTTTTCGGACGGCGTAGTCAGCAAGGCTCACGGCGGAGTTATAACGAAAAACGGAATTGCCGTCAAAGAAGGCACAAACGCCCTTTTGCCCATTGATACAACAGACACAGTTTTTATGGCGTATTCGGCAGACGGAAAAGACGGAGAATGGAATATCCCGGATGCCCGTTTCACTTCGGCGGACGTTTATGAGGTTACAGCTTCGGGCAACCGTTTTGTAAAAACCGTTAATATAGTGAACGGAAAAGTTGATTTGTCGGTCAAAGCGGGCGGGGCTCTTGCGATCAAAGGCAAAAAAGCCTGAATCCGGTATTTTGATCGTGTATCAACGATAATAATCCGATATAAGTGGAGAATAATCCGCCAAAAGCGGATTATTCTCAGTTTTTATACGAAAATTCATAGAAAAATCACATTGTTATTTAAAAAATACTTGCATTTTACTTGAAATTGTGATATAATAGCTCTACCTTGCGTAAAGGTGCTTTATTGTGTTGCATAAAAAAAGCAGGAAACGCAGGCAATAATAACACCTTTGCTGTGCCCGGCTGAAATCCAATACGGTCAGGGCGAGAAAGGGAGGCAAATAATTAAGGAGGTGCCGACATGGGTAAGGATAAAGTAGTTTTGGCATGTTCTGAATGCAAACAGAGAAACTACAACACTACCAAAAACAAAAAGAATAATCCCGACAGACTTGAAATGAACAAATACTGCAAGTTCTGCCGCAAGCACACGCTTCACAAGGAAACCAAGTAAAGGAGGTCAGACAGATGGCGGAAGAAATCAATAAAACCGAAGAGCAGAAGCCCGCTAAGGCTGAAAAGAAAAAAGAAAAAAAGCCCGGTTTTTTTGCCAAGGCTAAAAAATTTCTCAAAGAACTCAAAAGCGAGATCTCCAAGATCGTTTGGCCCACTCCGAAACAGGTATTGAACAATACGCTCGTCGTTATAGCCGTAGTTATACTGTCCGGTATATTTATCGGTCTTGTTGACGCTCTGTTCAAATTCCTTGCAGGACTTATCGTTTGATCGGCGGAGGAACAACGATGGCGCAGAACGGAAAATGGTATGTTCTTCACACTTATTCGAGCTACGAAAACAAAGTCAAAACAAGTCTTGAAACAATAATCGAAAACAGAAAACTTCAGGATCTTATTTTTGATGTCCGCATTCCCACCGAAACGGTCAGCGAGAAAAACGAAGCGGGTGAAACGGTCGAAAAAGAAAGAAAACTTTTTCCCGGTTACGTGCTGGTAAACATGATCGTAAACGACGACACATGGTTTATCGTAAAAAACATCCGCGGCGTAACAGGTTTTGTAGGCCCCGAGGGCAAGCCGGTCCCGCTTACGGATACGGAAATCGCATCGCTCGGAATAATGAAGCAGACAGCGGAAGTAGACTATGCCGTCGGAGATTCCGTAAGAATAACGAGCGGATCGCTTGAGAACTTTACGGGTATCGTTGAAGAAATCGATATACCCAACAACAAAGTCCGCGTCGTAATTTCGATGTTCGGACGTGAAACCCCAGCAGAACTCGAACTTGACCAGATAGAGGTCATCTGAGAGAAAATTCATTTCAATCTTTAAGGAAGGTAATTAACATGGCTCAGAAAATAACAGCTTATGTAAAGCTTCAGATACCTGCCGGCAAAGCAAATCCGGCACCGCCAGTAGGACCTGCACTCGGTCAGCACGGCGTTAACATTATGGCTTTCACGAAGGAATTCAATGAAAGAACAAAAAATGACATGGGTCTTATCATCCCGGTAGTCATCACAATATATGCGGACCATTCCTTCACATTTATCACCAAAACACCTCCGGCAGCCGTTCTTATAAAGAAGGCATGCGGAATCGAAAGCGGATCGGGCGTTCCCAACAAAACAAAGGTCGCCAAGATCACACACGAACAGGTTCTTAAAATCGCAGAACAGAAAATGCCCGACCTTAACGCAAATGATGTTGAGGCAGCTGCAAAGATGATTGCCGGAACCGCAAGAAGCATGGGTGTCGAGGTCGTAGACTGAGGTCCCTAAAAAGTGGGAGGATCGTATGAATCGTCCGAAAAACCACACAGGAGGAATTAATTAAGATGAAAAAAGGAAAGAAATATACAGAGAGCGCAAAACTCGTTGACAGAGCAAAACTTTATGACTCTGACGAAGCGCTCGGTCTTGTTTGCCAGATGGCAAAGGCAAAATTTGACGAAACGGTTGAAGTTCATGTCCGTCTCGGCGTTGACTCCCGTCATGCAGACCAGCAGGTCAGAGGTGCTATCGTTCTTCCGAACGGCACCGGTAAATCAGTAAAGATTCTCGCTTTTGTAAAAGGCGATAATATTCAGGCAGCAGAAGCCGCAGGCGCTGACTATGTCGGCGGTGCGGAACTCGTTTCCAAGATCCAGAACGAAAACTGGTTCGATTACGACGTAGTTGTCGCAACTCCCGATATGATGGGCGTTGTAGGACGTCTAGGTAAAGTACTCGGTCCCAAAGGTCTTATGCCTAACCCGAAAGCCGGCACCGTATCTCCCAACATTGCTCAGGCAATTCAGGAGCTTAAAGCAGGTAAGATCGAATACAGACTTGATAAAACAAACATCATTCACTGCCCCATCGGTAAAGTTTCCTTCGGCACTGAAAAGCTTCAGGAAAACTTCGATACTCTTCTCGGAGCTATCGTAAAGGCTAAACCCTCAGCTGCAAAAGGTCAGTATATCAGAAGCTGCGTAGTAGCTTCCACAATGGGCCCCGGCGTAAAGATCAACGGCGCAAAGCTGATGTGATTTCGGGCTGAAATATGAATATCAACGGATGGTCAATACGATCATCCGTTTTTATTTACTTGACTTTTTCAGGCTGTAATGATATAATATCTTTATAATTCTGATATATTTTTTTTAACGATTTGCCATGACAGTTCTTACCACATCCAAAGCACCGCAGCAATTCCTGTCTTATTTCAAAAATAAGCTTCTTTTGCCTGATAATCCGGAGCTTGACAGCCGTGTTTCATTTCATACGGATCTTTCTCTGTTCTCTTTCGGAGATACCGTAATATGTTCGCCGTTTCTGTATGATTATATTTCACAGTCCTTTTCAAACATCAAAACAGTTAAAGGCGAGCAGACTTATTCGCCGTATCCTCACGATGTAGCCTATAACGCTGCGCTCGTCGGAAAAACTCTTTTCTGCAATGAAAAATATACGTCGCAAGCCGTTATTGAGGAAGCGAAAAAACGCAATATCAGAATTGCCGATGTATCTCAGGGATATGCAAAATGCAGCATTGTCGCGGTGAGCGAAAATGCGCTTATAACTTCCGACGCTTCTGTAAAAAATGCTGCGGAAAAAGAGGGAAAAGACGTTCTTTTGGTTACAAATGAAGGTGTTTTTCTCGATGGCTTTGAATACGGATTTATAGGCGGCGCTTCTTTTTGCACAGATGATGAGGTGGTTTTTTCAGGGGATCTCACATTGTCGCCCTATACCCAACAAATTATTGATTTTATCGCCAAATACAATAAAAAAACCGTATTTTTCCCCGGATACCCGCTTTGTGATATCGGCAGCCCCGCAGCAGTATACTGATTTAAAGTTTCCTGATACATTATCATTTGGAGAATATCAACATGGATGCAAAAAAACGTATGGACGAACTCGTTTCGCTCATAAACTATCACGCAAAAAAGTATTATACCGATGATGCTCCCGAAATATCGGATTATGAATACGATATGCTTAACCGCGAACTTATCGCGCTTGAAGAAAAATATCCCGAATTCCGATCTCCCCAGTCTCCGTCTTTGCGCGTGGGAGGCGCCATTCTGAAAGGATTCAGCGAGGTCCGCCACGAGGTTCCGCTTGACAGTATGCAGGATGCTTTTTCTTTTGACGAAATACGTGATTTCGACAGAAGAGTCCGTCAGACATGCGCCGATGCGGAATATGCAGTTGAGCTGAAAATAGACGGACTTTCGGTAGCGCTCGAATATATTGACGGAAAGTTCGTCAGAGGCGCAACAAGAGGCGACGGCGCGGTAGGTGAGGATATTACGGAAAACCTCAAGACTGTAAAGTCTATACCACTTACACTGTTTGAACCGTATCCCCACCGTATAATCGTCAGAGGCGAGGTTTATATGCCGAGAGCATCTTTTGAAGCTCTTAACAGAGAACGTGAAGTAAACGGTGAGAACATGTTTGCAAATCCCAGAAATGCAGCTGCGGGCTCTTTGCGGCAGCTTGACAGCAGAGTGACCGCAAAGCGAAATCTTGATATTTTCGTGTTTAATCTGCAGCTTTCCGATGCTCAGATACCCGCAACGCATACGGAATCACTCGATTATATGAAATCGCTCGGTTTTCGTGTAAGTCCTTATTATAATAAGTACAGATCGATAGAAGACGTTATTGAAGAAATAAAACGCCTCGGCGAAAAGCGCGAAGGTCTTGAATTCGATATAGACGGCGCTGTTGTAAAGGTAAACAGCCTTACACAACGAAAAATACTAGGCAGCACCGTTAAATTTCCGAGATGGCAGATCGCATTCAAATACCCTCCGGAAAAAAAGGAAACTCTCCTTGAAGACATACAGATAAATGTAGGCAGAACGGGAGTTCTGACACCGCTTGCGATATTGAAACCCGTTGCGGTCGCCGGCTCGGTCGTTTCTAAGGCAACACTTCACAATAAAGATTTCATCGCTGAAAAAGATATAAGAATAGGGGATACGGTCGTAATTCAAAAAGCGGGGGATGTAATTCCCGCAATAGACGGCGTTGTTCTTTCAAAGCGCAAAAGCGACAGCGTTCCTTTTGAAATGCCGAAAAAATGCCCTGTTTGCGGCGAAGAAGTCGCGCAGGATGCCGACAGTCCGTTTGTTCGCTGTATAAATGCGGAATGTCCCGCTCAGCTGATGAGAAATATTGTGCATTTTGTTTCCAAAGATGCGATGGATATAGAAGGTTTCGGAGTTCAGCAGATAGAAAGATTCATTTCGTGCGGTCTTATGTCGTCGGCTGCGGATATTTATTCCCTTGATTTTGACAAGATCAGAGATATGGAGAGGTTCGGCGAAAAAAGCGTTGAAAACCTGAAAAATGCGATAGAAAAATCAAAATCAAACAATCTTGACAGACTTGTTTATGCCCTGGGAATACGTGAGGTGGGCTCGAAGGCGGCAAAACTGCTTTGCGAAAGGTTCAGAACGCTTGATGAGCTTATCGCGGCGGACGAAGGCAGTCTGCTTTCCGTGGGTGAAATAGGTGAAATAACAACACGAAATATAATAGAATTTTTCAGGAATCCGAAAAATCTTGAGCTTATTTCAGATCTCAGAAAAGCAGGACTTAATTTCACATATGTTTCGGACCGCGTGTCGGATATTTTTTCGGGCATGACATTCGTTCTTACAGGTACGCTGCCTTCATATACAAGGGACGAGGCTTCCGCGATAATAGAAAGGCTGGGCGGAAAAACAAGCTCATCCGTTTCGAAAAAAACTGCTTATGTCCTCGCGGGAGAAGACGCGGGCAGCAAGCTTGAAAAAGCAAAACAGCTCGGAATAAAAATAATAGACGAATCTCAGTTCAGAGAAATGACGGGTGAAAATGATCCTATCTGACTGCAACGGCGGTCATTACCATATAATTATCCGCAGGAGAAGAAAATGATACTTACTGGTGTTGTTGACGCCATAATATTCAGAAATGCAGAAACAGGGTATACTGTTCTCGAAATAGAAACAAAACAGGGCACTCAGACAGTTGTGGGTATTTTGCCGCCGATCGGCGAGGGCGAGCAGATAGAAGTTGAGGGCGACTATACAAATCACTCAGTATATGGCAGGCAGTTTGCTGCCGAAACGTTCAAATCAAGCCTTCCGGCAGATGAAACTTCGATTTTCAGATATCTGTCATCAGGTATTATAAAAGGTGTCCGCGCGGTTACGGCTAAAAACTTCATAAACGCATTCGGTCCCGATACGCTTGACGTTCTCGAAAATGATCCCGAAAAAACGGCGACTGTAAAGGGCATGTCTCTTGACAGGGCAATAAAAATATCCGAACAAATGAAATCGCTGACCGGCGTAAAATCCATTCTGATGGGACTTGCGGGCTTTGGCATTACGCCTTCCGATGCATTCGGAATATACAGGCAGTTCGGTGTTCACGCATACGAACTTGTCCGTCTTAATCCGTACAGGCTTTGCGATATAAGCGGCTTCGGATTTGAAAAAGCGGATAAAATAGCAAAGAAAATGCAATACCCCGAAAACGACGTTAACCGTATTCGGGCAGGCGTGCTTTACGTTTTAAAACACAATCTTTACAATAATGGCCATACATTTCAGCCGCGTGAAAAGCTGATAGCGGCGGCGCAAAGCCTTCTTGATGTTTCTCCGGACGAAATAGATATAGTGATAGACCGTCTTGAAGAAGAAAAAGAAATAGTGACAGAGCTCAGCATAGGCAATACCAACGGAGTATACTGGTTTCCGTCTTACAATGCTGAAAAAATAATAAGCGAAAGAGTATCTCTCGTTTCCAGATTCGAAAAAGAGTACCCGGGCAATTTTGAAAATGACATCCGAAATGCTGAAACAGCGCTTGGCATTCAGTTTGCGGATAATCAAAAAACCGCCGTCAAAAACAGCCTTTGCTACAGAATAATGGTCCTCACGGGCGGCCCCGGAACCGGAAAAACAACAACTTTGAACGGAATAATATACAATTTTGAGCAAAAAGGCATTTCCTTTGCGCTTGCCGCGCCGACAGGTCGGGCTGCAAAGCGAATGACCGAGCTTACCGGCAAAGAGGCAAAAACAATACATCGTCTTCTTGAATACGGCGAAAAGGGAACATTTGCAAAAAACAGAGAAAACACTCTGCAGTATGATGCAGTTATAATAGATGAGAGTTCTATGGTCGATCTGTTTCTTTTTTCCGCACTCATACAGGCCATGAATATATCCGCAACTCTTATTCTTGTGGGCGACGCCAACCAGCTGCCTCCCGTGGGTCCGGGCTGTGTTTTCAAGGACATAATCGCTTCCGGAGCTGTTTCTGTAGTTGAACTGAACGAAATATTCCGTCAGTCGCGCGAAAGCATGATCGTTACAAATGCGCACGCGATAATCAACGGCAATATGCCGGAATGCAGGGATAAGAAACACGATTTCTTCTTCATACCGTCGTCTACGCCGGAAGATCTTGCAATGACTGTTTCGGATCTTTATACATCAAGGCTTCCCCGCGCATATGGTTTTGACCCGATGACTGATATACAGATCATATGTCCTACAAAAAAAACTCTTTGCGGAACAGTTTCGCTTAACGCCATGCTCAAGGAGCTTGCAAATCCTCAGGAGGGGCACAAAAATGAAATGTCTTTTCACGGCACCGTTTTTCGTGAGGGCGACAAGGTTATGCAAACGAGAAATAATTATGAAATAGTTTACGAAAGCGATTATGGCATAGAGGATCAGGGTGTTTTCAACGGAGATATAGGTAAAATAGAGCAGATAACCGGCGACGGAGAATCAATGACTGTGCGTTTTGACGATAAAACAGTTACCTACTATGCGCAGGACCTTGAGGATATTGATCTTGCATACGCGATAACCGTGCATAAAAGTCAGGGGAGCGAATGGGATGCGGTCATACTTCCGCTGATGGACGGTTACGATGCCCTCTTTACGAGAAATCTTCTGTATACGGCTGTCACGAGGGCAAAAAAAATACTTGTTATCGTAGGTTCGTATGAAAGACTGAAAAAAATGGTTGAAAATCAGACATCCGATAAACGCTACTGCGGACTTAAATATATGATATTGAAAATGTTATGAGAAATATTTTTTCGATTATAACGGATATGATCCTTACAAGAAAATGCCCCGGTTGCGGTGAACCTGTGGATATATTCGGAGAAAGCGATATCTGCGATGTATGCCGTCCGGGCTTTAAAGATATTTCGGACAAAATGTTTTATGTTGCCAATATCGAGTATCTTAAAGCCGTATATTCATTTTCCGGTCCTGTCAGGCACGGACTTCATCGTTTTAAATTCCGCGGAGACGGAGCTGCCGGAGCGTTTTTTGCCCAAAAGATTGCAGAGATGGTTAAAAAAGAAAAATACTTTGACGGTAACTGTGTATTTGTGCCTGTTCCGGGCAATATCGAAAAAACAGACAGAGAATATGTTCAGGCGGAATTTCTTGCAAAGCGTATAGCGAAAAAACTTCGCGCGGAATATATCGGCGATGCGATGAGAAAGAAAAAATCGGTCATTTCCCAAACAAAATGCAGAACCTTGCGGGAAAGAAGAAAAAACGTCGAAAATGCGTTTATCCTTAATAAAGGAGCCGCTGAAAAACTCGGCGGAAAAACCGTTATTCTTATAGACGATATCGCAACTACCGGCTCTACGCTTGCTTCCGCTGCGGGAACACTTAAAAAAGCCGGTGTGGGAACGATATATGCTGCCTGCGCCGCAAGAACGCCTACAGGCAGAGAAAACGGAAAAAAGTATATTGTAAGATTTCCGCAGAATATGAAAACGGTTTATATTGTCCCTGCCGCAGAGAATCGTCAAAACATATAGGCTAATTTCTTTGAAATATGTGTTCTGCGTTTAATAATCATATATAATAATTTAAAAATTGTTAAATTTTATCTATTTACATTCTTTATTAAATGTTATATAATAAAAGAGATAAGTAAAAATTTTATTCCGTCAGGAGAAACAGATTTTATGATTATCGGCTTTGACAACGCAAAATACCTTAAAATGCAATCTGAGCATATAATGCAAAGAATAGGTGAGTTCGGAGGAAAACTGTATCTTGAATTCGGCGGCAAGCTTTTTGACGACTATCATGCTTCGCGTGTCCTTCCCGGATTTGCGCCGGACAGTAAACTTCAGATGCTCAAAAAAATAGCCGACGATGTTGAAATAGTTATAAGCATCAGTGCCGGTGATATAGAAAACAATAAAGTCAGAAAAGACTACGGAATAACATACGAAACAGATGTTCTTCGGCTTATCGATGCGTTTCGGGACGTCGGTCTCTTTGTAGGCAGCGTTGTTATAACCCAATGCGCGGGACAGCCCGCGGCGGAAAACTTCAAAAACAGACTTGAAACTCTCGGTCTTAAAGTTTACCGCCATTACCTCATTCCCGATTATCCTTTTAATGTAAAACGGATCGTCAGCGAAGAAGGATACGGTAAAAATGATTACATTGAAACTCAGCGACCGCTCGTTGTAATAACTGCTCCCGGACCGGGCAGCGGAAAAATGGCAACATGTCTTTCTCAGATATATCATGACCACCTTCGCGGAATAAAGGCAGGATACGCAAAATTCGAAACTTTTCCCGTTTGGAACATGCCGCTCAAACACCCGGTCAATCTTGCGTATGAAGCTGCTACAGCAGACCTTAACGATGTAAATATGATCGACCCGTATCATCTTGAGGCATACGGCAAAACAACGGTAAACTATAACCGCGATGTTGAAATATTCCCTGTTCTCAATGCGATGTTCAAAAATATTTACGGCGAAAGTCCGTATAAATCTCCGACCGATATGGGCGTAAACATGGCGGGATACTGCATAACCGACGATGATGTTGTTTCCGCCGCGGCGCGACAGGAAATAATACGACGCTATTATACCACACTTTGCGATCGTATAAACGGAAAGACCGACGATTCAACCGTTAAAAAAATAGAACTGCTCATGCAGCAGGCAGGCATAAGTGATGCCGACAGAAAATCCATTGCATGCGCGCTTGAAAGAGAAGCGCAGACAGGCGCTCCCGCCGTTGCGATCGAGCTTCCTGACGGACGCGTGGTATCCGGCAAAACATCTCCATTGCTCGGACCGTCCGCAGCGGCGCTTCTGAACGCGGTAAAGGCATTATGCTCGATGGAGAAGGAAAAGAAGCTTATTTCTCCATCGGTCATAGAACCTATACAGAAGCTTAAAACGGATGTTCTGGGTAACCATAATCCGAGACTGCATTCAGACGAAGTTCTTATAGCGCTTTCAATTTCAGCAGCAACAGATCCTGATGCCGCGCGCGCGGCGGATGCACTGCCTCTCCTTCGCGGTTGCGAAGCACACTCGACCGTCATTCTGACGCAGGTAGATGACGACACATACAGGAAACTCGGTATACGCCTTACATGCGCACCGAAATATCAGACTAAAAAATTATACCATAAATAAAAAAGGATGTGACTGTCATGAAAAAAAGTATATTTGCCGCTGTTTTCAGCGTGCTGACAGTCGCTTTCGCTCTTGGCACTGTCGTTTTCCCCGGTGCCATAATGTTGTTCTCACTTATATCAACTGTCCTTTTCACGTTTGTAATAGTCTTTGCCGATACACCCGTTTCACGCATTGTATCGCAAAGCATTATAGCGATATTTTATATCGTTTCCGTTGTTGTTTTAAATGACCCTGTTCCCGGATTGCTTTTGCTTGCAATGTTCTTCCCTGTGGGATGGGCGGTAGGCACGGCGTATCTCATGAAAAGAAATCTTAATTCCACCGGTGCGATGGCTGTTTTGTTCGGCGCGATTTTCCTTTTTGCAGTTTTTGCGGTATACGCACTGTTTTCCTCTCCGCAGGGCAGTTCATTTGCCGATGCGGCGGAGGGAATTCGCGAAGCATTTACGTCTCAGGTCGAAAATATATTGCAGACCGCGTTAAGCGCTCAGCCGGAACTGACGGATAATATGTATCTTTATTCCGTTTCATCTATCGCCTCCGCGATTTTTTCCTATATCCCTGCGGCATTGGCAATATGGTATCTTTTATGCTCTGCGGTGGCGTTTGCGGTCTTGAGAAAAGCAGAAAAAGCTTCGGGAAACGATGTCTCCTTTATGGGCGAATTCAGCGATTTCAGGGTAAGCAGAACAGGCGCGGTATTCTATTTTCTCGCTTCGCTTATTTCCCTTTTGTCTATGGGTTCACCGGCGGGAACAGCTGCTCTTAACTTTACGGCTGTAATGTCGGTCGTGCTGTCGTTTGGCGGCATTGCGCTTATAGATTACATACTGGACTTCAAAAATATCTCAGATACAGTCAGACGAATAATCATTATTGCTTTGTTTGTGATCGCTGTTCTGCCGATCGGTTTTGCGTATCTTCTTTCACTGCTCGGACTTGTTGATTCGTATCTCAATATCCGTGAAAAGCTCTTGAATTCCGGCCATTGATAAAGGAGGTGTCCATATGAGCGGAAAATATATAATTACGTCTCTGTCATCACGTATAATATACATTATTCTTGCCGTTTTTTCTGTTCTTTTTCGCATTTACCATCCGGGAACGCTGAGTTATATATTCATTCTCGTTTCCGTCCTTTATATAATCGGGTTTGAAATATATGCCCGGATCACGAAGAAAAATGTCAAAAAAACACTGAATAATACAGTTGCGGCGATGAATCTCAGAACCGTGAACAGACTCGGTGCATTTCCGCTTCCGGTCGTTATATGCGATGACGGAGGCGATATACTCTGGTACAGCGAAAAATTTGTCGATTTTGCCGGCGAACCGCTTGTGGCAAAACTCAACAATATAAAAGAACTTGACAGATCACTTCCTTCTGCGGACTTATCGGAGCTTGCGATAGGAGATAAGACCGCTTCGGTTTATGTTGATAAAGATGAAACCGACAACGGCATGATGTTTATTCTTTATTTCTTCGATAAAACCGATTATGCCGTTTTAAAACGCGAACAGCAGCTCCTTAAACCTGTTGCCGCATATCTGACAATAGACAATTACGACGAACTTTTCCGAAACATACGGGAGGGAGACAGCTCCGTCGCTGTTGCCACGATCGACGACGCCGTTATGCATTGGGCGGCACAGGCAGACGGAATAATCAAAAAAACCGAAAAAAACAGATATTTTTTCATATTCGAGAACAGATTTATCAAGCAGTTTACGTCCGATCGATTTGATATCCTGGATAAAGTAAGAGATCTTCCCATTATCAGCTCCATACCCCCAACTCTTTCCATAGGCGTCGGAGTATCGGGCGGATCGCTTTCCGAAAGCGAAGATTCCGCGCGGAAAGCTCTTGATATGGCACTCAGCAGGGGCGGAGACCAGGCAGTTATTTCGACCGCAAACGGTTTTGAATTTTTCGGCGGTTATGCGAGAATAAACGATACCCGCACAAAAATTCGTTCACGCGTTTTGGCATCGTCATTTGCCGAGGTTATCAAAAGTGTTGACAATGTTATAGTTATGGGACATAAATATGCGGATATGGACAGCCTCGGCGCATGCGTAGGCGTGGCGTGCATAGCAATGTCCAAGCATAAAGACGCATATATAGTTCTTGACAACGCCACAAATCTTGCAGATACGCTTTACGACAGACTGCTTATGTCTGAACGTCATAAAAATCTTTTCATTTCAAAAGAGCAGGCGCTTATGACCGTTGGGCTCAACACTCTGCTTGTTATTGTTGATACCCACAGGGGCATGTATACCGAAATGCCCGAACTTCTTTCATATGCAGGCAAAACAGCAGTTATCGACCATCACAGAAAAGCTGCCGACTTTATTAAAGATACCGCGTTTTTCTTTCATGAACCGTATGCATCCTCAGCGTGTGAAATGATAACCGAACTTATCCAGTATCTAGGAGACTGCAATCCGTCGCCAATAGAAGCCGAAGCTCTTCTTGCAGGCATTTACCTTGATACGAAGAATTTTTCAGTCCGCACGGGAACATGCACATTTGAGGCGGCGGCATTCCTTAAAACAATGGGCGCAAACACGGTAAATGTAAAGCTTATGTTCCAGACCGACATGGAGACATACAGAGACCGCGCGGAAATTATAAAAAATACGAAGATTTACAGATCGATCTTTGCGATATCCGTTTTTGAGGCGCAATCGGAAGGCAACATAAAAATAGCCACGTCTCAGGCAGCAGACGAAATGCTGAATATCGAAGGCGTTCAGGCAACGTTTACGATATTTGAAACAAAAGATTACGCAAATATATCCTCCCGCTCTTTCGGCAACATCAACGTTCAGCTGATCATGGAAAAGCTCGGCGGAGGAGGACATCAGAGCATGGCGGGAACTCAGCTTAAAGGAGTAAACGCAAAAGAAGCATATATAAAACTCACAAATGCCATCGACGCTTTTCTTGAAGAGCAGGGCAGAATAGATATAAAATAACGCTTAAGGAGGAGAGAATTATGGAAGTAATTTTGCTTCAGGATGTAAAAACACTCGGAAAAAAGAATCAGATAGTTAAAGTCAGCGACGGTTATGCGCGCAATTTCCTTTTTCCTAAAAAACTAGCCGTTGAAGCCAACGCTGTAAACAAAAATGCGGTTGAAATCCACAATAAATCCGAAGAAAGCAAGCGCAAAGCCGAAAAGGCAAGAGCGGAGGAAGATAAAAAGCTCCTTGAAGGCAAAGTGTTCACCGTGAAAGCAAAGGGCAGCAGCACAAAACTTTTCGGAGCAATAACGTCGAAAGAAATTGCCGAAGAGATAGAAAAAGACAGCGGACTTGCCATAGATAAAAAGAAAATTACCGTAGCAAATATCAAAACATACGGTGAATATAACGCGGAAATAAAACTTTACCCTGAAATTGCGGCGAAAGTTACGGTTCATGTAGTACCGGAAGAATAAAATGGAATTTAAAGATACCGATCAGAAAATGCCATACAGCATTGAGGCCGAGCAGGCGGTTCTGGGAGCAATATTGCTTGATCCGGAAAAAATTTCCTCTGCGGTCCAGAAGCTGAAACCCGAAAGCTTTTATTTTAAAAAGCACGCGGAAATATTTGAAACAATGACGGAGATGTTTAACTTGACTATCCCCGTCGAAGGCATTCTTTTGCTCGAAAAGCTGAGAGAAAAAGGACATTTTGAAGATGAAGCAGATAAGGAATATCTTCTCAGACTTGCAGAATCGTCCTCTCTTATCAACGATATCAATTATTATATAGATATTGTTTCAGATAAAGCGTCTTTGCGCAAAATTATCGATGTTTGCAACAATGTAACGACTCTTTGTTACGGCGGAGATGATGTTAAAGATGTGCTCGATATAGCCGAACACAGTTTTTACGAAATAACAAACGGACGTCAGAACACAACTCTTTACAAGCTTGAATCGGTAGTCAAGGGCGAACTCGAAAGATGGTCGGAACAAAAAAACGATACTACCGGCAAGTATGATCCTCTTAAACTCGAAATATCTGCGGTAGACACGTTTATAGGCGGTTTTAACAATTCTGACCTTGTTGTCATTGCTGGTCGTCCCGGTATCGGCAAAACATCTTTTGCGCTCAATGTTGCTTACAATATCGCAAACTCTTCAAATTACAATCCCAAGCGTTCCGTTGTTTTCTTCTCTCTTGAAATGTCTAAAGAACAGCTTGCGCACCGTATTATTTCAATGGAACGCCGCATAGACAGCTACGTTCTCAGAACCGGATCGCTTTCAGACGATCAGTGGTCGGATCTTTTTAAATTCTGG
The DNA here is from genome assembly GCA_902783255.1 of Oscillospiraceae bacterium. Classification (GTDB taxonomy): domain Bacteria; phylum Bacillota; class Clostridia; order Oscillospirales; family UBA644; genus HGM12619. The sequence continues at coordinate 41,951 of CACZQB010000003.1, read as the reverse complement.
CACGATGATCTGCAGAATGTTCAGATGTTTTTTGACGATACGCCGTCTATCACCGTCGTGGAGATGAAAGCAAAGCTTCGCCGGATACCGAACCTCGGTCTGATAGTCGTAGACTATCTTCAGCTGATGAATTCATCAAAGCGTATCGAAAATCGAGTGCTTGAAATTTCTGATATCACCCGATCGCTTAAAATACTTGCAAAAGAATTCAACGTTCCCGTGATACTGCTCTCACAGCTTTCAAGAAGCATAGAACAGCGTAAAGATGACAATAAAACACCGCGTCTTTCAGACCTGCGCGATTCCGGATCAATAGAGCAGGACGCGGACGTGGTAATTTTTCTCAGCAGACCGGATTATTACGATAAGGAAACCGAGCAGAAAAACATCTGTGAAGTTATCGTGGAAAAGAACCGTCACGGTCAGACCGGTAAAGTAAAGATTTTCTGGGACGGCGCTCACACATCGTTCCATTCTCTTTCTTCAAGTGATACAAATGAGCAGTATTGACAGTCTTATTCGCGAAAACATTGAAAAAAACGGCCTCTTTTCAAATTGCAGCGGAGTTGTGCTTGCAGTTTCGGGCGGTTCTGATTCGATGACGCTCCTTGACTATTTTATCAGAGAAGTGAAAAACATCCCTTTTGCGGTAGCTCATGTCAATCACGGACTTCGGGAAGAATCCGGAGCGGAAGAGGAATTCGTAAAAAGCTACTGTGAAAACCATTCGGTAAAATGCGAAATATGTAAGGCGGATATTCCGAACACAAAACCCGCGGGTGTAACGACTGAAGAATATTCCCGCACAGTAAGGTATTCGTTTTTTGAAAAGACACGTAAAAAGTTCGGTTATTCTCATATTGCCACAGCCCACAACAAAAATGACGCCACAGAGTCATTTTTTATGAATATAATCAGGGGCGCCGGCATAAAAGGCGCTGCGGGAATTCCAGTATTTCGTTCTGACGGCGTTATAAGACCGCTGCTTTTATGCGAGAAAAAAGATATTTTGCTCCACTGTGAAAAAAACGGTATTCCTTTTGTAACGGACAGAACGAATTTTGAAAATATCTGTACGCGAAACATCCTCCGCAACGATATTCTGCCTCGTCTTCGCGAAATAAATCCGAAACTTGACGAAGCGGTCTTTCGTATCACTGCGCTCGCAGAGGAAGACGAAAAATATTTTGAAAAAATCATTGACGATGCGATCTTGTCTTTCGGTAAAAATCGGCAGAAAAACGAAGTCCCGCTGAAATTTTTACGGAATGCGGAAAAACCTGTGATTTCAAGGCTTTTGAGACACGTTTATTCTTCGCTCGGCGCTCGCTCGGGCTTGACATTCAGACAAACAAATGATATAATTTTTCTGCTTGAATCCGGGCATACTTCAGACAGAGTGCTTATTTCAGACGGTTATTACGCCGTTCTTGATTATGAAAACCTGCGTTTTGTGAAATCGGAAGAAAGAGCCGTCAACAATATTTTTCATCGTATTTTCGAGGGTGAAAACAGGTTTGACGGATATACCGTGACACTGAAAAAAACATCGGTATCCAAAGAAAACGTCAGATCATGTTTTTGCGGTAATTTACCTCTTTATATAAGATCGCGCAAAGCCGCAGACAGAATTCAGCTTTACGGAAGACCCGAAAAACTGATAAAAGAACTATTTATAGACGAAAAGATTCCCGCCTCCGTCCGTTCATCCATGTTTATCGTTACGTCATCGGACGATCGTCCTTTATGGCTGCGGGATTTCGGCGCTGATAAAACCGCATGGCCCGAAATCGGGGGTACGGCGTGGGAAATTATTATAAATGATAATACAGAGGACAGCAAGGGAGAATAATAATGAAAGACGTAAAAGTGTTTCTTTCGGAAAAAGAAATAAAAGACAAAGTAGCCGAACTGGGCAAACAGATATCAAACGATTACCGCGGAGAAGATAAAAATCTTCTCGTTATCGCCATTCTTAAAGGCTCCGTAATATTTCTGAGTGACCTGATACGGAATATAGACGTTGATCTTTCGATCGATTTTATGGTCATTTCAAGCTACGGCAGATCAACAACATCAAAAGGCAACGTAAAGATAATAAAAGATCTTGATATAAATATCCACAGCTACGATCTGCTGATCGTTGAGGATATCCTTGACAGCGGATATACTCTTTCAAAACTGATCGAAATACTTAAAGTCCGCAATCCGAAATCTCTTAAAATATGCACGCTCCTTGATAAGCCCGACCGCAGAGTCGTTAATGTAGATCTTGATTACTGCGGTTTTACCGTTCCTGACGAGTTCATTGTCGGTTACGGACTTGACTATGATGAAAAATACAGAAATTTACCGTATATAGGCATTCTTGAACCGTAAATTCCTTAGCAGGAGGACAAAATATTGAAAAATCTCAGAAGCATTGGCTTTTATGCCGCACTGATACTTGTATTGGTTTTGATCGTTTCATTGCTTTTCAGCGGCGGAAACGAAAAAAAGATAAAGTATTCGCAGGTCATCGACCAGTTTAAAAATAATCAGGTTTATTATTTCGAAATAAACGATGATGTTCTCGAAGTTCAGCTTGTATCAGGTGAAAAATATAATTTTACGCTTTATTCTCCCATTCTGTTTATTGAAGACGTTCGTGAAGATGTTGAAGCTGCAAGAGAAAGCGGTGTTCTTACCGGCTACGACCTTACGCCGCCTGCCGAAACACCTTTCTGGCTTGCGTTTCTGCCATATCTGATTTTCGGTATAGGCATACTGCTTGTCTGGTTCTTTATGATGAATCAGATGAACGGCGGAGCAAAAGCTATGTCGTTTGGCAGAGCGCGACTGAAAACAAACGAAGGACAGAAAAAACGCATTACTTTTGCTGACGTTGCAGGGGCAGACGAAGAAAAAGAAGAACTCACCGAAGTGGTTGATTTTTTAAGACAGCCTAAAAAATATACCGATATGGGCGCGCATATACCGAGAGGTATTCTTCTTGTCGGCCCTCCGGGTACAGGAAAAACATATCTTGCAAAAGCCGCGTCAGGGGAGGCGGGAGTTCCGTTCTTCTCTATTTCGGGTTCCGACTTTGTCGAGCTTTACGTCGGCGTCGGCGCTTCGCGTGTGCGTGATACTTTTGAACAGGCAAAGAAAAATGCGCCATGTATAGTTTTTATTGACGAAATAGATGCAGTCGGCCGTCAGAGAGGCGCAGGTCTCGGCGGCGGACACGATGAAAGAGAACAGACGCTTAATCAGCTGCTTGTTGAAATGGACGGTTTTGATGAAAACGAAGGCGTTATAGTTATGGCGGCTACAAACCGTCCGGATATCCTTGACAGCGCGCTTCTGCGTCCGGGTCGTTTTGACAGACAGATCGTGATCAATCTTCCCGATGTCAAGGCTCGTGAGGAAGTTCTTAAAATTCACGCAAAAAATAAACCGATAGCAGAAGACGTAAATCTGGCAACTATTGCAAAAACGACCGCCGGATTCTCACCTGCCGATCTTCAGAATATACTCAACGAGGGCGCCCTTCTTGCGGCAAGAAGAAAACATGAAAAAATTCAGATGACCGATATTGAAGACGCGATACTCAAAGTTGTTGTAGGCATTGAAAAGAAATCGAGAAAAATTACGGATAAAGAAAAACGCCTTACATCGTATCATGAAGGCGGCCATGCAATAATCAATAAAGTTCTCGTTTCCCAGGGTCCCGTTCATCAGATATCGATCGTACCGAGAGGACTTGCAGGAGGATTTACTCTTTCTTTGCCGCAGGAAGATAAGAACTATATGTCCAAAAACGAAATGTTTGAGGAAATAGTATCTCTTCTCGGCGGACGTGTTGCAGAATCGCTGTGCCTTGACGATATTTCAACAGGCGCTTCAAACGATATACAGCGCGCAACGTCAATCGCAAAGAAAATGGTAACAAAATACGGTATGTCTGATCTCGGTCCGATTGATTACGCAGGTCAGGACGAGGTTTTCATAGGCAGATCGTTCGGAACGCAGCCCAATTATTCCGAAGAAACAGCCGCAAGAATAGACAGAGAAGTTTCTGCCATAATCAACAGAGCATATCAGATGGCAAAATCCATTCTTGAGCAAAACAGACATTATCTCGATAAAATTGCGGAAATTCTGATGGAAAAAGAAAAAATGTCTTCCGAAGAGTTCTATGCAATATTCGATCAGGCTCCGGCACCGGAAAACGCATAAAAATACATATCAAAAAAACCGACACCGTAAGGCGTCGGTTTTTCTGTTGTTCGGTTTTATTTAATCAGGTAATCATTGTAAAGATTGTCAAGAGTGCTTTGCATTTTTGATTCCATAGACTCCAGAGTTTCGGCAATCGACAGCGTGCCCTCCGTCATACGGACAAGCTTTGCTTCAAGATCACCTGCAAAGGATGAGTAAACAAGATAATCAAAGAAAGTGTCGTCTCTCAGAATTTTGAAATATTCAAAAGATTCATTGGTGAAAAATGTTGTTCGGCTGAAATCGTCCTGCCACGTATCTACCGTTTCACCGGGAAGCGGCTGGAACATAAACGGTAAAAGAATCGAGTGAATTTCTTGATCTGAGTTTGCCGGAGCGTAAAAGAATCGTGAATTGAATGAGTATGCCGTTCTGGGTGTTCCGGGTACATAGCTTGGACCGGCGGGAAAGTATATCCACTCATATGCGTCCTGCATTTTATACGAAAGATTCTGAGTTCCCTCATCTGAAAGGCCCATATGTGTATATTCCATATAAAACGCACGTCTGTTTTCAACAAAAGGTTCAATATTCTGTCGGTCGCCGCCGTTGCATATCAGATCTCGTTCCGCAAGACCGTTTGTAAATTCAAGGGCTTCAATTGTTTTCTGATCGTTAAATGAATATACAAGTCTGCCGCTTTCATCTTTTGTTACTGCTCTTGCACCGTTTGAATAAAGCGCTCCGAGTTCAAGATACGGCAGGTTGGTGTATGCCATAGCATATGTTCTCATGTTTTCGTCGGGGCTTGATACATCATGTATCGCCTCACACATTTTTTCAAACGTTGCCCATGTCCACTCTCCCTGTTCGTCAAGCTCGTGGGGAGATGCCTGCTGATAATTTGATATTACTCTCGGGTTGAACCACATTGCAGGCACGGTATCTGCTGCGGGAAAACCCCAGTAATATGCGATGATGGAATAATAGTCCCCATTGAAATTTCCAGCTTCCAGAACAGCGGGAGGACCGAACAGCCCCGACTGAAGGTCTAAATCCATATCTGAAAACGGAGCGAAATAACCGTTTTGCAGATATTTACCTGTGATCACCTGATGAATTGCGTTAAACATCAGATCCGCATATTTCATATTCGCCGCATAATAAGCAAGAAAAGTTGCGATATCACTGCCGTCCAGAATATCGATTTTGCAGTTGAATTTTTCCTCGGTTTCCTTATAGCGCTGCAACAGCTTGTCACCTCTCGCGGTATCGCCCGACACAGGGTTCAGAGGATATACGCTGCCGTGTGTTATTGCGGCGATCTTGTATTCATATCCCAGAAGGTCTGCGTCTGAATCACTATCTGCCGAATCATATTGCGGAATTACTTCCGCTTCAGGCTGACTGCCGCAGGAGCACATTATAAATACCATGCAAAATGCCATAATTAAACTGAAAGTTCTTCTCATTGTTTGCCTCTTTCTGTTCGTAATTATGTATTTACCAAAGTTTTTTCGTTACCATTTTTATCGGTTTGCATCCCGGAAGAGCGCTTGCCTTTTTTTCGTTTGCAGAGGTGAATTTAATGGGAAGAGCGGTGAGTTCCGAAAGCCTTTTCATCTTTTCTTCAGTTTCGAGAATTGTGTTTTTAACTGTTTCATCACCGAGATTTGAGTTGTTTACAAGAGCCGTCGCTTTAAGGTGAGAAGCTGCTTCGATATCGTAAAGCAGCGAGACCATTTCATCTTCGTTTGATGTCATCGGTCTGTAAAAATTTACGATATAAAGCATTTCGTAACCCTGTTTAATTATATCTTCGGCATATCTGCCCAAAACGACCGCGCCGGCGTCGTCTCCCCCGACGTCCCAGAAAACTTTGCAGTCCGTATTGAAAACTTTCATCACTGTTGCAGGCATTGCGGGAATATCAAGATTTGTGTTTGCGCTCATCGGCGCGATAAGTTCTATTCCCGCTTCAGTGAGTATGTCTTCATTATCTGCAGATCGGAAATACGGATTTACTATATCAGCATCGATAAGAAATACTTTTTTATCTGTTTTTTTTGCCTCTTCAAGCGCAAGGTTTACCGCAATATTTGTTTTGCCGGAACCGTAGTGACCGGTGATTACTGTGTGTTTCATGTTCGACTCTTTTCATATATTATGAGATATAGTTATTATTTCAGCAGCATCTTGATTTTTTTTGACTTGCATGGTATAATAATAAAAATCGGAAAATCGGAGGAGTGTGCGTATGAAGAAAACAACACTTATGCACATATTGGTGGTTGTTATGTTGTTTGTAGCTGCTATGTCTCTTTTGGGCGGATGTGATAAAACGGAGTATACCCTTGTAGGCGCCGATATGTTTGAAAATGCAAAAGAAAAATACGCGGCAGGGGAGCAGGTGACTTTATACTATCCTTATATCGCGACCGATACGGATTATTCTTTTTATATTGACGGAGAAATAATCAATCCTGATTACAGTGATGAGAAAGGATTTATTATATCGTTCGTTATGCCTGAACACGATGTAACGGTAAGTTACAATATGGTAAATACCATGGAATATGTTCCCGACGAACCCGAAATGCTTGTTGATTACTATGAAGCTACCGTTGCCACGGTTGGCGGAGACGGTTATTTTGAACTTGTTTTACGAGCGAACGAAAGCCGGACACAGGTTTTTATAGATTCTTATTCGGGCGATGAAAACGGGGAAACGAAACAAACATACGAAGTTCCTTTAGATGTAGTGGATGAATGCTATGATGCTATAGAAAACTGCAATTTCCGCGAATGGAACGATAACCCCGATTATTACGGAATTACAGGCGCATATTATGTATTGAAGTTTAAGGACGGTGCGGCATACACACGTGTCACGTCAGAACATATGCCTGAAAACGGCAAAGAGCTTATGTGGTCTGTCGGCAGCGTACTGAATCGTTATCTCGCTATGGGTACGCTTACAGAAACTGATTAAGTATACCACCTTTTTGTTTTTATGTCAATAATACCGTGCCTTAAAGACACGGTATTATTTTTTAGTTATTCTTTTTACAAATACGGTTTTTCCGTCCGAGCAAAAAACGATGTTATAGCCCGAATAAACAAAACCGTATTCTCTTGTCGGATCTGCGGCATAGCCCGGTCTCGGGTCATTTTGCAGTATGCCTTTAACTGCCGTAAGCACTGAGTCAGGCAAAGCTTTATCAGTTTCGTTTTCAAAAATAACGTCAAGCACATGCTTTTTTGTTTCTTCCGTATAGCCTTCTTTCGCATCCAAACGCATATCTGTTACCGGAATATACGGTTTTATATCAATTATAGGCGTATTGTCAAGCATATCTATGCCTGAAACATATATCACAGGCGAATCGTCTGACGTTGTATCAATATATTCAAGCTTTACGCACGAAAGACCGATTTTGTTCGGGCGAAACGGTGAGCGGGTGGCAAAAACACCTACTCTGTCGTTTCCGCCAAGACGGGGAGGACGTACGGTAGGATGAAAATCGTCTGAAACTCCGTCTGAAAAAATCCATAAAAGCCATATGTGCGAAAACTCTTCAAGCCCTCGCACAGCCTCGAAACGTCTGTATTTTTTTTCAAAAACTATTTTGCCCGTAAGCTCATCTACAAGTCCGCTTTGTCTCGGAATGCCGAATTTTTCGGAAAAACCGGTTCGAATATGAGCAATGGGCTCTATACAAAAGTTTTCTTCCATATCTTTAAATATCAAACACCCCGTAAACATATGAGCTCACGGAGTGTTTGTTTTTATTCTTCCGTTCTGAATAATACGAGCAAAAGCTCTTTCTCTTCGTACTCTGTAACAACAGGAGGTAAAACCTCTGCCGCATGAGCTCCGAATTCGGATGCGACGATGTCATTGCCGTATACGGCGCATTCATATCCGTAATAAACATTTCCGTCATATTTACAGCTGCCGATAAAAGAATAGATGTTTTTATCAACAGACTGAGCTTCGGTTTTATCGGAGAATACGAGTATTATTTTTGTGTATTTGCCGACGTCAAGCTGCTCTTTCGCAATCTCTTCAGCAACAGCGATCGTGGTTTTTATATCTTCTTCGCTTGCCGTAATTTCGTACGCTGCAGGCATTGGCGCCGGTGCTGCTCCGGATTCGGATGAAGAAAAGAGTTTTACTGAAGGCATTGCTTCGGGATCTGCGGAATCTTCAGATTCTTCGGCTGCTGATTCAGTAATAATGGGTTCGTCTTCCGGTTCCGCAGCTGTTTCCTGAATATCTTCAATAACCGCCTCTTCACAAACAGGCATTTCCGACTCTTCATATACTCCGGAATATCCGGAAGATGCAGCCGGATATGAGCCTTCTTCCATAGCCGGTTGTTCTTTCGCAGAACTCGGAAGCTCGGGCATATAACCCTCCGTAGTGGTTGTGGCGATATTGGAGGCGCTTTCCGCTTCGGACGAGTCGGTATCAGAGTAGTCTTGGAAAGATCCGTCATCGCTCGGCATACCCGGTGCCATTGCAGTCTCAGGTGCGGCGTTTTCGTTCAGAGCATCAAATATTTCGTTCAGATTGTTTTCGGAATCGTCGCCGTAGGACATTATTTTATTGTCTTCTATATATGCCTGAGAGGTTTCCGGCGCTTCTTCAGTCATGTCGCCGCGTCTTCCGCTTTCTATCATTTCGCCTGCCAAACCGTTCGCACCGTCGATTCTGCCAAAGAGATCTGATCTGAAAACGAATATCGCTACAAGGAGAACCGCAACAGCCGCAACGGACGCTTTTGCTGCGGGATGGGTGATAATTCTCAGAATAAGAGGCTTTTTCGCATTCCGTATTTTATTCATGGTTTTATTGACAAAATCTGCGGAAGGCATATTTTCGGCTTCGGGCAGAAAATCGTCCTGACTCATTATTTCTCTTATTTTAAGAGCTTCTTCATAAGTCTTTCGGCAATTGTCACATGTTTTTATATGCTCAAAGAACTCTGCGGCGGTCACATCGTCGACAAGACCGTCGATCACATCATTTATTAAGTTTATGTCAAAGAAAATATCTTTATTGTTTCCCACTGCAAACTCCTTCTTTAATGCTTCTGAAACATTAGACTGTTTTTATTCGTCAATGTTCCATTTTTTTAAGAGTATTTTTTTAAGAGCCAGACGGCCTCTGTTCAGCCTTGATTTCAGCGTTCCTTCCTTGATGGAAAGCATTTCGGCTATCTCTTCATAAGAAAAGCCATGAATGTCTTTCAGTTCAATAAGTTCACGCTGTTCATCGGGCAGAGATTGCAATGCATCGTAAATATCTTTTTTAACCTCTTTTTTCTCAAATGCGTCCTCGGGCAAAAATGAATCGTCTGATAATTCAAGAAGTTCCGTATCATCTGGATCATCGAGGGTCTTTGTTATTTTAGCGCGTTTCCCGTGCTTTTTCAAAAAATCTATTGACAGGTTGTATGCTATTCTGTATACCCATGTTGTTATTTCCGAGCGACCGGCAAACGATGAAAGGGACATATATACTTTAACGAATGTTTCCTGCGCTATATCTTCCGCGTCCTGAGGATTTCTGACCATAGACAGCGCAACACGGTAAACTTTCGCCTGATTTTCTTTTATAAATTCCTCAAAAGCCTTTTCATCGCCGCTTAAAAGTTTTTTTAGACTGTCAGTCATTCATGCACCCGCTTTCCTGCAAGTATTCGCTGATAATCTGTTCGGTTTGTTTGTATGTTTGAGCTTTCATTATTTCATTTCTTACTTTTGCGGACCCGTGAAGTCCTTTTATATACCATGCAAGATGTTTTCTCGCTTCTGCAATTGCTATTTTTTCGGGTTTTTCGGCGCACATTTCCCGCGTTTGCCACAGTGCTTCCGCAAGTCTTTTTTTCGGCGGCAAAACTGTATATTTACCGGTTGCGAGAAATTCTCTGATATAAGTGAATATAAAAGGATCTCCGAGCGCGCCTCTGGCTATCATTATTCCGTCGCATCCTGTTTCTTTTATCATTTCAAGAGCCGATTCGGGCGAAAAAATATCACCGTTGCCTGTCACGGGAATTTTTACTGCGTTTTTTACTTCTGCAATAATCTCTCTGTTTGCCGTGCCGGAATAAAGCTGATCTTTTGTCCTCGGGTGTACCGTTATTCTTGAAGCACCGCTTTTTTCTGCCATTTTCGCAAATTCAACGGCGTTTATCGTGTCTTGGGACCATCCCGATCTGAACTTTACCGTAACCGGGCATTTTACCGCTTTTACGGTCGCCTCTATAACTTTTCCCGCAAGTAAAGGATCCTTCATAAGCGCGCATCCGTCGCCGTTATTTACTATTTTCGGCATCGGACAGCCCATATTTATATCTATAAACGCAGGATTTTTTTCTTCAACTGCCTTTGCAGCATACGCCATTATATCGGGATCGTTTCCGAAAAGCTGAATGCCGATCGGCTGCTCCTCATCTTTAAATGCGAGCAGTTCTGCTGTTTTTCTGTCTTTATAGTAAATGCCCCTCGAGCTTATCATTTCGGTGCATAAAACATCTGCGCCGTATTTTTTGCACAGCCTGCGAAACGGAGAGTCCGTTATCCCTGCAAGAGGGGCAAGATAAAGAGTGGTTTCCATATCGTAGCCTCAAAACGCTGTTTACGCCTTATTATACATTTTTTTCTTTCGATTGTCAAGCGTTTGCAGAAAAACCGGGTCAGCGCTGCGTGTTCCCGTCGTTTGCGATGAGCTGATCGGCAGTAAGATCGCCGCTTTCGATGACAAAACAAAAAAACTGCCGCAAAACTGTGATGTTCTGCGGCAGCTTGTATATTTGCTGAGAATTATTTCGGGTTGAACATTCCTTTGACCCTGTTCCAGAAGCTGTCTGTTTTTTCGTAGTTTTTCTTGCCCTGTTTGTCAAACTCCGCAAGAAGATCTTTCTGCTTTGAAGAAAGTCCCTTGGGCGTTTCAACAACAATTCTTACATACATATCGCCTCTGCCTTTTGAGTTGATATACGGAACGCCTTTGCCTTTGAAATTGTATACCGTGCCCGACTGTATGCCGTCGGGGATTTTGTGCTTCAATGTCTGTCCGTCAACCGTGGGTATTTCCACCGTGCAGCCGAGACATGCCTGAACGAATGTTATGGGAAGATCAAGGTAAATATCAAATTCGCGTCTTTCAAAAACGGGATGCGGGTTGACTGTAATACGAACGTTAAGATTACCCGGTGTTCCTCCGTTTTTGCCTGCGCCGCCTTTGCCGTGTATCTGAACGGTCTGTCCGTCGTTGATGCCTGCCGGAATTTTAATATCTTCCGTAAACGATCTCCTCGTCTGTCCGTTGCCGTTGCACGTTTTGCAGGGGTTTTTGATTATCTTGCCGCTTCCGCCGCATGCCGAACATACTCTTTCCGTCTGCATACTGCCGAACATCGTCTGTGTTACCTGACGGATTCGTCCGGTACCCTTACACGTCGGACATGATTCGGGAGATGTTCCTGCGGCAGCGCCTGTTCCGTTGCAGTCGGGACATGTTATAAGTCTGCGGACATTTACTGTTTTGGTGCAGCCGAATACTGCCTCAAGAAAGTCGATCGAAATGCTTATGTTAACATCTTCGCCCGGTATAACATTCGATCTTCTTCTTGTGTTGCCCATTCCGCCGCCGAAAAAGCTGCCGAAAATATCGCCTAGATCTCCGAAATCAAAATTGGAATACGATACTCCGCCTGTTCCGGCGCCGTAACTTGGGTCTACGCCTGCCTGACCGAACTGGTCGTAGCGGGCTTTTTTATCGGGATCGGAAAGGACTGCGTATGCCTCTCCGATCTCCTTGAATTTCTGCTCGGCATCTTTGTTTCCCGGATTCAGATCGGGGTGGTATTGCTTCGCGAGTTTTCTGTAAGCCTTTTTTATATCTTCCTCGCTGGCATTTCTGTCAACACCGAGCACTTCATAGTAGTCTGCCATAAAATCCTCACAACTGATCTCCTGTCAGGGATCTGGATCACAGGATCGCCTCAGAGATGCTTATTTTTTGTCGTCGTTGTCGATTACGGTGTAATCCTGGCCGTCATTGTTTCCGCCGTTGTTCGGAGGAACCGTTCCGTCCTGGGGAGCCTGACCTGCAGACTGCTGCTGAGCGTAAAGTTTTTCGGCTATCTTATAGAACGACTGCTGCAATGCTTCGGTATCCGCCTTGATCGCTGCGGTATCGTTGCTTGCGAGCGTTGTTTTGAGCTTGCTGATTCCTGCTTCCATTTCCGCCTTTTCTTCAGCGGAAACTTTGTCGCCAAGTTCGCCGAGACTCTTTTCGCACTGGTAGATCATCTGCTCGGCATTGTTTTTAACTTCGACTTCTTCTCTGCGCTTCTTGTCTTCCGCAGCGTATTTTTCTGCGTCCGCAACGGCTTTTTCAACATCTTCTTTAGACATGTTGGACGATGCTGTAATAGTGATGTGCTGCTCTTTGTTTGTTCCTTTATCTTTTGCGTAAACGTTAACTATACCGTTTGCATCGATATCGAATGTAACTTCGATCTGAGGAACCTGCTTCGGTGCCGGCGGAATTCCGTCGAGAGAGAAGTGGCCGAGAGTTTTGTTGTCGGCAGCCATTTCACGTTCGCCCTGAAGAACATGTATTTCAACGGATGTCTGTCCGTCTGCGGCAGTTGTGAATATCTGGCTCTTCTTTACGGGTATTGTCGTGTTTCTGTCAATTACTCTTGTGAATACTCCGCCGTATGTTTCAACACCGAGCGAAAGAGGTGTAACGTCAAGAAGAACGAGACCTGTAACATCGCCGCCGAGGATACCTGCCTGAATTGCGGCGCCTATGGCAACACATTCATCGGGGTTGATGCCCTTATGGGGTTCTTTGTTGATGAATTTCTTCAACGCTTCCTGAACTGCGGGTATTCTCGAAGAACCGCCTACAAGAAGAACTTTGTCTATTTTTTCGGGTGTAAGACCTGCATCTGCAAGCGCTTTGCGAACAGGGGTCATCGTAGCTTCAACAAGATCAGCCGTCAGTTCGTTGAATTTTGCTCTTGTAAGAGTGATGTCAAGGTGTTTGGGACCAGTCGCATCTGCGGTGATGAAGGGCAGATTGATATTGGATGATGCCATGCCGGAAAGTTCGATCTTGGCTTTTTCGGCGGCTTCTTTCAGTCTCTGCATAGCCATTTTGTCGTTGCTGAGGTCTATGCCGCTGTCTTTCTTGAATTCAGTGATAAGATATCTGATTATTCTTTCGTCAAAGTCGTCGCCGCCGAGACGGTTGTTGCCGTTTGTGGCAAGAACTTCAAATACGCCGTCTCCGATATCAAGTATAGATACATCGAATGTTCCGCCGCCAAGGTCGTAAACCATGATTTTCTGCTCTGATTCTTTGTCTACGCCGTATGCAAGTGCGGCTGCGGTAGGCTCGTTGATGATTCTTTTAACATCGAGACCTGCGATTATGCCGGCATTTTTCGTTGCCTGACGCTGAGCATCACTGAAATATGCGGGAACGGTGATAACTGCTTCGGTTACTTTTTCGCCGAGATATGCCTCAGCGTCGGCTTTGAGTTTCTGCAGTATCATTGAAGAGATCATTTCTGGAGTGTAATCTGTTCCGTCGATCTTTATCTTTCTGTTCGATCCCATATCTCTTTTTATGGAAACTATAGTTCTGTCGGGGTTTGTAATGGCCTGACGTTTTGCGACCTGACCTACCATTCTTTCGCCCGTTTTTGAAAATGCAACTACGGACGGTGTTGTTCTTGCTCCCTCTGCATTGGCAATAACAACCGGTTCGCCGCCTTCCATTATAGCGACGCATGAGTTTGTGGTACCTAAGTCGATACCGATAATTTTAGACATATTCATTGCCTCCGTATATTATAGATATTTTTTTTAAACTTATTCAATGGTCTAATTGACCTTTACTTTTGCGTATCTTACGACCTTATCTCCGAGTTTGTACCCTTTCTGGAAAACCTCGATAACGGAACCTTCTTCAAATTCGTCGCTTTCGCAGTGCATAACGGCTTCATGAAGGGATACGTCGAATTTTTCGCCTTTTTCTCCGATCGGCGTTACTCCGAGCTGCTCAAGTGTCGCGGCAAATTTCGCTGCGACCTGGTCAACACCTTTTTTCAAAGGCGAATCCTCTGGCGCCGCTGCGCACGCGCGCTCCATGTCGTCAATAACGGGAAGAAATTTTGCTACAGTGTCGGCGACCGCGATGTTGTAAATACCTTCTTTTTCTGCCTTGGAACGTTTTTTAAAATTATCAAAATCGGCAGCGAGTCTTATAAATTTATCTTTGAAATCGTCTTTTTCCGCAGATGCGGTCTCTTCTTTTTTATCTTCTTTTGCTTCTTCCGCCTCTTCCTTTACGGTGTTTTCGGTTTCGGAAGCATCGGTTTCATTTTCTGCCTCTTTCTTTTTGTTTTTATCTTTTGCCATTCTGTCTCTCTCTCCCTGTCTTTATATTTCCTCATCGCTGTCGGTACGTTCCCGAAGCTGTAAAACAACATGCTTGCAGCCTGCGATTATTTTTGAATAATTCATTCTTGCCGGACCGAGCACGCCGATCACTATCGGTATTCTGTTATTGATCTTTGCGGATACGATACCAGCCGGCGTTGTTTTCAGAAGGTGTGAATCATCACCGATCTTGATGTCTATACCGTTGTCCGACGTCTGCAAAAGCTCGTCGATAATGTCATCGCGTCTGTCAAGAAGCTGAAGATATTCTTTTGCTGTTTCGATGTTTGCAAATTCGGGATACGAAAGAAGATTCGAGCTGCCCGATATGCAGAGTTCATACGATTTTATGCTTTGAACAAGGTCAACTACAGGAACTATCACACAGTTTAACTCGGGAATGTTCTTTGTTACCTCATCCTTGAAAAGCATTACCCGCACTCCGTTTATCTCGTTTACGGGAAATCCTGCAAATGCGCTGTTCAGGATATTCGTGAGCTTCTGTGCGTCGTTGGCGGTGATCTCTCTGTCTACCTTCGTGAATACCGATTTTACCGCGCCAGATGAGCTGACAGCCATGATCGCTATCGCTTTTTTGCCCGCAGGCGTGACCTCAAACGTGAACTTTCCGTCCTCCGAAAGAGGGGATGCCGTGAAAACGGCACAGCCGGAAAATTCCGCAAGTCTCACAGACGCATCTTTTATCGCCTCTATCAACCCGACGCTCGCCTTTACAGCCGGAACAAGAATGTGAAGATCATCTTCGGTAAGCGAATACCTGTTTATCGATTTTTCCGCAAACTGCTTAAGCCCTTTTTGCGACGGGATTCTTCCCGCAGATGTGTGAGGCTTACACAGAAGTCCCATTTTCTCAAGCTCAAGCATCTCGCTTCGGATCGTGGCGGAAGATACGTTGATTTTGGACTTTTCTATCAGCGTTTTTGAACCTACCGGCTCGCCCGTCGAAATGTATTCTGATATAACAAGATCGAGTATCTGATTTTTTCTTTCGTCAAGTACCATGAATCGCCACTCCTTTCATAAGGTTGAACCGATATTTTGGCACTCAGGACGTTCGAGTGCTAACAACAGTGATAATGTAACACTTTTTTACCGATTTGTCAAGACGATATTTCGCTTTTTTATAAATAATTATTTTTCTTCATAATTGTGACACAGAGTAAAATTATTCTGACTCGTTTCACTTGGACCTATTGTTTTTCTGAATATTATCCTTGAACAAAAAAACGGATCGGATTATATCCGACCCGCTTATCTGTGCTTTGCCTTTAAGAAAGTATTAAATCATTTAAAAAAATTGTTCTTTTCAAGAAACGCCATAAGCCTGCGCTGATAATCTTCGGTAGCTACTATATACGAAAATCCGTGAATCGCATCGGGTACCGAAAGAAATTCTTTAGGCGAGGCGCATGCATTATATATTTCTTCACCCATATAATGCGGAACAAATTTGTCCGCCTGTCCGTGGGCAAGGAAAAGCGGAAGTTTTGTTTTAGATACTTCTTTCCTGGAATCGCAATCGCTTAATCCGAATTTTGCAACGGCTTTTGCGGCGAGCTGAAGAGTATAAATAAGCGGAAAGGAGGGCAGGTGATAATAATGCTTCATAGTGTGAAGGATCTCTTCTTTAGGAGTAGTGAAAGGACAGTCGGATACTATCGCTTTGAGATTTTTCGGGAGTTCAAGCGCAGACGCCATGCATACGGTGGCTCCGCCCATTGAGATCCCGTCCCATAGTATAGGCAGTTTATTTTCACAAAGCTCGTCAACGTAATATGTCCAGTCACGAAGATCATATCGGTCAAGAACTCCGAAAGTTATATACTTCCCGTCGCTTTCACCATGCGCCCGATGACTGTACATGAATATGTTGAAGCCGTTTTCTCCGAAATATTTCATGACCGTGCCGAAGTCTCTTTCAGGCCATGAACGGTACCCGTGCACGAGTATCACCGTGGCGCGCGCATTTTCTGCCCTGTAAAACTTTCCTCTCAGCGTCAGTCCGTCAAATGTTTTCAGAGTGTGTTTTTCATACGGACGTTCAGATAGCCATTCAAGCCCTTCTTCCTTCATTTCTGCAAGCCGTTTATCGTAATCGGGGTCGTAAAGAAGTTCACGGTTCGCCTCTTTTTCTCTTTTTTTCTTTTCGGAGCGGCGAACGATCGCCATATTCGTGCCTATGATCGTGCCTATGATCGTGTAAAGAAGAAACAGACCTGCGGCTGCCGAAAGGGTAATGATAACATATCTCATACTTGTTCTCCGTTTTTTATTCAGTTTTTGCTTTTTCGGAAATATCGGAATGCATTCTTGCGTAGTGAAACATCCACTGCTGGATTATCCCTGCATCTTTTCCGAACCGTTTTTCGTCAAATCCGTCGCCGTATATATCGTTCATTACGCGTTTTATCCATACGTCTTTCGGAAAAGCCTCACCTCTGTCGAACCCGAAAAGCAAAATGCAATCGGCAACCTTTTGCCCGATACCTTTTATTTTCATAAGTTCCTTCCTTGCGTTTTCCGTGTCAAGAAGCGCGATCTTTTTAAAATCGGTCTGTCCCGAAACGATCTTTTCTGCCGCGTCAGCAATATACTTATCACGAAAACCGGCTTTTATCGGGGCGAGAGATTCTTTTGTAACGGGCGCAAGTTCATCGCCTGTCGGAAAAGTGTAAAATGTTTTTCCTTCAAATATGATCTCTCTGCCGAAAAGAGAGCAAAAATGCTCGATTATTTTTTTTATGCGCTTTATATTGTTGTTTGAAGAAATAATGAACGAAATCGCGGTTTCACACGGCTCCTGACGAAGGATGCGTATGCCTCTGCCGAATTCAGCCGCCATTTTTATATATTCGTCAGTTTCAAAGCGTTTTACCACGTCGGAATAATCTTTATCGAGCGAAAGATACTTAAGCCATATCTTTTCCGTCTCGTCTCTTGTTGCGCCTTTGATATAAATACATCCGTCTCCCTGAATGAATCTGACAGCCTTTTTCATTGCAACACCGACATATCCGCTGCCGTCGTCGTTAAATCTGAAACATTGCCCGCACTCAAAAGTGTCTTTCAATGATATGTTTGTCGGAGCGATTTTAAAAAAATTCTCCGAAATTTCTGTAATATCGGGGAAAATTTCAAAAACCCCCTTTCTTTTTATGTAAAAATGATATATAATATATATGAAATTTAAATTAAGGACTTTAATTATGGGTAAACTTTCATTTCTATTCCGCCGTCTCAGATATATGCATTACGATAAGTTTTTTGATACCGCAAAACAGATAAGCAAAAAAACAGGCAGGAAAAAAGCTTCGATCCTGGTCGATATGGCCGGATGCGCCATCAGATACGGCGCGGGATATGTTGATTACCGTATCGCTGAGATGTACAGGCTTTCAGCCGCACAGAGAAAAACGGTTATTACCCGCGGCATTTCCAACAGAATAGTTGCGGAGATGAATCCGAAAGAATACTGGCATTATTTCGACAATAAAACGGAATTCAACAAATTATTTTCCGAATATGTAAAGCGTGACTGGTTCGATCTGAAAAACGGAACAAAGGAAGAATTTCAAAAGTGGCTTGAAGGCAAAGATGTTATTGTTGCAAAACCGCTCGACGGTTCGTCGGGCAGGGGAGTAAAGAAAATACGACCCGAAAAATACCGCAACGATCCCGATTTTTATGACGAGCTGAAAGCGGACGGGACCGGAATAGTGGAAGAATGCGTAATTCAGCACGAAGCGATAAACAAAATAAATCCGTCATCCGTCAATACCGTAAGAATAGTAACGCTGAACGGTCCGAAAAAAAACGGAATAGTTTACGCCTGCATAAGAATAGGTCAGAACGGAACCGATATGGATAACGTTGACTGCGGCGGAATGGCGTGCCGCATCGACCTTGAGAGCGGAGTTATATCGACCCCCGGCGCTGATAAGCAGGGCAATGTTTACGAATGTCATCCCGAAAGCGGAGTAAAGCTTAAAGGCTTTACAATACCGTTTTTTGCTGAGGCAAAGGATATGTGCCTTGAAGCGGCAAAGGTGGTTCCGCAAATGAGATATATCGCATGGGATGTGGCGATCACTCCAGACGGTCCTGTCTTTATAGAGGGTAATTCGTTCCCGTCTCATGCAGTACCGCAATTTTCGGCATTTTATGAGGACGGCATAGGCATTATGCCGAGATACAGAGAATTTATAGACGTATGAGGAGGAGACCATGAAAGAGCATATATACACCATTCCGCTCAACGAACACTTTTCAAAGCTTGAGGGCTGCCCTCTCTGCGGTCTTTTTGATATGATGGAGCGCAATGAGATCGAAACCGTAACAGGCGCATCGATGATGGAACCCGACGTCAGAATAAAAACGAATGAATACGGCTTTTGCGAACGTCATTTTTCTCAGATGCTTCTTGTGGGTAAAAAACTGCCCGTGGCGCTTATTCTTGAAAGCCATATAAACGAACTGTATAAGAGCATCAGCCGCAAAAAAGGAGATCTGCAGGTAAAAAGGCTCAAAACGCTTGAAAACGACTGCTATGTGTGCCGCAGAATAAACAGCAACATGGAAAGCGTTTTTTCAAATCTTTTTTATCTTTACAAAAACGATACCGCTTTTCGCGATCTGTTTGCGAAACAGAAGTTCTTTTGCCTTCCCCATTACAGAGAGCTGATAGAATACGGCGCAAAATTCCTTTCAAAAAAGGAGTTTGCGGCATTTTTTGAAATCGCCGACTCAATAGAGATGAAATATCTTGAAACTCTTCACGGCGATATAGACTGGTTTTGCCGCAAATTCGATTACAGGTTTGCAAAAGAGGACTGGAAAAACAGTAAAGACTCTATCGAACGGACCGTATATACTCTGACAGGGCATATGCCTAAATTCAGAAGCGACAATATTGAAATATAATTCATTCGGAACGCCGTGAAAGCGGCGTTCCGTTTTTTTTGTTTAATATTTTCTGTGTTTTTTCCAGACGTCAAGCACAAGCCTGTATCTGTCTGCAGGCAGACCTTTGAACGGAACATTTGACGTGCAGTATATATAGCCTCCGCCCGGTTTGGCATATGTAAGGCAGTATTCCGCGCTTTCTGTTACTTCCTGCTCAGTTCCGGTCTGCATGAGTGCGCAGTTAACGTTACCGCACAGCGCTACCTTATCTCCGTATTTTTCCTTGACGTATTTTATGTCAACTCTTGCCATCGGATCCAGCGAATGAAGGGCATGGGGATGGCACGAAATAAGCTGATCTATTATCGGCATAATGTCGCCGTCGGTATGTTTTATGACATATGCGCCGTTTTCTCGTCCGCTTGCACATATGCGCGCAAGATACGGGGTTATAATATCCGCAAATGTGGAAGGCGATACGAATGGTCCCATATTATAGCAGTAGTCCGAACAGAGAATAAGCACTTCCACGCCGGCGTCAACAATTTGCTTGTTTCTTTCTATCGCTCCAACGCAGTTTCTTTCCGCTTCTTCGAGCACTCCGTCAAAATCATCGGCAAGCCTGTATGCAAATTCATACATTCCGTTTCCGTCGGGCAACGCAAAAGTGCCGTCTCCGTGACAGTGGATCATATATTTGTCTTCGGCATATTCGCGCAGTGCTTTGAGCACTATTTTCTGGTATTTGCCCAGAGTGCCGTCTTCGTTCCACATATCAGGAAGATATATCATCGGCCATATTGCGTATTCGAGTTTTTTGTACATGTCGGCGTGATGTTTTGCCCATACCCTCAGCTTTTTTTCCGCTTCAAGGTCGGAAAGCTTTTCAAGTTCCTTCCTTTGATACTCATTATAATTTATGGGAGATTTTCCGAACATTTCTTCTTCAAGCTGAAATTCAAGCTCAAAAGTGGGCACTTCGTCGGGTTGACGGAGAGTAAGTGCCGCAATCGCTCGTTCCTTAGGTGTCATATCCGCTCCTTGATACTTTGATAAATAATACTGAAATATTATCATATTTTTACTCTTTTGTCAAGGAGTTTCACCGAACTTTGATTAAAGAAAAACGTATCTTATCGTTTGACAAAAAAAATGAAATTAAATTGACAATATCGTATGTATTGTTGACTGTTTTCGCAAAAAGATGTAGAATATAACTGTATAATTGTAAGAATAAATAAACAGAGAAAGGACCATAATTTTATGTTCGGACATATGATGGGCCCACCGGGCGAAAGCGAACGCGACAAGCTCAGAGAACCGAAGCCCAAACGCCTCAGAGAATGGCCTTCCTATTTGCTGCGAAATACCAGAAAGCTTTTTCGCCGCCTTTTTTATATTTATGGACTTGTATGGGATGCCAGACCGTGGATATTCATAACAATGATATTCATGACGGTTTTCAACGGCGTTTCTCCTGTTATCGGCGCCTATATATCAAAACTCCTTCTTGACGCCCTTGCAAAAGCCGCGTCAGGACAGCTCGGTGACAACTTCTGGGCACTGGGCGGACTTCTGATATTCCAGATCGCCTATCAGTTTTTTGTTTCTCTTGTTAATTCGCTCAACAATATGGTCAACCGTCTTTCAAACGAGATAATCGTTTACAGCATCAAGCTTAAAATAATGAATAAGGCAAAAACGATCGACCTTGCAGACTTCGACCTGCCCGATTTTTATTCGAAGCTCGAAAATGCAAACAGAGAAGCGGGCAACAGACCTCTTTCCATCATGTCTGCGTCTTTCAGCGTGATCAGCACCATAATCAGCCTTTTCGGGTTTATTGCGATCCTCGGTTCGCTTATGTGGTATGCTCCGCTGCTTATTATCCTGGTTTCTCTGCCGTCTGCGATCGTCAGCTTCAGATACCGCGGCAAAATGTTCCGCTACATACGTCACCGTTCGAAAGACAGACGTCAGATGGAATATTACAGCGGACTTCTTGTAAACAAAGATCTTGTAAAAGAAGTAAAACTGTTCAATCTTGCAGATTTCTTTATCGGAAAATACAAAACGGTATTCCTCAATTACTACAAAGGCGTCAGAAACCTTATAATGACAGAAAGTTTTATCGGCATAGGTCTTTCCGTCCTGAATACCGCACTATCGGCGTTCATTTTCCTTCGTATCGCACGCCAGGTCTTCGATAAAATACTCACGGTCGGCGACTGGTCGCTTTATACAAATGCGCTTTTCTCTATCTCAAACAGCGTTTCAGCTATCGTTCATACTGCAGCGACTATTTATGAGGGAACGCTTTATATCGACAACATGATAACGTTTATGGATGAGCCTACAACAATCGTGTCGTCCCTTGCTGAACCGAGAAAAGTAGATAAAAAAGCCTCTCACGTTATCGAGTTCAAAAACTGCTCGTTTTCTTATCCCGGATTTCAGAAAAAAGTGCTTAAAAACATAAATCTGCGAATCGAACAGGGACAGACCATCGTGCTTGTAGGGCTTAACGGCGCCGGCAAAACAACGCTTCTGAAACTGCTTACGCGTCTTTATGACCCGACAGAAGGCGTGATTTATTTTGACGGATACGATATCAGAGAATATGACGTAAAAGATCTCTACTCCGTTTTCGGCATCATTTTCCAGGACTTCGGCAAATATGCGTTTACGGTCGCAGAAAATATAGGCTTTGGTCAGCTTGAAAATATGAACGACAGAGAACGCGTTGAAAATGCTTCCCGGAAGAGCGCAGCCACTGAGTTTATAGGCAATCTTTCCGATGGTTACGATACTGCTCTCACCAGAGTATTCGAAGAATCCGGCAGAGAGCTTTCGATAGGTCAATGGCAAAAAATCGCCGTTGCCAGAGCGTTTTTCAGAGACAGTTCCATAATGATACTCGACGAGCCTACCGCATCGCTTGACCCGATGGCGGAACAGGAAATTTTCAATCAGTTTGACGAACTTGCGCATCCGTCCGACGGCGGCGTGCCGAGAACTACAATATTCGTTTCGCACCGTCTTTCTTCCGCAACTATCGCCGACAAGATAGTCGTTCTCGAAGAAGGATGTATAGTTGAGGAAGGTTCTCACAAGGAACTGATGCGTCTGAACGGAAAATATGCCGAACTTTTCAATACTCAGGCAAAACGGTATATAGACAATGTGTCCGATAATCCTCCGCCCGAGGAAAACGGTAAAAAGATGCCGTTCCCTCCTCCCGACGGAAGTCCTCGAACAATGAAACAGTAAAATATTTATGATTTGAAAGAAGGATAATCATGAAACGAATTTTAGCCATCGTGCTCAGCGCAGTAATGCTTATCACGCTTATTTCAGCGTGCTCAGGTCCGAATCAGAAAGACCTTGATGCGCTTTACGAAGAGCTGATGAAAAAAGAACCCGAAGAAATCAAACTTGACTCAAACACTGCCGTAAAGGCTGTCCGCAATCTTGTGTGGAACGCATATAAAGAAGCAGAGCGCAAAGATCCCGAAAGAGTTGCGGAAATAACACAGAAAGCTATAACATACGGCGAAGCAACGATGCATTTCGACCTGAAGATCGTCGGAAAAGCCGGCGCTGACGGTTATCCGCTTATTATCGCTCTTCACGGCGGCGGCGGCGGATCAAAGGAAGTAAACGACCAGCAGTGGGATCATATGAAGATATACTATCTTGACAGTGTCACAAACGGTCTTTACGTTGCAACAAGAGGCGTCCGCGATACTTGGGATACGCATTTTAACCCCGAAAGCTATCCTCTTTATGAAAGACTTATAGATGACCTTTCAATTTATTACGGAATCGATACAAACCGCGTATATCTTGTCGGATATTCAGCAGGCGGTGACGGAGTATATCAGATAACTCCGCGTCTTGCAGACAGATTTGCGGCAGCCAACATGTCCGCTGGACATCCCAACGGCGTAAATCTTACAAACCTTTATAATGTTCCCTTCCAGATCCAGTGCGGCCAGAACGACTCATCGTATAACAGAAACACGATGGACGCCTATTACTGCGAAGTGCTTGACAAGCTTCACGATACATATAACGGCGGATATATTCATAACGTAAACATCCACCTTCTTCGCGAACACGGAATTATTGATAATGACCCGAATATGAGCGAACAGGGCGTTATGGCAAACCCCGTTCAGTGGTATTACGGCGAAATGCCGGTACCCACATCTGTAAACTCAAACTCTATATACTTTGTTGAACAGTTCAAAAGAAATCCCGTTCCCGAACGTGTAGTATGGGATCTCTCAGTAAGGGCCGATGAGGTTTCAACGGAATCTTTCTACTGGCTCAGGGCCTCTACAGATATCAGATCCGGCGTTATAGTGGCAAATTACGATAAGAGCACAAATACCGTTACAATTGAGCAGAATACCGTTGAGGGCGAAGTAAAAATAATGCTCAACGATGAAATGGTCGATCTTTTCAAGCCCGTAAAAGTTGTTGTAAACGGAAAAACAACCGAATACACCGTAACTCCTACGATCGAATATATCAAAAAGACCGTTGAGGAACGCTGCGACCCGAATATGATTTTTGCCGCCGAAATAACGATAGAATAACGACGAAATAAATCAATTATTTTTTTACAGCTTATTGACAATACTTTTTTTTGATGATATAATAAACCGAATTTAAACCGCAAGGACGCTTCTGCACAAATAAGCAGCGGAGTAAAGGATAATAAAATGTATAACGGCGTAATAAAACGTTACAGACAGTATCTGAATATCGAAGACGATTCGAAAATAGTTACAATGAACGAAGGAAGGACCCTGTTTCACAAACTCGTTAATCTTCCCTCTTCTCTCGGACTGAAAAATGCTGATATCTACATAAAATTCGAAGGGCTCAATCCTACCGGTTCTTTTAAAGACCGCGGAATGACAATGGCAGTCACAAAAGCAAACGAACAGGGCTCCGGCGCCGTTATATGCGCCTCTACCGGCAACACTTCCGCTTCCGCAGCCGCATATGCGGCAGTTGCCGGTATGAAAGCGTTTGTGCTTATTCCCGACAGAAAAATAGCTCTCGGCAAGCTTGCTCAGGCGATCATCTACGGCGCCAAAGTAATTGCCATAGACGGTAATTTCGACGACGCTCTCAATATGGTTATAAAACTTGCAAAAACCGAGCCGGTCACGCTTGTAAACTCCGTAAATCCCAACAGACTCCAGGGACAGAAAACTGCGGCTTTTGAGATATGCGACGATCTCGGCCGCGCACCGGATTATCTTGTTCTGCCTGTAGGCAATGCAGGCAACATTTCCGCATACTGGATGGGCTTTAAAGAATATTACGAAAACGGAATAATCTCATCTCTGCCCAGAATGACCGGTTTTCAGGCCGCAGGCTCTGCTCCGATTGTGGAAAACAGGATCATCGAACATCCAGAGACCGTGGCTACTGCCATACGCATAGGCAATCCCGCAAGCTGGGATAAGGCAGTGAGGGCGAGAGATGAAAGCAACGGATCGATAAGCGCCGTTACCGACGATGAGATCCTTGAAGCGCAGAAACTTCTTGCATCGCAGGAGGGCATATTTGCCGAGCCGGCATCATGCGCGTCTATTGCAGGCGTTATTCGTTTTGCAAAAGAAAACCGTTTCGAAAAAGATAAACATATCGATATCGTCTGCATTCTTACAGGCAACGGACTTAAAGATACATCGGTCGTTATAGGCAACGGTTCTGCTGAGGACAAGATCATTCATGCAAAACCCGATTTCGATGTTCTTGCGCAAATAATAAGAGAATGATAAAGGTTTTACCATGTTTAAAGTAAGAGTTCCCGCCACAAGCGCAAACATAGGTCCCTGCTTTGATACTGCGGGACTTGCGCTTACCCTTTATAACGAAACGGAAGTGTTCGATAAAAACGATATCGAGCAAAATCCGCGTCCGCTTATCGAGGTAAACTGTATTATAGAAAAAAGCATCCGTGCCAATCAGATAATACCGGACGACGAAACAAACCTTGTATGGCAGACTGTCAATCTCTTCTGCGAAAAAATGGGTGTTCCTGTCCCGTTTTTTGCAATCCGTCAAACAGACTCCATACCACTCACGCGTGGTCTCGGCAGTTCTGCGGCATGTGTAGTCGCCGGGCTTATGATCGCAAATGAGCTTACAAAAAGCGGTATTTCAAAAGATGAGCTTATAAATATGTCCGTTGAACTCGAAGGACATCCCGATAACGTTGCCCCGGCTTTTCTCGGCGGCATGGTCGTAGGAGCGTCGGACGGAAGAAGATTTGAGCATGTCAGAATAGACGTGAGTGACGATCTCGAATTTTTCGCGGTAATTCCGGATTTTCCGCTTTCCACCGAGGATGCGAGAGCCGTTCTTCCACGCGCATATACTAAAGAACAGGCAGTTTTCAACTGTTCGCGTGTAGCTCTTCTTGTTTCCGCGATGATGAGCGGTAATTTCGGCGCGCTTTCGGTAGCAATGCAGGATGAAATACACCAGCCCTACAGAAAAATACTTATACCAGGTATGGAAACTATAATCCGCAGCTCCGTTGAATTCGGCGCTTACGGTGCATATCTTTCAGGTGCGGGACCGACCATAATGGTCGTAGCTCCCAAAGGTTCGGATATCAAGGCAAAACTCGAAAACCTTGTTTCCACATTCAGTCATTTTTGGTTCGTATTGCCTCTCGGTGTTGACAAAAACGGCGCCGAGGTAATAAAATACAGTTAGAAATTCAATAATTAAAGGAGAATTCTATTATGGCAGGAGATTCAATTCTTTCAAAATTCAAAAAAGATGAAGAAGCGAAAGCCGTTGATACTTCAAAGAAACTTCGCGTAGGCATCATTGGCACAGGCTGGATCGCAGAAGCGCATATCGACAGCTACAAACGCATGCCCGACGTTGAAGTTGTTGCGCTCGCCGATATCATTCCCGGCAAAGCAGCTGCTTTCGCTGAAAAATACGGCGTTCCCAATGCTCATATCTACGGTCATCACACAGAAATGCTCGCAGCGGAAGAGCTTGATGCAGTTTCTGTTTGCACCTACAATATGACTCATGCGGAATGTACTATCGATTGCCTTAACAAAGGTATTCCCGTTCTTCTTGAAAAGCCGATGTGCGTAACTCTTGAAGAAGCGATCGAAATCAGAAAAGCCGAACTCAAGAGCGGCAAAGTTCTTTCTATCGGTTTCCAGCCGCGTTTTGACCCGAATATGCAGATGATCAAAAAGATCGTTGAATCAGGCGAACTCGGCGAAGTTTACTATATCCAGACAGGCGGCGGAAGAAGACGCGGTATTCCCGGATCGACATTCATCGAAAAGAAGACCGCAGGTATCGGCGCTCTCGGCGATATCGGATGCTATTCTCTCGATATGGTCCTCAATGCTATCGGATATCCGAAACCTCTTACTGTTTCCGCATATAAGTCCGACTTCTTCGGCACTAACCCCGAGCTTTATCCGCAGGACGCAAAACGTTTCAACGTTGACGACTTTGCAGCTGCATTCATCCGTCTTGAAGGCGGTATAATCCTTGACTTCAGAATCTCCTGGGCTATGCATATGGATACTCCGGGTGATACTCTTATCCTCGGTAAGAAAGCCGGACTCAGAATTCCTTCCACAGACTGCTGGAACGGTTCTGTCGGAGGCCCGATGAAGATCTATCGTGACGTTGCGGGCGTTTGCACTCAGTTTGAAGTTCCCATCCTCGGCGGCGGCGGAAATCTGTTTGACAAGAAAGTCCGTTCGTTCCTCGACGCTGTCAAGACAAACGGAGCATCCCCCGTTCCCTCAAGCCAGATCATCAAGAACCAGGCTATCCTCGACGGTATTGTCAGATCCGCAGAACTCGGAAGAGAAGTTGAAATCAACCTTCCCGATATCGACTGATAATAAAATAATCAAAGGGACGCATAAGCGTCCCTTTTTTTATCAAAAAAAGCCGATGCTAATGCATCGGCTTTTTCTATTTCCGTAAAATTATTTGATTACGTTGTCAAGAATCTTTATTTTGCCGACAATGGGAAGTTCCTTTGCTTTGCCCTGAGCAGCATTGATGATGCCCATGATTGAAAGGACAAAGAATACGATGTTTATCAGCCACTGGATAATGCTGGTTGCGATTAAGAGAGCGGGAAGGATTGAGCCGAGAATAGCATTAATAATCATGAAAACTACGGCTACAATTATTTCGCAGATCGCAAGAAGCAGACCCTGCTTAACATGGAAACGTGCGAATGGAGAATCCTTTGCCGCAAACAGAGGGATAAGAACAAGCCATGACAGATATGCAAGAATTGCCATTACCTTGTTGTTCTGGATGTCGTTCGGATCGAGTGTATCCGTGATGTCAGCCGTATTAGTAAGCTCGGTTACTTTTGCGGAAACATCGACCTTCGCTTCGAGATTTTCACCGCAGGTCGGACAAACTTTTACGCCGTCTTCGACCTGTGCACCGCATTTGGGACAGAATGCCATAAGATTACCTCCTGATGATTTATTGAAATTTTTGTGTGCTCACTTTAAATTGCGGATATGTCTCCGTTACCGACAAAAACGGGTTGAAATCCTTTTGTTTTTGTGGTATAATTACGGAAATACGAATTTTACATTGTATATTTGATATTATAGCATATTTTTTTTTATTTGTCTATACTTTTTTTGCTGAAATTTAAAAATTTTGAGTTTTTTGTTAAAAAAGTGTATGAAAGCGCGATTATTCAAAAAAATGCATAAAATCATGAAAGAATACGAATGATTTATTGAAAAAGAGGCGATAATTTTGAGAAAAAAGAAAAATGAACTCGAAAAACCCGGTCCTGATGCGACGATCCTTGAAATAGAAGAATATGAAAAACAAAAAAACCGCATAACCGTAAATATTTATGATTCTCCGGCAAGAATGTCTTTTGTATACGGCGGTCTTTCGCTTCTTGCGGCGATAATCGGGATGATCTGGAATTTTGTCCGCCCCATCGTCAGAGGCGACTTTATGCCGGGTCTTGAAGGTTTTTTTTACGGTCTGAATATCTACCGTATCGTTTCGGGTTACATTTATGCCGCGGTAATAATCGTCTTTTCCGTTGTTGCCATAGTTTTATGGAAAAAGAGCAAGGATGCGGAAGCATCGTTTCAGGGCATGCGAACAATGGGACTTGTTTTCGGAATAATCGCCGCAGCGATGCAGCCGTTTTCAATGGTCATAGTTACAATCCAGGCGATCAATTATCTGGCAACTTTCAACTGACATGTCAAAACGAAAAAAGCCTTCGTCACAGAAGGCTTTTAACTTTTTTCAGTCAAGGCAGAACTCGCCTTCGCCTTTCGGCGTTGTTTTGTCAAGCCAGCTGCCGTTTGTGAAATCAGGAAACAGCTGCGGAGTTCCGCCGAGCGCAACGGACTGTTCTGAAAGCACTGTTACTGCTATCCACGATGCCCAGTCGTAAACGTCTATAGCGGGATGATGACCGTTTTTCACACTGTCCAAAAAAGCGGCGTCAACAATATAATCCATTCCGCCGTGACCGTATTTTTCAAGATCGACAGTGCTGAATTTTTTCCATATCGGATGATCGTATTTATCCATGTATTCCGAAAACGGTTTCCATACCTCGCCGGCATTTTCGCTTTCGAGACATATCGCGTTTTTGTCTTCAAGCCATATCCCGTTTGTGCCCTGCACTCTTCCCGCCCTTGAATACGGACGGAAGTTGGATGTGTCGTGAGTTAAAAGTATCGTTTCGCCGCCTGCGCATTTTATGACAGACGTTACAACGTCACCCTGAGTGAAAATCACGTTGTTGGCAGGGTGTTCCTGCCCGAAAAGTTTTTTTGCGTGTGTGTTCAGTCCCGTCTGTTTTGACGCTACGGAAACTATGGAAACAAATCTGTTGCCTCTGTTTATATTGAGTATTTTGGACATCGGTCCCAGCCCGTGAGTAGGGTATAACTCCCCGTTTCTGTGTGCGTAGTTGTTAAAGCGGTAATGTCTGTTTTCGTTTCCTCTCGTGATTTCGTCACGCAGGCAGTGCTCGTATCCGCACTGGCAGTGAACGATTTCGCCGAACAGCCCCATTTTTGTCATGTTCAGAAGCGCAAGTTCTTCTCTGCCGAAATTGCAGTTTTCAAGAAACATCGGTTCGATACCGGTTTCTTCCGCAGTTTTAACAAGCGAATAGCATTCTTCTATCGATGCGGCGCCGCCGACTTCTGATGCGGGAACAATACCCGCTTTCATTGCGGCAACCGCGATCCGTGTATGCGTTGTCCACGACGAAGCTATGACCACAGCATCAAGCCCTGCTTTTGCAAACATTTCCCGGTAGTCGATGTATCCTTCTGGCCGTTTTCCCGATGACATTTCAACTCTTTTTGCAGCGCTCTCAACGCGGTCGGGGTACACATCGCATATTGCGGTAACGTCAACATCGTTAAATGTTGATAAAAGCTCCGCGTGATACTGTCCTCTGCCGCCGAGACCTACTACACCCATTTTAACTTTTTCCATGATCAGACCTCCTGACGGGTTACAGTTTATCATATTAGACCTGATTTGTCAATAGCCGGAATTGATGCGGAATATTGACAAACCTGGCATTTTGTGCTATCATATATCTACAGCGGAAACCAATGAATTAATTATTTATTCGGAAAGGATTCTTACTGTGGAACTGACAAGCAGAGAAAGATTTATAAGGACACTTAAACATGAGGATATAGATCGTATCATAATGATGGATAGTCCCTGGGGCGGTACTCTCGCGCGCTGGCATAGAGAAGGATTGCCTGAAAATATTCCGTGGGATCGTTATTTCGGTTTTGACAGACGCATAGATTTCGGAGTGGATAATTCTCCGCGTTTTGAAAGTAAGGTCCTTGAAGAAACAGACAGATATATAATCCACACTACATCGTGGGGCGCTACCCTGAAATCGTTTAAGGAACTTGATTCTACTCCGGAATTTCTCGATTTTTTCATAAGCGATCCCGAACATTGGGAAATCGCAAAGGCAAGAATGACCCCTTCAGACGACAGAATAAACTGGAAATGGCTTGAAACCGAATATCCTAAATACAGAGAGGCTCAGGAGTTCATGTCCCTCGGTTTCTGGTTCGGTTTCGACGTTACACATTCGTGGGCGGTTGGCACTGAAAACGTTCTTGTCGGTATGTATGAAGATCCCGACTGGATAAGAGATATGTTCGGTCATTACCTTGATTTACAGATCGAGCTTTTCGACAAAGTTCTTGACCGCGGATATAAATTTGACGCAATACACTGGCCGGACGATATGGGATACAAAAACTCAACGTTTTTCTCTATTGATATGTACAGAGATATCGTAAAGCCGTTCCATAAAAAGGCCTGCGACTGGGCGCACGAAAGAGGAATGTTTGTAGAACTCCATTCATGCGGATACGTTGAGCCATTTATCCCCGATCTGATCGAGATCGGCATAGACTGTCTCAATCCGATAGAGGTGAAGGCGGGTATGGATCCGATCCGGATAAAGAAGAACTACGGCGACAAGCTCGCAATGCGCGGCGGCATAAACGCAGTATTGTGGTCCGATAAAGAGGCTATAATCGAAGAGCTTGAACGTGTTATTCCCGTTCTTAAGGAAAACAGCGGATACATTTTTTCTTCGGATCATTCAATACCGAATTCAGTAAGTTTTGAGAATTTCAAGGCAATTTCCGACTGTATTCACAGGCTGGGTAAATATTAAAGGAGAATAAATATTATGCTTATCGGTACAGATATCGGTACTTCCGGTACCAAAACAGTTCTTTTTGATTTAAACGGCAACGCACTTGCTTCAGACACGCAGGAATATCCTCTTTATCAGCCCCAGAACGGCTGGGCGGAGCAGGATCCTCTTGACTGGTGGAACGCAGTATGCAAATCGATCAAAAATGTAATAGCAAAAAGCGGCGCTGATCCGAAAGGGATCAAAGGTATCGGTCTTTCAGGACAGATGCACGGTCTTGTAATGCTTGATAAAAACGATAAAATTCTTCGCCGCTCCATAATTTGGTGCGATCAGCGCACTCAGAAGGAATGCGATGAAATAACTGAGATCGTAGGCAAAGAAAAGCTTATAGAAATAACCGCCAATCCCGCGCTTACCGGCTTTACCGCTTCAAAACTTCGCTGGGTAATGAACAATGAGCCTGAATTATTTGATAAATGCGCCAAAATAATGCTTCCCAAAGACTACATCCGATATATGCTTACCGGTGAATTCGCAACAGAGGTATCAGACGCATCAGGTATGCAGTTTATGGATATAAAAAACCGCTGCTGGTCAAAAGAACTTCTTTCGATCCTCGGCATAGATATCGCCCTTCTTCCTAAAATGTATGAAAGCTATGAAATAAGCGGCACTGTAAACAGATATGCTGCCGAACTTACCGGTCTTTGTGTGGGAACTCCCGTAGCAGGCGGAGCAGGCGACCAGGCTGCATGCGCCGTAGGCAACGGAATTGTTAAAAGCGGTGTCGTATCTTCAACGATAGGCACTTCCGGCGTCGTTTTTGCTCATTCCGAAAAACCTGCGATCGACCCACTCGGACGTGTTCATACATTTTGTCACGCTGTGCCTAATGCATGGCATATGATGGGTGTTACTCAGGCGGCGGGCCTTTCTCTCAAATGGTTCAGAGATAACTTCTGCGCCGAAGAAATTGCAAAAGCCGCTGAGCTTGGTGTTGACCCTTACGTAATAATGGATAAAATGGCGGAAGAAACCGGCATCACCGCCCACAAACTCATTTATCTGCCTTATCTTATGGGTGAAAGAACCCCGCATCTCGATGCGGACTGCAGAGGCGTTTTCTTCGGTCTTTCCGCAATACATACAAAAGCCGATATGATACGAGCTATTCTTGAAGGCGTTTGCTATTCTCTTACCGACTGTATGGATATCATCCGCGGTATGGGCGTAGACGCTTCTGCCGTAAGAGTTTCCGGCGGAGGCGGAAAATCACCGATATGGAGACAGATGCAGGCAGATATGTTCGACTGCGGAGTTCAGGTCCTTTCTTCCTCCGAAGGCGGAGCGCTCGGCGTTGCCCTGCTTGCAGGCGTAGGAACAGGCGTTTGGTCTTCCGTTCCCGAGGCTTGCGACGCTGTGATAAGCGTAAAGAAAACATACGCGCCGATCCCCGAAAACACTGCGATTTATACAAAAACACATGTTTTATATAAACAACTTTACACGTCTCTCAAAGACTGCTTTAAAATGATATGACAAGACAGATCGAAAAAGGCAGGTTTATCGTTTTTGAAGGACTCGACGGCTCAGGTAAATCCACACAGATCGATCTTCTTTGCGCACGACTGAAAAATGAAGGCAGAAATGTCGTAAAAACGGCTGAACCTACCGAACTTACAACAGGCGGCATCATTCGTGATGCGCTTGCGGGCAACTACCAGCGAACACCTGAAGAGCTTTCCGCACTTTTTCTTGCAGACAGGATAGCGCACAACGTTAACCCGAAAAACGGCATAATCAAGCTTCTTTCCGAAGGAACCGATGTAATATGCGACCGTTACTACTACTCGTCTTTCGCATATCAGGGTATGGATTGCGATCTTGACTGGGTGATCAGAATGAATAAGCAGTGTCCTTCTGTAACAAAACCCGATATCTGTTTTTTTATAGATGTCCCGGCTGATATCTGCAAAAAACGAGTTGATAACCGAGGCACGGTCCGTGAAATATTTGAACGCGACAGTCAAACGCTTGACCGTATAAGAGCTAAATATACCGAAGTTTTTAATAAGCTTGACGGTGAAAATATCGTTATCGTAAATTCCGACGGAACACCTGAGGAAATTGCGGAAAGAATATTCTCACTGCTCCCGCCGTTTACACCGTGAGGCAAAATATGGAGACAATGCCCGACATATGGTTTACTCTTGATGGTAAAAACAGAGCAAATTGCTGGAAGATCTTTAAAAAACTCTGCAAGGCTCTTATATATGAAAAAAAAGGCGTTCTTGCGGAACATACATCCGAGCTGAGAGAGCTCGCTGCGGATTTCAACGCAGCAAGCGGTACCGATCATTTCGATTTGCACACGGACGATGAAACTTTTTTTTCATCTCTTATAGACGAGCTTGAAGAAATCAAAAAAAGAAGTTTTATTTCAGACTGAAATATTGCCGTATATTGCATACGGCAAATTTTTTTTGAATTTTTTTCGCGTTCATTGACAAACCGAACTCCATGATATATAATCATATAATAGAATTACTGTAGTTTTTGGCGGTGAAAAAAATGAAGCTGCTTTCAAAAAAAGAAAAGCTTGAAATACATAAAATCCTGCTTGATCTGTATCCCGAAAGCCGTTGCGCGCTCGAATATTCGTCACCGTTCGAACTGTTTGTGGCTTCGCGTCTTTCAGCGCAATGTACCGATGAAAGAGTAAACAAAGTAACGAAAGAACTGTTTAAAAAACATAAAACACCTGAAGATTTTGCGTTGCTTACAGCAGAAGAACTTGAGCCTGAAATACGCTCATGCGGTCTTGGCAACACGAAAGCGAGAGATATAATCGCTGCTTCCCGAAAAATTATTGAACTCGGCAAAATTCCGGAAACAATGGCGGGGATGCTCGAATTGCCGGGAGTTGGCAGAAAAATCGCAAATCTTTTACTCGGTGAAATTTACGGCATGCCCGGGGTCATAATTGTGGATACTCACTGTATCCGTTTATCAAACAGAATGGGCTTCACTGACAAAAAAGATCCGAAAAAGATCGAGGAAGAACTTCGAAAAGTTATTCCGCCCAATGAAAGCCTTGCTTTTTGCCATGCAGTAGTCCTCCACGGCAGAGCTGTATGCAAAGCAAGAAATCCCGAATGCGAAAAATGCGAACTGAATAATATTTGCAAAAAAGTTTTATAGGAGATACGTATGCATTACAACTACGATAAGATGAACGAAATTATCCGAAGAGCAACGGAAAGACTGCAAAAAAACGTTTATAACGAAATCGCCAAGCTTGCAGGCTCAGGATATGTCACCAAAGAACCTGTTCCGTTTTCAGAAAAAACATCAGGTAAAAAGATAGATGTTGCGGAAGGCGTTAAATGGGGCGAACTTTGGGACTGCGCATGGTTTTTCATAGAAGGAACGATCCCGAACGGAACAGATCTGAAAAATACTGCGCTTCTTATAGATGTTTCGGGCGAGGGATGCGTGTTTGACGAAAACGGTTGTCCTGTAAGAGGCATAACAAATGTGGATTCAGGCTTTGACACATCTTTAGGCAAGCCTTTGAAAATAGAAGTCGAGCTTGACAAAGCGAAAGTAAAAAACGGAAAAGTTTCTTTGTGGCTTGACTGTGCAATGAACGATCTTTTCGGCGGTTATTGCGGAGACGGAAAAATCAAAATGATGAGGATCGTTACGGTCAACAGAAATGTGAAAAGTCTGCTTTACGATTTTGCCGTTCTTTCAACGCTTGAAAAAGAACTCGATAATTCAGACCCGCGCAAGCTTTCAGTTGTATATGCTCTTTACGACGCCGCTACCGCGCTCGGCAACGGTATAAATGATTCATCGGTGAAAAAGGCGGCAAGCCTTCTTGCGCCGGAGTTGAAAAAACGGGGAGGAGACCCGTCCCTTTCAATTTCCGCAATAGGTCATGCGCATATTGACCTTGCATGGCTCTGGCCTATCCGTGAAACAAAAAGAAAAGGCGCAAGAACATTTTCAACAGCGCTTGCAAATATGGAGCTTTATCCCGACTATATCTTCGGCGCATCTCAGCCGCAGCTTTACGAGTGGATGAAGGAGCTTTATCCGGAGCTTTACGCCAAAGTAAAGGCACGCATTGCTGAGGGCAGATGGGAAGCTCAGGGAGCCATGTGGGTCGAAGCAGATACAAATATATCGTCAGGCGAGGCTCTTGCAAGACAGCTCCTTTACGGAAAACGCTTTTTTATGCAGGAATTCGGGAAAGACATAAAAACGTTGTGGCTGCCCGATGTTTTCGGCTACAGCGCAGCGCTTCCCCAGCTTCTGAAAAAAGCGGGAGTCGATTATTTTATGACTATCAAGCTTTCGTGGAGCGAGCATAATAAATTCCCTCATCACACATTTACATGGCAGGGCATAGACGGTTCTTCCGTTCTTGCGCATATGCCGCCTGAAGGCACATACAACAGCGCCGCATCTCCTCACAGCATAAAGAGCGCCGAAAGAAATTACAGTGAAAAAGGCGTCTGCCCTGAAGCGCTTCTTTTATTCGGTATAGGAGACGGAGGCGGAGGCCCCGGTGAAGACCATCTTGAAAGACTATCAAGAGAAAAAAATCTTTCCGGACTTCCCCCGGTAAAACAGGAGCTTTCGGAAGAATTCTTTAAAAGAATAGAAAAGAAGCAGTCGAAATATCCTGTCTGGAACGGCGAACTGTATCTCGAAAAACATCAGGGAACTTACACCACGCAGGCGAGAAACAAATATTATAACAGAAAATGCGAGTTTGCTCTTGCCGAGCTTGAATTTGCGTCGCTCCTTTGCGGCGATTATCCGAAAAACGAATTAGATAAAATGTGGAAAGAAATTCTGCTATATCAGTTCCACGATATTCTGCCCGGTTCATCTATCGCCCGTGTTTACGATGAAAGTGTGCCCCGCTACCGCGAAATACTCACGAAAGCGCGTGAAATGACTGTATCGGCTTATGAAAAAGCAGCTGAAAATTACGGACTTTCTGGCATAGTATATGCAAACGCCACAGGATTTGAACGGACGGAAAACGTTGTTGAAAACGGCGAATGGAAAAAAGTTACCGTGCCCGCGTTCGGTTTGTCTAAATCATACGATTCAAAGTTCAGCGTAAAAGCAACGGAAAACAAGATAGAAAACAAAAATCTCAAAGTCAGATTCAACAACAAGGGTCAGGTAGTATCGATTTACGATAAAGTAAATTCAAGAGAGCTTCTTGCTGCTCCCGGTAATGTGCTTCGCCTTTACAACGATGAGAGCGATGCGTGGGATATGAAATTTACTTACAGAGACGACCTCTGTATGGAAGTCGACGCGTGCGAAAGCGAATTTTATGTTGACGGCGCCGAAGCATGCGCAAAATTTACATACAAATTCGGGAATTCCGAAGCTGTTTGTATAGCGGTCCTCTCTGACGGCGCAAACCGCATAGACTTCAGAGTATATGTGAACTGGCAGGAAAACTTCCAAATGCTGCGCGTATTTTTCCCGTTTGATATCCATACAAACGAGGCCGCCTGCAATATACAGTTCGGTGAGATCAAGCGTTCCACAACAAAAAACACATCATGGGATAATGCCCGTTTTGAAATCTGCGCTCAGAAATATATCGATTTCAGAGAAACCGGCTACGGCGCCGCACTGCTTAACGATTGCAAATACGGTGTTCACGCCGAAGGCGCAACCGCAGAACTTAATCTTCTCAGGTCTACGTCGTATCCCGGCAGAAATGCCGATAGGGGAGAGCAGTTTTTTACGTATGCCGTAATGCCGCACACTGATGAGCTCTCCGTAGTTAAAGAGGCATACAGGCTTAATGTTCCCCTTACAGCATTTGAATCCGGTGTAAAGGGATATACTGATACACATAATAAAATATTCGCCGATATCGAAGGCAATGCGGTAATAGAAACGGTAAAGAAAGCGGAAGATTCGGACGATATCATCGTCAGAGCATATGAGCCTGTAGGCGCGCGCATATCACTGAAAGCGGAAACTTTATTCGATATCAGTGAAGTATTTGAATGCGATATCCTTGAAAACGAAAAAGCGCCGGTCGTATGCAGCAATAATTCGTTTACTCTTCATTTCAAGCCGTTTGAGATCAAAACAATTAAGATAAAGAGGAAATAAAATGGTATATACCGAAATAAAACTGACCGTTCCGTCCTCATTCGGCGAAACCGCCTGCGCAATAGCGTCAATGCTCGATATCGGAGGACTTTATCTTGAAGATTATTCTGATATGATGGACTGCGAAATAGTTAAAAATGTTGGGATAATCGACGAGGAACTGCTTAAAAAAGACACTGAAACAGCTGTTCTGCATATATATTTGCCCACACATATATCTGTTCCGGCAGCCGTGGAATTTCTGCGCGAACGTTTTAACAATGAGGGCATAAGCTTTAAATGCGATATCGGTTCAGTGGACGAAAAAGATTATGCGGAATCATGGAAACAGTATTACAAACCGCTTCATATAGGTGAGAGGATCGTTATTGTCCCGCAATGGGAACAGTATGAAAAGAAAAATGACGAACTGATCGTTACTCTCGACCCGGGCATGGCTTTCGGCACAGGATCGCACGAAACAACGTCGCTTTGCGTTGAAGCGCTGCAGAAAACAGTAAAAAACGGCGACAGAGTGCTTGATATAGGCTGCGGAAGCGGGATTCTTTCGATAACCTCCCTTGTTCTCGGCGCCAAAAGCGTTGATGCATTCGATATAGACCCGAACGCCGTAAAAGTAACGCTTGAAAATGCCGCGCTCAATACTTTTTCAGGCACGCTTGATGCACAAACGGCAAATATTCTTGAAAACAGAAAGCCGATCGAAGGCAAAAAGTACAAAGTTATAGTTGCAAATATAGTTGCAGATATAATCATCCGCCTTTCATCTTTTATCGCTGAAAATCTTGAAGAAAACGGCGTGTTTATTACTTCCGGCATTATTACCGAGCGCCGTGAAGATGTCGTTTCAGCTTTTGAGACAAACGGATTTAAGATTATCGGTGAAAAAGAAAAACGGGGCTGGCTCTGTTTTTGTCTTGAAAGGTGATTTATGCGCGAGATCGTTATATCAAAAAGCGATGCGGGACAGAAGCTTGAAAAATATATTCTTAAACGGTTTTCAACTCTTCCTGAAGCTCTCATGCGCAAATATTTCCGGAAAAAATGCTTTAAAATCAACGGAACGCACGCTTCAGGCAAGGAAATGCTTAACGCAGGGGATGTGCTGACCCTTTATATAAACGATGAGTTTTTTGACAGTTCCGAAAAAAATGAAATAGATTTTTCTACGATAAAAATATCTTTTTCGGCAGTATATGAAGATGAAAACATTCTTGTTGTCAATAAACCGGCGGGACTGATCTGTCAGAGCGATGCGAAAGAAAACAGAAATACGCTCGTTAATCATATTATCGCGTATCTGATAAACAAAGGAGAATACGTTCCCGGAAAAAGTGCTTTTACCCCGGCGTTGTGCCACAGGCTCGACAAAAACACCGCAGGACTTGTCATATCCGCAAAAAACGCCGAAGCAATGCGAATAATGAACGAAAAAATCAAAAACAGAGAAATTCATAAATATTATGAATGCACCGTATTCGGCACACCTCAGCCGCTTCAGGCGACAGCTACCGCATATCTTAAAA
Organism: Oscillospiraceae bacterium; assembly: GCA_902783255.1. Taxonomy (GTDB): domain Bacteria; phylum Bacillota; class Clostridia; order Oscillospirales; family UBA644; genus HGM12619. The sequence continues at coordinate 2,924 of CACZQB010000003.1, read as the reverse complement.
AAACAGGCGACGGCAGCGGCGAGGATAATTTCGTAAAAATTACGGAAGATAAAAATTTCGCGGAAAAAAACGGGTATAAGTTTATAAAAACAGGATACAGGGTCATTGATACAAACGGCACCGTATCAAAACTGCTCGTGGAACTTTATACCGGCAGAACACATCAGATACGCGCGCATATGGCATATCTCGGTCATCCTCTTCTGGGCGATACAAAATACGGAAGTCTTGCTTTGAATAAGGAATATTTTCGCGATAAACCCGTAAAAATGCGCCATCAGGATCTGACGGCAAAAAAAATAGTTTTTGATTTTCAAACCGACGGCGGTATTCTTCAATATCTTGATGGAAAAGAAATATCTTTGTAAATAACGGACTTTTGTTCGTCTGATATATCAAGTAATAATTTAAAGGAGAAACATATGAAACAGGACATGATTCTTATTCTCGATCTCGGCAGCGAAGAAAACGTTATGATCGCACGAGAGATCCGCGCGCTCGGTGTTTATACCGAGATCCATCCCCATGATATCACGCTTGAAGAACTGAAAAAACTTCCGTCGGTAAAAGGTATTATCCTCAACGGCGGTAAAAACAGGATCGTTGACGGTGTTGCCATAGACGTTCGCGACGAAATTTATTCCTGCGGCATTCCAATGATAGCCGTTGACCATAATACAAACGGTAAATGCCCGTCTGTTCCCTCTCTCGGCGACTGCCCGCATTGCAGAGCAAACGCTCTTGCCGAATTCGTTTTTGAAAAATGCGGCTGCGAAAAGAACTGGAATATGGATAACTTCATTTCCGACCAGATCGAACTTATCAGAAAACAGGTAGGCAACGGAAAAGTCCTTCTTGCTCTCTCAGGCGGCGTTGACAGTTCCGTTGTTGCGGCTCTTCTGATAAAAGCAATCGGCAAAAATCTCACATGCGTTCACGTTAACCACGGTCTTCTCAGAAAAGGCGAGCCTGAACAGGTCGTAAGAGTTTTCAGAGACGAAATGGATGCAAATCTCATTTACGTTGACGCCGTTGACCGCTTCCTCGACAAACTCGCCGGCGTAAACGACCCCGAAAAGAAACGCAAGATCATCGGTGCTGAATTTATCCGCGTATTCGAAGAAGAAGCAAGAAAACTTGACGGCATCGCTTTCCTCGGTCAGGGCACGATCTACCCTGATATAATCGAAAGCGGCACAAAAACCGCAAAAGCCGTAAAAGCTCATCACAATGTAGGCGGACTTCCCGACGATCTTAAATTCGAGCTTGTCGAACCTCTCAAAATGCTTTTCAAGGACGAAGTAAGAAAGTGCGGCAAAGCGCTCGGTCTCCCGGACAATATGGTTTACCGCCAGCCGTTCCCCGGTCCCGGCCTCGGCGTTCGCTGTCTCGGCGCCATCACAAGAGACAGACTTGAAGCGGTCAGAGAGTCCGACGCTATTTTACGCGAAGAATTCGCCGCTGCCGGTCTTGAAGGAAAAGTATGGCAGTATTTCACGCTTATTCCCGACATAAAATCGGTAGGTGTCCGCGATAACGCCCGCTCGTTCGAATGGCCTGTTGTTATCCGTTCCGTCAATACCGTTGACGCAATGACAGCCACGATCGAACCTCTTCCCTATGACCTCCTCAATAAGATTACAAGACGCATAATCACCGAAGTTAAAGGCGTCAACCGTGTCCTCTACGACCTCACACCCAAACCCACGGGAACGATTGAGTGGGAATAGAATAATATGGATACGTGGTGCAAAAAACCCAGTAAAATCAAGGGTTTCCGGCATCGGCGGAATCCGGCAAACTGTTTTTGCAACACTTTTGCAACACGTTGCTTTGAAAAAACTCTGAAACGGCAAAAGATGTAGTTGCGTGTGGCTTGCAGTTTGTCACTATACCATCTGAATAAAGTTGACTAAGAGTCAGTTTGCTTTCTCAAAGTACCGGAGAGAGCATCTTTGTTCATGAAAGAAACGGAAAGGTTGCGGCAGCCTATGCGGAACTGACGAAGGATGTGGAAAGCATTGAAAGAGCGGCCAAAAATCGATCTGGGCATGACTGGGTACGATGAGCTTTTCATGAATGTTCAGGAGCGTGCCGAAAACAGGCTCCCCAAGATCTATGACATCAGGTGATCAAAGCACCAGAGTTGCTCAAATAAGCAAATCCCAGGAAAGGGCCCCTAAAGAATGAGCGAAATCCGCAAACTAAAAGTGTATTATCAATCGCCCGGCGATGAGTATGTGCCAGCAATTCTGTTAAAAGGTAAGTGTCTGGAAAAGTTTGGGTTCAGCACGGGTTCGTATATTGCTGTAGAATGCGAAAACAATAAGTTGACCATTGTACCACGAGAGCCAGATAAGAAACCTTCTCTAGAGGAACGCGTTGAGAACCTTACGAAGTTTCAAAAGAAGAAGCTCTCGCAGGTTTTAGATGAAATGGATGTCTAAGAATAAACTGCGCTTGTGTAAGCGAAAGGAAAATGACATGGACGAAGACACAATCATTATCAATCCAGAAGATACTGAAATAATCGATGCTTCTGAATACAAGGAAGAATTAGCAGCGCATTTTAACCAGGTGCCTGAGGTCGCTAAGCCTCTTTTGAAAGAGGCTAATCATCTTTTTTCAAAGATTGAGAAAGCGTTGTATTCAGCACCAGCATTTATAAACGCAGTCAAGGCTGCCGTTCCTGACATGACGTTGCAAGCCGTGCTGACCGACGAACAGAAGAAGCAGCTTGCTAAAGGTGCATTGAAACTGATGACCAAAAAAGATGGATCGTTGATGGCAAATCTTATTAATCCGGAAACCAAGAAAATTGTCACAACTATACCGCTAAAATCAGTACAGATGGCGCCGGAAATGACACAAGCCATGACAAGCTTCTCTAACCAAATGCAGATGGCGCAAATCGCAGAGCAGAT
>CACZQB010000002.1 GCA_902783255.1 Oscillospiraceae bacterium | reverse complement strand
CGAAGGCACACTTCACGCGCGAAGCGCACTTCACGTCCGAAGGACGCTTCACGTTCCGCCGGGGCGGAACACTTAGTTGAAAACCCGATGCTTGCGCATCGGGTTTTCTGGTGGGGGAAGGTGGATTCGGACCACCGAAGTCACTGACAACAGATTTACAGTCTGCCCCCTTTGGCCACTCGGGAATTCCCCCATATATTCAATTTTATCGGATGAATACAGTCCGGTGGAGCTGGTGAACGGAGTCGAACCATCAACCTGCTGATTACAAATCAGCTGCTCTGCCATTGAGCCACACCAGCGTTTACATTCAACCGTTTTTCAACGCTTGATTATTATATCACATTTTAAGTAAAAGGTCAATATGTTCAGTGTGAACTTTTTGTGAATTCACTATTTTTCAGCTTTGTTTTACTATCATTTACGCATATTGTTTCGTAATTGTTTATTCTACTGTTATTGTTAGAAGAAAAATAACATCCCTCGTTAAGAGAGATGTTATTTTTACTGTTATCAGGCAGGGTTAATATGTGCAATGTATCCCCAAAACCGTCAATCTGTCTCGATCGGATTATTTATAGTATTTTGCAAGAACCTCGAGAGCTTTATCTACGTTGGATTCGAAAGCTTCTTCTCTTACATCGTAGTAGCCGTCAAAATCGTCGTTTGTGCTGTGAGCTGTCTTATAGAACTGAGTTCCGTCAGGATTCGTCATACCCATTGCTACGAACGACGAAGCAGGTGCCTGACCGCCCTGAGCTATTTCGTTTACGATGTAGTTACGGTCAAAAAGAAGGGAGATCGCTCTGCGAATTTCAGCCTGAGCTGTTTCAGCTTCAACGCCTTCAAGTGTACTGTCGGCAGGAAGAATTCTTTCATTGATGTTCCAGCAAACGTAGTAAGTGCCGATCTGACCTGCTACAACGAATTCGTCAGGATACTCTGTTTTGAGGGCTGCGATTTCGTTTGTGGGAACGTCATCGATAAGCAGCCATGTGCCGTTCTTGAAGTTAGCAAGCATGTTGTTGGAGTCATCAGAAAGATGGCACTTGATCGTAGGCATTGTAACTTCGGCGGCATTATGGAAGCTGTCGTTTTTAGTAAGGGTGATTATGCTGCCGTGTTCCCAGCCGGACATTGTGTAGGGACCGTTGCAAACATATGTAGAGGGGTCGGTTGCCCATGCTTCAGAAGCTACCGTGGCTTCGTGAACAGGGTAGTATGTCGGGAACGCGAGAAGTTCATTCCAATAAGAGATTGTGTTAGCAAGAGTTACAACAAGAGTTTTGTCATCGGGAGCTTCTACGGCGAGTTTAGCGCCTTCAACACCGTTGGCAACATCTTCGTAACCTTTGATAACTTCGAACATATATCCGTAGTCTGCGCCGAGTGCTGCGGAAGCAGCGCGGTTCCATGCAAATACAAAGTCAGAAGCTTTGAGCGGATCACCGTTGGACCATGTGAGACCGTCTTTAAGAGTGTATGTGTAAGTAACCGTTCCGTCGTCATTTAAAATGCCTTCGGGAAGTTCAGTTGCACAGTCGGGAAGTATCGTAAGTGCGCCGCTGCTGTCCTGAGCCCATTTAGCTATACCGGAGAACAGGTGAGCAAGCATTGTCGCACCGTCAACAGCGCTGTTAAGTGCGGGATCAAGAGTATCAGGTTCGGAAGCAAGACATACATCGATAGCGTCTTTGCCTTCAACCGTTGTATACATGAAATACTTATATCCGAGGGGGTTCGAGAAGAAGCCCTTTACGGAGTCGTCGATCATGTAAAGGTCTGTGTAGAAGTAAAGAGGAACAATGCAACCTGTTTCCATCAGCATATCTTCTGCAAGGTGCATAAGAGCATAACGTGTTTCGGTATCGGTGCAGCCTTTGATGGTTGAAATGAGCACGTCATATGTCTGAGCCCATGTACCGTCTTCTACTTTTGTATCATATCCGTAAGGAGTGAGGTCGAGGTCATACATAGCAAGGCTTGCATGGGCGCCTTTACCGTATTGGATATCGTTGTTGCCCGAGTTGCTTGTCCACATATCGAGGAAGCAGATCGGATCGTTGTAGTCTGCGAGCCAGCCATTACGTGCAATTGAGTAATTACCGTCTTTACGGGTGTTGAGGAATGTTCCCCATTCCTGGTTTTCAAGGTTAATGGTGATGCCTGCATTTGCAAGAGCAGCCTGGATGTATTCGCCGATAGCCTTGTGTCCGTCACTTGTGTTGTAAAGATAAGTTAACGTAGGGAAGTTGCTGATTTTTACGTCATGCTTGTTGCCTTCGCCTGAACATGCTGCAAGAATGCCAAGGCACATAATTAAAGCAAGCGCAATTGCTAAAATCTTCTTCATGTAGTTTTTTCCTTTCTTTTTAATTATCTTATAAAATGTATCTTCATTATACACGGGAAGCATTGCACACCTTCCCGCGCGTAAAGAACTGAATTAATTGATTTCCGCTGTGCGGTGACAGGCAATAAAATGATTTTTTGAAACTTCTTCAAGCGGAGGCATGGATTCTTTGCATGCATCCTTTGCGTAAGGACATCTTGTTCTGAACGGACAACCGGACGGCGCATTCAGCGGACTAGGGATATCTCCGCTGAGAGCGATCCTTTTATTTGTCCTCGCAATTTTGGGATCAGGCAAAGGAACAGCAGACATAAGAGCTTTTGCATACGGATGAAGCGGGTGGTCGTAAATTTCTTTTGCGTCCGCAAGCTCAACAAGTTTTCCGAGATACATGACCGCTATTCTGTTGCTTATATGTCTCACAACAAGAAGATCATGCGCTATAAAAAGATAAGTGAGACCGAGTTTTTTTTGCAGTTCGCCGAACATATTGATTACCTGCGCCTGAATTGAAACATCAAGCGCCGAAACCGGTTCGTCGCAGACTATAAACTCTGGGTCTATGGCCAATGCTCTTGCTATACCTATTCTCTGTCTCTGACCTCCGGAAAACTCATGAGCATACCTTGAGGCGTGCTCGCTTGTAAGTCCGACATTTTCCATCAGTGAAAGGATCTTATCACTGCGTTCCGCTTTGGTAGAATATAGCTTGTGAATATCGAGCGGCTCCGCAATAATGTCAGATACAGTCATTCTCGGATTAAGCGAGGAGTAGGGGTCTTGAAAGACTATTGAAGCTTTTTTCCTGAATTCGTTGATATCCTGTTTTGTTTCGATTTTTTTGCCTTTAAAAATTATTTCGCCGCCGGTCGGCTTGTATAGATGCATTATGGTTCGTCCCACAGTCGTTTTACCGCAACCGGATTCCCCCACAAGCCCAAGCGTTTCGCCTTTATTTATCGTAAATGAAACGCCGTCAACAGCTTTCAGAGGCTTTGAACGGAACATTCCGATATTTATATTGAAATATTCTTTCAGATCTTTTATTTCAAGAAGGGGAGTGCCGTTTTTTTCTGTTTCACTCATTTTCGGTAATCTCCTCTCCTTTGTTTATATCATCAAACGTAATACTTCCGTCTTCAACAGCTTTTTTTACATTCATCCAGCAAGCAGCGCGGTGGTTTTCGTTAATATCCATCGGACTTGCGCTGCACTTGATGCAGATTTTCATAGCATTGTCACATCTCGGCGCAAACGGACAACCTTCGGGCATATTCAAAAGGTCTATCGGAGTTCCGGATATAGGCTGAAGCGGCTGACCGTCATTTTCCGTCGTCGGTATGGAACGCATAAGCCCCTTTGTATATTCATGCCTCGGGTTGTAGAATATCTCATCTGCCGTTCCCTGTTCGCATATAGAGCCTGCGTACATTACAATAACTTCATCGCACATCTGCGCAACAACGCCAAGATCGTGAGTTATCATTATTATTGCCATTCCGAGTTCTTTTTGCAGAGATGACATCAGATCAAGTATCTGCGCCTGAATTGTTACGTCAAGAGCGGTCGTCGGCTCGTCTGCAATAAGAATATCGGGCTCGCATGCAAGCGCCATAGCAATGACAATACGCTGACGCATGCCTCCGGAATGTTCAAACGGATATTGCTTCATTCTTTTTTCAGGTTCGTTGATATTGACAAGCTTCAGCAATTCTATTGCCCGCTCTTTCGCCTGTTTTTTGTTCCTCGGCGTGTGGAGCATAATTGCTTCTATAAGCTGATGACCTATTGTGTATGTCGGGTTCAACGATGTCATGGGGTCCTGAAAGATAATAGATACTTTATTGCCCCTTATGTCTTTCATAACTTTTTCGCCGGCGCCTACAAGCTCCTGTCCGTCAAGTTTTATTGAAGAACCTTCTTTTATTTTAGCGGTCGAGGCAAGTATCTGCATTATTGAATATGCCGTAACGGATTTGCCGGAGCCTGATTCCCCAACTATTCCCAGAACTTTGCCTCTGTCAAGCTGAAAAGATATGCCGTTTACCGCGCGCACTTCGCCTGCGTCGGTGTAAAACGATGTCTGTAAATTTTTAACTTCAAGTAATGCCATATCGAATCGCCTTCCTAACCGTTGATCTTCGGGTCGAATGCATCGCGAAGACCATCGCCGAATAAGTTCAGTGACAGCACAATCAGCGAGATTACGACCGCTGGTATAAACAGTCTGTATGGATAGGATGAAACTCCGTTCAGTGCGTCAGACGCAAGCGAACCGAGAGAAGGCATCGGAGCATTTACGCCCAGACCGAGGAACGAAAGATAGCTTTCAGTAAATATCGCGCTCGGTATCTGCAATGCAGTGGAAATAATTATTACGCTTATACAGTTCGGGATAAGATGCTTTTTTATTATCCATCCGCTTTTGGCTCCGGATGCGGTTGCAGAAAGCACATATTCCTGTTCACGAAGCGAAAGTATCTGTCCGCGTATAAGTCTTGCCATTGAAACCCAGTAAAGTAAAGCAAAAACAATAAAAAGACTGAGTATGTTGCCGCCTATTTTTTCAAATACCGTTCCGACAAGGGCATTTCCCAAGGTGAGTTTCAGTACGGATGCAAGTAAAATGACCATCAGCATATCTGGAAGGGAATAAATAATGTCAACGATCCTCATAATAACTATGTCGACCGCACCGCCTACATATCCCGAAACAGAACCGACTATAACTCCTATTATTAAAACTATTATGCTTGCAAAAAGGCCTACAGCAAGTGATACTCTCATACCGTAAACTATTCTGATAAGATAGTCTCTTCCGTGCGAATCGGTCCCGAATATGTGCGGGAAAATCTTTTCGCCGTTTTCGATCCTCTGCAGTTCCGTAGCTCCGTATTGGAATGGAGCAAGATTATTGTACGAAGGATCCATCTTACCGTATTTACCCATTCCGAGCATCTGTTCGTATGAATAAGGCCAGAAGAACGGAAGAATTATGCATGTAAGAGTAAGAATAACTATAATGATGAAGCTTATAACGGCAACTTTGTTTTTCATCAGTCGTTTAAGTCCGTCCCTGAAGAATGTAGAGGAAGGACGCATCTGAACCATATATTCTTTTTCTTCGTTTGATGCGGGAAGGAACGAATCCACATCTATATGAAGTGAAAACGGATTCTTTTTCATTGATCGTTCCTCCTTTAATCAAGATTTATGCGCGGGTCAACAACTTTGTATAAAATATCGCTGACAAGGTTCATAATTACTATCAGTGCCGCAAGGATGATAGTTGTTCCCATGATAAGCGGATAGTCTCTGTTTGTTATACTTGTTACAAAAGCTTCTCCAAGCCCTTTGACTCCAAATATGCGTTCAACAACAAGTGATCCTGTTACAATATATGCTAGCATCGGACCGAAATAGGTGATTACGGGAATCAAAGAGTTTTTGAGAGCGTGGCCAAATATTATTTTAGCGCCTGAAACGCCTTTTGCCTTTGCTGTACGAATATAGTCCTGCCCGAGCACGTCAAGCATTGATGAACGCGTCAGACGTGTAATATAAGCGGTAGGGTAGAGGGCAAGCGTAATTATCGGCATAACAAGTCCCGCTGCTGTTTCTCCGTTTGCAGGAAAAATCGGCCATAATACGGCAAAAAGCAAGAGAAGTATCGTTCCCATTATGAACGAAGGCATCGAAACAAATGCGGTCGTGATAACCATTATGATTCGATCTATCAGCTTGTTTCTGCGAAGCGCTGCGACCGAACCGAGAACAACTCCTACGGCAAGGGCGGCAAAAGCGGCGATAAGACCGAGTTTCGCAGACGTTTTCAAGCCATCTAAAATTATATCCAGAACCGTTCGTCCTCTGTGCTTGAGTGACGGACCAAAATCAAATTTAGTTACAATATCTCCAAGATATGTTCCGTATTGTTCAAGAAGGGGTTTATCAAGTCCGTATTTAGCTTCAAGTGCGGCAAGAGCCTGTTCGGAGATAGCTTTTTCCCCAAGGAATGGTCCTCCCGGAACAGCATGCATTACAAAAAAAGTAACTGTAATAACTACCCATACCGTAAGTATTGCCAGAAGAAGACGTTTTAATATATAAATCAATGTCTTTGTATTCATAAAATCCTCTTTTCGTATGAGATCAACTCTGAACAGAGCGATGTGAATATGGGCTTTGTTTTGCCTGTTGCAGATTTGTCATACTGTTGTATATTTATACCATACTTTGTAATATACCATAAAAATACAAACTTGTCAATACCTTTATTAATATTCAGATTTTTTTGTATTATTTTTTTTAAACTGGATATAATTGCGGCGAATCATCTTGTGAATATCGTGTAAATTGTGAATGTGGTGTTTTTGATTACATGATATTCTATTATATATATGAACGGTTTGATTTGCATTGTCAGGTGAATATTATTCGTTAATTACTGATTCTCTGTCCGGATATAAAAGAAAACGGACCTCTTTTTTCAAAAGAGGTCCGAATATATTGTTGTTTCAGCTGTCAGAATTGTCTCCGAAATATTTGGTCTCAAAATATCGGTTTATTGAAGCTATCTGATCCTCACTCAGTGCTGAATCATAAATGAGCAGTTCAGCTATATCTCCGTTAAAGCCGCTTATGCCCGTACCTATCCTCAGTTCGGTATTGTTTGTATTGTATATCTTGTCTCTTCCGTTTTCTTCCGAGTATATCAGCTCTCCGTCGGCATATACAGACTGTTTTTTGCCGTCCTTTACAAATACGGTAGCAGTAAATCCGTCAGTAGGCGCATTACGTTTTGCTTTTACGATATACGATTCAAAACTTGTGCCTGTTCCGATACCTATTCTTGCCCGAATATCTTCACGGTATGAGCCTACGAAGATCGCGCCGTATCCTCCGGTCTCATCGATCATTATCAGACTCTGCCTGTTGCACCAGTCATCTCCGCCCGCAGATGATTCGTTTGATCTGCTTACTGCCGCTACGGTAAGACCGGTATGACCCTCAAGATTCAGAAAATCGTTTACGATCATCATATCATCGCCGTCAAAGCTCAGCGCATAAAAACCGTCACATTCGATCAGCGTAGGCTTGTTGCCTGCATTGCTTTGCTTTGCAACATATTCATTAACTCTTGATTTCAGCTCATCTACTTTGTTTCCGGCTTGTACGGGGGAGTCGGCTGCGTCAAGATGTAAAACAAGGTTCTCTTTCGGAATATTTGCGGAAACTCCTATAACTTTGCTTATCGGCCGACTGTCTGTCCATCCGTCCTTAACGGCAACTGCTCTTAAAACAGCTGTTCCTTCAAAAGTAAATGTTCCGTCATATTTCAGTGAGTCTTTATCGGGTTCCGATCTGTCAAGAGTATAATAAACAGTTGCTCCGGGTGTTTCGCAGTCGATAGTTACCGTACTCTGAGCCGATGCTTCATCATATTCGTAATTGATCACAGGTTCCGCGACCGCAAAATATTTGTTTTTAAGGTATTCGCTCAAAACAGATATTTCTACTTCAGTCAGAGCCTTCGAAAATACTATCGCCTCACAGATTTCTCCGTTGAATCCTCCAAGGGTTATATCACATTTGTCACCGGTGAAATAAAAATCTCTGTCCTCGCCTGATAAGGCCTTTTCGCCGTTTATATAGATTGCCTTTTTTGATCCTTCATTGACAATTATCGTTGAGGTGAATCCTTCTTCCGCCTCGTCTCTTTCTACTTCGGCAAACAAACTGCTGTTGTTACCGGTTGCGGTAAATCTTACTTCTTTTTGCGACGATGAAACAATCGTTTCTGTTTTGCCGTCGTCACTTTTGATAAGCAATAGTTCAGCGTTGTCGTTTTCATCGTTTTCGGCATCTCTGCTTACAAGCACGACCGTCAGACCCGATTCTCCGTTCAATCCTTCAACATCACTCAGCGTAAGTGTTTTTTCACTATCGAATTTTACAGCCTTATAGCTTCCGTGGTCAGTCACAGAAGGCATTTTGCTTCTGTCGCTTTGTGAGAATGTGTATCCGCCTGTTTTTGACCTCCATGTGCTGATCAGCCCATTTCCCGCATTAACATCAGAAGAGTTCAGCATAAGTATTGCCTCAGACAATATACTGTCCGGTGTCGTCTTAACAGCACCCGGCAGCACGCACTTCCATTCGCCCGCTGTTTTGTTTATAAAAGCGCGAAGTTCAAGGTAACCTTCGGGAAATTCATCGGGAGTTATAATATTTTCCTTCCATGTATTGTCGCTCAGAGTATCATCCCATACATCAAGATCTGTCTTTCCCCCGTCGCCGCGTCCGCCGTTCGTTCCGTTTGTGTGACTGTTGTCTGTAGCGCCGTTTGCATGAAAAAGGTTTTTATATAAGTAATTCAGACCGTCATAGTCATCCATATGTATTGCGCGAACAGCCCAGTCGTCTGTAAATTCCCTTGAACCTACATTGTACTGCCATGTTTTGTCTCCGCCCGAACACCATGCATAAAGCGAGCCGCCGTCACGCATCGTCTGCATGTAGTCGTCTATAATATTATATTGCGTAATATTATTCCCGGAATGCATATACTTATGAGAGTCCGTATATGTTTTTATCGAATTCCTGTCAATTTCATCCCAGCGGGGATTATACATCGTTTTATTGTCGCCATACGCATTAATTGTGTCTCTGTAACTTGGACCTTCTTTCATCTGAGACCATGCCATTCCGATTATAGATACGGCAGCGTAGGGGAGATCATGGAAATAATTGTATTCAACCGTATTGTTGTTGCTGCCGTACATCTGAACGGCGCAAGAATGCATATAGTCAAGTCCGATATTGTGAATATGGTTTTTTGCAATATAGTGATTTTTGTTTAGATCCGTCGTTCCAGGACCGTAACCCGTAAGAAATACGCCGCCTGAACACGACTGAGCGATCTCGTTACCTACTATTCTGCAGTTTTGAGCATAGTGGTTTAAAACAATTCCCTGTGCTCCCGAATATCCTATAATGCAATCCTCTACAGCGCAATTTTTAACGCCTTCCATAAAAATCATTCCGTCGGGGCTCTCGGCGTTTCGCGTCAGCCATTCCGGATCATACTGAGTTTCGGGAACACGGTCTGAATAAAGAAAACTGATTTCGCGGAGCGTAATGTTTTCAACCTGTTTTTCCCATCCGTCTTCTTCCTCGTCTCCCTGAAATCTTACAAGCTCATAAAGCTTCGGTGCAAAAACAGAGTCGTTGTTAGGGTCACTGCCGTTTTCAGGCCAGTAGTATACTTTTCCGTTTACTGAATCAACGCACCATTCTCCTTCCGTATCAAGGTATTTTGGTGTATTCATAATGTTATACTGACCGCCCCAGTCGGAGAAATCCGGATAAAACGAGGTTATTTGGGACTGTATATATCCGATGCTTTTTTCTGTGTCAATATCCGTAAGCGCAGCGTTGACGTTCCACCATATTGCGGTAAGAAGCTTCAGCTCCGTGTCTGCCCAGCCTTCAAGACCATCAAGATCCCCTTTGTTAAACTTGGCTTTAAGTCCGCTTTCGCTGTAATCTCTGCTCGATGCCTTTGCTCTCGGCCAGTCGCTTTCCCATTCGTCAGACTCTATCATTCTCGAGTTCTGCATGCGTTCACCGTTAATGTAAAGATAGTGAAACCGCCATCCCTGCGGAATATCAGCGATATACACATTATTCTTTGCTTCTTCAGACATGCCGTAAATATCCGAGCTTGTTTCATCAGCAGTGAGTTTTCTCCACCCGGTTATATATTCTTTTGATACTATTCTTACTTCTTCATCAGGATAAGCTGAATAGATTATAGGACGATCTTTTGTTCCGGAATCCTGAGGAGTCAGAGTGAATGTTTCGTTGAGGCAGTATTCTCCGCCTCTCATATAAACCGTAATTCCACCGTAAGGTATTTCAGATAGCGACCGTATCGTGTCACGTGCTTTTTCGAGCGTCAGATAAGGATTGTCTTTCGTTCCGTCTCCCGTATTGTCGTCTCCGTCGGGTGATACATAATATATTTTCATTACGTTGACCTTGCAGGTGGCTTTGATATCGGGATATGCTTCGGATACAGCAGTTATCGTAGCTGTTCCTTCACTCACGCCCGAAACATTTCCTTTTTCGTCAACTATCGCAACATTTTCATCGTCACTTGACCAGATTATTTTATCCGGCCACACGTTTTTCGGCTCTGCGGATGCCGAAAGAGTGTAGCTCATGTTTTTATCAACCGTCAGCTCAGTTCTGCTGATATTGATTTTAGTCATCTTTATGTTCTCCTTTACAATCGGGCTTATTGTTTCGCACGACGACATCAACAGCGTCAATGCGAGCAGAATCAAAATAGCGGCCCTTACATACAAATGTTTTTTCATACTGTAATCCCTTTCATGTTTCACATATTCTCATCTGTCAGACCACTGACGGCGACTGTAACTACAATATATACCATATTCAAAAAAAAGTCAATAGTTAACAGCAAAAATCCGCAACCTTATGTCGTAAAAAAAACAATATTTTTTTTCATTTCTACCATTTTTATGCGATAGAATTAAATCAACAAGTAAAAAAATAAACTAAGGAGAAAGCTTTATGAAGAAACTATTTCTGATCATTATGTTTACCGTGTTAACATTGTCCCTGATTTCTTGTTCCGGCAAAACAGAAACGTCTCCTGATGATTTTCCGCTTGCAAACGCAGACGAGGCTCTCTCCTGGGCAAAAGAGAACGATGTAGTCGTTTGTGAAGGACTAAAATGCACCAACGGCTACGATATATGGAAACAGTTTTACGATAATACAATAAACAATATTCCGTCATCCGTTTCGATAGCAAATTATTACACTCTCGATGAAAACTCTGTTTCTGAAGAGATTTATCAAAATGAAAAAGATTCATATCCGCACCTCTTCTTTTCCTATATTGAATACGATGGTGAGAAGTTCAAAATAACAGTAAGAAAATCTGATCTTACGAAAACGGATTACTCAGATAGTTTCAAGTATCTTTTACAGCTGCAGAATGATCCGCATAACACCGAAGATACACTTTACGCGCTTGTTGATAACAGTGATGTTACCTGGGCAGATCTCGAAAAAAGTATATTCAGCTCACAGTCAGATGATTTTATCAAACATTCCTTGGTTTTGAGAGCGTCTGGCTCCTGATTCCCGAATACCACATAAACTAATAAGAGACAGTCTGTGGACTGTCTTTTATTTTTACAGTTTTGCCTGCAACGTGTGTATTAATATAACAAATATAATAAATATAACAAAATATTGTTCTGTCTTTAACTTCTTTATTTAATTACTGCCATTGCGGCAACTGACCTTCGTTTTACTTGACAAATTTCGTGTTATATGTTATATTTACGGTTAGATATGATTAACCGCTTGGCACCGGAACGAATTGAGGGAATTAAATTGAAAATCGCCATAATCTGTGATGTTTTAGGCAAAGCAAATAACGGCACATCACTTGCTGCATACAATCTTATCAGTTCTCTTGAAGCAAAGGGTCACGATGTCCGTGTTGTATGTCCTGATAAAGATAAGATCGGACAAAAAAACTACTACATTGTTCCTGAGTATTATTTCGGACCGTTTCAGAGATATATCGAAAAAAACGGAGTCGCTCCCGCAAAGGTTGATAAAAAGATACTCAAATCAGCAATTGCAGATGCGGACGTCATACATGTTATGATCCCTTTTGGGTTAGGCAAAGCGTCCGCAATATACGCTTCGCAGCATAATATTCCACTTACGGCAGGGTTCCATTGTCAGGCAGAAAATATAACCTCGCATTTTTTTCTTAAAAACAGCAAATTTGCCAACAAGGTGGTTTACCGAATCCTTTACAGAAGGCTTTTTCGTTATTGTGACTGCATACATTATCCAACGCAGTTTATATGCGATGTTTTCGAAAAGGTTGTCGGTCCAACTCATCATAGAGTCATATCGAACGGTGTCAGCAATGAGTTTTGCCCCGGGGTTTGCGAAAAGAAAGACGACGGCGTTTTCACGGTTGTTTTTGTTGGCAGGTATAGTCCCGAAAAATCTCATGATGTCCTTATAGATGCTGTTTCTAAATCAAAATATAAAAATTCTATACAGCTTGTTTTTGCAGGGACCGGACCAAAACGCGAAGAATTAAAGAAGCAAGCAGAAAAAAAAGGCATTATTCCTCCTGTCATGCAGTTTTACGACAGAGATGAACTTGCCAATCTTTTGCGCACAGCAGATTTATATGTCCATCCTGCAGAAATTGAGATAGAGGCTATATCTTGTCTTGAAGCTATCGCTACCGGAAAAGTTCCTGTCATAGCGGATTCAGAAAGAAGCGCTACAAGAAATTTCGCGCTTACTCCTCAAAATCTTTTTCGCTGCGGCGATCCGTATGATCTCGCAAAAAAAATAGACTGGTGGCTTGATCACCCCAAGGAAAAAGAAGAGTGCTCTCGCCGTTATCTGGGCTTTGCGGAACAGTTCGATTTTAATCGTTGTATGGATCAGATGGAAATGATGCTTAAGGATACTGTGGAGAGCAAGAAGCGTGAAAGCTGAAAAGGTTGTATATTATTCAGATTCTCTCAAGGACGACTTTGCCGGTACAAATATAAAAGCTCAAAGCGTAGGCGGAGATTTTCCGTTTTTACATAAATCTAGAATATGGAATTTTGCGGCGTTTCTGCTTTACTACATAGTTGCCATTCCTCTTGTTTTTATCATATCCAAAGTTTATCTCGGTTTGAAATTTGAAAACAGACAGGTAGTTAAAAAACTGAAAAATACGGGGTTTTATCTTTACGGAAATCATACGCGCGATCTCGACGCTTTCATTCCGCCAATGGTTGCTTTCCCGAAAAAAGCTCATATAATAGCCAATTCCGATGCTGTTTCAATCCCTTTTTTGCATAACGTTGTGCAAATGCTCGGAGCTATTCCCGTTCCTGATTCTCTTTCGGGAATGAAAGGCTTTACCGAAGCAGTTTTTTACCGCTGTAAAGAAAAAAAATGTGTTGCAATTTTCCCGGAAGCCCATGTCTGGCCTTTTTATACCGGAATACGTCCTTTTCCCGATACCTCGTTTCATTATCCCGTAAAAGACGGTTCCCCTGTAATAGCAATGGTTACGACCTACAGAAAAAGAAAAGGCGTTTTCTTATTGTCAAAACGCCCTGGAATGACTGTCACACTTTCCGAACCCATGTATATTGACAGTACTCTTCCGCCTAAAAAGGCTCAAAAGGAATTACGCGACCGAGTTTATTCCTTTATGACCGAGATATCGTCAACAAAGGAAAACATTGAATATATCAAATATGTCAAAAAAACACAGAACGATCCTGAGAATCTTCGCAAGTGATTAAATCTGTTTTATAGATACAATCTGAAAGGATAATAATTATGATCAGTAAAACACCCGCAGAATATGTCAATCCGTATATCGGCACAGTAGGTCATCTTCTCACAGGTACCCGTCCAAAAACGATGTATCCTCACGGAGCAGCACAGATATTTCCGAATGTTTTGCCTGTTCAGCATGACTATTATTTCTCTGATAAAATTTCATCCTTCCCCGTCGGGCCGCTTGAAATTATGTTCGGGTCCGAACGATCGGAAAATTTTACAGACAGTGTTTCTCATTTTGATATAAGCGCCGTTATTGCGCATCCTTATTTGTATTCTGTTTATCTTGAAGACACTCATATCACTGTCCTTGCTTCGACAACAAAAAATTGTTATGTGTATAAAACAGTCGGCGCAAAAAAACTGTTTTTATATTCCGATAAAATTACAAATATCTTTTTATCCGATAAAAATATATCGGTAAAATTGCAGGCGGGTCACGATTTATATATTAAAATCTTTTTCAACGATCATGTATCGTTCATTTCAGACAAAAAAAATGCAATTGTTTTAAATTTGCCTGAAACGTGCGAAATCATAGCGGCTGTTTCAAACATCTCATTCGATAAAGCTGACGAGATATATCATAAAGAAGCTGCGGATAAGTCATTTGACACTATAGCGGATGAATCCAAAAATGTCTGGAATTCACTTCTCGGCAAGATCAGAATAAGCGGAGGCAGTGAAGATAAAAAGACCGTATATTATACATCTCTTTACCGCTCATTCGGGAAAATGACGGATATGAGCGAATACGGAGAGTATTACTCCGGATACGATAATAAAACGCATTCCGGAAACGGCTTTTATGCAGGCGATCAGTTGTGGGACAGTTTTCGTTCAATGCATCCCCTGCAGCTGCTCCTTGAACCGGAAAACCATAAAAATGTGCTTGACAGCTATGTTGAAATGTATAAACAGTCCGGCGCCATGCCTTCATTCCCTGGCTTCGATGGCGATTCTCCGGTAATGCTCGGTTTTCATGCTGCAGCGCTGTTTGCAGACGGTCTTGCAAAAGGTATAGATACCGATTACGAAACTGCATATGAAGGTCTTTACAGAAATGCAACTCAGATCACAATGCTTCCGTGGGTGGCAGACAGACCGGCGACCGAGCTTGACAGATGTTATTACGAAAAAGGATATTTCCCGGGTCTTGAGCCGGATAGGGAAGAATATATCCCGGAAGTTCATGATTTTGAAAACCGCCAATGTGTCGCCGTTACTCTTGAACATGCGTATGACGACTGGTGTGTTGCACAGCTAGCAAGGCATCTCGGCAAAAAAGATGACTATCGTTTTTTTATGAAACGTGCTAAAAATTATGTAAACGTTTATAACAAATCAATAGGGTTTATGGCTCCTAAAAATATTAACGGCGAATGGATAAAAGATTATGATCCGATGCTCAGCGGAGGGCAGGGGGGACGCGCTTACTTTGCGGAATGCAATGCATATACTTTCAATTTTTCCGTATGGCATGATATTGAAGGACTTGCGGAGCTTATGGGCGGCAAAGACGCTTTATGTGATCGTCTTGACGAACTTTTCACAACTCCGTGCTTGCCTAATAAATATACGTTTCTCCGTCAGTTCCCCGATTCAACTGGACTGATGGGCATGTTCTGCATGGGTAATGAACCGAGTTTCCATATCCCTTATTTTTACAATTATTGCGGCAAACCGTGGATGACTCAGCGGCGTATGCGCACTATTATGGATATATGGTTTACCAATTCGCCTCTCGGTATCTGCGGCGATGAAGACGGAGGCGCAATGTCTTCATGGTTTGCATTCTCTGCAATCGGTCTTTATCCTGTGTGTCCCGGAAAGAGCGAATACGCTGTTTCTTCCCCGATATTCGATAATATTGAAATATCTGTTGAAGGAGGCTCATTCAGAATATCCGCAATAGGTGCCGGCGACGGAAAACGCTATATACAGTCCGCAAAACTGAACGGCAAAGAGCTTAACAGGGCGTTTATAGACCATAAAGACATCGTTTCGGGCGGAGAGCTGATCCTTGAAATGGGGCATATGCCAAACCGAAGCTGGGGAGTCGAAAACAACTGACAATCAAACGGACAAAAGACGGTCTCTTTCCATCAAATGAAAAGAGACCGTCTTTTATGCAATTGTTTCAAGTCGTATTGTATTGGTGTTTCCCGATTTACCGTTCGTCTGACCTCCGGTCAGAATAACATTATCTCCTTTTGTCAGACCGAATACTTGTTTTGCCTTTTGAACTGCATGATAAAACATAACGTCAACAGAATTGAATTCTTCGCTCATCACAGGCGTTACTCCCCAGCTTAAATTAAGTTTGCGCCATGCTTTTTCTGAAGTCGTCATACCTATGATATCAGCAGGAGGTCTGAAACGGCTGACCATTCTTACCGTCATTCCAGAAAGAGAACTTATAACGATCCCTTTTGCTTTTGTGTCTATCGACATAGCGCACGTTGCATGGGAAACCGCATCGATATTGTTTTTTATTCGATACTCTGTCGTTGCGAACTGCTTGCTGTAATCTATAGACTTTTCTGTGCTTTCTGCAATTTCAGCCATATTCTTTACTGCCATTACGGGATACTTGCCCGATGCGGTCTCTCCGGAAAGCATAACGGCTGACGAACCGTCATAGACAGCGTTTGCAACATCAGATATCTCGGCTCGCGTAGGACGCGGCTTCTCAATCATGGATTCGAGCATTTCGGTCGCTGTTATTACGCGTTTTCCGAGCAGTCTGCATTTTTTTATAAGATATTTTTGAATGGAAGGGACCTCAACAAACGGTATTTCAACGCCGAGATCTCCTCTTGCTACCATTACTCCGTCTGCGATCTCGCATATCTCGTCAATACTGTCTACACCCGAACGATTTTCGATTTTTGCTATAATATCAATATCTTCGCCGCCGTTTTTATTCAGAAATTCACGGAGCGCCGCAACATCGTTTTTATTTGATACGAAAGATGCTGCGATAAAATCAACACCGTTTTTTATCCCGAAAAGAATATCTTCTTTATCCTGATCGCTCAGATAATCTCCCTTCATTGTATGATTGGGAAAATTCATGCTTTTGTTGTCGGAAAGCTCTCCTCCGACAACAACGTCGCATATAACCGTATTATTCCTGATTTCCTTTACCCTGAACGACAAAAGTCCGTTATTTACAAGTATCATATCTCCGATACTTATCTCGTTTGCAAGATTTTTGTAACTGACGGAAACGATGTTCTGATTCCCTACGCATTCATCTGTCGTGAAAGAAAAAGTGTCGCCGTCATTAAGAAAAATCCTCTTGTTTTCGAATGTTGATATTCTGTATTCAGGTCCTTTTGTGTCAAGCATGATCGCAATCGGCAGGTTGAGCGCATTGCGGACATTTTTGATTTTTTCCATCAGTTTTCCGTGATATTCATGCGTTCCGTGCGAAAAATTCAGCCTGGCAACATTCATTCCAGCAAGACACATATCCTTCAGCGTTTCCTCGTTTTCGCATGCGGGACCTATAGTGCAGATAATCTTAGTTTTTCTCATAGTCTTCACCTCAATTCTGTTTTACAACGGAGGTTTATTCTTTCCAGATAAAATGAAAATTGATAGATTCTCCGCCGTCAACGATGATATTCTGTCCGGTGCAAAATCTGTTTTTTACTGTCATAAAATATATCCATTCCGCAATTTCATCTGCGGTAGCCCATCTTTTAAGAGGCGTTTCATTCATAACCTTCTGCCATAGCTCGGCGTCATTCAAAATACAGTCATTCAACTGTGTGATTACTCCACCCGGATCAATACTGTTGCATACCGCTCCGTATTTCGCTATTCGGATCGCAACATTCTTCGTATATGCCAATACTCCGCCTTTGCTTGCCACGTATTCGGGAAATTCCGATCCCGAATGGGCGCATGCCGAACCAATGTTCAGAACAGACCTGATATTCGGCTGTATTGCATACTTTTCGGTAACCGCTATCAGACCTTTCAGATTGATATCAATATCCTCTTCATTTTGCGTGCCGGCATTATTTACAAGTATCTCAACCCCGTCAATTTCCGGCAGCTTTTCCTTGTTGCGAATATCGCAGACATAATGAGTATAATTTTTACTTGATATTTCGCTTTCAAGCCGGTCAATACCAAAAACAGTATGCCCGTTTTTTAGAAACAGTTCTGCCGCTGCTTTTCCTATACCGCGCGATGTTCCGGTTATCAAAGTTTTCATTTTTGATGCTGTCCTTGTCTAAGGTATTCAAAATATTCTTTTCCAACGTTTTCCTCTTTCCACTTTTTAGTAATCTTGTATCCGATAGGAGAAAAGATCACTTCCATGAGCAGCTCAGCAACCGCACCAGTAAGAGCGCACGTAAAGCACTGAAGCATTGTCCAGTGAAATCCATCCCAGAAAATAGGGGCAAAAATAATAAATACAATAATGGCAAAAATAATATTGTCTGCAAACTGACCGATAAAAGTAGATACATAGCTTCTTACAATAAAAGCAAGTTTTCCATCAGGATTTTTCTTGAAGCACTTACCGATAAGCCAGTTCATTATATTGTTTATTAGTGCAGACGCAATAAACGCGACAGTACTGCCCAGAAGGATAAACCATGTTCCTCCAAGGATCCCGTCAAGCGCGGTATAATCATCTGCAGTAGAAGGAATAATACTCACGACAAAAAAAATCAGACATACCAAAAGATTTATGACGGCAGCAAGGATTGCCGTTATATTTGATGCTTTAGGACCGAAATATTTAGTTATAATATCCATGCATAAAAACGAAAGCCATGATACTGTAATCCCGCCGTCAAGCGCAAGCCACTCTGTCTGAACTATTGTTTTGTTGGCAAGAATGTTCATACATACAACGCTTACCGCAAACAGCGCAACGGCAACTGAAGGAATCGCCCGTAAGAGCATTTTTATATTTATGTATTCTTTTTTGATTTTTGTTATGTTCACTTCCGGATACTCCTGTGTCAAATGTTATTTGTATTGATTTTACTGTATAACAAGTTCTTCTTCACCTTTAACTATGCTGATACAGCGGTCCAGATCCTCTTTGGACATCGATCCTTCAACCTGTCCGACAAGTTCTCCGTTTCTGTCAATAAGAAATGTTGAAGGAATATAAATAATTCCGTATTTTTCGGCAGCTTCACCTGTTATGTCATAGTATACCGGGAATGTGAATCCCTCTGATTCAATGTATTTTTCACCGTTTGACCTGATCTCGTCAATGTTTACCATCATAAAAGTAATATCCGAATTTTCGGCAAAAGCTTTTTCAAAATGCGGCATCTCGCTTTTGCAGGGACCGCACCAGCTCGCCCAGAAGTTTAAAATCAACGGTTTTCCTATGCAGTCCCACAGTTCAACTTTGTTTCCGTCTGCGTCATAAACAGTGAAATTATCAACAGAATACTCTTTTGATTCCGAATTTTCCGAGGTGTTATTAACTGATATTTTTTCCGGAACGTATTTTTCGCTTAAAATTCCGTACAGAAGATAAACACCCGCAAATAAACCAACTATTGCTATTACCGCTATGATTAACCCGATTTTATTTTTCATGTTTTGACCTCAACTTAATATTTCCACTATCATTCCCATCAGACCGGTCATCATCAGAATACCTATTATTATCAGAATAATGCCGCAGATTTTATTGATAACACCGTAATGCCCTTTTATAAATGCAAATGTCGTTTTCAGCTTGTCTATCAGCAAAGCGCTGATAATAAAAGGAATACCGAGACCGAGTGAATAAACAAAAAGCATTGCCGCACCGGCTAAAACTTTGCCTTGCTGTGATGCAAGCATAAGCGCGGAACCTAGAAATGCTCCTACGCATGGCGTCCATCCAACGGAAAAAACGATACCAAACAGCGCGGATGAAAAAAATCCGAGGTTTTCGGTATTCGTGCTGTTTCCACTTGCCCTGAAAATATTTAACTTAATTATTCCAAGATAATTTAAACCGAAAAAAACAACTATAAGTCCTGTTATTATGTTTACAATCGTACGGTATTTCACCAAAAGACTGCCGAGAGTTCCCGCAAGGATCCCGAGAAGAACAAAAACGACCGTAAATCCTGAAACAAAGCCTAGTGCGTTTTTTAACGTTTTCTTAGTCGTTCTTTCTCCTCCGCCGGCGAAATAAGTAATATAAATCGGTATCATCGGAAGAAGACAAGGGGAAATAAAGGTTATAATCCCTTCAAGAAAAGCTATGAAGTATTGCGTATAGTCATCTCCTTTATGCTATTAATTCATTATTATACCACATTACAACGTTCCCGTCAAGGTATCTGTAAAATGAAGTTTAATTGTATTTAAATCAAACAAGCCTGTCGCAAATATTTACGACAGGCTTGACGGTTATTGCGTTCTTATCATTTCAATATGGACTATTCCGTCTTCGTCAAATTCATCGGAGGATTTAACAAATCCCAGTTGTTCATAAAACCCGCGAGCGTATTTCTGCGCAGCAATTCTTATCGGGCATTTGCCGTAAATCTTTTCTGCGGTCTTTATTCCTTTTTCCACTATTTTCAGACCGAGTCCTTTGCCTCGAAAAGAGCTTGCGGTAAAAATCCTGCCCAGTGAAACTTCCCGAAATCTTACTCCCGGTGGTACGATGCGCAGATAAGCCGAAATAACTCCGTTTTCTTTAAAATAAACATGACAGCATAGTGAATCCAGATTGTCAAGTTCCTGATATGGACAATTCTGCTCAACAACAAATACTTCCGTTCTTGCCCTGATTATTTCATAAAGCTCTTTTTTTGAAAGCTCATCAAAAGTTTTGATATACGTCTCCATATCTTCTTACGCAGGTCTGAATGAATCCATTCCTTCTTCGGTATACCAGTTGTAATATACTTCTTTTCCGTCAATAAGCCAATGTGCGGGGTACTGATTTTCCATCCAGTCAAGAGGTCTTGTGTCGTTATTCTGAACAGAATTGATCGCCCACGCTTCTTTAAGCTCAGCGATCTCGCTTTCGTTTAGTACGCCGGGCTTGCATGACACAAACAGCGGCGATCCGCTTTTAGACAGAATATCGAGCCATAAACGGTTCATTTTCCATGGAATCGGGCCCATTATGCCAACACAGTCTGCGTCCGCCATGTAGAAAATGCCGTTCTGAATAAGTCTGAACGCAAGAGTATTTACACCAAAATTACGTGTTCTGTTCCAGTCTGAACCGCTAGTGTCATCGCCGGTTCTGTTAAGCTCATACATTCCTGCGCAAAGATGAGAGATCGTATTGCATCCGATTATCACGCAGTCGTCTCCCGCAGCTTCTTTTATTGCGCGATAAAACTCAACAGTAATCTGAGCGGTCGTTTTGCTTCTGTCATAAAAATGCCAGCCGTCTCTCGCATACTGATTTTCCAGATATTTCAGGGGCGCAAATCCGCCGAACGTATCAAACGCTGAATAATCGTGTTTTATAAGTTCGTATCCCCATGAACGAATATCTCGTGTTACTTTCTTTACATATTCAATAACTCCGGGGTGGGAGGGGTCAAGCATTTCTTTCTTTCCGTAACGGTCTATCATCCACTCATCGGTGGCCTCCGGAATTTCGCGCTTTGCGTTCGCGAGATATCGGACCCATATTCCCGGACGTACGTTCATACTTCGCATTTCGTCGGCAAGCGTTTTCATATCTCCGAAATTATCTCTGCTAGTCCACGGCGCTTCGGTATTGTATTTCTGCCATCCGTCGTCGATTACCATATACGGAATGTTTGCGAGCCCTTTGCATTGTTCTGAAACTATACGGGTATCGTTGAGAATATCTTCTCTTGAACTCTTGCCGTATGCGTAATACCAGTTATTTGAACCGTAAACTTTGTGCTTCGGAAGGGTAGCGGTCGGGCACATTGCTTTGCAGAATTCTCTTCCTGCATCGAAGGCAGACATGTCACGGTATTCTCCGAATACGACCGTGCATACGTCAAGCGTTTTTCCGGACAGAATAACGCCTTCTCCGCCGCAGCGAATATCTGCCCACATCGATACTCCCGCTTCATCATATTGCCAGGTTACCACCGAAAAACACTGCACTCTTACGCCATAACCTTCGGTAAATCTTCCGATTACATCTTTTATCGAATCTGATCCGTTCGAAACGAGAATATACCAAGGCATCATTCTTTCCGGTTCGATACCTGCCCATCTCAGGTCGGCGTAACCGCGTTCATATGTGTCTCCGAGTATTTTTATGGGTTCGTTTCTTTTTTCTTTACTGCAGAAATTCCAGCGAAGACGGACATATTTCAGCGGCGTTTGATCCGCCGTTATTTTTACGGAAAGCTCTCCGTTTTCCTCTTTCAGCGAAAGACTGATATCTTTTTCTTTAAATACTCCCGTATACGGTCTTTTTATCGCTTCTTTATCTGTAAAAACCGATATATGGTCGGGCATTCTGAGTCGCATTTTCTTTTCTCCTTTAAGGAATATTTTAGTTATTATAATCCATCGGTAAGAATTTGTCAATACTTTTGTCTGTAACAGGATATATCACTTTAATAAATCCGAAGTATCGGTGGTATATGCTTTTACTGAAGGGAAAACGCTGACCGCGATTGAGTATAATACAACCGTCGCACATACCGCTGCGATTATGCCGGGCGAAAGATTTGTATAATATCCTGTTTCCGAATATCTGAATTCTACAGAAAAACGTAATATCGCTGTCACAATAAGTCCGATTGTCAATCCCACAACCGATATCGCCGTAATAAGGAAGGTAGTTTCGGCATATACCATTGAAGAACTGTATCCGCAAAGCTTTTTTACCGCTATTTTCCTTGTCTGTGAATCGCAGTAACGAAGAGATATCATTATTATGCAAATTGTCATTATTATCGCGCCGAGAATGAAGAGGTAGTGCGTAAAATATGAAAAACTTCTAATATTCCCGACCATAAGCATTTCCGTTGCGGTAAATTCATTTTCTTCTTCGCAATAATCTCTCACATATTCTTCTATTTTGTTGAAAACAAAGTCCGATGACGATTTTGAGTTCGAATCAACATAAAATGTTCCGGAAACCTTATCAAAATCTTTATAATAACCGTTCCAGTTTATCATTACCGTAACGTCTATGTCGCTTGCGGAGGCGTTTTGCAGTTGCATTACTCCTATTACCCTGCATTTTATCGTGCGCGAGTTTACTGCATCAAAATAAGTATAAAATCCTTCTGAAGTTACATTTCTGTCAAAAACAGTCATTCCGACAACACAAAGCGGTTCTTCGGATAAAATATCTTCGTTTGTAAAAAATCTGCCCGCTATGATATTAGGCTTTGGAAAGTCGTTTCCTTTGAAATAAATAACACGGACTCTGTCCTGTTTGTAAGTTGGATCGATAATTTCGTCAAGTGCATTATAAAAAGCAAAACTGCTTGGAAAATCGGATAGGGGAAGCTTAAGCGCTCTGTTCGGATCTGCCGTTGCGCTTTTTGAAATTCTTAATCTGACGGCGTTTTGCGAATAAAAATTATTATAGTAAAGATTGTTGATATCGTTTATTTTTACTTGATTTATCAAAACTATAAAGAAAAATGTCATTACCGCAAACATCAGAACAAGAAGAACGGTTTCAACTCGGATTTTTTTCATAAGTTTACTCACCGCCTTTTATTATAGTCGGAAAATCGGCTTTTCTTACTGTGAAAAAACAAATCAACGAGCTTAAAAGCACAAATACCATGCCGAGTATCAATATGTATATATACAGCTGCGGACTGAAGACGGATTTTATTATTCCGTAAATCCGTGTTCCTCCGTATTGGTCCGGAAAAAACAGGATAAGAAGAGGAATATGGCTTATGCAAAATGAAATCAGGAAAAGGAGGGCCATATCGATTGCTGCCATCGAAACTATGTCCTTAACGGTTTTTCCCGTCAGAAAATATATCGCATATGTTTTAAGATTGCGGTTATATTTATGCAGCTGCGTTATAAACACGGCAAAAAGAGTGAAAAATCCTACAAGGATCGTCATTACCGACAGTCCCGTCAACCTTTCCCTCATTATCGATTCAGACAGTTCAACGTTATAATCGCTGTTTTGGACTGTATAATACCCGGTATATCCGTATTTATCAAGTATTTCCGTCAGCTTTTTTTCGCCGTATTCAAGTTTACTGCGTTCATAGTAAAAAGCTGTATTGTAAAAAAATCTGTTGTGCTGCATGACAGTTGCTGTCGCCACTGCCGCCGTATTGTCTTTTGGCACTTCCGCAATTGTTCTTGTAAGAAGCGGTTTGACTATCGTATAATCGAGATTTTCAAGCATATTTGTTCCCGCAGATACGAAAGCATTAAACACTATTGTGTCTTTTTCTAATATTCCGACCACTTTCAGCGGACAGCCTGCTCCTCTTCCCGTACTTATTTCGTTATTTGCGTAACTGTATGGATAAATCAGATCGCCAACATTATAATAATCTGCATATTTATGCCCCAATAAAACGGGAACGGGCTCTCCGTGCTTGTAGTTGATATAATCTTCTTCAGTCAGTAATCTGCCAGAGGAAAGGATCAGATTTGAATTTTTAATAAAGTTAATATCCACTTCGGCTGCTTCAACTATTATATATCCTGCGTCCTTATAAAATGGCGACCACATCTCCAATGCCCGCTCTCCTTGCTCCGCATATCCTCTCAGCACGTAGGGTTCATTGTTTACATCCGAAAAAGGTATTTTTTCGCTTGTGTTGGTGAAACAGTAGTCAAGATAACCGTTTTCCCTTATCTCTTCGATCATCTGTTCAAGTTTAAGTCCGTATTCGTAAAGCTCCTCATCAGTTTTATTCATAATAAACGGATCGTACCCTTGTTTTCTTCCTCCAGCTTCGATCTCAAACAGACTGTAATCTGCTTTTCCGAATCTGAATATCGTATGATCCAGATACATTTCGTTTTCCTTTATTGTAACGGATCCGTCGTCAACGTTGTAATAATAAAGAATATAACAAAAAAACAAAATGCAGCAGACGATCAGCAGCACCGTAAGGACGGTTGTTGAAACATTCCGTTTTATGCATCTTAAAAACTCATCAAATGCTGTCACTTAATCACATCCTGTCATATTATAAAAACAGAGGACGCCGTCTTGCCCTCTGTATAAGTTTTAAAGTATTATTGTTTTTCAAGCCATTTCCGGTATTCTTCCGCTTTTATTTGCTCAAGATCCATTACATAATCGGGGTCTATAAGCTGAAGTCTGACATAACAACAATCAACGGCAGTTACGTACGGATGCAGCTTCGGATCGTCTTCAACGAAAGGAAATTCATTTGTAAGAACTATTGTTATTCCTACACCGTATTTTTCACAGTAATATGTCGTTTCTGTTCTCTCGCTGTTATCGGTATAACCTGCCAAAATCAGATTATCTATAAATAAATCAAAATCATCCTTGCTTATTGCGTCTTTTTCATCAATACCGTCTTCTGAAGTTTTTATTTTATCATATTTAAAAATGATAATTTTTTTTCGTCAAGAAACGATTTCCCAAAATTATGAAAATAAGGCTCAGGATCAGGAAAGTCATAAAGATACATGCTTGTGTAATCATAGTATACTGTCCATACCCCGGGTTCAATTTCAATCCAGAATTGAATGGGTCTGCCGCTATCCGGAAACATCTCGCTTGTCTCGTTCTTAGGTAGCTCATCAGGCCACACGCTTACGAACTCATCATTTAATAAAATCTGTTCAGTGTTTTCCTCACTCGAAATAACTGTATCTGATTTCTTTTCTCTAAGTAGATTTTCAATATCTGTCGGATTATAGTCAGAACTGCAGGAGCAGAAAAAACAAAGTGCCCAAATAAGCGTAATAAGTGTGAAAATAGTCTTTTTCATAAATGAAGAAATCAGTAAAACAGAAATGATTTTTTTTATAGTAATTATTCCTTTCTCAAAATAATAATAAATCGCTGTTTCCAATAGTATTTTACCATTTTTTTTCCATTGTCAACATTCTTTGATTAAAATTCAAAAAAAAGTTCTTTATTGCAATAGTCTTTTGAAAATTTAATAGAAAATTTTAGTGCTTTTCAAGCCATTTCCGGTATTCTTCCGCTTTGATTTGTTCAAGATTCATCACATAATCAGGATCGATAAGCTGAAGCTTCACGTAACAGCAGTCAACGGCGGTTGGGAAAGGGTGCAGTCTTGGATCGTCGTCAGCAAAAGGAAAATCATTTGTGAGAACTATTGTTATTCCTACACCGTATTTCTCACAGTAATATGTCTTTTCCGTTCTCTCGCTGTTGTCTGTATATCCGGCTTCAATAACAGCGCTTATGAACGAATCAAATTCTTCTTTGCTTATGGCACCTTTTTTATCGATTCCATCCTCTTCCAGCAGTTTGTCGTATTTGAAATAAATGATTTTTTTCTCTTCAGTATTGATGAATGTATGTCCAAATTGATGAAAATACGGCTCAGGATTCGGAAAATCATATAGATACATACTTTCGTATTTATATTCTGCTGTCCATTGACCGGGGGATATTTCGTAATAAAATGCAATAGGTCTTCCGTCATTAAAAACATGTCCGTTCATTTCGGCAACTGGGAATTCATCCGGCCATACGCTTACGAATACGTCGTTTTCCCCTGTATTATCTTCTATTGTCTGCTGTTCGTCGGAAGAAAGTTTCGAGTCATCATCTTTTGTTTGAAGCAATGTGTCAAGATCTTCAGTATTGTTTTCGTTAGAGCAGCCGGAACCGCAGAAAATAATCGATAACAGTAAAACAGGAACGATTATCATTATTGTCAGTTTCGTCATATAGTAAACCTCCGTCTGAATAAATACTATTCGCCTAAATAAATGATACTATTATTTAATAATTTTGTCAATCATTTTGAACAATTATTCAATAATTGTTCAAAAAAACAAATAAAACGAGCGTTATACCGCTCGTTTTATTGTCCATTGATTATTGAAGTTCATTTCCTGAGTATCCTGATCGAATTCAGTATCGCTATCAGTGCAACACCGACATCGGCAAAAACAGCCTGCCACATATTTGCCAGTCCGAACGCGCTCAATATAAGGAATATTGCTTTTACACCTAACGCAAAAATAATATTTGCGATAACAGTTTTTTTCGTTTCACGCGCTATTTTTACCGCATCGGCGATTTTTGACGGTTCATCTGTCATTATCACAAAATCAGCTGCCTCTATTGCGGCGTCTGATCCGATTCCGCCCATTGCTATGCCAATGTCTGCACATGAGAGCGACGGCGCATCGTTTATTCCGTCTCCCGCAAATGCGATTCTCTTGTTCTTCTGACAGTTTTCTTTCAGTTTTTTCAGTATTTCAACTTTTTCATGAGGTAATAGTTCTGCGTGGTATTCGTCAATACCTGTTCTTTTTGCAATATCTGCAGCAATGTTTTCGCTGTCTCCTGTCAGCATAACTGTTTTGACTATCCCTAACTTTTTCAGTCTGTCTATCGCAGTTTTACTGTCAGGCCTTATTTCGTCTGAAATAATGATGCATCCTGAATATTTTCCGTCAACGGCTACATAAATTTTAGTTCCCGGCTTGCTGCATACGGAAAAATCTATATTTCTGCTTTCCATAAGCTTTTCATTGCCTGCCAGCAGTACTCTGCCGTCCCAAATAGCTCTGACGCCGTATCCTGAAAACTCCTCATAGTCTGAAATGCTGTTCCTGTCAATATCCATTGCAAAATGATCTGTGATCGATTTAGCGATGGGATGGTTGGAAAATGCCTCAGCGTATGCTGCTTCCAGTAAAGTTTCCTTTTCTGTTATCCCTTCTGCGGGAATAATTTCCGATACCTTGAAAACACCTTTCGTGATTGTTCCTGTTTTGTCGAAAACCATTGTGTCTGCGCTGTTCAGCGCTTCAAGATAATTTCCGCCTTTTACGAGTATGCCGTGACGCGATGCTGAGCCGATTCCGCCGAAATAGGCGAGGGGAATAGATATTACAAGTGCACACGGACACGATATTACAAGAAATGAGAATCCTCTGTAAAGCCAGTCTGCCCACCGTTCTCCGAATAAAAGGGGAGGTAAGACAGCCAGAAGCGCTGCCGCGAGAACTACCGCGGGCGTGTAGTATTTAGCAAAAGTTGTAATAAAGTTTTCGGCTGGTGCTTTGTTGGAAGATGCGTTCTCCACAAGTTCTATGATCCTTGTAGCGGTCGATTCACCAAAACTTTTAGCAGTCCTTATTTTCAGTACACCGCTCATATTGATACATCCCGAAAGAACTTCGTCTCCCGCAAATACATCTTTGGGCAATGATTCTCCGGTGACTGCTTTTGTGTCGATAGATGATTCGCCTTCTGTTACTGTTCCGTCGATCGGTATCCTTTCTCCGGGACGTATTATTAAAGTTTCACCGAGTTCTACATGTTCAGGATCGATCGTGATTTCACGACCGTTTCTTACGACTGTTGCTGTTTCCGGACGAATTTCTAGCAGTTTTTTTATCGATTTTCGTGAACGGCGGACTGCGACTGACTGAAAAAATTCTCCTATCGTATAAAACAGCATAACGGCAACAGCTTCAGGGTATTCTCCGATCGCAAATGCGCCTACGGTTGATACCGTCATCAGAAAATTCTCGTCAAAAATATGACCGTTCGCAATGTTTTTCAGCGCATTGAGAATTATTTCGCCGCCGAGTATTATATATGAAACCGCAAGCATTGCAATATATGCCGGGAACGGAAGATCGGTTGCGGCATTAAGTATCAGCGCGGCAGCATATATCACTCCGCCGGCTATTATTTTAATCAAATCCTTTCTGCTGTCATCTTCATCGTCATTTTCAGGATCCCGATATGCCTCTTCATGACGGTGAGATTCTTTTTTCGCTTCTCTTCCGTCAGATACTTCCTTTGTCATTACGTTAACATCAGGCTCGTAAGAAAACACGATGTTTTTAACATCTTTATCGAGATTTTTCTCGTCAACGCCATCAAATTCAACATATAAGTATTGCTTTACAAGGTTTACCCTGGCAGATTTAACATATTCGAGTTTATTTATATCGTTTTCTATTTTTGCAGAACAATTGGGACAGTCAAGTCCCTTCAGATAATACTCTCTATTCATATTAACCCCACAAATAGTTGCTCAATTATTCAACTAAAAATGATAAAAAGAAGATAAAGCTTTCTTTGCGATTTATTCGTTTATATGTTCAAGTCCCATATCGATTATCAGTTTTACATGATCATCAGCAAGAGAATAATAAACATTTTGTCCTTCTTTTCTGAATTTTACAAGATCGGAAAGCTTTAATGCTTTGAGCTGATGTGAGATTGCAGATTTTGTCATTCCGAGAAGCGCAGCCAGATCGCATACGCATAATTCATTTCTTTCAAGCGCATGCAAAAGTTTTATCCTTGTCGGATCGGCAAACATTTTATAAAGAGTAGAAAGAGCAATATAATCATCATCTTTAAGCATTGTCTTTTTTGTATTGCTTACTTCTGTTTCGTGAATATGGTCACATTGACAAACCGATTCGTCAGTCATTTCTTTGTCCCCCAATCAAACAGTTGAACAATTATTCAAATATATTATATCCGAAATTTTCCGTTTGTCAATACCCTTGTGCAATAAAGCCGTAATTTTTTAAATTTAATAATTTTTTTCAAATCCGCTTTTTGACATTTCGGAATGATTTTTCATATTCTATTGATTTTTTTTATGATATGTTGTATAATATACGGCGTGATGATCCATCTTTAAGGAGATATTGTTTATGAAAAAAGATATTGTAATAATCGGTGCCGGTCCTGGCGGTATATTTTCTTCGTATGAGCTTATTAAACTTCATCCGGAGCTTAGTATAACTGTTCTTGAAGCCGGCAATCCGCTAAATAAACGAAAATGTCCTATAGACGGCAAAAAAGTAAAAAGCTGTATCAACTGCAAACCTTGTTCGATCATGAACGGATTCGGCGGCGCAGGAGCTTTTTCCGACGGTAAATACAATATTACAAATCAGTTCGGCGGCACTCTTTACGAATATATAGGCAAGCAGCAGGCCATTGATCTTATGCATTATGTTGACGGCATAAATCTGGCATACGGCGGGGCGGGAACAAAACTTTACAGCACTGCCAATACCGCAATAAAAACTTTATGCCTTCAAAATAATCTTCATCTTCTTGACGCCTCTGTACGCCATCTTGGCACCGATATCAATTATATAGTGCTTGATAATCTCTATAAAGAGCTGAAGGAAAAAGTTGACTTCAGATTCAATTCTCCCGCTGTAAAAGTGGAAAAAGCAGATGGCGTTTTCAGGATCACAACTGACAAAGGAGAAGAGATCGAGGCCGATAAATGCATTATTTCAGCAGGCAGAAGCGGCAGTTCCTGGATGGAGTCTGTTTGCCGCGATCTTGATATACCAACAAAAAGCAACAGAGTTGATATCGGCGTAAGAGTTGAATTACCCGCTGTCCTTTTTTCTCATCTTACTGACGAGCTTTATGAAAGCAAGATCGTATACAGAACAGAAAAATACGGAGATCTTGTAAGAACATTCTGCATGAATCCTCGCGGTGCAGTCGTAAGTGAAAACACGAACGGAATCGTTACCGTAAACGGACACAGTTACGAAGATCCCGCTCTGCAAACAGAAAACACTAATTTTGCCCTTCTTGTTGCAAAACACTTTTCCGAACCGTTCAAAGATTCCAATGGTTACGGTGAAAGTATCGCTCGTCTTTCCAATATGCTGGGAGGCGGAATAATCATTCAGCGATTCGGCGACCTTGTTTCGGGGCACAGAAGCACTGCCGCAAGAATCAGCGAATCGTTTACGGTGCCGACATTTGCCGCAACACCTGGTGATCTGAGCCTTGTAATGCCGAAAAGAATTCTTGACGGTATTATAGAAATGATTTATGCGCTTGACAAAATCGCTCCGGGTACAGCTTCAGGCGACACTTTGCTTTACGGTGTGGAAGTAAAATTCTATAATATGGAAGTCGCTCTCGACGAAAATCTCCAGACAAAACATAAAGGTCTTTTCGTGATAGGTGATTGCAGCGGTATAACGCACTCGCTTTCTCATGCTTCCGCAAGCGGCGTTCACGTTGCAAGATATATCAGTGAAAATATAGGTAAATAATTCATACGGGGTATTATATGTCTGTTACAACGGTTCTTTTCGATCTTGACGGAACACTTCTTCCGATGGATCTTGACGAATACCTTAATCTCTATCTTTCGAATCTGGCTAAAAAAGTCGAACCACTCGGCTACGATAAAAAAGAATTTATTTCAAATCTTCTCTCCGCTACGGAATTTATGGTTAGAAACGACGGGAAGAGGACAAACGAGGAGATATTCTGGCAGAAATTTGCTGAAATATACGGGAATAAAGTATACGAGCATAAATCTGTTATCGACTCGTTTTATGAAAATGAATACAATTTATCCAAAACAGTCTGCGGATATGATCAAAGGGCCTCAGAAACCGTCTCTTATCTGAAAAACGGCGGTTTTGAACTCGTCTGCGCCACAAACCCGCTTTTCCCCGATATTGCCATGCGCTCAAGGCTCTCATGGGCAGGGGTAGATGAAAAAATGTTCAGCCTTATCACATCATATGAAAACAGTCATTACAGTAAGCCTTTTCCCGGATATTTTCTTGAAATTCTTGAAAAAATAAATAAAAAACCTGAAGAATGCGTTATGGTAGGCAACGATGTATCGGAAGATATGCCTGCAAAGAACACAGGTATGAATGTATTTCTTCTCACAAACTGTCTGATTAACAAAAAAGACGAGGATATATCTTTGTATCCTCACGGAGACTATTGCGACCTCATTGAATATATTGAAAAACTTTGAACAAGAAGAGTGTCTTTGCGGACACTCTTCTTCCGTTTTTTTGACATCTGTTGTTTGCGAATCGATGAGAAATCTTTTTCTTTCGTTGTTTTTATTTTTTTCTTCGAAAAATCTTGACATGTGACAGAAAAAAGTATATAATAAAAACAGCTATATTATGATATTACACAAGGAAGTATTGTTATGAAAAAAATATTGTTCCGTTCTTTTCTTATTGCTGTTGCGGCTGTGATGTGTTTTACCATGTGCTCATGCGCAAAAGATGATGGCGGAAAACAGGAAGAAGGGAATTATTCTTTGGAGTTTGAAAAACTTTTACAGAATCAAAAACCTGAGAAAGGGGATAAGATAGCCGTTATGGAAACAAACATGGGCACAATAAAACTCATGTTCTTTCCTGAAATCGCACCCAAGGCTGTTGAGAATTTTATTACTCTTTCCGAAAACGGATATTATGACGGCATTACTTTCCATCGCGTAATGAACGAGTTTATGATCCAGGGCGGAGACCCGACTGCAAGCGGATCAGGCGGCGAAAGCTGCTGGGGCAAATCTTTTGAGGATGAGTTTTCGAAGTATCTTTTCAACTTCAGAGGTGCACTTTCAATGGCTAATGCAGGTGCAAATACAAACGGAAGTCAGTTTTTCATTAATCAGAATAACGGCTACTCCGATGAAAACTGGGAAATAATAAAATCCAGATACGGTGTTAGCGAAGAAGTTGTGGAACTGTATAAAAAAATGGGCGGAGGAGCCCCATGGCTTGACGGACATCACACCGTATTCGGACAGGTAATCGAAGGTATGGATGTTGTGGATGCTATCGCCGCAGTTCCTGTCAATAGTTCAAGCAAACCGCTTGAAGATGTAACGATCATCGGTATAACGATCGAAGAATACGAAGGCTGATTTTTAAAATATTAATAACGGAGGTTAACAGTAATGAAAAAGAACATTAATGTAGGACTTGTCGGCTACAAATTTATGGGTAAAGCTCATTCAAACGGACTTACCCAGCTGCCGATGTTTTTCGACACTTCCGCAAATGTTGTTAAAAAAGCTATCTGCGGCAGAGATCCCGAATGGGTAGA
Source organism: Oscillospiraceae bacterium (assembly GCA_902783255.1). Classification (GTDB taxonomy): domain Bacteria; phylum Bacillota; class Clostridia; order Oscillospirales; family UBA644; genus HGM12619. The sequence continues at coordinate 26,808 of CACZQB010000002.1, read as the reverse complement.
ACAGAGCAGGGAGAAGTTCGGCTGGGAATCGTGTGAAACTTCCTGGGAAAAACTTGTTGCCCGTAATGATATAGATGTTATCGATATTACGGCGCCGTCAAATGTCCATAAGGAAATCGCGCTTGCCGCTGCCGCTGCCGGAAAACATATTTTTTCCGAAAAACCGCTAGCGTTAAACACTTCTGATGCAAAACAGATGCTTGACGCTGCAAACAAAGCAGGTATAAAGCACCAGGTAGGATTCAATTACCGTTTTGCTCCGGCAGTTGTTCTTGCTAAAAAATTAATAGATTCGGGCAAGATAGGTAAAATATTCCATTTCAGAGGTTCATTTCTTCAGGACTGGATAATAGACCCTGATTTCCCGCTCGTTTGGAGGCTTGACAAGTCTGTCTGTGGCTCAGGCTCTCACGGTGATCTCGGCGCTCATGTTATAGATGCGGCAAGATATCTTGTGGGTGATTTCGCAAAAGTAATGGGAATGTCCAAAACATTTGTTACCGATAGACCTCTTGTAGAAAAAATGACCGGTCTTTCCGGAAAAGCGGGTGCGGATGCTCCTCTCGGAAAAGTAACTGTTGACGACGCCACAATATTTATGGCTGAATTCGAAAACGGAGCATTGGGCGTATTTGAAGCAACACGCTTTGCCGCAGGTCATAAAAACGATATGTCATTCGAGATTAACGGTGATAAAGGTTCATTGAAGTTCTCGTTTGAGAGGATGAACGAGCTTTGGTATATGAGCCGCGAAGACGAAGAAGATCTTCAGGGTTTTCGTCTCATTCAGGCATCGGAAGGCTGCCATAACTACGCGTCTCACTGGTGGCCGGCAGGTCATGTCCTGGGTTATGAAAATACTTTTGCTCATGAGTTTTACGAATTCTACGAAGCAATCGCAAACGATAAACCAACATGCCCCGATTTCTATGACGGTTATAAGTGCTGTCAGGTCCTTGACGCCGTTGATAGATCGATCGAAAACCGCTGCTGGATAAACGTAGCTGAAATACAATAAAAAACACCGTATTATAATCAGAAAATTTTTAAATTACAGAGGTATATATAAATGAAAAAAATAAATGTTGTTGTTTGGAATGAACATATGCAGGATGCAACGGATGATGCAGTAAAAGCGGTATACCCGGACGGTATGAACGCCGCATTGAAAAAAGGAATAACGGCAGGAAATGACCTTTTTGATGTGACCGAAGCTACTCAGGATATGCCCGAACACGGTCTTACAGAAGAACTTCTTGCAAAAACCGATGTTTTGATTTGGTGGGCGCATTGCGGACATCATCTTGTTGACGATGAGATCGTTGCTCGCGTTATCCGCCATGTTCAGGCAGGAATGGGCTTCATTGCCCTTCATTCCGCGCATTACTCCAAACCGTTTACGCGTCTTCTTGGAACGACCGGAAGACTTATATGGCGTGAATCAGGCGATACTGAAGTCCTTTGGAACGTAAATCCGTCTCACCCCATCACGCAGGGCATAGGGGATAAATTTATTATTCCTCACGAAGAAACTTACGGTGAATTTTTCGATATTCCGAGACCCGATGACAATATCTTTATTGGTTGGTTCTCCGGCGGCGAAGTTTTCCGCTCAGGCGTAACATTCACAAGAGGACTCGGCAAAATATTCTACTTCCAGCCCGGTCATGAAACAAACCCGACATTCTATGACGAAAACTATCTCACAGTAGTCAGAAATGCGATCAAGTGGGCCAATCCCGGAAAAGAAAGAGTATTTCTTGATGCTCCGTGGGTTCCCGCAACAATACAGAATAATTGATTCTCAAAAAACAGAGGGGATTTGGCGAAGTGAAAATAAGAAGAATAGTTGCAGCGATTTTCTGTGCAGCAGTTTTGTTTACAGCTGTTTCATGCGCCGGCGCAGGCGAAGAGACATTTGATCTGGATTTGGCGACGTATGAAACAAACGAAGCGGATTTTGACGGACAGAAACTCAAATATATGTTCGATCCGGTTATGAACTGGGCAGTTTCTGCGTCAAACGACTCTTTCTTGGGCTACACATACAATACGGTCCTTGCAGATGCAGCTATAAAACGCGTCAAGGATCTTGAACAAAACCATAACTGCACTCTGATAATCGAATCACGCACGGGGCTTCACGAATACGTCAAAGCTCCCGTATATTCGGGCGTATATGTCGCTGATATCGTTTCCGGTATTTCGGATATGATAGGTGATAACTGTCGTGCAGGTCTGTATGTCGGTATGAGCGAAGTGTCGGATATCATTGATATTACTGATTCATCCAAATGGGGTGAGCTTCCGTTCCTTGAAACTATGTTTTATAATAACGATCTCTACGGTCTCGTTCCCGCGGCCTGGCCTGAGCTTACTCAGATCAATTTCGGATATCCAATCGTTTTTAATGGTGCAATCTTTGCTGCAAACGGTTTAGGCGATCCTCGAGAATATGTTGAAACAAAATCATGGAACTGGAACAACTTCAGCGATTTAGTCGAGGCTGCTCACCTGCAGGAGGGCGGAACTGTCAAACATTACGGTTTTATGGCATCTTCTTCCGTTCTTACCGAAATGTTTCTTTTCTCCAACGGAGCAGCGCCTATCTCTATAGATGCAGACGGCAATCCGTATTTTTCAATGTATGATAAACAGGGAATGAGCGCAATAGAAGCGTCTATCAATTTTTATCAAACGTTTAAAGATACCTGTCTGCATAAAAATGCACTGCGTTATAATCACGATGAGATCGCTCAGGGGTTCTGCCGCGAAGAGGCAGCAATGGCTGCCGTATATACGGGATATATTTACGGAAGAGACGCAATTATTGCCCAGAAAATATATGATTTCGGAATCCTTCCGTTTCCGCACGGACCAGATGTCCCCGATGATTATGTCTACGGTGTAATAGAAAATATTTATTCCGCTTTTGCCATGCCTCTCACGACCACAAATCCGCGAAATACGGCTATGATAATCAATGATCTTTATGCGCCTCTTGACGGATTTGAAACGCGTGAAACAGTTCAGGAATATATGACATACAACTATTTCTTTGACGAAAGAGATGCGGACGTCTTTTTCAAAATGTATGATAATTGTGTTTACAATTATTTCCATTGGACAAACGCAGGTGTCATGAATAATTTCCTGGCACAGAAATCTGCCGTGGAATTTGTTACCGCAAATGAGTCAGCGCTCAATGAAATGATGGAAAGAGACTGCTTCCCGATCGTAGAATCAATTATTTCTATTTACGGAGAATACAATGCATATCATAATTGAAATTTTATAACTGAAAGGAACAAAAATACCATGAAACTCGGCGTTTTTACAGTTCTTCTCGGTGATATGGAATATCCCGAGGCATTCAAATATCTTGCATCAAAAGGCGTTCAGGCAATTGAACTTGGATGCGGCGGCTATCCGGGCAATGCTCATTGCAAGCCAAAGGAACTTCTTGCAGACAATGCTAAATTCGAAGCATTGATGTCGGAAATAAAAAAATATGATTTTACTGTTTCCGCACTTTCATGTCACGGAAATCCCGTTCATCCCGATAAAACGGTTGCTGCTGCTTTTGAAGAGGATTTCGAAAACGCATGCCGTCTTGCTCAGAAAATGGGAGTTAAAAGAATAATTACTTTCTCCGGTTGTCCCGGCGGTGCCCCAGGCGATACCACTCCGAACTGGGTCACATGCCCATGGCCTGACGATTTTCTCAAAATAGTTGATTATCAGTGGAACGATGTTCTTATTCCTTATTGGAAAAAAGCCGTTGCATTTGCAAAACAGTTCGGTGTTGAAATGATATGTCTTGAAATGCATCCCGGTTTCTGCGTTTATAACCCCGAAACCCTGCTTCGCCTCAGAGCAGCAGTCGGTCCTGAGATCGGCGCAAATTTCGATCCGTCACACCTTGTATGGCAGGGAATGGACCCCGTTGCAGCCATTATGGAGCTGAAAGACTGCATGTTCCACTTCCACGCAAAAGATACTAAGATAGATAAATACAATACCGCGAAAAACGGTGTTCTTTCAACAACTCATTACGGACAGGTCGCCGCTCGTCCCTGGGTATTCCGCTCTGTAGGTTACGGCAACTCGACCGCATATTGGAAGGATATTGTCAGCGCTCTCAGAACGATCGATTACGACTTTGTCATGTCAATAGAACATGAAGACAGCCTCATGTCTGCAGCTGAAGGGCTCGGCAAGGCAATAGATGTACTTAAAGAATCTATGACGTTTGAAGACAAAGGCGGAATGTGGTGGGCATAAATATGTCTGTATCACATAGTAAGCATAATTTTTATTAAAAAAATATGTTTCTCGTATATTGAAAATGCTTTAAAAATATGCTATAATAATAAAAATATCATTTTACACCGCAATTAATCAACTATCAAGGAGGAAACACCATGTCCATTTTTGACAAACTCAAAAAAACGGCAGGCGATGCGATTAATTCGACAGTAAACGCACTTGGAAACAAAAGCGAAACATTCACATTCGCCTCTCTTCCGGAAAGTCTGGCTGAAATGCAGGCGCTTCCCGAAGCATCTCTTGATACACCGTTCAAAACAGCTGCACTTACTGTCTGTGCGCTTTGCGCATACGCTGCGGATAAGCAAATAGGCATCGATATGCTTAACTGGCTTCGCGGACCGGAACCTCTATCCACATATGCAATTCAGTTCCTTGACGACCGTTTTCGTGACGGATATCATGTCATTTTCTCTTATTTTAAAGATGCAAAACCCGAAAATGATTACACTCCGTCCGAACCCTTCACACTCACATTTTACACAAACCCTTATTCTGCAGAAAATAAAGGCTATATGAAGCTTTTCATCAATTCCGGCGGAGCAGATAATGCACGCTATGTCGTTCTTCGTCAGAGAGGCAGCGACGGCAAGTGGTTCCTTAACGAACAATTTCTCCTTGTCGGTATCCGCAAAGCCAAATCCGAAGATCCCTGGGCATAAACATGAAAAACGTCGGTGCGGGCGGAAGTTTTTTTCTGAGCTTTTTTATCAATATTCTTCTCACTGCTGAATGGAGCATTCCAGCATGGATCCTTCTTGCCCTTCATTTTATTCTGCACATTTCCATATGGTGGTTTGTCGGAGCACTTGCGGTTTGGATATTAAGAATCCTTATCGGTATGACCATAATAGGTCTTGCTTCAAAATGTTCCGTTCCAGATCCTCCGAAGGAAAACAAGAATCCTTACTCGTTGAGTAATGGAGTTATTTTCAGTAACAAATAATTTTTTATTTTTAATTGCCTTATGAAAGGGGTAGTAATATGGGACTTATCAAAGCAGCTGCCGGTGCTATCGGCGGTGTTCTCGCCGATCAGTGGAAGGAGTTTTTCTACTGTGACGCACTTCCGGCAGATGTTCTCGTCAGAAGAGGCTTCAAAAAAACAACCGGACGTTCATCTAACACACAGGGTAATGACAACGTCATTTCAAACGGTTCGGGCATCGCTGTTGCGGACGGTCAGTGTATGATCATCGTCGAGCAGGGCAAAGTAGTTGAAGTTTGTGCGGAACCCGGTGAATTTACATATAACAATTCCACCGAGCCTTCAATTTTTGCCGGCAATCTCGGCAGCAGTATCCTTGAAACATTCAAGGCTATCGGTAAAAGATTTACTTACGGCGGCGATCCCGGAAAAGATCAGAGAGTATACTATTTCAATACAAAAGAAATTCTCGGCAATAAGTTCGGCACTCCCAGTCCGATAATGTTCAGGGTCATAAACAAAGAACTTAATCTTTCAAGAACCGTTCAGGTAAGATGCAACGGTATGTATTCATATGTTATCGCAAATCCTCTTCTTTTCTATACAAAAGTTTGTGGTAATGTTGAATATGAGTATAAAAGAGATCAGATCGACGAAGCGCTTAAAATAGACTTTATCGATGCACTTCAGCCTGCTCTCGGTTCCTTGTCTGCTCTCGGCATCCGTCCGGATGAACTTCCGGCAAAAGCCCCCGAACTTAAAGCAGCAATGAATGAAGCTCTCGGCGCTGACTGGGTCGAATCACGCGGTATTTCTGTTGAAAGAATCTCGCTCAACCCGATCACTCTCACAGCTGAAGACATGAAGAAGATCAACGAGCTTGAAGAAGCTGTGTCTTACGGTTCCAATCCATTCTCTATGGCAGGACGTATGACAACTGCTACTGCGAATGCTATGGAAAATGCTGCCAATAACGAGTCCGGCGCTATGACAGGCTTTATGGGCATGGGACTTGCAGGCGGAGCTATGGGCGGTGGATTTAATGCAGCTCAGCAGTTCTATAATGCAGGCGTTGCTCAGCAGCAGGCAGCTCAGCAGTCTCAGCAGAGCGCTCCTCAGGCTGATACGTGGAAATGCTCCTGCGGCGCCGATGCTCACGGTAATTTCTGCCCCGAATGCGGAGCAAAAAAACCTGCTGCCGACGGATGGACATGTCCTAAGTGCGGAGCAACAAATAAAGGTAAATTCTGCACTGAGTGCGGAGAAAAGAAACCTGCAGGAGTTCCGCAGTACAGATGCGACAAATGCGGATGGGAACCTGAAAAAGGTGCTAAACCCCCGAAATTCTGTCCTGAATGCGGAGATCCGTTTGACGACGGCGATGTAGTTCAGTAATTTCTATAAAAATGACCGTTATGGCATGCTTTCATGCCATGACGGTTGTTTTTGTAATAAATCACGATAAGAATTCTGAAAATAATATACTTGTATTGCCTATCTGATTTTGTTATAACAGGTGAAGATTATGACAGCACTCCAGCAATATAAATGTCCTTGTTGCGACGGCGCAATTACTTTTGACAGTGAATCACAAAAAATGAAGTGCCCATACTGCGGCACCGAATTCGATGTCAAGACCCTTCGCGCTTATGATGAAGAACTGAAAAAGGCTGGACAGGATAACATTTCGTGGAATACTCTTTCAGGCTCCGAATGGTTTGAAGGTGAGTCGGAGGGACTTCGTGTTTATCTTTGCAATACATGCGGCGGCGAGATCGTTGCTGATGAAAACACTGCGGCATCTTCGTGTCCGTTTTGCGGAAATCCTGTTGTAATGATGGGTCAATTTCGCGGTGAGCTGAAGCCGGATTATGTTATTCCGTTTAAAATAAGCAAACAGGAAGCAGTTGATGCTTTAAAAAAACACTATTCAGGCAAAAAACTGCTTCCAAAAGCGTTTAAGGATCAAAATCATATTGATGAAATTAAGGGATTATACGTTCCGTTCTGGCTCTTCGACTCTGATCTTGATGCTCATATACAATACAAAGCAACGAAACTTCGTTTTTGGAGCGACAGTTCTTATCGATACACCGAAACTAGTTTTTACTCTGTTGTCAGGGAAGGCAATGTCGATTTCCGTAAGGTTCCCGTAGATGGTTCCTCTAAAATTTCGGACGCATTAATGGAATCTATCGAGCCTTATAATTTTAATGAGGCTGTTGATTTTCAGACTGCGTATCTTTCAGGCTATTTTGCAGATAAGTATGATATCGGACAAGATGCATGTATCGAACGCGCAAACGAAAGAACAAAAAGGAGCGCCGAAGAAGCATTTTCTTCAACCGTCACCGGATATTCAACAGTAAATCCTGAAAGCACCAAAATAAACCTGCTTAAAGGCTCTGCAAAATATGCTCTTTACCCTGTTTGGTTTCTTAATACGACATATAACGGCACTCAGTACACATTTGCTATGAACGGACAGACAGGCAAATTTGTCGGAGATTTACCCCTTGATAAAGGAGCATATGCAAAATGGCTTCTTGGTATTGCCGGGGGAGTTGCTGCTGCTGTTTTTGCCATTCAGTATCTTCTCTGGCTGTTTTAGGGGGTGCCGTATATGAAAAAACAAACAACAGTATTATTTATTTCATTAATACTTATTGTATTATTTTCATGCGCATCCTTTGCAGCGACGGCAGAGTATATAACCGATGAGACCGGAAGACTTTTTGAGGACGAAATAGATTCACTCAATGAAATTGCGGAGAAGTATTACGATCAATACAACGTCGCTTTATATTATGCTTACGTGCTGACCGATTTTGATGATTTTGATGTTTCCGCAATCGTTTCCGTGGATGATTATGTTCTTTTTCTTGAAAATGATTCTTCATGGAATGTTATTGCAAACGGAAGCGTTGAAGAAAAAATCAGTTATGATGAAAAATCCCGGATCTGGGATGCTTATTGCGAACATGATTCTTACTACGACGCAATAATGGCATATTTCGATACATGCGTATCAATACTGAATGGGAGAGACCTTAAAAAAGACGAAGAACAGATCTTTCCGAATTCTAATCCCGGCAGACTTTATGACGGTGCGGATATTCTCAGAGAATCTGACGAACAGTCCCTTCTTGAAAAGCTGAATAGTGTTAGCGAACTGTATGGAACGGACTTTATCGTTATTACCGTGGATACAGTCGGTTCCTATTCTGCCGACGGATATGCGGAAGAATTTTTTGACCGCTTTAATTACGGTATTGGCGAATCCCGCAACGGCGTTATGCTTATGCTTTCGATGAAAGAGCGTGAATACAGAATTCTTTCAAACGGATCTATAGGCGATACTCTGGACGATGATGCCATAGATAAAATAGGCTTCGAGATTGTTTCCGACCTTTCTTCCGGCAATTATTATTATGCTTTCAGCAAATTCGTAACTGAATCCGAGTATTATGTCAACGGCGCTATCAACGGATTTCCATTCAATTTTTTATCAAGTATAGCAATATCTTTGTTGATAGGATTTATTGCTTCACTGATTACTGTAAGCTCAATGAAAAAAAAGCTTAAGACAGTTAATCCCGTTAACGAGGCGAATGCATATATGAGAGAGGGGAGTATGAACCTCAAACGAGCAAACGATATGTTCCTTTACGCAACTGTAACACGCTCTGCTAAAACAAAAAGCTCAAGCTCATCAAGAGGAAGAAGCGGAGGCTCTCGTCATGTCGGGGGCGGACGATTTTGATAAAAATAGGAGAATAAAAATGTCTAAAAAGCAAATCGTAAACATTATTAATTTTATACGCGATGTTGAACCGCGTGCAAAAGTCGATCTAGTAGCACCGGTGCGCAACCAGATCGATTTGATGAAAAAGCATAACCTTAGCGGAACATTCCTTTTGCAGTATGATGCACTTATTGATCCTGTTTATACAGATATGCTTAAAACTCTCGACAAAGAGCAATTTGAACTCGGCGTATGGTTTGAAATAGTCGAGCCACAGTGCAAAGCTGTGGGCATACCTTGGACAGGCAGATTTCCTTGGGACTGGCATGTTCATTGCGGTTTTTCAGTCGGATATACAAAACCACAGAGAGAAAAGCTCGCTGATGTCCTTTTTGAAAAATTCCGTGCAATATTCGGCTATTATCCGCGTGTTTTCGGTTCGTGGTTTTTCGATACACATACCGTTCGTTATATAAGCGAAAAATACGGTCTTGACGCTATGTGTAACTGCAAGGAGCAATACGGTACAGACGGTTACACTTTATGGGGCGGATATTACGGACAGGGATATTATCCAAGCAGATCCAATGTATTCGTTCCTGCCCGCTCAAAGGATGAACAGATATCCGTTCCTCTCTTCAGAATGCTCGGCTCCGACCCTATATATCAGTTTGACTACGGTGTCAATGTTGACAATAACGAAAATCTCGTTCAGGGTGTAATCACACTTGAACCCGTCTATGTAAATGCGGGCGGGGGAGGAGATCCTGCCTGGGTAGACTGGTACATGCAAGAAAACTTCAATGGCGAATGCCTTTCTTTCGGATATGCACAGGCAGGTCAGGAAAACAGCATGAGCTGGCCTCAGATGAAAAACGGACTCGAATACCAGTTCGCTCTCTTTGAAAAACTGGTAAATGAAGGCAAAATTACCGTTGAAAAACTTGGCGATACAGGCAAGTGGTATAAGAATACATGGCAAACCACGCCTGCATCAACTATAACCGCGCATTGTGCTTATGACGATAGTGATAAAACATCAGTGTGGTATTGTTCTGATCTTTACAGAATCAATCTTTATACGGAAAAAAACAGCTTCAGAATACGCGATATACATCTTTTCGATGAAAAAATGCCGGATCCGTTTGAAGATATCGTATGCACAGCCAATGATGCTGCGTATGAAACATTGCCTCTTGTAGACGGAAACAGGCATAGCGGGTCCGGAATACTCGCAGGCGTCCGCATTTTCCGCGAAGGAAAAGAAATTCCTGCAGGAAAAATGAAATTTACCGATATCGGCAATGATTGCGCAAAAATAGATTATACCGATTTTGAATTCACTCTCAATAAAGAAGGATTTACAGTTAAATCTGATAGCGATTTTTCTCTCCTTTATTTGTTCGGTAAAAAAGGAGAATATGTTCCCGAGGTGATTTCATGCTCCGAGCACGAACTTCATCTTCGCTGTATGCAAAGAGAATATATGATCTGTCTTGATTCAGGTGCTTTCGATTGTAATTTTGAAATTGTCGATTCGAACGGAAAAACATATCGGACAGGCTGCGAGAACGGCATACTTTCTTATGCTCCTGCAGTTCATTCAGAAAACGGAAAAGTAACAGTAAGATTTTCTTGTCAGTAATCTTATTTTTTCGGAATAAACTAAAAAAGAGACCGCTGTATAAGCGGTCTCTTTTATGATTTTTAATAATTGCTTATATTGTTCTGAGAACAATAACCATAGCAAGTCCTTCTATTATAAGCGCTATTCCTCTCAGTTGAACAAAAACAAAAGGATAGATTATAATTACTATTGCGAGAATAGTGGTAATTATCGCAAAAATAAGTGACGCCATAAACATCATTCCGAAAACCTTTCGGAGATTAAACGCATTAATAAACATCATTATCGCGCCGTATAAAAGGATGAAAGCTATTACATAATGGAAAACTGAAATAAAAAAATCAGATGCAAAAATAAATGCAGCTCCTATCGCTATCTGGGCAAGGCCGACGAATAGACCCGATGATCCCTTTGTTTTTTTTGCAATAAAGGCAATTATTTTTATAATTCCCATTATCGCCAAAACCGCGCCAATGATAATGCACGGAATTTTAAGTGATTTATCCGGCCATATAAGCATTGCAATGCCGAGAGCGATTAAAAGAATACCGTCAAAAACATAGCTTTTGAACATCGTTGTGATTTTTTTTGCCATTTTTTTACCTCGAAAAAATATAGATAATATACTTTTTATTAATATCATTATATCATATTTGATCTTTAAAGTCAATACCGGTTGTATTATCGGCAAAAAAGAATAATTTACGCAGATACCGATAGTATTGGCGAAGTTCTTCTGATTAAGAAGATACAGAAAAATGATATACAAGTTTTTTTATAAAATCAGATAATTTAAATAAAAAAACCGCTCCAACCGTTAAATACAACGGAAGAGCGGTTTGGCTGGGATAGCTGGACTCGAACCAGCGGATGCAGGAGTCAAAGTCCTGTGCCTTACCGACTTGGCTATATCCCATTGTAGACTGACATTTTTGTATTATAGCATAATCGCAGCTTTTTGTCAAGATATAAATCAACATTTTAATTCTTGAAAGAAAAATGACAGGCGTACCGGTTAAGTGCCTTCCGATTCGCCTGTCATATGTTCGATCAATTAAAGACCTCTGTCAGCAAGCGCAGCCTTTCTTGAGAAATTAGTCCTTCCCTGATTATCTGTGCCCATATATTTAACCCATATTTCATCGCCAACAGAAACAACATCATCAACTTTTGCAACGCGCTTCTCATCAAGCTGTGAAATATGAACCAGGCCTTCTTTACCGGGAACATATTCTACAAAAGCTCCGATCGCGATTATTTTTGTTACTTTTGCAAGGAAGATCGTGCCTTCTTCGGGACCGTCAACAATTGTTTTAATAATGTTGAGCGCATTTTTGCCGGATTGAGGATCGGTGTATGAAATATAGCAGTGACCGTATCCGCCGTCCTCTTCAATATCGATCTGCGCACCGGTGTCAGCAGTTATTTTCTGGATTACCTTGCCTTGTTTTCCGATTACTTCGCTGATTTTATCTGACGGAATATTATATGTTATTATTTTCGGAGCATATTTTGAGAGTTCCGGACGGGGAGCGGGGATAGCTTTGAGGAGGATATCGTTAATGATATGTTCGCGACCTTTTCTTGTCTGTTCAAATGCTTTTTCGATAATTTCATATGTAAGACCGTCAACTTTTATGTCTACCTGAATCGAGGTAATGCCATTAATTGTTCCGGCAACTTTAAAGTCCATATCTCCGAAAAAGTCTTCAAGACCCTGAATGTCGACCATTGTGAGCCATCCGCCGTCTTCACCGGTTATAAGTCCGCAGCTGATGCCCGCAACAGGACGTTTTATCGGCACACCTGCATCCATAAGGGCGAGAGTGCTTCCGCAGACTGAACCCTGTGACGTCGATCCGTTTGATGAAAGAACTTCAGAAACAAGTCTGATGGCATAGGGAAATTCTTCAACTGAAGGAAGAACCGGTTCAAGAGAACGTTCTGCAAGGGCACCGTGACCGATTTCTCTTCTGCCGGCGCTTCTTACGGCTTTTGCTTCGCCGGTAGAATAACCGGGCATATTATAATGATGCATGTAACGTTTTGTCGCTTCTTCATCTATCGAGTCAAGAGTCTGGCTGTCTTTGAGCGAACCAAGTGTTGCTATGGTAAGAACCTGTGTCTGTCCTCTGGAGAAAAGACCGGATCCGTGAACGCGTGGTATGAGTCCTGCTTCTGCATAAAGAGGACGGATTTCTTCAAGGCCGCGTCCGTCAACACGTTTATGTTCTTCATACAGCTCTTTTCTTACGATATACTTCTGTGTTTTGTAAAGAGCTTCGCCCAGCGCTGCGCTTTCATCGGGGTAGATTTCGGCAAAATGCTCATTAACATCTTTTGTAACTAAAGCTATAGCAGCATCGCGTTCGTCTTTGTCGTCATGGTTAAGCGCAAGCTTCATCGCATCGTAACAATATGATTTGACAGCCTCATAAATCTCTTCGTTAACGGCAAAACTCGGATAATCAAATTTCGGTTTTCCTATTTCGTCTTTGATGCCCTGAATAAAATCGACAAGATCTTTAATTATGCCGTGCGCATAAATGATTCCCTTCAGCATTACATCATCCGGAATCTCGTTTGCACCGGCTTCGATCATAACGATCTTTTCTTTTGTCGCTGCGATTGTAACAGACATTTCGGATCTTTCGCGCTCTTCCGCTGTCGGATTGATAATATACTTTCCGTCCGCATAACCGAGTGATACGCCTCCGATAGGACCGTTCCAGGGAATGTCTGAAATAGAAATGGCAATAGATGCACCGATCATTCCGGCAATTTCAGGGGAGCAGTCGGGATCAACGGATAAAACAATAATATCGATTACAACATCGTTTCTCATATCCTTCGGGAAAAGGGGACGTATAGGACGGTCAATAACTCTCGAAGCAAGTATTGCTTTTTCAGAAGGTCTTCCTTCTCTTCTTGCCCAGCTGCCGGGAATTTTGCCTACACTGTAAAGTTTTTCTTCAAAATCTACTGAAAGAGGAAAAAAATCTATTCCGTCTCTCGGCTTCTCCGATGCGGTTGCAGTAGCAAGAATAGTAGTGTCCCCGTATCTTACTATGCATGATCCGTTGGCAAGACCTGCAAATTTGCCGGTTTCAACAATAAGAGGACGACCGGCAAGTGTGGTCTCATGTTTTTTGTAATTTGCGTAAATGTTCATCTCTTTTTTTCTGCGTCTTTCTTTGACGCAATGCCTTTCTTTAGAATTTTATTCCGTGTTTTCGGCATGCGCTGCGGATTTGAGCAGTTAAGAAAATCTTTCTGCAATAAAAAAAACTTTCTTAACTGCGCAAACAAAACCCGCATCGCGGTTTTCAACTTTATGCCGTGATCTCACTTTTGTGGATCACGGCATAAAGCACACGGAGTAGAAAATAAGATAATCTTACTTTCTGATGCCGAGCTTTTCGATGATCGCGCGGTATCTGTTGATGTCTTTCTTTGTGAGATAGTTCAACAGATTTCTTCTCTTACCGATCATTTTCTGAAGACCTCTTCTGGAATGGAAATCCTTATTGTTCGTCTTGAGATGTTCGGTAAGATTTCTGATGCGTTCGGTAAGGATGGCGATCTGAACTTCCGGCGATCCGGTATCGTTTTCATGGATACGGTTTGCGGAAATGATCTCTGCCTTCTTTTCCTGGATCATGTGTTTCACCTCCGATGTTTTAATATGCCCGTTTCAAGGCCGACGCCGGTGGAGCAATCGACTGAGAAAGGGTAAGATCGAATGGCATTTTGCCAAACATATTTATTATATCATAAAAAAGTTTTTTTGTAAAGTCGAAATCCAAAAAATCAATTTATTTTCATAAATTTCACAATTTCCCTATTGACAATCTGAAAAAAAATGATATAATGACATTATGTAAAGCAAATTGTCTTTACACAAGTCTGCGAAAGTCACGAAATAACAATTTTTAACGGAGGTCTGCTGGAAAATATGTCAAACATAGATGTTTCCTCTGAGGTAGAGAGAGTAAAAATAGGTCTTCTTCTCGATCTTTATGGTAATATTCTGACCGAAAAACAGAAACAGACGATGGATTTATATTTTCAGCAGGATTATTCTCTTTCCGAAATATCCGAGCAGCTTTCAATTACACGCCAGGCAGTCAGAGACAGCCTTCTGAGGGCGGAAACCACCTTGTTCGACACCGATGCGAGGCTTGGTCTTCTCGATAAATTCAATGAAACAAGACAGGCGCTTGAGCTTGCATACAGAAACGCTTCTTTCGTTAAGGATTTTGCGCAGAGAAAGTTTTTGCCTTCCGAGATAATTGACAAACTCAACGAAATAATGGACACCGCAAGTGAATCCCTCGGTGAAGATAACTGATAATCATGGCATTTGAGAATTTATCCGAAAAACTCGGTTCTATATTTAAAAAACTTAAATCACACGGTAAACTTACTGAAAATGACATAAAGTCGGTTATGCGTGAAATACGTCTTGCGCTTCTTTCTGCAGATGTCAACTATACTGTCGTAAAAGATTTTGTCGCTTCTGTCAGCGAACGTGCAACAGGGGCAGATGTCCTTGAAAGCCTTACTCCTGCCCAGCAGGTCATTAAGATCGTCAACGAGGAACTGACCAAATTTATGGGCGGCGAAAATGACCGAATCAAAATTTCCGCTCATCCTCCGACAATAGTAATGCTGTGCGGTCTTCAGGGCGCAGGTAAGACTACTCATTGTGCCAAGCTTGCTCTGTTTTTCAAAAATATGGGAAAACGACCTCTTCTCGTTGCCTGTGACATCTACAGACCTGCCGCAATTTTACAATTGCAGGTTCTTGGTGAAAAAATAGGCGTTCCTGTTTTTACGATGCCCGAAGGAACATCTCCTGTTGAAATAGCAAAACAGGCTGTTGCGCATGCAAAAGACCATGGTAACGATATGGTATTTCTTGATACTGCGGGTCGTCTTCATATTGATGAGGCTCTTATGCAGGAGCTTTCTGATATCAAAGAAGCCGTTTCCCCGAACGAGATCATTCTTACCGTAGATGCTATGACAGGTCAGGATGCTGTTAATGTCGCTAAATCTTTCAACGATCTGCTTGACATTACAGGCGTTCTTCTTACCAAAACAGACGGAGATACACGTGGCGGTGCGGCTCTTTCAGTAAAACATACAACGGGCAAGCCGATTAAATTTATCGGTACCGGTGAAAAGATGGGGGATCTGGAACAATTCCATCCCGACAGAATGGCGTCACGCATACTCGGTATGGGCGATGTCCTTACCTTGATAGAAAAAGCTGAGCAGACTTTTGATGAAAAAAAAGCTGCTGAACTTGAAAAGAAGATCATGAAGAACCGTTTTGATTTCAATGATTTTCTTGATAATATGCGTCAGATCAAAACAATGGGGCCTCTCGATAACCTTCTTAAAATGATACCCGGCGCGTCAAAGCTGGCAAAACAGGATATTTCCGTTGACGAACGTCAGCTTGCCCGCACAGAAGCAATGATCCTTTCAATGACAAAAAAGGAAAGAGAGCGTCCCGATATCATCACCCCGTCAAGAAAAAGAAGAATTGCCGCCGGCAGCGGTATGAGGGTTGAAGATGTCAACCGTCTTCTTAAAAGTTTTGACCAGATGAAAACCATGATGAAGCAAATGAATAATCCATCGTTCAGGCGCAGATTCAAATAATTGAGCGTTCCGCAAATTCAACATACAAACAAACACGAAAGAGGTGAATATCCAATGGCTGTAAAAATCAGACTCCGCAGAATGGGCGCAAAAAAGACTCCTTTCTACCGCATTGTTGTCGCAGATTCACGTTTTCCGAGAGACGGCAGATTTATTGAGGAAATAGGTACTTATAATCCTCTTGCCGAACCCTCCGAAGTCAAAATCGACGCGGAAAAAGCTAATCAGTGGATAAAGAACGGCGCTCAGCCGACAGACACTGTCAAGTCTTTATTCAAAAAGAACGGCATTATGTAATGTTTTTTGCCGTTATACGCAATGCATAATGCGTAATTTCGCAATGCGGAAATATGCATTGTGCATTGTGATGTCTTCTTTTTTTAAGAAAGGAAATTAAAATGGAAGAATTGATTTTATATATAGTAAAAAAACTTGTAAATAACCCCGACGCCGTTAAAGTTGAAAAAGGCGAAATGCGTGAAGATGCTGTAATTTACAATCTTACCGTTGCTGACGAAGACAAAGGTTTTATTATCGGCAAGCAGGGTAGGGTAGCTAAAGCGATTCGTCAGGTAGTAAAAGCTGCTGCCGCAAAAACCGGCGAAAAAATCAATATCGACATTCTGTGAGTGTGACTGAGAATGGAACTCATAGAAACCGGTAAAGTTGTTGGAACGCATGGTATTGCCGGGGAAGTCAAAGTTCAGGCGTGGGCAGACAGTCTGGAACTTATGCTCGGTTTTGAGTATGTTTACATAGACGGTCACAGATTTGGCGTAGAATACGCAAGAATACATAAAAATAATATTCTATACAAGTTCTACGGTATTGACAATCTTAATAAGGCTGAGCTGCTCAGAGGCAAGATAATATATGTCGAACGGTCTTTCTTTTCTCTTGAAGAAGGAGAATATTTCATAAAAGACCTTCTGACGCTTCATGTGGTGGACGCCGATACTGGAAAAAACTACGGATTAATTACTGACGTTCTGAAAACCGGCGCGAACGACGTATACGAACTGACTGATTCCGATGGCGTAATACGCATGATTCCGGCAATCAAACAGGTTATAATTGAAACCGATATAGAAAACAAAATCATGAAGATCCGACCTTTGAACGGACTGTTTGACGAGGATTGAAATGAGATTTGATATAATGACTCTTTTTCCGGACGATGTGGATGCTTTTTTGTCATCAAGCATAATAGGCAGAGCAAGAAAAGCAGGCCTTATCGAAGTTGTTTGTCATAATATCCGTGATTTTACAAAAGACAGACATAATCGCGTAGATGATTACGTTTATGGCGGCGGAAAGGGTATGGTGATGCAGCCGCAGCCAGTTTGCGACTGCTTCAGTTATATAAAAAGCATTGTTCCGCAAACATATTGTGTCTATTTATCTCCCAAGGGAAAAAAATTTACACAGTCAAAGGCAAAATCTCTTCTGAAAAAAGAGTTTATTACTCTTCTTTGCGGTCATTATGAGGGAATAGATCAACGGGCAATTGATCTTATAGTAGACGAGGAAATATCGCTTGGTGATTTCGTGCTTACGGGTGGTGAGCTTCCCGCAATGGCGGTTGTTGACGCTGTTTCTCGTATGGTTCCGGGTGTTCTTGCCGACTCATCATGTTATGAGGACGAAAGTATCTATTCGGGACTTCTTGAGCATCCTCAATATACGCGACCGCCGGTGTATGAAGGTCTTGAGGTTCCTTCTGTTTTGCAAAATGGCAATCATGCTCTGATTTCCGCATGGAAACTTGAAAAATCACTTGAAATTACATATGAAAGACGCAGGGATCTTTACAGAAAATATTTGAAAAAAACAAAAAAGTGAGGTGCCTTGTATGAAGCAATTTTTCAATGCACTTTTTGATACAATAAAAAACAACATTAGATCGCTTGTCACAAACGGACACGGCAAATATTACGATGTCGCCAACAATAAAACCTTTCAAGAACACACAAACTCTCTTTCGAATTATTTTTCTGAGAAATTCAACTTCAATATTGATATTCAGTTAGAAAGAGGTGTGTTATGGCTTGCCGCAGCGGCGACGCTGCTGGTTTTATCCATTTTGATCTGCAGCATATTCAAAAAAGAGAAATAATTAACAAGTAATCCGCACGATGAAATTCGTGCGGATTATTTAATTTGTTTCTTATTTGAATTTTACACTCGCATTTGTATTTGCTGTCATCTGTCAAAATAACTTCATCTATTCCGTCAGCTGTAATGATACCGCTCTTAGGATTTTTGACTGAAACTATATTTCCGATAATTTGGGCATGAACATCTGAATATTCAAACGAAAGGTCCGTATCCTCCATCTCACAGTCTATCAGCGTTAGATTTTTGCAATAGCAAAACGGCTGCGTTCCGATAATTCGGCACCTTTCAAGTGTTAGTCTGTCTGAATACCATCCCAGATATTCGCCTTTAATAATTGTATTTTTTACCGTAACGTTTTTTGCGTGCCAGAATGAGTCTTTTGTGTTAAATACAGAATTATTTATTGTAAGGTTTTCTGTATACTGAAACGAATACTTTCCTGTCAGATTAATGTTTTCCAGATCAATATCCGTTGCTTCAAAAAATGGGTATTCACTGTTTATTTCACATTCAACTGCTTTAATATTTTTGCTTTTCCATCCGAATTCAGGCGATTCTATTTTAACATTTTGCATGTAAATGTTTGAGCATTCTCTCAATGCTTTTATACCGAACATTTTACTGTCGTATATTTTAATGTTTTCCGTATACCAAAGCGCAGCACGGCATTTATCTGTCATCTCACAGTTTACCAGCAAAACATTGCTGTCATGCCACAAGGGATATCTCAAATTCATAATGCAGTTTTTAAGCGTAATATCTTTTGATTCCTTTAAGGCTGATTCGCCGTCTTCTACCCCAGAAAACGTGCAGTTTATAAGAGTAATATCTTTTTCACCGTAAAGATCTCGCTCATTGGGGAAATTTTTGTTTTCTATTATTCTCATCAGTTCAATCCATTCTGAATATAATTGTTTAAAATCACTAATCCATTATATATTAATTTCGGTTTATTTACGTTACTTTTATCTGAAATTTTTTGAACATCGTATAAGTATGTCCTGCCCATAGAATTATTTTACATTATTCAAATAATTGTTTCCCTAAATTGGAGTTTTCTTTTTTTAAACATCTGACGAGCCCTCGATTATTTTGTAAATAAAAAATAAATAAATTAAATCGAAAACCGATCAATACTACAACAAAAAAGTCCCGTATTGATCGGGACTTTTCGTTTTGTCAGGTTAAAAAGGAGGAAAATTTATGAAAAAATGAAATAGTCGTAACTGATTGTTTGTTTTTTGCAGCTTTATTATAATCCTAAATAATCGATTCGTCAACCCCTTTTTGCGTAAGTTGCATTATAATATGCCTAAGTTGCATAATATTCTGCCGAAATGCAGAAAAACACCTGAATTATTATTCGGAACGGCACATTTGGAAAAAACTTATTAATTAAAACTTCTTAATATTTCATTGACATGAACTTCTAAATATCTGCCTCTCTCTTTTATAATACCGGAACTGAGCATCATCTGCTCGATCTCGGAGGCAATTTCTTCGGAAAGCGAAACTATCCTGTCTTTATAATTGAGTCTGTTCGGTCTGTATCGTGTTCCCTCCCATGCTTCTGCATCTATTTTTTCAGATGCAAGCATTTTTATTTTTGTTGTAAAGTCACCGTTTCCGTCTATATCTTCAAGAGCCCTGAAAGTCCATTTGTAATATGGCGGATATTCTCTTTTTATTAAAAAATACAGCTCCATAGCATTGCTTAAACCCTTTGCTCTGCAAAGTTCGGCGGCAACAAGATCATTTCTCGTCATACATCTTGCATAATTGACTTGTAAAGATGCGGAGTATTCGTGCATTTGTTCCGCAATCCTTCTCTTCCAGACTCTGTCGGGATAATAGCCCATAAGATAATTCCGAAAAGCAGTAAAAACTCCCAAATCATCACGGAATATTTTTCCGTTTGTAGCTGTTTTTAAACAGCTGTGATCAAGCTTATACCAGTCGTCTTCCGTAATGGTGCAATGCTGAATGTCGCAGTCGATCTGCAGTATGTTTGAATAAAAATCATGGATCGTCATAACTCCGCGTCTTTCCCGAAGTCTGTCGGTATAATACGATCTTTCGCAGCTGTCTACAAGGTCGTTGTATGCTTTCGAAAGACTTTGACCAAAGAGCTCCATATCTTCATCTGTGATCCATAAACAGACTCCAGTCCCGAAATCGTGATCTTTGGATATAATATCATCATATCCGAAACAGTCGGAACCTTCCCCCGCAATACCTACAGCAATTCTGTCTGTAAATTCGGAAAAGTCTGATTCTATAAGCTTCGCGACGTATAAATCGTAGAACTTTTTATTTTTATCGGTAACTTCAGTCATATTTTCTCCTGCTTTAAAAATGAACATTTGTAATTATTATAATCCAAACTTCTGCTAATGTCAACTGATGTTTTTTTAAACTGTATTTGAGCTTTTTTCATTTTTTTTATTGACATATCCGTAAACTTGTTGTATACTGTTTAATGTGAACAAACTGCAAAACTCTATGAAAACATCTTTAAAGGAGATTGCTAAAATGAATAGAATTCCGTTCTATAATACCCGTATATCTGGTTCATTTTGGGGCGAAAGACTGAATGTATCCAAAAACATAACCGTTGATGCCGTATATGACAGATTTAAAGAAACAAAAAGATTTGAAGCACTTAAATGCAGCAAAGAACAGCAGGATAGGGAAGGATGGCATTCTCATATATTCTGGGATTCAGATGTGGCAAAATGGATAGAAGGCGCCGCATATCTTCTTGAAGAAAAGCGCGATGAACGCCTTGAGGCAATGATAGACAATCTTGTCGCCGATATGTGTGCAAGCCAAAAAGATGACGGATATTACAACTGCTACTATAATGTTTATGAAACAGACAGCAGATTCACAAACCGCATGAATCATGAGCTTTATTGTCTCGGTCACCTAATTGAAGCTGCAGTAGCATATTATCATGCTACACAAAAAGACAGTCTGTTATGTCTTGTAAAAAAATATACCGATCTTATCATAGATATTTTTGTAAATAAAGACTCTGCAAAATTCGTTACACCCGGGCACGAGGAAATAGAACTTGCTCTTGTAAAGCTGTATCATGCAACCGACGAAAAAAAATATCTTGAACTATCAAGATTTTTTATTGATCAGAAGGGGTGCAATAAAAAAGACGGCGATCATTATGCAAAATGGTGCACACCGTATTATTTCCAGGATCATCTTCCCGTCCGCGAACAGACTACTGCGGAGGGACATTCAGTAAGAGCAATGTATCTGTATTGCGCAATGGCTGACCTTGCAAAAGAATACGGTGACGAAGAACTTTTACATGCATGTGAAAAGCTGTTTGAAAATGTTTCTGAAAAACGCATGTATATTACGGGAGGAGTTGGGTCGTCCAGGATAGGCGAGGCTTTTACCGTTGATTATGACATGCCGAATGAAACAGCGTATACCGAAACATGCGCAGCGATCGGACTGGCGCTTTTCTGCCGAAGGATGTATGAGATTAAACCTGTAGGTATATATGCAGATATAGCGGAAAAAGCGCTTTATAACGGTAGTATTTCAGGCGTTTCCATCTCAGGAGATACATTTTTTTACGAGAATCCTCTTACTGTCGATCTGAGGAACCACAACAAAAATCCTTCTACTACAGATAAAGAGCGATATCCGATCACTCAGCGTGTAAAAGTGTTCGGATGCTCCTGTTGTCCTCCGAATATCCTTAGGTTTGTCAACTCTGTAGCAGATTTCCTTTATACGTGCGACGAAAACACATTGTATGTCCATCAGTTTATGAATTCCGAAACATCTTTTGAAGGCAAATCTGTAAAACAGATAACAAATTATCCCTCCGACGGTAAAGTTACTATCAATACTTCAGGATATAAAACAGTCGCGGTAAGAATCCCTTCCTGGTGCAGCAATTTTACCGCGTCAGCCAGATATACGTTAAAAGACGGGTATGCTTATTTCTCGGATACATCTGAAATAGACATCGATTTCCACATAAAACCGCAGTTTATTGTTTCAAACGGCATTCACGAAAATTCAGGTAAAGCAGCACTTCAATACGGACCGATAATCTACTGTATTGAAGGAATCGATAACGAAGGTGATATCTTCTCTCTGTATGCAGATATTAACACCGATTTTGACGTCACATATAATGATTATTTCTGCCTTCCTGTCATTACATGCAGCGGTTATGAATTAACACCTGCCGCATCCCTTTACTACGCTGCGGAAAACAGACATTTCAACAAAAGAAAACTTACTTTTATTCCGTACTACGGTATGGAAAATCGCGGCGAAACTGATATGGCCGTCTGGATACCTTTAAAGTGAATATCACATGTAAAGCAACAGTATATTATTGATCAAAACTTATTGGAGGATTTAAATGTCACAACAATCAAGCAATAAACCGTGTATGCAGATGACGATGAGGTGGTACGGACCTGGATACGACACTGTAACGCTCGAACAAATCCGCCAAACACGCTATGTAACCGGTATAATTACTACATTAATGAATAAGCTTCCCGGTCAGCTTTGGACCCTGGAAGAAATTCTCGCATTAAAAAAATGCGTTGAAGACGCAGGACTGACTCTTGCAGGTATTGAAAGTGTAAATGTCAGTGATGCTATCAAAGTGGGATCACGTGAAAGAGACAAGGATATTGACGCATATATAAAAACACTTGAAAATCTCGGTAAAGCGGATATCCATATGGTCTGTTATAATTTTATGCCCGTTTTTGACTGGACACGCACAGAGCTTAACCGTCCGAGAGCGGACGGATCGACCGTGCTGGCATATAGCCAGGATCGTATAGATTCGTTGGACCCTGAAAAAATGTTTTCATCCATTCAGGGTGATATGAACGACTCCGTGATGCCTGGCTGGGAGCCTGAGAGAATGGCTCATGTCAAAGAGCTTTTTGCTCTTTATAAAGATATTGACGAAGAGAAACTGTTCAACAATCTGCAATATTTTCTTGAAGCAATTATGCCAGTTTGCAATAAGTATGATATTCGTATGGCAATCCATCCCGACGATCCGGGATGGAGCGTTTTCGGACTTCCCCGCATAATATCCGATCAGTCAAAACTCAGAAGAATGATGAATATGGTTCCGGATATACATAACGGCGTAACATTTTGTACCGGATCATACGGAACAAATCTCAATAATGATCTTGTCGGAACAATTCATATGCTCGAAGGGCGCATACATTTTGCTCATATCAGAAACCTGCGTTTCAACAACGGAATGCGTGATTTTGAAGAGAGCGCACATCTTTCCGACGACGGAACTTTCGATATGCATGCGCTCATGGGTGCTCTTTACGACATTGGCTTTTGCGGACCTATCCGTCCCGACCACGGACGTATGATCTGGGGCGAAAAAGCTATGCCCGGTTACGGGCTTTATGACCGAGCGCTCGGAGCAGCATATCTTTGCGGACTCTGGGAATCAATTTGTAAGGAGAGACAGAAATGAAACTAAATCTTTCCAGTATAAAAAATCGCTGTGAATTGGAAGCCGCGGGTATAGAAATACCTGATTTTGATGTCGCGAAAGTCCGCGAAAAAACTCACCGTGCACCGGTATGGCTTCACTTTGGCGCAGGCAATATATTCCGCGCCTTTCCCGCTGCTGTTTTGCAAAAACTTCTCGACAATGGTGAGTTCGACAGGGGAGTAATTGTTGCAGAGGGTTTTGACTATGAAATTATCGACCGTGCTTACCGTCCGTTTGATAATTTAAGCCTTCTTGCCGTACTTAAATCCGATGGGTCGGTAGATAAAAGAATCATTGCTTCGATAACGGAAAGCCTGAAGGCGGGGCATGAATTTGAAAATGACTGGAAACGGCTTTGTGAAATCATTTGCAGCCCAACACTGCAGATGATCAGCTTTACGATTACGGAAAAAGGTTACGGCGTTACCTCCGATGACCTTGAACGCGGTCTTTCTCCACTTTTGATGATGGGCAAAACAGCTCTCCTTCTTCTTGAACGTTATAATGCCGGCGGATATCCGATAACTCTCCAAAGCATGGATAACTGCTCGCGTAACGGCGATAAGCTTAAAAACGGAATTCTGACCTACGCCGATACTTGGGTCAAAGCAGGTCTCGCGTCAAAGGGATTTGCGGATTGGCTTCGTGACAGTTCACAGGTTTCGTTTCCGCTTTCAATGATAGACAAAATCACACCGAGACCGGACAGTAAAGTACAACAAATGCTTATTGAATCCGGCTTTGAAGACGGAGAGATTATAGTTACGTCAAAAAATACTTATACATCTGCTTTTGTCAACGCCGAAGAGACCGAATATCTCGTTATCGAAGACAAGTATTCAAACGGGCGGCCACCACTCGAATTAGGCGGAGTCCTTTTTACCAACCGCGAAACAGTTGAAAAAGTCGAACGGATGAAAGTATGCACGTGCCTTAATCCACTTCATACAGCAATGTCGATATACGGATGTCTTCTCGGTTTTACAAGAATATCTGATGAAATGCGTGATGAAGACATACGAACATTTATCACAAAAATGGGTTATGAAGAAGCTATGCCTGTTGTGACAGATCCGGGCATATTGCGTCCCAGGGATTTTATTGATGCCGTTCTCACAAAAAGACTTCCGAATCCGTTTATCCCGGATACTCCGCAGCGTATCGCCACAGATACTTCTCAAAAAATCCCTATCCGTTTCGGTGAAACAATAAAAGAGTATATTTCCCGAGGTTTGAATACCGAAGCGCTCATTATGACTTCTCTTGCCCTGGCAGGTTACGCACGATATCTCAGAGGAATTGACGATAACGGCGATCCGTTTACTCCTTCTCCGGATCCGCTACTTGCTGAATTGCAAAAAATAGTTGAACCTTTATCCCTTTGTGATAATCAGGATATGTCTTGTCTTAAAAAACTTTACTCCAGAAAAGATATTTTTGCCGTTGATTTATATGAACAGGGTCTCGGAGATCGTATCGAAAAAATGGCAGCCGAATTGTTCGCTGCGCCGGGTGCTGTCCGCAAAACGCTTCATAAATATATCAGTCAGTAATAATATCTGAGTCGAAAAACAGGTATGATGAATGATCATCATACCTGTGGTGGCAATTAAATGTTAAGAAAGGGAAATCAATGGAGCTTTTATTTGTTATAGCTTTATACTATTCCGTTTCGATCTTGTTGTATGGATTAATGAGAGCTAAATGTAATAAAGATCCCGTTTTTTTAATGCCGAAAGAAAAATGGCTCTTTTACCTCATATCTTTTACCTGGGGATTGCCAGCCGTGTTCTCAGGAGCACTAGCAGCTCTTATTATACGAGTTTTGGGCCATAAATCATCAAGGTACGGATGGCTTTGGCGTTTTGAAATTCCGGATATTGATTGGGGAGCCTCATTCGGACTGTTTTTCATAGCACCTAAGGGAAACGAAGTGATATCTATGCATGAACACGGTCATGCTATTCAGAATATTTATCTCGGACCGTTTTATCCCGCAGTTGTTTGGCTACCCTCCGTTATTCGCTTCTGGTATCGAAAAATACGAGAAAAAAGTGCGAAACCGTTAAAGAAAAAATACTCGGATATCTGGTTTGAAAAATCATCGGATGAAAGCGGAAAAGCGTTTATTGAAAAGACAAAAAAACAGGACACTATGTAGTCAGCAGTAAATAATCAAATAAAAAAAAGAAAGAATGATTTGAGAATCTGAATTAAAGAAAAAATGCTTATTTCGAAAAAGAACGAAGAGAAAAAAATCGCTGCATGCGGAAAAACAGAAAAATAGCTTTAAAACTACCAACCTTTTCAGTTTTCAGTGTCTATATGAGTGAATGCATTCAAAGAGGTACGAACAAGTGAACAGAGAAAACGCCGAGATACTCATAACCGAATATTTGAAGCCTGTTTTCGGTTTCGCACTGAAACGATGCAAAAGCATACACGACGCGGAGGATTTGTCGCAGGATATTATCCTTAAAGCCTATCGTGCTTTGCTTCTGCACGACGATATAGAAGACGTCGGTAAGTTTATATGGACGGTCGCGCATAATACTCTCGCCAATTATTATCGCGACGCATCCAGCAGCGCGGTCGGAATATCGCTTGAAATGATCGCCGAAGCAGAAGACCCGTCAGACTTATTTTCAGACGATACTGATGCGGAGACTGTAAAACGTCTTCAAAGCGAGATCGCGTTTCTGTCTCAACTGCAACGCAGGATCGTCATCGCGTATTACTATGAAAACAGAAGGCAGGCTGATATCGCGGATGCACTCGGTATACCTCTCGGAACTGTCAAATGGCACTTGTTCGAGGCAAAAAAAGAACTGAAAAGAGGTATGGAAAAAATGAGAGAAT
>CACZQB010000001.1 GCA_902783255.1 Oscillospiraceae bacterium | reverse complement strand
TCCTCCGCCTCAAAGAGCGTAACATCATAACCGTTGAGAAGCAGCAAAATAGACATCGTTATCCCTGCGGGACCTGAACCGGAAACGACGACCTTGATCCCGTTCTTTTTTATTTCCGGAATTTCGAGTGTTTCAAGATAAAATCTTGAAACGAATTCTTCGATACGGTAAAACATTACAGGTTCGCCTTTTATCCCGCGCACACAGTGACCCGCGCAGTTCCTTTCATGCGGGCAAATTATCGAAGTAACGGCGGAAAGCGGATTGTTGAAAAAAAGTACTTCACCCGCTTCCTTGATCTTTCCGTCAAGAAATAATTCAACTACCCGCGGAATATCCGTTGCAGCAGGGCAATTTGCTGAGCACAACGGTTTTTTGCATCTCAAACACCTTTCCGCTTCCTGTTTTATCGACGACATAGATAATTCCTCCCAAGTGCGGTGCATCTTTAAACCAAAATTCTGCTTTCAATTAAGGTGTGAAACAATACAGATCCGCCATTGTAACAAGCAGAACGATTCGGTTTACATATTTTTACATATCATTTAATATGTATATTATAACAAAAGTCGGCTGCGGTGTCAAGTAAACTCGGGAAGTTTCAGATGATATTACCAATTCGGAATAAAACCACAGCGCAGAGCGAAATGCGCCGTATTTTTGCAAAAAAAGGTTTTCAGCTTTTCCAATTTCACAAAATCGTTATTTTGTACAAATAGCATTTGCAGATTTTGTAAACTATTTTTGTGTATAGCCTATGATTTGTTGCAGATTTGTTGCGTATCGTATGATATAATGATACAAAAGAGCAATTCATATAAAGAAAGCAACTATAAAAGCCCGAAAACAAATATCAAGTCTTTTGAGTTGACCCTGCGGGCAGCACTCATATTAGCGTTAGCAGCACGGTCACATCGCATTTATCGGGAACGGGACGTCGATACATAAATAAGAAGGAGGGGAAACAGATGCAGTTTGTTTTATCCATATGGGACATTATAAACTATTTTATTATAGCGGCAGGTATCGGAATTTCCGGACTCAGCATCATACAGATGGGAAAATCGCCGATAGATAAACAGATCAAGGCATATTTCACGGTGTTTCTGAGCCTTGTTATCACCTATGTTTCCATGTACCTTGTCAGAATGCTCATCAACGGAAATCCGGGGGAGGCGGTAAGGACCGTACTGCGTATCGTGACACTGACGGAATTCATGGTGTCGGGGTTCATGACATTCATGCTTATCGTAATGATACAGTATTCTGCCTTGCAGAATGACGAGGCTAAAAAAGCTGCTCTGATCTCGCAGGGAGTACTGGCTGCTCATGTTATCATGCTCGTTATCGCAAGCTTTACCGATCTGTATTACTATTTTGATGCGAACAATGTTTACCACCGTTCAAAGCTGTATATTCTCTCGAATGTTTTCCCCGTTATCATGCTGATACAAGGAATGTATCTGCTTATCCGGTTCCGTTCAAAATACGAAAAACGGATTCTCCGGGCTTATTGGATATATATTGCCGCACCTCTTGCAGCAATAATCGTTCAGGCAGTATTTGCGGAGATCAAATTCATATTACTCGCCACGACCGTTGCCGCCGTCTATATGTTTGCCGTCATCACCGATAACCTTACCGAAAAGTATGAAAAACAGAAGCAGGAGACCTCGCGCATAGAAACCGAGCTTTCAATGGCAACACGTATACAGGCAGATATGCTTCCGAATCTTTTTCCTGCTTTTCCCGAAAGAGATGAGTTTGAGATATTTGCTTCGATGGAGCCTGCCAAGGAGGTCGGCGGCGATTTCTATGACTTTTTCATGATCGACGACGATCATCTGGGTTTAGTCATAGCGGACGTTTCGGGAAAAGGCGTACCTGCTGCGCTTTTCATGATGATGTCCAAGATCCTTGTGAACAATTTTGCTATGATGGGCGGCAGCCCCGCAAAGGTTCTGGAACTGGTCAACACACAGATATGCAAGAACAACGACGAGGATATGTTCGTGACCGTCTGGTTAGGCGTGCTTGAAATATCGACGGGTAAGGTCACGGCGGCAAATGCGGGGCATGAATACCCGATGATCAAGAAAGCGGACGGCGCCTTTGAGATATTTAAGGACAAGCACGGATTGGTGGTCGGCGGCATGGAGGGACTGCGCTACAAAGAGTACGAGTTTACACTCGAAAAAGGCGGTACACTTTTCCTCTACACCGACGGTGTAGCCGAAGCGACTAACGCAGTAAACGAACTTTTCGGCACCGAAAGAATGATAACCACGCTGAATAACGCCCCCGATGCAGACCCGAAAACGCTG